>NZ_BSDP01000001.1:601298-1202596 GCF_027925245.1 Agromyces rhizosphaerae
CGACGACCGAGGCGAGCGACTGCTTCGCGTCGGCGTCGTCACCCGCGACCAGCACGGTGGTCGGCACGCCGCCGACCGTCTTCGACACGAGCGTCGCGGCGAAGTTCGTGTTGAACGCCTTGAGCACGCGGGAGTCGGGCAGCGCCGTGGCGATCTCGGCGGCGGCCGAGGAGTCGGCCGGCACGACGAGCGAGTCGAACGTGGTGAAGTCGAGCGGGTTGGTGATGTCGACGACCACCTTGCCCGCGAGCGCCGTGCCGTGGGCGGCGATGATGCCGGCCACCTCGGGGTACGGCACGGCCAGCACCACGATGTCGCCGTCGATGGATGCCGCGTCGCGGCCGAGGTACTGCACGTCGGCGCCGCCGTCGGCGACGATGCCGCCGATCGCCGTGCCCATGTTGCCGTTGCCGAAGATGCTGACCGTGGTCATTCGGGTCTCCCGTTCGTTTTGGTTGTAGGAACAACTGAATAGTACGCACACATTGGTTGATGCGTCAACTTTTCGATAGGATGGACCCGTGGACACGCAGACGACGCCCGAGATGACGGGACCCGAGGAGGCCGCCTGGGTGCGGCTCATCGCCCTGGCCGAGCTGCTCCCCGGCGTGCTCGACGCGCAACTGCTGCGCGATGCGCAGATCACGCACTTCGAGTACACGGTGCTGATGAGCCTGGAGTCGTCACCCGACCGCACGTCGCGCATGACCCGGCTCGCCTCGCGCACGAACGCGACGCTCCCGCGCCTCTCGCACGTGGCGAAGCGACTCGAGCAGCGCGGCCTCATCGAGCGGTTCCCCTGCCCGGAGGACCGCCGTGCGACGAACGCGCGACTGACCGACGAGGGCCTCGCGCTCCTCGACGATGCGGCACCCGGGCACGTCGACACCGTGCGCCACTACGTGCTCGACGCGCTCGACCCCGACGACCTCGACCGCCTGTACGACATCGCGGGCGTGCTGCTCGAGCGGCTCGACCCCGAGGGGCGCATGACCGCGACCGCGTGCCACCCCGCGAAGGCGGCACCGCTCGCCTCCTGAGCGACCGCACCCAGGCGCCCAGACGCCGCGGTGCTAGCCGAGCACGTGCAGGCCGAGCAGCAGCCCGACCGCGCCGCCGGCGAGCACGCAGATGCCGCCCGCCGCGAGGAGCGCCGACGTGCGACGCCGCTGCGCCTCCGCCGCCGACTCCGGCCGCGACGCCCGGGCCAGCCGTCGCTGCTCCCGACGGGAGAGGATCATGCCGCGGATGATGTCGCGCATCGTCGCGGACACGTCGTGTGCCGTCGGTCGCGCGGCGGGGTCGTCCTCGGTCATCGCGGAGAGGATCGTGCGCCACTGCGGCGGCACGTCGTCGGGGATGCGCGGCCGGCGGCTCAGCCGGGCGACCGCCGCCTCGATCGGCGTGCCCGAGTACTCGCGCTCGCCCGTGAGCGCCTCCAGGAGCACGAGGCCGAGCGAGTAGATGTCGCTCGCCACGCCGACGTCTCCGCCGCGCGCCTGCTCCGGCGAAATCTAGCTCGCGGTGCCGAGGATGGATCCGGAGTCGGTCATGCGCGAGGCGTGGGTGAACTGCGCGACCCCGAAGTCGGCGAGCTTCGCCACGACGTCGGCGACGGACCGCTGCGACACCCGGCCGGCGGCGAGGCGCCGCGCGAGCGAGCTGCCGACGACGAGCTCCATGACCACGTAGCGACGTGGGAGTCCGCGATGCTCCAGCACGCCGGCGTCGTACACCTCGACCAGCCCGGGATGCTTGAACGATCCGAGCAGCTGGATCTCCCGCTCCCGCCGCACGGGATCGCCGCCGGGCTCGCCGTCGTCGCGGAAGACCTTCACGGCGACGTCGCGGCCGAGCTGCGTGTCGCGAGCCCGATAGACGTCGGCCATGCCGCCCGAGCCGATGTGCTCGATGAAGCGGTACCGCTGCGCGTCCACTCGCGGCGCGACGGGCTCCTGCGGGAGCGACGAATCGATCACGCGCTCCTCCTGATTCGGTCGAGGATCGACCGACGGGGATCCGCGGATCGTTCAGGCGAGCCTAGCCGACAGGTGTCGCAATGAGAATCCCTCCGCATTGCGACCCGGTAACGGCCAGCCCCAGCGTGCCGGCGACTCGATCGCGCCCCGCGACGGGGTCCGTCGTGATCGCGTGCGCTCAGCGCGCGTCGTAGGTGAGGCAGTCCGCCGCGTCGGCTCCGGCGCCGATGCGCACGGCCGGCGCGGTGCACTCGAGCGACGAGTTGTGCACGCAGTCGGCGCGCTGGCACGCGCCCACGTGCGTGACGACCTTGTCGAGCCCGCCCTTGGTCGAGAGCGGGATGAAGGTGGCGCACTGGGCGTCGCCGTTCGAGCCCGCGATGGTCACCGCGGCGGCGTGGCAGTGCGAGTGGTCGTTGTAGGAACAGCCCTCGACCGAGCACTCGGTGACGGCGGGAAGATCGGCGAGCATGGTCATGGCGGCCTCCGGATGTCGCGGGCTGGTGAGCGTCCTGAGGCCGATGCTAGACCCGTCATCGCCCGATCGCCAGACCTTCGGGACGCGTGTTTCGGCCGGTCAGAGCCACTTTTCAGGTAAGGCTTACCTCACCTCGGGGCATCCGCTCGCCTGGCTCAGACGATGGCGGATGCCTCGTCGCGGCGCTCGCGCGCCGCCAGCTTCCGCCCGCCGCCCGAGATGATCCGCGCGCGCACCGCACCCGAGATCGAGTCGACGGCGATCGTGACCAGGATGATGACCACCAGCGTGATGCCGATCTGCTCCCACTCGCGCCGGTTGAACAGCTGCGAGAGCAGCGACCCGATGCCGCCCGCGCCGATGACGCCGAGCACGGCGCTCGCGCGGATGTTGATCTCGAACCGGTACAGCCAGAACGCCACGATCTCGGGCAGCGCCTGCGGCAGGATCGCCCAGCGCATGCGCTGCACGGGGCGGGCGCCGGCGGCGAGCGCCGCCTCGACCGGACCCGGGTCGATCGACTCGATCGCCTCGGCCGTGAGCTTGCCCAGGGTGCCGATCGAGCCGATGCCGAGCGCGAGCGCGCCGGTGAGCGGGCCGAGGCCGAAGATCGGCATGATCAGCACGATCGCCAGGATGATCTCGGGCAGCGCGCGCACCGCGTTGAGGAACTGCCGGGTGACGAACACGACGCCCGCAGGCGAGACCGTGCGCGCGGCGAGGAAGCCGAGCGGCAGCGACAGCACCGCGCCGATCAGCGTGCCGATCCACGCCATCTGGATCGACTCGAGCATGCGCTGGGTCGCGAGCACCCAGTACTCGCTCCACGGCACCTCGAGCGGGTTGTGGGTGAGCCCCTCCCCCATCAGCACGACGTAGTTGCCGATCGACGCGGGCAGGTCGGCGAGGCGGATCCAGTTCGCGTCGACCAGCCAGACCGCCAGGATCACGACGGCGAGGCTGACCAGCAGGCCGATCGTGTGCGGCCACTTGCTGGGCGGGGTGGGGCGCTTCATGGTCGTCGTGGGGCGCGTTGCGGCGGTCATGCGATGCGCCTCCGGATCGCCTGCGACGCGAGGTCGACCGCGAGCACCACCACGAACGTCGCGATGAAGATGGCCGACACGTTCTCCCACGCGAATCGGCCGAGCTGCACGAGCAGCACGTTGCCGATGCCGCCCGCCCCGGCGAGGCCGATCACGATCGACGCGCGGATGTTCAACTCGAAGACGTACAGGCTGTAGCTGAGGAAGTTCGGCAGCACCTGCGGGTACACCGACCAGCGCGCACGCTGGAGCCCGTTCGCGCCCGAGGCATCCGCCGCCTCGATCGGACCGGGGTCGACCGCGTCGATCGACTCCGAGGTGAGCTTGGCGATGATGCCGATGTTGAACATGACGAGCGCGAGGATGCCGGCGAGCGACCCGACCCCGACGAACGCGACCATCAGGAACGCCCAGCCGATGTCGGGGATCGAGCGGATCACCGACAGCACCCACTTCACGGCCTGGTGCGCGACCGGGTTCGCGAGCGTCACCTTCGACGCCATCATCGCCGCGATCAGGCCGAGCAGGCAGCCGATGAGGCTTGCGAGCACGGCGATCGAGAGCGTCTCGAGCCACGCGTTGCCGACCTGGAAGATGAAGCCCCAGTTCGGCGCGAAGAACTCCTGGATCACGAACCAGCCGCGCGTCGCGTCGGTGAAGAACGGCACGAGCGTGAACTCGATGCCGAGCGCCGACCAGACCGTGACCGCGGCGGCGGCGATGATGCCGGCCCAGAGCGCCCACGACGGTGCCGGCTTGCGGGGGCGGGCGGATGCCTCGGGCCCGCGCGTCGGAGCGGCCGTCGACGTCATGGCACCTGACCCTCGCCGGCCGTCGACACGGGGGGCGCCTCGTCGCCGGGCAGCACGTCCGCGGCGGTGAGCGAACGGCCGTAGATCTGCTCGAACACCGCGTCGTCGGCCTGGTCGGCGGTGCCGTCGAAGACGACCTTGCCCGCGCGCATGCCGATGATGCGCTGGCCGTACGTGCGGGCGAGGTCGAGGAAGTGCAGGTTCACGACCGTGGTGATGCCGAGCTCGCGGTTGATGCGCTGCAGGTCGCGCATCACCTGGTTCGCCGTGGGCGGGTCGAGCGACGCGACCGGCTCGTCGGCGAGGATCACCTGCGGCTGCTGCGCGAGCACGCGGGCGATCGCGACGCGCTGCTGCTGGCCGCCCGAGAGCTGCGAGGCCCGCACGTACGCCTTGTCGACGATGCCGACGCGCTCGAGCGCCTCGAACGCGAGCTCGGTGTCCGACGCCTTCCACGCGCCCACGAGCGAGCGCAGTGTCGAGGTCGCGTGCAGCCGCCCGAGGAGCACGTTGTTCATCACGCTCGTGCGCGTGACGAGGTTGAACGACTGGAAGATCATGCCGACCTCGGCGCGCAGCTTGCGCAGCGCCCGCTTGCTCGCGCCGCTCACCGTGCGGTCGCCGACCTCGAGCGTGCCGCTCGTCACCGGCACCAGTCCGTTGATCGTGCGGACGAGCGTCGACTTGCCCGCGCCCGAGAGGCCCACCACCACGACGAACTGGCCGTCGGGGATCTCGAGGTCGATCGAGTCGAGCCCGAGCGTGCCGGTGGGGTACCGAACGGAGACGTCGCTGAATCGGATCACGTGTTCATCCTGCCGTGCGTACGGTGATGGCCACGCCGCTCGCGTGCGGCGTGGCCATCACCAGTGGTGCTGACTACTGGTCGCCGAAGTTCTCGTAGACCGCGCGCGCCGCGTCGAGCGCGTCGAGGTCGGCCGGAACCAGGCCGTCGATCTCGTACACGGCGTAGAGCGCCGCGGCGCCCTCCTCGGTCTCCGACACCGCGATGAACGCGTCGGTGATCTTCTCCTGCCACTCCTCCGAGAGCGAGCCCGAGATGGCGACGCCGTCGTTCGGGATGAGGGTCGAGTACGCGAACACCGTCACGACCTCACCCACGTCGTTGGCCTCCTCGGCGACCGAGCCGCGAGCGTCGTTGAAGCTCGTGCCGATCGTCGCGTCGCCGTCGTAGACCGCGCGGACGGCGTTCGGGTGGCCGCCGGCGAAGAAGGCGCCGGAGAGGTCGAACGGGTCGAGGCCGAGCTCGCCGAGCTGGGTGGCCGGGTAGTAGTAGCCCGAGGCCGAGCCCTCGTCGACGAACGCGATGGTCTCGTCCTGCTCGACGAGCGCGAGCGCGTCCTCGCCGAGCGGGCCCTCGCTCGTGGCATCCGTGCCGTTGCAGTAGGTGAAGTCGAAGCCGTCGTCGTCGGTGACGGTGACGACGTCGTCGAGGCAGAAGCGGTCGGGGTCGTTCGTGAACCACTGGGTCACGTAGGTCGAACCGCCGAAGCGCACCGACTGGAGCACGGGCACGGCGCCCGCCTCGTCCTGGGCCTGGACCATGCCGATCGGGCCGAACATGCCGATCTGGGCCTGGTCGGCCTGCATCGCGACGATGAGGCCGGCGTAGTTGTCGGTGACCTCGACCTCGACCGGGATGTCGAGCTCGGCCGACAGCAGCTCGGCGAGCGCCTCGCCGTCGGTCACGACCTGGTCGACGTCGCTCGAGGGCACGAGGCCGAGCACGAGGCTCTCCGGAGCCTCCGGCGTGGCGTCGTCGGCCGAGTCGGAGTCGCCCGTGGCGCATCCGGTGGCGGCGAGGGCGATGCCGGCGGCGATCGCTGCGGTGGTGATGAACCTGCGGTGTCTCATGTGCCTCTTCCTCAGTGCTGCGTCGTGTCGAACGAGTTCGAGCGGCCGGGCAGTGCGGACCCGGTCGCCCCCGTGACGCTACCGGTGAGACCGGTTCCGATCGGCCGGATTCACCGAGCCGTAGCGTGATGTTTACATCCGGTCAGACGAGGAATCCTCGTGTATGAGGCGTCCGGCGCGCACCGGGCCTCACGACCCAGCCCAGGCGACGATCTCCGGCACGAGTCCGCCCAGGTCGCCCGCGACCCAGTCGGCCGGACCGCGGCGCCGACCGAACCGGTCCACGAGTCCCGTGCGGCAGCCGCGCGCGTGCGCGGGCTCGAGGTCGTTGCGCCAGATGTCGCCGATCGAGGCGATGCGATCGGCCGCGAGCCCCTCGGCGAGCAGCTCGTCGACGATCGTGCCCATGCCGTCGGGCTTGCGCGCATCGCCGATCACCGCGTCGAACGCGTCGGCCACGCCCATGCGGGCGAGGAGCCCGTCGAGGCCCGCCGCGGGCGCGTTCGTGACGAGCACGACCCTGCCGCCCGCGGCGTGCACCGCGGCCGCGGCGGCGTGCACGCCGGCCGCCGCGTGCAGGGGCACAACCCCCGAGGTCACCCCGGCACGGCTCTCGAGGTAGGCGCGGCTCATGCGCGCGCGGTCGAGGCCGGCCGCGCGGCCGAGTGCCTGCACGAGCTGGTACCCGTCCTCGACGGCGTGCGCATCGTCGACGCCCGCCTCCAGGAAGCGGCTCACGCGGTCGAACGCGTCCGGCGCGGCCGCGGCCGCGGCGACCTCGCGTGCGTAGGCGAGGACCGGCTCGTCGCCGAGCGCGACCGTCCCGTCGAAGTCGAGCAGCAGGGTGGGCGCGGAGCGGGAGGCCGACGGGCTGGTCATGGTCGGCCAGCGTAGCGGTCGGCCGCGACGCGCGCGCCGGCGATCGGGCGCGGGCGCCCCGGCGGGGCATCCGCTCATCGGCTCGCCGCCAGCGAGCCCCGCTACAATCGCCGCTGGCGCACCCGCGCGCACCCGGCTCGCCTCGAGCGCCCCACCGAGAGGACCCCCGTACGCATGACCGCCCTGCGCTGGCTCGTCGACCTCATCCGCGGCGCCCTGATCGGCACCGTCGAGATCATCCCGGGCGTCTCGGGCGGCACCGTCGCGCTGATCACGGGCGTGTACGAGACGATCATCACGTCGGCCGGCAACCTCGTGCGCGGCGTGCTCCTCGCGCTCGGCGGCATCGTCCGCGCCGACCTGCGTCCGCGGGCCCGGGAGCACCTGCGCCTCGTGCGCTGGGGCGTGCTGATCCCGATCGGCATCGGCATGCTCGGCGCGATCGTGCTGGCCTCTGCCCTGCTCGCGCCGACCATCGAGGAGTACCCGGTCGAGACGCGGGCCGTGTTCGCGGGCCTCATCGTGGCGTCGCTCGTCGTGCCGGCCCGCATGGTGGGCCGCTGGGGCGTCCGCGAGGTGCTGCTCGCGCTCGTCGCCGCGATCGCCGCGTTCCTGCTCACCGGGCTGCCCGCCGTCGACGACGCCGACCCGTCGCTCTGGCTCGTCGCCGTCTCGGCCGCCTTCGCGGTCTGCGCGCTCGTGCTGCCGGGCGTCTCCGGGTCGTTCGTGCTCGTCGTCATCGGCATCTACGCCCCGACGCTCGACGCCGTGAACGACCGCGACCTGGTCTACCTCGGCACGTTCGTGCTCGGCGCGATCGTCGGGCTGGCGGCCTTCGTGTCGACGCTGCAGTGGCTGCTCGCACACCACCACGCCGCCACCCTCGCCGTCATGACGGGGCTCATGGCCGGATCGCTGCGCGCGCTCTGGCCCTGGCAGTCCGAGTCGGGCGCGCTCGAGGCGCCCACCGGCGACGTGCTGCCGATCGTGCTGCTCTTCCTCGCGGGCGTGGCCGCGGTGTCGGCGATGGTGATCGCCGAGACGCTCATCGTCCGCCGACGCGAGGCCGCAGCGGCGCAGGACGAGGTCTCCGCCGAGCGCTGAGCCGCTCCCTGCTGTCACTTCTCAGGAGCCCGGGCGCGCCTGCGCAACGATCCGCACCCCGACGGCGCGAGCCCGGCACGATCCGGCGCGTTCCGGCCCGGATCGGCAGAATCCGGCGCGGCCCGGCCCGCCATTCCTGAAAAGCGCCACCCGCACGTGACCTACGCTCTGAGCAGGAGGCCGCAATGACCGATCGCCCGTTCCACTCGTCGCACGCCGAGACCCTCGCGGTGAGCCTCGGCCGGCCGCCCCGCGAGCCGGACGCCCCGTTCAACGAGCCCGTGCACCTGGCGTCGACGTTCGTCGCGGGCGGCGAGCGCGAGTACGGCCGCTACGGCAACCCGTCGTGGGCCGCGTTCGAGACCGTGCTCGGCGCGCTCGAGGGCGGCACCTGCGTGTCGTTCGCCTCGGGCATCGCGGCGATCTCGGCCGTGCTCGACCTCGTGCCGCACGGGGGCACGGTCATCGCCCCGCGCCACTCGTACACCGGCACGATCGCCCAGCTGCGCGACCGCGAGGCGGCCGGGCGCCTGCGGGCGCTCCTCGTCGACGTGACCGACACGGCCGCCGTCGCCGAGGCGTGCGGCGACGCGGACCTGCTCTGGTTCGAGTCGCCCACGAACCCCGCGCTCGAGGTCGCCGACATCCCCGCGCTCGTCGCCGCGGCACGCGCGCACGGCACCATGGTCGCGATCGACAACACGTTCGCCACCCCGCTCCTCCAGCAGCCGCTGGCGCTCGGCGCCGACCTCGCCGTGCACTCCGCGACGAAGTATCTCGCCGGCCACAGCGACGTGCTCATGGGCGCGGTCGTCGCGGCGGATGCCTCGGTGGCCGAGCAGATCTCCGGCCGGCGCGCGCTCAGCGGTGCCGTCCCCGCGCCGCTCGAGAGCTACCTCGCGCTGCGGGGCCTGCGCACGCTGCCGGTGCGGCTCGAACGCGCGCAGGCGAACGCGCGCGAGCTGGCGCGGCGCCTCGACGGGCACCCCGCGCTCGAGGAGGTGCGCTACCCCGGGTTCGGGGCGATCGTGTCGCTCGTGGTGCGCGGCGGCGCGGAGGGTGCGGACGCGTTCATCGATCGCGTGCAGCTGTGGATCCACGCGACGAGCCTCGGCGGCGTCGAGTCCACGCTCGAGCGACGCCGCCGCTGGCCGAGCGAGGCGCCGACGATCCCCGAGGGGCTCGTGCGGCTCTCGGTCGGGCTCGAGCACGTCGACGACCTGGCCGACGACCTGCTGGCCGCGCTGGGCTGAGCGGGCGGATGCCCCATGCCGGCGCGCGAACCGGCCGCCCCGCCGACCCGGTCAGCGCAGCTTCGCAAGCACCCAGTCCATCGCCTCGGGCACCGCGTCGAGCACCGACACGTGCCCGTCGTCGGGTCGCACGCGCAGTTCCGCTCCCGGGATGACCGACGCGAGGTACGCCCCGTGCGCCGGCGGCACGACCCGGTCGAGCGCGCCCTGCACCACGAGCACGGGCACGGAGATCGCCGCCGGGTCGAACCCCCACGGCGCGGCGAAGGCGACGTCGTCGTCGATGAGGCCATCGGGCCCGAACGCGTCCGAGCGGCCGACATCGGCGCCGAGCGAGGCCCACCCGCCCTCGAGCGCGGCGTAGTCGGCCGCGACGAACTGGGTCGGGTCGAACTCGTCGGTCTCGGCGAATGCGGCACGCGCGGCACGCCCGCGCATCGCCGCGCGCAGGCCGTCGGGCGAGGCCATGCCATCGAACCAGTCGTACGCGTCGGTGCGCGGGGCGATGCCCGCGAGGGTCACGGCCGCGCGCACGAGCCCGGGTCGCAGCGCGGCGCCCGCGAGCGCGTGCGGCCCGCCGCCGGACGCGCCCATCGATGCCAGCCCGGTCACGCCGAACGCCTCGGCGACGGCGGCGAGGTCGTCGGCGGCCGACGCCACGTCGCGGCCGGGCCGCGCGGTCGACCCGCCGTAGCTGGGGCGCCCGTACGAGATCACCCGGATGCCGCGCGCCGCCGCCGCGGCGAGCACGGGCTCGAGCGGCGCACCGGTCTGCGGGGACCCGTGGTGCCAGGCGAGCACCGGTGCGCCGGGGGCATCCGCCCCGCTGTCGTGGGCGCGGAGCACGCCGCCGTCGGGGAGGCGCACATCGGTGCTGGTGACCATGCGGCGAGGGTAGCCCGCACCACCGCCATCGGCACCGGGCTCAGGGCGCATGGCCCTCGAACACCAGCACCGGCACGCGCAGCACCGGCCCGACGCGCACCGAGGTCACGCGATCGGCGACGAACCCGGCCGCGGCGAGCGCCGCGGCGGTGTCGCGGTCGAGGTGGCATCCGTCGTCGAACCGCACCGTGAACGGAGTCGCCGCGCGCTGCACGGCGCGGTGGAGCGTGCGCGGCGGCGACACCACGTGATCGGCGAACACGACCCGCCCGCCGGGCACGAGCACGCGCCGCACCTCGGCGAGCGCGGCCGCCAGGTCGGTGACCGAGCAGAGCATGTAGGTGCCGACGACGGCGTCGACGGATGCGTCCGCGAGCGGGATCGACTCGCACACCGCGTCGAGCGGCGCACGGTCGCGGTGGCTCCACTCCCGCGCACGCGTGGTGAGTTCGGCGCGCCGCTCGGCGTCGGGCTCGAGACCCAGCCACCGCACCGACGGATCGAACGCGCCGAAGTTCTCGCCCTCCCCCGCGCCGACCTCGAGCACCGTGCCGCGCACCCGCCCGATCGCCTCGCGCACGAGGTCGTCGAGCGCGTCCTCCTCGATCAGGGGCGCGCGTTCGCGGGTCGCGGTCGCCATGCCCTCATGCGACCACGCGGCCCCGGCCCGGTCAAGTGCGAGGCGAGCGGATGGCTCAGACCCGGGCGCGCTCGCCCGCCTCCCGACCGCCCGCCGATGCGAGCCACTCGTCGAAGCCCAGCCGCGTCAGGTCGGCGCCCTCGCGGGGCAGCGCCTCGCCGGCGCGCATCGCGGCGAACTGGCGCCCCGGCAGCTTCACCGAGAGCACCGGGCCGCGCGCGCCGTGCGCCCTCGCGTAGGCCCGGGTCATCTCGTCGAGCCGCTCCTCGCGCGGGCCGGCGAGGTCGCGCACGTGCCCGGACGGCGCGCCGGCGGCGAGCTCGGCCAGTCGCCGCCCGACCTCGCTCGCCGCCACGGGCTGCGTGCGCGCGACGGGCGCGAGGTGCAGCGGGCCGATCGACAGCGCGTCGAACATCTGCCCGGCGAACTCGTGCGCCTGCGTCGCACGCAGGATCGTCCACGGCACGTCGCCCGCCTCGACCGCGCGCTCCTGGGCGAGCTTGCCCGCGTAGTAGCCGTACGGCGCACGGTCGACGCCGACGATCGAGAGCAGCACGTGGTGGCCCACGCCCGCCTCGCGCTCGGCCGCGAGCATGGTGCGCGTCGACGTGGTGAAGAACTCGGTCGAGCCCTTCGCCGACAGCGTGCTGACGTTCGCCGCGTCGACCAGCGCGTCGACGCCCTCGAGCGCCGAGACGAGCCCCTCGCCCGTGCGCACGTCCACGCCGTTCGACCGCGACAGCACCACGGCCTCGTCGCCGCGCGCGCGGATCGCCGCGACGACCTCCGATCCGATCGTGCCGGTTCCGCCGGCGACTGCGATGCGCATCATGCCCTCCTCGGGTCGGTGCGGGCGGCGTCATCCCGCCCGTCACCATGTCCGACGACGCAGCCGCCTCGAACGTGAGGCGCCGCCGCCCGCCCCTCCCGAGAACATGCAGATCTGACGCATCCGCCGCGAATGCATGCACTCGTACGGCGTGTCGCGCGGCGTTGCATGTTTTCACGAGGTGGCGGGGCGGACGCGGGTGGCGAGCAGCGGGCGGCGGGGCGGGCCTCACGTTCGGGGGCGCCGCGTCGTCGAACGGTGCAGGGGCGCTCGCGCGTCGGCGCGCGCGGTGGGACAGTGGAGGCGAGGGAATGGCGATGGAGACCGAACCGGGCGAGCGGGGCGAGCAGGGCACGGCGGATGCTGCCGAAGGCGACGCCGGTGCGAAGACCGACGAGGCGGATGCCGCGAGGCTCGACGCCGCCGCGATCGACGCCGAGCGCACGGGGCTGATGCGGCTGGCGTACCGCATGCTCGGCACGGTCGCCGACGCCGAGGACGCCGTGCAGGAGACGTACGCGCGCTGGTACCGACTCGACGAGGCCGACCGCGATGCGATCGAGAATCCGGCAGCGTGGCTGACCCGCGCCGCGAGCCGCGTCTGCCTCGACCTGCTCGGCTCCGCCCGCGCGCGCCGCGAGCGCTACGTGGGCGAGTGGCTGCCCGAGCCTGTGCCGGGCGACTCCGTCCTGGCCGCCGCCCCCGCGCCCGACCCGCTCGACCGCGTCACCCTCGACGACTCCGTGAGCACGGCGCTGCTCGTCGTGCTCGAGTCGCTCACCCCCGCCGAGCGCGTCGCGTTCGTGCTGCACGACGTGTTCGCCATGCCGTTCGCCGAGATCGGCGAGATCGTGGGCCGCTCACCCGAGGCGTGCCGCCAGCTCGCGTCGTCGGCCCGCCGGCACGTGCGCGAGCGCCGCGACGGCACCGCGACGCGGGAGCACCACGATCGCGTGGTGCAGGCGTTCCTCGCCGCGGCGGGCACGGGCGACCTCGCCACGCTGACGGCGGTGCTCGACCCCGACGTGGTGCTGCGGGCGGACGGCGGCGGCGTGGCATCCGCTGCCCGACGGCCCGTGGTCGGTGCGGACCGGGTGGCGCGCTACCTGCTCGGACTGCAGGAGAAGCGCGCCCACGAGGGCCTCGAGTTCGACCTGCGCGAGGGCCCCGATGGCCTCGCGGTGCGCATCACGGTCGGCGGCGCGGTCGACAGCGTGATCGTGCTGGGCGTCGCCGGCGAGCGCATCACCGACCTCTGGATCATGCGCAACCCCGCCAAGCTCGGGCTCTGGCAGCACTGAGCGGATGCCCCCGGCGCACGTGCGCCCCGAGGCATCCGCTCGGCCGTGCAGCCGGGTTCAGGGCACGCGCACGACGACGGCCCCGCGCTTGCGGCCGGTGTCGACGTAGCGGTGCGCCTCGACGATGTCGTCGAGCTCGTAGGTGCGGTCGACGACGGGGCGGATCGCGCCGGAGGCGGTGAGCGCGAGCAGCTCGCCAAGTTGCTCGCCGGTCACGACCGGGCCCGACATCGTGACGACCCCGCCGCTGCGTCGCGCGTCGCGCTTCAGGCGCAGCATGCCGACGAGGTCGGTGACGACGAGCAGCAGCGCGCCGCCGGGGGCCAGCGAGTCCGCGACGCGCGTGTAGGGCGCGTTGCCGACGCACTCGACGATCACGTCCCACGTCTCGTCGCCCGCCGCGAAGTCCTCGGTCTCGTAGTCGATGACCCGGGTCGCACCGAGCGAGCGCACGAGCCCGGCGTTGCGACCGCTCGTCACGCCCGTGACGACCGCGCCCCGCTGGGCGGCGAGCTGCACGGCCATGGTGCCCACGGCGCCGGATGCCCCGTTCACGAGCACGCGCGTGCCCTCCCCGATCTCGGCGCGACCGAAGAACGAGACCGCGGTCGTGCCGCCGAACACGACCGCGACGGCCTCCTCGAACGACAGCCCCTCGGGCTTCTTCGCCACCGTGCCGCCCTCGCGCACCGTCACGTACTCGGCGTGGCCGCCGAAGCGCGAGCCGCGCAGGAGCACGACGTCGTCGCCGGGTGCGAACGTCGTGACCTCGGCGCCGACGGCCTCGACCGTGCCGGCCGCCTCCATGCCGAGCACCCGGTGCCGCGGCCGGAACACGCCGATGCTCGACGCGACCAGCGGCCAGAGGCCGCGCGGGACGTCGCGGCTGCGGATGCGGTGGTCGGCGACGCTGACCGTCGAGGCGTGCACGCGCACGAGCAGCTCGTCGGCCGCCGGCGCGGGCTTCGGCAGGCGCGTGACGTGCACGACCTCGGGCGCGCCGTACCGGCGGTACTCGGCGGCGCGCATGGTCTCGGTGCTCGTTGCCGGCGCGCGCGTTCCTGCGGTCCGGCGTGTGGTGGTGGTCATGTCGGGCTCCCCTCGGGCTCAACCTTACGATGTACGACTTACGCTGTAAGATAGCGAGTCGCGACGAGGTCGTCAACCCCTCGCCGTACGCTGTATGGGACGAAGGAGGTCGCGATGACGTCGACGGCCGGGCAGCGCGAGACCAGGCGGGCGCCGCTCACGCGCGACCGCGTGCTGCGCGACGCGCTCGAGCTCGCCGACGAGTCGGGTCTCGAGGCCGTCACCATGCGGCGCCTGGCCGAGCGCCTCGGGGTCGAGCCGATGTCGCTCTACTACCACGTGCCCAACAAGGACGCCGTGCTCGACGGGCTCGTCGCCCTGGTCTTCGACGAGGTCGAGGCCGAGACCGGCGGCTACGCGGTGCCCGAGCACGACGACGAGTGGAAGGCGTCGCTGCGCGCGCGCATCCTCGCGGCGCGCGAGGTCATGCTGCGGCATCCGTGGGCCCCCGTGATCATGCAGACCCGCACCTTCCCCGGAGGCATCACCGCGGGCCACGCCGACGCCGTGGTCGGCACGCTGCGCTCGGGCGGGTTCTCGTACGACCTCATCCACCACGCCATGCACGCGCTCGGCAGCCGCATGTTCGGCTTCAGCCAGGAACTCGTGACCGACGACAGCCAGCCGGACGCGGCCGCGGCGGAGGCGCTCGCCGCACGAACTCCGCACCTCGTCGCGATGCTGGCCGAGGTCGCGCACGACGACCCCGACTCGACGATCGGCTGGTGCGACGACGCCACCGAGTTCGGCTTCGCGCTCGACCTCCTGCTCGACGGGCTCGAGCAGCTCGCCCGCCGGGGCGCCTGAGGAAATCTCGGATCGGGTGCATCCGATCGCACGGCCCGGCCGGAACCCTGGGTGACGCACGCCCGGCGACGCCGCCGGCCGCGTGCGCCACGCGAGCGACCGGGTGCCGGCACCCGGTGCAGACCCCCAGGGGAACGGGGCGAGCGGGCCGCGGCGACGTGCGGGACACGAGCCGCGGCCCGACTCGTTGCGCGGCCGAATCGAGCGAGCGGATGCCCCGGGCGCGCGAGGCGCGTCAGATCTTGATCGGGAACGTGGTGAGGATCACGATGCCGACGACCGCGACGACGAGCGCCATGCCGAGCAGACCCCATGCGGCCTTCGACGAGATGTCGCGCTGGGCCATGGCACTCAGGAACAGGACGAGGGCGAAGAGCACCGTCAGCAGCGAGTAGTCGTCGCCGCGCTGGTTGTTGTCGAGCGCCTCCTGGAACTTCTGGTCGGCGAGCGCGCCGAGCTCGGCGGCCTCCTCGGTGCCGGGCGGCACGTACGAGTCCAGCCCGAACGGGCCGGCCTCCTCGCGACCACCGGCGTTCCAGTCCTCGAACGCCACTGCGAAGTGCGGGGTGAACCGCTCCTCGACGTAGTCGGCGAGCGCGTCGTCCCCGTTCGCGATCGCCTCGACGTAGGTCGCCCAGATCACGAGGTCGAACATGCGCGAGTCGCGCGCCTCGCCCTCGAAGTTCGTCGCCTGGATGCGGGCCGACGACGCCTGGCTGAACGCGATCGACATCTCGCCGCCCCACTTGGACGCCTCGAAGCCGCACCAGGCCGTGAGCACCGCGGTGACCGACAGCACGAAGACCGCGATGATGTCGATCAGCGTCCGCTGCTTCTTGCCGCGCTTCTTCCCCCCGCCCTTGGACTTCGACGGCTTCGACGCAGCGGCGGTCGAGGTCTCGCTCGTCGCTTCCGGGGACTGCGGTTCGGCCATGACTCCTCAGTTCGCGAGCGGTCGGGTGCCGCCCTTGTGGGAATCATGGCCGAGACGCGGAGGGGGTGCAAGCACCCGTGCGAGGGGTTCGCCGACTGATCAGCGCTCGGCGGGCGCGAGCCCGCTGCGGCGGGGCAGGAAGACCCGCGTGAGGCCGTCCGACGGCACGGTGAAGCTCGCGGCCGTGCCGCCCTTCCGCTCGTACGTCACGCGGCGACCCGCACCGATGGCGCGCACCTTCGTGATCGGGAAGGCGTCGCCGTACGGGTTCACCACGATGTCGCCGGGGCGCAGCTCGCGTCCGGTGATGTAGGTCGTGGTGTCCATGCCCCCATGATGCGACGCACCACCGACACTCCACCGCGCGGGCGGCCCGCCCGCGGCCGCCGGGTCACATCGCCGGCGTGCCGTCCGACAGCGTCGACTGCACCATCCCGAACACGTTGCCGTCGGGGTCGAGCAGGTACCCCAGCCGACCGAGCCCCGGCATGTCCTCCGCGGGCAGCGCGACGCTCCCGCCGAGCTCGACGCCCGTCGCCATGAGCGCGTCGATCTCGTCGACGGCGACGACCAGGTTGCATCCCTTCACCGACGAGCCCGTCATCGGCGCCGGCCCCTCGCGCCGCAGCAGCCCGCCGTTGATGCCGTGGCCGGCCGCCCCCTCGCTCGGCCGCACCGACCCGTCGCCGGTGTCGATGCTCCAGTACTCGAGGTCGCCGTACTGCGAGAACGTCCACCCGAGCAGTCGCGAGTAGAAGTCGATGAGTTCCTGCGGCTCGGTGCCGTGGATCTCGAAGTGCACCACCAGGTTCGACATGATTCCCCCTCCGCCCCCAGCAGGCTACGCCGGTCGGATGCCGCGCGGCAGGCGCGGTTCCCCTCGCGGGCCGTTCGCGAGATGCTCGATCCATGAGCACGCCGGCCGAACCGACCGCGGCCCGCCTCGCGGGCCTCGTGCCCGGCCTCGCGCTCGCCCTCGTGATCGCCGCCGTCGCGACACTCATCGGCTCCATGCTGCCGCTCGTCGGCAGCGCGCTGCCCGCCATCGCGATCGGGCTGGCCGTGGCGCTCGTGCGCCGTCCATCGGACCGCCTGCGTCCCGGCATCCGCTTCGCCGGCAGCCGCGTGCTGCAGTTCGCGGTCGTGCTGCTCGGCACGCAGCTCTCGCTCGCGCAGATCGTCGACGTCGGCCTCGAGTCGCTGCCGATCATGCTCGTCACGCTCGCGGCGTGCCTCGTCGCGGCATGGCTCGTCGGGCGCGCGCTCGGCGTCGTCGGCGACCTGCGCACGCTGATCGGCGTGGGCACCGGCATCTGCGGGGCATCCGCCATCGCCGCCGTCGCACCCGTGATCGGCGCCGCGAGCGCGGACATCGCCTACGCGGTCTCGACGATCTTCCTGTTCAACATGCTGGCCGTCGCCGTCTTCCCGCTGATCGGCCACGCGCTCGGCCTCGACCAGGAGGCGTTCGCGCTGTTCGCCGGCACCGCGGTGAACGACACGTCGTCGGTGGTCGCGACGGCCGCCGCGTACGGCGCGGTCGCCCTGCAGGGCGCGGTCGTGGTGAAGCTCGTGCGCACGCTCATGATCATTCCGATCACGGTCGGGCTGGCCGTGCACGTGCGGCGCCGGGCCGCGGCCGAGGCGGGCGCGGGGCATCCGCCGCTCACCGTGCGTCGCGCGATCGGGCTGGTGCCGTGGTTCCTGGTGGGCTTCCTGGTGATGGCCGCGATCGCGTCGCTGGGGGTGATCCCGGATGCGGCTGAGGCCGCGCTCGGACATGCCGCGACGTTCCTCATCACGACCGCGATGGCGGCGATCGGGCTCTCCACCGACGTGCGCGCGCTGCGCGCGACGGGCCCCAAGCCGCTCGTGCTGGGCGGCATCCTCTCGGCCGTGGTCGCGGTGACGAGCCTCGTGGTGCTCGCCGCGACCGGGTGGATCTGACCCGCGCTACGCGCCCAGGCGCGCCCACCTGGTCATCGCGAAGACCGCCCACTGCACCCGCGCGTGCAGCACCGCGCCGTAGCAGAGCCAGCAGATGCTTCCGACGACCGGGGCGGCGGCCTGCAGCATGAGCGCGCGGTGCCGGGTCGTGCGCGTGAGGTAGGGGCAGAGCGCCGCGTGCGCGAGCGCGCCGAGGGTGACGGATGCCGCCGCGAGCGCGATCGCCAGCGAGACCGTGACGTCGACCATGCGAAGCCTCCCCTCGTTCCCGGTTGCGTTGCGCCCAGCATCCGCCCGCCGTGTTTCACCGAGGTGACGATCGCTCACCACTCGCGTGAATCCCGGCTGCGACGATGCCGAGTGCGCCGACGGAGCCCGGCGCTACGATCGCCGCATGGGGGCATTCACCGGACTCGACCCGGACGCGCCGGCGTTCTTCGCCGAACTCGCGGCGAACAACAGCAAGGCGTGGTGGGCCGAGCACAAGGCCAGGTACGACGAGCGCGTGCGGGGTCCGTTCGCGGCGCTCGGCGAGGAGCTCGCGGTCGAGTTCGGGCCGGTGAAGATCTTCCGCCCGTACCGCGACGTGCGGTTCAGCGCCGACAAGTCGCCGTACAAGGTGCAGATCGGCCTCGTGTCGCGTGCGCCCGTCGCGCACTACCTGCAGCTCAGCGCCGACGGGCTGCTCGTCGGGGGCGGCAGCTTCGAGGTGCCGCCGAAGGCGCTCGCGCGATTCCGCGAGATCGTGGACGACGCGAAGCTCGCGGGCGACCTCGAGGCGACCCTCGAGGAGACGGCGGCCGACGGGTTCGCGCTCATGCGCGACGACGCCCTGCGCACCGCGCCGCGCGGCTACTCCGTCGACCACCCGCGCATCGAGCTGCTGCGGCTGAAGCACCTCGCGATCGGCCGGTCCGAGCCGCCGGCCGACTGGATGTGGACCCCCGACGCGCTCGATATCGTGCGCGACCAGTGGCGCACGGTCTCGATCTGGTGCGAGTGGCTGCGCGACAACCTCGGCGCCGAGATCGCGGCCGGCGGCGGCCGCGGGCGCTGAGCGGCTGTTCGTCACCAGCCGGCGGGCCGGCACGGCTTGACAGGAGCGGCTCCGATCGCTGCAATATATTGCATGCTGCTGAACACCGCGCCGGCCGAGCGCCCCAGTTCGCTGCGCGACTACGCCTACCGCCAGCTGCGCGACGCCATCGTCAGCGGCGCGCTCGAACCCGGCGCGCGGCTGCGTGACCCCGAGCTCGAGGAGTGGCTCGGCGTCAGCCGCACGCCGATCCGCGAGGCGATCGCGCGGCTCGAGCTCGCCGGACTCGTGCAGACCCGCAGGGCCAAGGCCACCATCGTCGCCCCGCTCGACGTGCGCACCGCGCTCGCGGCGCAGCGCATCGCCGCCGCACTGCACGAGCTCGCCGTGCGCGAGGCCGTGCCCCAGCTCACCGACGCCGACCTCGACGAGATGCGCGACGCGAACGCCCGGTTCGCCGCGGCGCTCCGCGACGACGACGTCGACGCCGCCGTGCGCGCCGACGACGACTTCCACGACGTCGCGGTGCGCGCGGGCGCGAACCCGCTGCTGCCCGCGATGCTCGAGCAGGTCGCCCCGCTGCTGAGACGCCTCGAACGCGCGCGGTTCGCGTCGCTCGCGGGCCGCGGTTCGGTCGCCGACCACGACCGCATCATCGCGCTCTGCGCGGCGGGCGACGCCGTGGCCGCCGGCATCGCGGCCCGCGAGAACTGGGAGACATTGGGGCGGATGCTCCAGCCAGACGACCCGGCCCCCGACGACGCCGACCCGGTCGACGCGCCCACCCCGCGCGCGACGCCGACGCACGCCTGACCGCCCCACGACCACCCAGCGCATCGCCTCGCCCGAGGCATCCGCCCCACCCCCGGCCGCCCCGCGGCCACCGACAAGGAGCACCATGGCACTCGCCGACTTCCCCCGACACCGACTGACGTTCGGGCCGAGCCCGATCCACCCGGTCGACCGGCTCAGCGCCCACCTCGGTGGGGCTCGCATCTGGATGAAGCGCGAGGACGTCTCGAGCGGCCTCGCCTACGGCGGCAACAAGGTGCGCAAGCTCGAGTACCTCGTGCCCGACGCGCTCGCGCAGGGCGCTGACACGCTCGTCTCGATCGGGGGCGTGCAGTCGAACCACACCCGCCAGGTCGCCGCCGTCGCCGCGCACCTCGGCATGCAGGCCGTGCTCGTGCAGGAGCACTGGGTCGACTGGCCCGACTCGGTGAACGACCGCGTCGGCAACATCATGCTGTCGCGGCTCATGGGCGCCGACGTGCGCCTCTCCCCCGCCGGCTTCGGCATCGGCTTCAAGGACTCGTGGCGCCAGGCCATCGCCGACGTCGAGGCGGCCGGCGGCACGCCGTACGCGATCCCCGCGGGGGCATCCGATCACCGCCTCGGCGGCCTCGGCTTCGCCAACTGGGCGCACGAGGTGGCCGCGCAGGAGCAGGAGCTCGGCGTCTTCTTCGACACGATCGTCGTGTGCTCGGTGACCGGGTCGACGCACGCAGGCATGATCGCCGGGTTCGCCGACCTCGAGCACAACTTCGGTGGGCCGCGCCGGCGCGTGCTCGGCATCGACGCGTCGGCGAAGCTCGACGAGACCCGCGACCAGGTCGGGCGCATCGCGCGCAACACGGCCGAGCTGATCGGCGTCGGCCGCGACCTGCGCGACGACGAGGTCACCGTGCTCGAGGGCTGGGCGGGCGACTTCTACGGCATCCCGGTCGAGTCGACGGATGCCGCGATGCACCTGGTCGGCTCGCTCGAGGGCGTCATTCTCGACCCCGTCTACGAGGGCAAGTCGATGGCGGGCCTCATCGACCTGGTGCGCGACGGCGACATCCCGGCGGGGTCCAACGTGCTCTATGCGCACCTCGGCGGGCAGCCGGCGCTGAACGCGTACAGCGGCCGCTACCACTGAGCCGGCGCAGACGGGAGCGCCCCGGCGGACCAGGTCCACCGGGGCGCTGTCGTGGTGGCGCTTCGGCTTAGAAGTCGAAGTCGCCGATGTTGTCCGCGTCGAACACGTACGGGTCGCCGAGCAGCACGCTGGCGTCCGCACCGACCTCGTACGAGCCGAGCGTGCCGGCGTCGAAGGTGTCGCCCTCGGCACCGGTGATCTCACCGGAGATCAGCGCGGCGGTCGCGTACGCGGCCAGGTAGCCCAGGTCGGCCGGGTTCCACAGCGCGAACGCGGTGACCGTGCCGTCCTCGACGTACTCGCGCATCTGGTTCGGCGTGCCCAGGCCGGTCAGCGCGACCTCGCCCTTGTACTCCGAGGTCTGCAGGTACCGGGCCGCGGCCGCGATGCCGACCGTGGTCGGCGACACGATGCCCTTCAGCTCCGGGTAGGTCTGCAGCAGCGCCGCGGTCTTGTCGAACGAGGTCTGGTCGTCGTCATCGCCGTACGCGATCTCGACGAGCTCCACGTTCGGGTGGTTCGCGGCCAGCTCGGCCTCCATCATCTCGATCCACGCGTTCTGGTTCGTCGCGTTCGCCGACGCCGACAGCACCGCGATCTGGCCCTCGTCACCGATCTGCTCGGTGATCAGGTCGACCTGCACCTGGGCGATGCCCTCGGCGGTCGCCTGGTTGATGAACAGGTCACGGCACTCCGGGTTCGTGTCCGAGTCGAACGTCACGACCTTGACGCCGACGCTGCGCGCCTCGTCCAACGCGTCGCAGATCGCCTCCGGGTCGTTCGCCGACACGATCAGGCCACCCACACCCTGCTGCGCAGCAGTCTGGATGTACTGCACCTGCGACGTCGGCGACGCCTCCGACGGGCCGACCTCCTCGAACGTCCCACCGATCTCGGACACCGCCTCCTCGGCACCACCGGTCGAGGTGTCGAAGTACGGATTGCCCAGGTTCTTCGGCAGCATCGTGATCGACACGTCCGCCGACGAATCGCCGCCATCCGACGACCCGCCATCCGACGAGCCGTCCGACGCGCAGCCGGTGAACACCAGCGCAGTCGTCGCGGCGATCGCCGCGAGCCCCACGCCGAAGCGCTTCCTCTTCAGAGTGAACATCATTGTTTCCTTCCTTGGTGCGTTACTTTCCGGTCGGTGATGACAGGGGGCCGTCAGCCATCGGATGCCTCAGCCCGGCCCTTCTTCCTTCCGATCGCCGCGACGCGCTTGGTGCGCAGCCAGGCGAGGAAGCTTGCGGACACCACGGATGCCACGAGGAGCACGCCCGTGATGACGTTGATGATGTCGCTGGTGACGCCCGCGAGCCGCAGGGCGCTCGACAGCGTGCCGATGAGCAGCACGCCGGCGATGACACCCGGCAGCGCTCCACGACCGCCGAAGATCGAGACCCCGCCGAGGAGCACGGCGGCGATGATCTGCAGCTCGAGGCCGGTGGCGTTGTCGCCGCGGGCGTTGTTGTACAGCAGCGTGAAGTACACGCCGGCGTAGCCCGAGACCGCGCCGCTCATGACGAACAGCCAGAACTTCGTGAGCCCGACGTTGATGCCCGAGAACGCCGCCGCCTCCTTGTTCAGGCCGATCGCGTAGAGCGAGCGCCCGAACGGCGTGAAGTGCAGCAGCACCCCGAAGATGATCGCGAGCACCAGGAACGGCACGATGATCAGCGGCATCGGCGTGCCGGGGATGTTCATGCGCGTCAGGTCGGTCCAGAACTCCGGGAAGTCGCTGATCGCGGTCGTGCCGAGCAGGCCCACGGCGATGCCGCGGAACAGCGCGAGCGTGCCGATCGTGACGGCGAGCGACGGGAGGCCGACGAACGTGACGAGCGCCCCGTTGATGGACCCGGCGACCGTGCCGACGAGGATCGCGACGACCGCCGCGAACGGCAGCGGCCAGCCGGCCTGCACGCCGAGGCCTGTGATCACGCTCGACAGGCCCACGATGCTCGCCACCGAGAGGTCGATCTCCTCGGTGATGATGATGAGCGTCATCGGCAGGGCGATCAGCAGGATCGGCGCGATCTCGCGGATCAGGAACGTCAGCGTCAGCGGGCTGTCGAAGTTCGGCACCGCGAAGGTGGCGACGATGACGACCAGGAAGAGCAGGCCGATGATGGCCGACTCGCGCGTGACGAGCAGGCGGCGCCAGAGCGGGTGGGCGTAGGCCGAATAGGTGCGTCGGCCGTGTTCGGTGTCGATGGCGGACGTCATGGCTTCTCCTCCCGCTGTTCGATGAGTCGTCGATGCTGGCGCACCGCGAGCACGCGGTCGAGCACGATCGCGCCGATGATGAGCACGCCGACCACGGCGCGCTGCCAGAAGTCCTGGATGCCGACGATCGGCAGTGCGCGGTTGATGGTCAGCAGCAGGTAGGCGCCGATCGCGGCGCCCCAGACGGAACCGACGCCGCCTGAGATCGCGACGCCGCCGATGACGGCCGCACCGATGGCCTGCAGCTCGAGGCCGAGGCCGGCGCTGGAACTCACCGTGCCGTAGCGGGCCGCATAGAGCACGCCCGCCACGCCGGCCAGCGCACCGCTCACGACGAACGCGCCGATCACGCGGCGGTTCACCCGCAGGCCGTACAGGTGCGCGGCCGCGGGGTCGGAGCCGATGGCGTACAGCTCGCGCCCGCTGCGCAGGTTGCGCAGGTACCAGGCGGCGACGACCAGCACGACGACCGCGAAGATCGTCAGCAGCGGGATGCTGAGGAACTCGCCCGTGCCCAGGTCGCGGAAGCCGGCCGGGAGGTCGGAGGCGTTGATGCGGTCGCTGCCGGTCCACGCGACGTTGATGCCGCGGTAGATGTACAGCGTGCCGAGCGTGATCACGAGCGCGGGCACCTTCGCGAAGGCGACGAGTGCACCGTTGATCAGGCCGAGCAGCGCACCGAGGCCGATGCCGGCGACGAACACGAGCACCGGCGGGATGCCCGGGATGTCGATGAACAGCCTGCCGGTGAGGTAGGCCGTGAGGCCCAGCACCGAGCCGACCGACAGGTCGACGTTGCGCGTGATGATCACGATCGCCTGGCCCACGGCCACGACCATGAGCAGCGAGGGCGTGAGCAGCAGGTCGCGGAACCCGTCGCTCGAGAACAGGAAGTTCGGGTTGCTCACCGTGGCGACCACGATGACGGCGATCAGCGCGATCGCGATGCCCGTCTCGCGGGCCTTCAGCACGTGGCCGATGCTGCGCAGGACCGGGTTGCCGGCGGCAGGCTTGGTGTCGACGGCGGTCATGCTGCCGCTCCTTCCGCGGTCGCGGCGAACATGACGGCCTCCGGCGTGGCATCCGCTCGATCGAATTCGCCCGTGAGGCGGCCCTCGCGCATGACGAGCACGCGGTCGGCCATGCCGAGCACCTCGGGCAGTTCGGACGAGATCATGATGATCGCGAGTCCGTCCTGCGCGAGCTTCGAGATGAGGCGGTGCACCTCGGCCTTGGTACCGACATCGATGCCGCGGGTCGGCTCGTCGACGATGAGCACCTTCGGCTCGGTCGAGAGCCACTTGCCGAGCACGACCTTCTGCTGGTTGCCGCCCGAGAGGGTGCCGGCCTCGGCGTCGAGCGCGGCGGTCTTCACCTCGAGCCGGCTCGCCCAGATCTCGGCGGACGCGTTCTCGAGCCCGCCCCAGATGAGGCCCCACTTCGCGAGGCGCTTGCGGATCGCGAGCGTGACGTTGCGCGTCACGCTCTGGTCGAGCACGAGGCCCTGCTTGCGGCGGTCCTCGGGCACGAGCGCGATGCCCTGCGCCATCGACGCGGTCGGGCGGCCCTTGCGCAACGGCTGGCCGTTGACCTGCACGCTGCCCGACTCGTAGTGGTCGACACCGAAGATCGCGCGCACGACCTCGCTGCGGCCGGCGCCGACGAGGCCCGCGAGTCCGACGATCTCGCCCGACTTCACGGTGAACGAGATGTCGTGGAACACGCCGGTGCTCGTGAGCCCGTCGACCACGAGCACGTCCTCGCCGATCTCGGCGGGCAGCTTCGGGAACATCTCGGTGACGTCGCGGCCGACCATGAGGCGCACGAGCTCGTCGATCGACGTGTCGCTGATCGGCATGGTGTCGATGTACTTGCCGTCGCGCATCACGGTGACGGTGTCGCACAGGTCGAAGACCTCGTCGAAGCGGTGCGAGATGAACAGCAGCGCGCGGCCCTCGTCGCGGAGGCTCCGCGCGACGGCGAACAGCCGCTCGACCTCGACGCCCGAGAGCGCCGCGGTCGGCTCGTCCATGATGAGCACGCGCGCGTCGAGCGAGATGGCCTTCGCGATCTCGATGATCTGCTGGTCGGCGATCGACAGGCCCTCGGTGAGGCGGTCGGGGTCGAGGCGCACGCCCAGCCGCTCGAAGATCTCGACGGCCTCGGTGCGCATGGCCTTGCGGTCGATGCGGCCGAAGCGGTTGGTGGGCTGGCGGCCCATGAAGATGTTCTCGGTGACCGACAGGTCGGGGAACAGCGTCGGCTCCTGGTAGATGACGGCGATGCCGGCGGCCTTCGACTGGGCGGTGTTCGAGAAGTCGACCTCCTCGCCGCGGAGGCGGAAGTCGCCCGAGTCGCGCCGGTAGAGGCCGGCGACGATCTTCACGAGCGTCGACTTGCCGGCGCCGTTCTCGCCGATCAGTGCGTGGATGGATCCCTGCTCGAGCGTGAGGCTGCCGGAGCTCAGTGCGACGACTGCTCCGAAGGACTTCACGACTCGCGAGAGCTCCAGCGCCGGGGGTGCGGCACTGGCTGAGGTGCTCGTCTGCACCATTGCTCCTCCTCGTCGAGGTGGTTGCTGTTGTACGGGTTGAAATGCTCCTGAATCGATTCAGGTCAAGTTCAGGGCTACTCTATGGACGGCGGGTGCCGAGGTCAAGTCACCTCCTCCCCCGAGAACCACGCAGCTCATCGACGACGAGGAACCGCAATGGCAGCCACGAGCATCAGGGACGTTGCTCAACACGCCGGGGTGTCGGTCGGCACGGTCTCGAACGTGCTCAACCGCCCCGGCGAGGTCTCCGCGGAGTCGATCGCGCGCGTGAACGCCGCGATCGAGGAACTCGGGTACGTGCGCAACGACGCCGCCCGCAAGCTGCGCGCCGGCACCAGCACGACCGTCGGCTTCGTCGTGCTCGACGGCCAGAACCCGTTCTTCAACGACGTCGTGCGCGGCGCGGAGGACGAGGCGTCGAAGCACAACATCGCGATCCTCTACGGCAACACCGACGAGGACATCGCCCGCGAGCGGCTCTACCTCGACCTGTTCGAGGAGCAGCAGGTGCGCGGGGTGCTCATCTCGCCGTACGACGACGTGCACACCCGGCTCGAGCGGTTGCGGCAGCGGGGCATCCCCGCGGTGCTGGTGGATCGTTTCAGCGGCGACGGGCGCTTCAGCTCGGTCTCCGTCGACAGCGTCTCCGGCGGCCGCATGGCCGTCGAGCACCTCATCGAGACCGGTCGCCGCCGCATCGCGTTCGTCGGCGGGCCGTTCGACATCCACCAGGTGAGCGACCGCCTGGCGGGGGCCCGTGCGGCCGCCGAGAACTCCGTGACGCCAGTCGACCTCGAGGTCGTCGCGACGACCGCGCTGACCGTCGCCGAGGGCGTCGCGGCCGGCAAGCGCATCATCGAGCGCCCGCGGGCGCAGCGCCCCGATGCGCTCTTCGCCGCCAACGACCTGGTCGCCCTCGGCCTGCTGCAGGCGTTCGTCGTGGAGGGCCGCGTGCTGGTGCCCGAGGAGATCGCGATCATCGGGTTCGACGACATCTCGTTCGCCGGCGCCGCCGCCGTGCCGCTGTCGTCGATCCGCCAGCCCAGCGGCATGCTCGGCCGCACCGCGCTGCGCACCCTGCTCGAGGAGGCGAACGACCCCGAGTCCATCCCCCGGCAGACGGTGTTCCAGCCCGAGCTCGTGGTGCGCCGCTCGACCGATCCGGCGAAGCGACGCTGACGCACCGGGCCCGCGCAGTGCGCGCGACCGCCCCCGGCATCCACCCCCCGTGCGCGACGCCGACACCTGGCGCATGTGCTCATCTCCCTCGACGCTTCACATGGTGCTCGCGGGGCCGACGCTACTCCTCGTGTACCGGACGGTCCATGCGTTGTCGGCCGTCGTGAGCGGATCGTTGCCGTCCCGTTGCAGGGCCGAGCGGATGCCGCGAGGGGGCGTCAGCCCCGCAGCAGCGCGCGCAGCGCCTGGATCGTGTCCGCCTCGTCGGCCGCCTTGTCGTCGCGGTAGCGCTTGACGCGTGCGAACCGCAGCGCGACCCCGCCCGGGTACCGGCTCGAGCGCTGCACCCCGTCGATCGCGATCTCGACCACCATGACCGGCTCGACGAACACGGTGCGCGCCGTGCGCCGCACCTCGATCTCGGGGAACCGCGCGGTCTGCCAGCGCAGCAGCTCGTCGGTCAGCCCCTTGAACGTCTTGCCGACCATGACGAAGCCGCCCGGTTCACCGAACTCGCCCTCGGGGTCGCGGGCACCGAGGTGCAGGTTCGACAGCCACCCCTCGCGCCTGCCCGACCCCCACTCGCAGCCGAGCACGACGAGGTCGTAGGTGTGCACGGGCTTCACCTTGATCCAGCTCGACCCGCGGCGGCCGGCCGCGTACAGCGAGTCGATGGCCTTCACGACGACGCCCTCGTGGCCGGCCTCGAGCGCCTCGGCGGCGACACGTTCGGCGGCGGCCGGGTCGGCGGTCACCTCGCCGGGCATGCGGTGCGGGCCCGTGATGCGTTCGAGCTCGGCCAGCCGCGCCGACAGCGGCTCGTCGAGCAGGTCGCGCCCGTCGACGTGCAGCACGTCGAAGAACCACGGATGCAGCGTCGCCTCCCGCGCCGCCTCGGCCCCGAAACGCGCCATCGTCTCCTGGAACGGGCGCGGGCGCCCGTCGTCGGCCAGCGCGAGCGTCTCGCCGTCGAGGATCACGTCGCGCACCGACATCCGCCGCACCACCTCGACGACCTCGGGCACGCGGTGCGTGATCTCGGCGAGCGTGCGCGTGAACACCCGCACGTCGTCGCCCGCGCGGTGCACCTGGATGCGCGCACCGTCCATCTTGAACTCGACCGACGCCTCACCGACCGACTCGATCGCGAGCGAAGCGGATGCCGCGGTGGCGGCGAGCATGGGCTGCACGGCGCGCCCCACGCGCAGGCCGACCGCCGCGACCGCGCCGGGCTCGCCGGCGAGCGCGAGACGCGCGGTCTCGCCGAGGTCGCCCGAGAGCATCGCGGCGCGGCGCACGGTCTCGCCGGGCAGGTCGGCGGCCCGCGCGATCCCGTCGGTCACGACGCCCGCGAGGGCGCCCGTGCGCACCTCGCCGAGGAGCGCACGACCGAGGAACTCCTGCTCGGCGCCGGTGGCGTGGGCGAGCAGGTCACCGAGCTCGGTCGCGCGGACGGCGGCGGAGCCCTCGCCGGCGACGGTGGCGAGCCGGTCGAGCCGGGCATCGACGTCGGCGATCGTGAGCGTCGGCTCGGTGGCCGGCGCCACGTGCTGCGCACTGAAGCCCCGCCAGCCCACGCCGAGCCGCCCCTGTCGCGGCGCGCCGAGCAGCAGGCCGATCGCGGGCGCGATCTCGCCGGCGTCCAGCTCCCCGAGCATCGCGGCGAGCGCGTCGACCTTGGCCAGCCGCGACCGCGTCGCGGCGACCGCCGCGGCCGTGGTGACGAGCGTCTCGAGCAGCACGCGGCCATCCTCCCACCGCCCGCCGACCCCGCTGGAAGAACGGCACTTTTCAGGAGCGCCGGGCGGGCGGTGCACGGATGCGGTGCAGGGAGCAGCCGATCCGGCCGGAATCGCGCGCCGAAGCGATCGGCGCGCAACACTCCACCGGCCGTCGTTCCGGACCTCCTGAAAAGTGCCCGCCCCAGCACGGGCGCAGGGTCGGCGAATATCCTCGTCGGGTGAGCACGACCGCCATCGCCCCGACGCGCACCGCCGCCCCGGTGCGGCTCGATGCGGTCGACTGGCGCGAGCGCGAGCGCGCCCACGCGGAGCGGGCCGACGCGCTCACGGCCGAGCGCCGGGCCAGGGTCGCGGCGGGCGAGTCGCATCCGATCGACGACTTCCTGTTCACGTACTACTCGTACTCGCCGCGCGTGCTGCGGCGGTGGCATCCGGGCCCCGGCGTCGAGCTCGCGGATGCCGCGGACACGCCCCGCGCCGAGTGGCGCTGGTACGCACCGGGCGCCACGCCCGGCTCGCTCGTGGTCGACCACGAGGCGCTCGCGACCGAGAAGGCAGGCCTGCTCGGCACGGTCGAGCGGATGCTGCGCCTCACCGCCGCCCGCCCGGCATCGTTCGGCTGCTTCGGCCTGCACGAGTGGGCGATGGTCTACCGGCAGGCCGAGCACCGGCACGACGTGCCGCTGCGGCTCGGGCAGCGCGGCACCGACGAGGTCGTCGAGGCCAACGACCTGCGCTGCACGCACATCGACGCGTTCCGGTTCTTCACCGACGAGGCCGTGCCCCGAAACCGCTTCGCGCCGACCCGCGAGACGCAAGCCCTGCTCGAGCAGCCCGGCTGCCTGCACGCGAACATGGACGTCTACAAGTGGGCCGTGAAGCTCGGGCCGCTGGTGCCGGGCGAGCTGCTGCTCGACGCGTTCGACCTGGCCCGCGACATCCGCTGGCTCGACATGGCCGCGTCGCCGTACGACGTGCGCCCATGGGGCGCCGAGCCCGTCGCGATCGAGACGCCCGAGGGCAAGGCCGAGTACGTCAGGCGCCAGCGCGGGTTCGCCGAGCGGGCGAACGCGCTGCGCCATCGCATCCTGGACGCGGCCTTCCCCGCCCCGGCCGCGGACCCGGCGGCGTGATCCGTTCCCTGCTCGCGGGCGCGGGCGACCTGCTGCACGGGTTCGGATTCTGGGGCAGGCGTCCGGGCATGATGGCGCTCGGCCTCGTGCCGGCCGCGATCGTCGCGCTGGTCGTGCTCGCGGCGCTCGTCGCACTCGGTGCGACCGTCGGCGACCTCGTCACCTGGATGACCCCGTTCGCCGACGCCTGGGACGCCGGCTGGGCGATCGCCCTGCGGGTCGCGGTCGGCGCGGCGCTCTTCGGCGCGACCATCCTGCTCGCGGCCGTGACGTTCACCGCCGTGACCCTCACGGTCGGCGACCCGTTCTACGAGCGCATCTGGCGCGCGGTCGAGACCGAGGAGGGCGGCGAGGTGCCCGACGAGGGGCCCGGCTTCTGGAGCGCCGCCGCGTCCGGCGGGGTGCTCGTGGCGATCGGCGCCCTGAACGCGGGCCTCGTGCTGCTGGTCGGGTTCATCCCGGTCGTGGGGTCGGTGACGGCGGCGGTGCTGGGCGTCGTGCTCTCGGGGCGGCTCCTCGCACGCGAGCTCACGGGGCGGGCATTCGACGCCCGGGGCATCCCGGGTGACGAACGGCGACGGATGCTCCGGGGCCACCGCGCCCGCATGCTCGGGTTCGGCGTGGCCACGCAGCTGCTCTTCATGCTGCCCGGCGGCGCCGTGCTCACGATGCCGGCCGCGGTGGCCGGGTCGACGCTGCTCGCCCGGCGGGTGCTCGACGCCGACGAGGCATCCGCCCGCCCCTCGCCCTGACGCACGTCGTCGCTACGCTGGCGCGCATGGAACTCCAGTTCAGCGGCGCGCTCTGGTACTGGCGCGGGCCCGCGCCGTTCCACTTCGTCACCGTGCCGCCGGAGGAGGCGGAGGCGATCCACGAGGTCGCACCGTCGGTCACGTACGGGTGGGGCATGATCCCGGTCGCGGTGCGCGTCGGCGGCAGCGAGTGGACGACATCGCTCTGGCCGAAGGACGGCGGTTATGTCGTGCCGATCAAGAAGTGGGTGCAGGAGGCCGAGGGGCTCGACATCGACGACACCGTCGCGGTGCGGCTGCGCATCGACGTCTGAGCGCCGCGCACCGCCCGGGCGGCCGGGAGGGGTGGCCGAACGGCCGAGGCGACTCCGACCGATCGGCCGATGTGCGCCCCCGCTCCCGCGGCGGAGGATCGCCGCATGGACACCTCGACCTCCGCCCCAGTGCCCGCCCCTCGCCCCGAGACCGGCCGGGCGCCCCGACGCCGCACGCCCGGTTGGCTGGTTCCGACCGGGCTGCTCCTCCTCAGCGCGGTGCCGATCATCGCGGGCGCCATGCGCGTCACCGAGCTCTCCTCGGGCGCGGACGTCACGGCCGAGAACGCGCGCTTCTTCGACTCCCCGGTGCCGGTCGTCACGCACATCGTCACCGTCACCGTCTACAGCCTCCTCGGCGCCTTCCAGTTCGTGCCGTCGCTGCGCCGCCGCGCCTGGCACCGCCGCGCCGGCCGCGTGGTCGCGCCCGCGGGCGTCATCGCGGCGCTCTCCGGGCTCTGGATGGCGGTGTTCTACGACCTGCCCGACATGGACGGCGTCGCGCTGATGGTGATGCGCCTCGTGGTCGGAACGGCGATGGCCGGTGGCATCGTGACCGCCGTGCTGGCGATCCTCCGCGGCGACGTCGCGAGGCACCGGGCGTGGATGATCCGCGCCTATGCGCTCGGGCTGGGCGCCGGCACCCAGGTCTTCACGAGCGCACCGGCGGCGCTCGTGTTCGGCCCGCCCGACGAGTTCTGGCGCGCGGTGCAGATGGGCGCGGGCTGGGCGATCAACCTCGCCGTCGCCGAGTGGGTGATCCGCCGCGGCGGCCCCCGCAGGGCACCGCGCCGGGCCGGACGCGCGACGCCGGCCGGCGGCATCCGCCGCGGCGAGCCCGTCGATACCATGAGCGCATGAGCGGGCCCCTCCGAGTCATCTGGGACGCCCCGCCCGCGCGCCCGGCACCGCCGCGCCGCGTCTGGCGCGACTGGGCCCTGCTCGGCGCGGTGGTCGTCGCGGCCGTCGTCGAGGCGTTCCTCCGCACCGAGCTCGAGTGGCGCCTCGCGGGCGCGGTGATCCTCGTCGCACTCGCCCCCACGCTGCTCTGGCGGCGCACGCACCCGCTCGCGATGCTCCTCATCGGCCAGGTCGTGGCGGCCGTGTTCACTGTGGCGACTGGAGCGTCGACCCAGCTGTTCACGGTCGCGTACTTCCTCGTGCTGGTCTACTCGCTGCCGCGCTGGGGCTCGGGCCGCGCGATCGTCGCGGGCGTCGCCGCGCTCATCGGCTCGACCCTGCTGAGCGTCGCGACGGGCGCGATGTCGGCGACCGACCTCGTCGGCGGGCTCGCAGTCATCACGGCGGTCGTGTCGGCGGGCCTCGCGGTGCGCGCGGTCACCGGGGCCCGCGCGCGCGAGCTCGACCGCGCCCGCATCCTCGAGCGCGAGCGCCTCGCCCGCGAGCTGCACGACACCATCGCGCACCGCATGTCGGCGATCGCCGTGCAGGCGCAGGCGGGCATCGCGGTCGCCGGCGCCGAGGACTCCCCCGCGGTCGCGACCCTCCACGTCATCGAGGACGAGGCGTCCCGCACCCTCGCCGAGATGCGCGGCATCGTCGGGGCACTGCGTCGGGCGGATGCCCCGGGCGATCCGGCTCCGCAGATCACCGCCTCGCTCGGCGACGACCTCCGTGCGCTCGCGCGCGCCGGCGCCCGAGTCGGCGAGCCCTCCGCCGCCTCGACCGCACCCGCCACCCCCGAGATCCTGGTCCACCTCGACGGCGACGTCGACGCGCTCCCCGCCGAGCTCGCCGCGGCGACCCACCGCATCGCGCAGGAGTCGGTCACGAACGCGGTGCGCCACGCGCGGCACGCCACCCGCATCGACGTGCACGTGACCGTCACGGATGCCGCGGTCGTGATCGCCGTGCACGACGACGGCGAGCACGTGGCATCCGCCCGACCCGGCTTCGGCATCACCGGCATGCGGGAGCGTGCGCTCCTCTCGGGCGGCACCTGCGAGGCGGGGCCGGCACCGGGCGGCGGCTGGCTCGTCTCCGCGGACCTGCCTCGCGACGGGGGCGGTTCGTGACCGACATCCGCGTGCTCGTCGCCGACGACCAGGAACTCGTGCGCACCGGGCTGCGCACGATCCTCGACGCGCAGCCCGGCATCACCGTGGTCGCCGAGGCGGCCGACGGCGGCGCGGCCGTCGCCGAGGCGCGGCGGGTGCGGCCGGACGTCTGCCTGGTCGACATCCGCATGCCCGTGCTCGACGGCATCGGCGTCACCCGCGCGCTCGCGGGCCCGGGCGTCGACGACCCGATCCCGGTGGTGGCGATCACGACCTTCGACCTCGACGAGCTCGTGTACGACGCGCTGCGCGCGGGCGCCCGTGGATTCCTGCTGAAGGACGCCGGGGCGGCGCTGCTCGCCGAGGCGGTGCGCGCCGCGGCGCGGGGCGACGCGCTCATCGCGCCGAACGTGACGGTACGCCTGCTCGAGGCCTTCGCCGCGCCCGCGCGCACGGCGCCCTCGCCCGCCGAACCGCTCACGGAGCGTGAGCGCGACGTGCTCGCCGCCGTCGCGCGCGGCCGCAGCAACGCCGAGATCGGCACCGAGCTGCACCTCTCGCTCAGCACCGTGAAGACGCACCTCGCGAGCCTGATGTCCAAGCTCGGCGCCCGCAACCGCGTCGAGCTCGTGATCTGGGCCTACGAGTCGGGCACGGTCGGCCGCTGAGCGTCGGCGCGGTCAGCCTTCGATCGATCGCTCCCCGCGGTCCTTCGTCGCCCACGCGCGCAGCAGGAAGAACACGATCACCGCGACCACGGCGACGATCGCGAACTTCACGAGGAACCAGAGCACGCTGAACACGACCTCCACCAGCACCCAGGCGATGACGATGGCGGCGATGACGCCGAGGACGGTCCAGACGGTACGACTCATCCCTCGACCCTAACCCGGCAGGGCGAGCACGGATGCCGCGGGGCGGGTGCCGCGCTAGCATCGGCGCAAGGGCCGGGCCGACGCGCCCGGCGACCCGAGCCGGGGGTGCGCATGACGTCGACGCAGACCGCGACCGCGGTGCTCGAGCGTGCAGTCGCGACGACCGACCCGGCGGCGCGGAACCGCCTGATCACGCTCTGCTACCGCGAGATCGCATTCGCCCTCGCTGACGTGATCGGCCGCAAGAACCTCAACTGGTTCGCGTTCGGCGCCTGGGCGAGCGGCACCGCGGGCGCGGTGATCCGCGGCGAGGGCACCTCGCTCGGGCTCGGCTCCGAGGGCGTCGCGGCGGGCAACCTCGCGATCATCCGCGATGTGGCGCCGCCGCTGCTGCGCTGGCTGATCGAGGTCGAGCGCACCGGCGAGGCCACGCCCGAGGCGATGGGGCGTGCGCTCGTCGACCCGGTGTTCGACGGCCGGCCGGGGCTCGCCGCGGCGGTGCGGTGCTACCAGCGGGCGGCCATGCTCGCGCGCGAGGCCGACGCCCACGGGGCATCCGACGACCGCCGCGCCGAGCTCGAGCGCGAGATCGCCGAGCGGGTGCTGCTCGGCAACGCGCTCCTCGGCGCGCACGAGCAGGAGCTCGTCGACCGCTTCATCGACGAGGCGATGCCGCTCGGCGGCCTGTTCGGGCTGGTCACGACCCGCTTCGTGCACCTCGAGACCCCCGACGGCCCGATCGACGTGACCGAGGACGTCGCTCCCCCGCCGTACCTGGCCGGCGCGCAGTTCCCGATCAGCCTGACGGCGCTCACGTACCCCGAACTGGTGCTGCTGTTCCTCCGGTTCCACCAGTCGCCGGGCGAGGACACGACCCACTCGGATGCCCCGATCTGGGAGGACTACGACGAGCGCATGGGGTTCATCCTCACGTTCTTCCGCGCGCACCAGTGCGACCCGCGCTACTTCGAGGTGCCGTCGCGCTTCCTCCCCGAGGGGGCGCCCGAGCACCACTGAGCCGCCGCGGCGCCGGCTGACCGTCAGCTGGGCTGCGGGTACAGGGCGAACGAGAGGATGCCGGTGCGGCTGCCGTCGATCGGCACCGGGCCGAATCCGGGCGGGTCGTCGCGGGTGATGCGAATGTGGGTGCCGCCGCCCGTCTCGTCCCCGTTGAGCCAGCGGACCGGTTCCAGCGCATCGGGATCGAGTTCGGCACAATCGAGCACCCACCCCGCGGCACCGTCTGCATCGCGGAAGGCGTGGACCACCACCCCGTAGCCGACCGCCAGGAAGCGGCCCCCATCCGCCACGAGCAGGCAGTGGCCGTCTGGCCGGTTCCCCTCCCCCTGGGGGTCGAAGTCTCGCTCGATGCGGAACCTCCACCCATCGAGGACGACCTCGGTGTGCGGTCGCGCGTCGTCGACGTGGACTGCTGCGCGCTCGTGCGGTGGACGCGCGACCAGGATCGGAGCGACGGCACCGAGCTGTCGGTAGGCGCGAGCGAGGTCGTCGAGTTCCACCTCGCCGGCGGAGTCAATGCCGAACGGCGCCATGCCGATCGATGACGCCGCAGCGGCAGCGCGAAAGAGCTGGGCGGCCGAGTCGCGCCGCATCTCGGGCACGAACCGCACCCCGAATCGCCTGCCGTACGCTGCCGCCCGATCGGCGACGTCACCCACGTAGACGTCCGGCGAGGCGAACGACAGCGCCGGCGCAGCAGCCGCCCAGATGCCGAGCACACGCGGCACGGGCCCACCGCTGGGGAAGTCCCCGGGATCCGTTCCGCCGGCCATCGGCGTCGCGTCCTCCCCTCCGTCGAGCCACGCGTTGACGTACATCGGAAGGTCCCACTCGCGCCGACCCGCCTCGATCACCGAGTTCACGTACCTGGCGTAGTGCCACGCCATGAACGCCTCGCCTGCGCGGGCCTGATCCGAATCGACGTTGGACCACGTGTCCACCTCGAACCGCTCGGGCGGGCGCTGCTCCCACGCCGACCGGGCGAGCGCGGAGTGATCGCGCGCCGACCCGAGGAGCCCGACCTCGTTCTCCACCTGCACCATGACGACGGTCCCGTGATCGCCGTCGACGTCGCGCAGGTGCCTCATCAGGCCCGCGAAGGCCCGCGCATCGGCAGACATGTTCGACTCAGCGAACGCCGACAGCGCCATGAGCGTTGTTCCTTCGGAGTCGCGAGCGAGCGGGAATCGTTCCGGATCGGACTTCACCCACGCCGGCGAGTAGCTCGAGACGCCGTTCTTCCAGCTGCCGAACCACAGCAGCACAAGGCGCTGTCCGCCCGCTCGCGCGCGCCGAAGCAGGTGATCCACGAGCTGCGTGGAGAACTGTCCCTCCGCCGGCTCCCACTGATCCCACGCCACCGGAGCGAGCACCGTGTTCGCACCGCAGCGCTCCACCGCCTGCCACGCCGCGTCGATCGATGCAGGCGCGGACGTACTGGAGTTGTGCAGCTCGGCCCCGAGAATCAGGAACGGCGCGTCGTCGACCATGAGCCTGCCGTCGAGCAGCGCACTGCGCGGGCCCCGAACGCTCATGCCTCCGCCACCACCGGGGACGGTACGGAACGCGAGCGGATGACCTCGCGGTACCACTCGGCGCTTCGCTTCGGCGTGCGTTCCAACGTCTCCCAGTCGACGTGCACCATGCCGAAGCGCTGGCTGTAGCCGGCGGCCCACTCGAAGTTGTCCATGAGGCTCCAGAGGTAGTACCCGCGGACGTCCGCGCCCTCGTCCCTGGCCCGCGCGATCCACTCGAGGAACCCGGAGACGTATCGGACCCGCTCGTCGTCGTCGATCGTGCCTCCGTCAGCGCGCTCGACCGTGTCCGACATGCCGTTCTCCGTGATGTAGATCGGGACGTCGACGCCGTACTCATCCGTCGCGATGCGGATCGCGTCGTACACGGCACGAGGGTAGAACTCCATGCCGTTGGCCAGGTAGTTGCCACCCGGGTGTCGTTCCGTGGCGGTCCACCACTCGTCACCCGTGTGCTCGGCTCGAGCGATCACCCGCGAGTAGACGTTGAGCCCCAGGAAGTCGACGGGCTGCGCGATCGTCGCGAGGTCGCCATCAGTGATCCTGAACCCCGACCCCTCGCAAGTGAACCGTGCGAGCATGTCCGGGTCGTAGCCGCCCCGGAATAGGGGATCGAAGAAGAACCGGAACCCGTCCTGCTCGCCCCGCAGCGCCGCGGCAGCGTCCTCCGGGCTCTCGGTTGCGGGGTGCCGCTTCCACACGTCGACCACGACGCCGATGTCGCCGGCCGCATTGCTTGCGCGGAACGCCTCGACCGCCCGGCCGTGGCCGACGAGGGCATGGTGCATCGCCTGATGCGCGGCCGCACGGTCGCTCGACCCGGGCGCGAACGCCCCCAGGCCGTATCCCACCCAGAGCGCGATCGGCTCGTTGAGCGTGCTCCACTGGGCGACCCGGTCACCGAGCGCGTCGAACATGACGGCCGCGTAGTCGGCGAACCACTCGATGCTGTCACGGACCGGCCAGCCGCCTCGGTCCTCGAGGACCTGCGGATAGTCCCAATGGAACAGGGTTGCCGACGGCGCGATCCCGGCCGCGAGCAACTCATCGACGAGGCGGTCGTAGAAGGCGATCCCGGCGGGGTTGAGCCGGCCCGCACCCTCCGGGAGGACACGTGGCCAGCTGATCGAGAAGCGGTAGGCATCGACGCCGATGGACTCCATCAGCGCGACGTCATCGCGATAGCGGTGATAGTGGTCGCACGCGACGTCCGCGTGCTGCCCCTGCCAGATCTTCCCCGGCGTATGCGAGAACGTGTCCCAGATCGACGGCCCCTTTCCGTCCGCATCCCAGCCGCCCTCGATCTGGAAGGCGCTCGTAGCGGTACCGAAGACGAAGTCGTTCGGGAATCGAGCGGTACGCATGATCCTGCTTTCTCTCGGGTACGGTTCGGGGCGGGGCACCGGGCCCCGCCCCGAACACGTTGCGTTCGCGAGATTCACTCGCTGACGGCGAATCCCTGGTTCTCGGCGTACTCGACGATGCGGTCCTGCCAGTCGAGGAGCGCGGCTCCGATGTCGCCACCGGAGTCGATCGCACCACCGACCGTGTCCTGGTAGACGCTGGAGATATAGACCTGGAACGGCAGCCACTCCCAGCCGGGAGCAGTCGACTCCGCGGATGCGGCGAAGATCTGTCGTGCGGGCTGGCCTCCGAGGTACGAGATCTCCTCGTCGAGGAACGACGGGTCGTCCCAGGCGGCGTTGGTCGTGGGGAGGAGCCCCTGATCAGCCTTGAGCGACTCGACAGCCACCGGGTCGCTGTTCAGCCACAGCGCGAACGTGGTGGCTGCGTCCTTCTTCTCGCTCTGCTCGAGCACGACGGTGGAGCTTCCACCGAACTGGCTGGATGCGGGTGATCCGGCCTCCCACGAGGGCATCGGGGCGACGCGCCACAGGCCCTCGTTGTCGGGCAGGTTGCCCTGGAGCGCCTGCAGGCCCCACGCACCGACGATCCACGACGCGATCTGCCCGTCGCCCATCTGTCGGAACCACTCGTCCGATCCCATGGTCGAGTGGACCAGCAGGTCGCGCGAATTGAGATCGCCCCAGTAGTCCGCCCAGCGCTGCGATTCCGCACCGCCGAGATCGATAGAGACGGTGGTCTCGTCGACCGACCAGGGGTCAGCCTCGTTCTGCCACAGGCCCATGTATGCGAAGTCGGGCAGGCCCCCGTCGAAGAACGTCATGTAGCTGTCCGAGCCCGACCGGACGGTCTCCGCCGCGGCCGCGTACTCGTCCCAGGTCTCCGGGACCTCCACGCCGGCGTCCGAGAACACATCCTCGCGGTAGTACATGACGCCCGGGCCGAAGTCCTGCGGGACGCCGTACGTTGCACCGGAGACGCGGACGTTCTGGAGCACCCCGGAAAGGAACAGCTCATCGAGGTCGGCGTCCGTGTACTGGGAGACGTCCGCCAGCGCACCGGTCACCGCGAAGCTCGGGACCGAGTCGTACGTGACCTGTGCGACGTCCGGCCCACCGCTGCCGGCGTCGATCGCGTTCTGCATCTTCGTGTACTGCTCTTCGCCGGCGCCGACGTTCTCGAGGTTCACGGTGATCTCGGGATGGGCGTCCTCGAAGAGGTCGATCGTCGTCTGGATGTTGGGGAGCCACGACCAGAAGAGGATCTCGACGGGCTCGTCGCTCGTGGCTTCGTCGACGGATGCGTCCGTGGCCGAGCAACCGGCGAGGACGAGTGCCGAAGCAGCCAGGGCTGCTGCCCCCCCTCGTCTGATGGATGAGTTGCGTCGGGTGTTCATGCGATGCTCCTTTGCGTATCACTGTGCGGTGCGCCGCCTCGGTGCGGCACTGGGGTTGGGATGGTGCGCGTCACTGCTTGATTCCGCCTGCCGCGATTCCCGACTGCCAGTAGCGCTGCAGGAAGACGAATGCGACGCAGAGCGGCAGGATGGCGATCAGGGATCCCGTGATGACGAGCGGATAGAGCGGCTCGGCGACATTCACTCCGCCGGCGTTCGCCAGGCGGTTCCACTGGCTCAGGCCGACCGTGAGCGGGAACTTGTCCTGCTGGTTGAGCACGATGAGCGGGAGGAAGTAGTTGTTCCAGGTCTGGACGAGCTGGAACAGGAGCACGGTCACGAAGCCGGGCGCCAGGAGCCGGAACGAGATGCTCCAGAAGGTGCGGAACTCCCCGGCACCGTCGATGCGCGCCGCCTCGAGGAGCGAGTCCGGAACGGCGTCGGCGGCGTAAATCATCATGAGGAAGAGCCCGAACGGACTCACGAGCGATGGGATGATGACGGCCGCCTCGGTGTTGATGAGGCCCCACTGGCTGAACAGCATGTAGGTCGGAACCGCGAGCGCTGTACCCGGAACGGCTGTAGCGCCGAGCACCGTCACGATGACTGCGCGCTTCCCCGCGAACGCGTACTTCGCCAGTGCGTAGCCGCCGATCGCTGCGATCACCGCCGCGCCGCCGGCCCCCACGACGGCATACAGGACGGTGTTGGCGAACCATCGGACGAAGATTCCGTCCTGGTACGTGACGAGGTCCTGGAGGTTCTGCCACAGGTGCAGGTCCGAGGGCAGCGCGAGTCCGAACGTCGTGAACAGGTCGCCGTTGGACTTCGTGGAGTTGATGACCAGCCACGCGAGCGGAAGAAGGAAGTAGGCCAGCAGCGTCCAGTACGCGATCGTGAGGAGCACCGAACGCCGAGCCGAGCGGCTGCGGCGCCTGACCGTCGGCCGGGCGGCGCCCTCCGGAGCGACTGCGGGCGGAGCCTGCATGGTGGATGTCATCGGGTCTGCCTCCGAGCGCGGGCCGAGACGACTTGGACGAAGACCGCTGCGATGACGGTCACCAGTCCCATGAGGATCGCGATCGCGGCCGCGTAGTTGATCTGCCCGCCGAGGAAGGACAGCGAGTAGGCGTACAGGTTCGGGGTGTAGTTCGTGGTGATCACGCTCGGTCGGAGCGCCTGGAGGATGCTCGGCTCGTTGAACAGCTGGAGGCTGCCGATGATCGAGAAGACGAGGGCCAGCAGCATCGCAGGACGCAGGGCTGGCAACTTGATCGACCACGCGCGTCGCCACTCACCCGCCCCGTCGATCGCCGATGCCTCGTAGATCTCCGTCGGCACGGCTCGGAGCGCGGCGTAGAAGATCAGCATGTTGTAGCCGACCATCGACCACGTCACGATGTTTCCGATCGAGGGCAGCATCAGGGCGTTGCCCAGCAGGTCGGGCGGAGCCGCACCGACGGCACCCCAGATCTGGCCTACCAGTCCGAACTGCCCGCCGAATATGTAGCCCCACATGAGCGCCGCCACGACGGACGGCACAGCGTATGGGAGGAAGAGTCCGAGGCGGACGGTCCTGCTCCCCGCCATTCGTCCGCTGTCGAGCGCCAGGGCGGCCGTCAGGGAGATGGAGAGCATGATCGGCACCTGTACGGCGATGAACAGGAGGACCCGGATGACACCTTCGCCCAGCAGCGGGTCGGTGAGCGCACGGAGGTAGTTCTCGAGCCCGACGAACACCGTTCCGCCGACGATTCGGTTCTGGTAGACGCTGATGGCCAGCGCGTAGAGCAACGGCGCGATCACGCTCACCACGAAGACGGTGATGAACGGAGCGAGCATCAGCCATGCGGTGACCGAGAGCCGACGCCGGACGCGAGCACGCCGCACCGAGCGGGCGTACTGCGGTCGTTGTACGGCGTCGATTGCCATCGCTCACTCCTTCGTAAGTCCTCGGCCTGCAGTGCAGATGTCCGGGCGTTGGTTGCGCAACCAACAAAGTCCATTGTTAGCGCAACCATCCTTCCTGTCAAGCTCTGCGCTCGCGTGAACTCAGATGCGCGGCGCGGCGGTACTCGCCCTCACGACGAGGGTCGGCTCGAGCGGGTCGAACGCCGGGGCAGCCCGACCCTCGATCAGTTCGACGACCGAGGCGATGCAGCGCCGACCGAGTGCCTCGAAGTCCTGATGCACCGTCGTGAGCGGAGGGATGAAGTACTCGGCCTCGGGGGCATCGTCGAACCCGACGAGCGACACGTCCACGGGAACGCGCAGTCCTCGCTCGTGCAGCGCCAGCAGAGCACCCTGGGCCATTGCGTCGCTTGCGGCGTAGACCGCCGTCACACGACCGTCGGACAGGAGACCCGGAGCAAGCGCATGTCCCGTTCCCGCCGTCCAATCCCCGTACGCCACCGGACCGGCGTGCAGGCCGAGCGCGGCGCACTCGTCTCGCCACCCGCGCAGGCGCGCCTCCGCGGCGGCCCAGCCCGCAGGACCGGCCAGGTGCGCGATCGTGCGATGCCCGAGCTGGGCGAGATGACGCACCGCCGCCCGCGAACCGGCGACGGAATCGAGCATGATCGGCTGGAGCACCTCGGACGCGAAGGCGCTGAGCGTGACCACCGGGGTGCCCTCGACATCGAGGATCTCCAGGCTCGTCGCCTCGTGCTGCGGAGCGATCATCACGATGCCGTCGACGCCCTGGGCGTTGAGCCGCCGCAGGCCCGCCAGAATCGCCTCGCGATCGTCTCCCCGCAGGCTGACCACCGTGACCGCATACCCGGCGTCGCCGGCCGCGTCCTCGATCGCCCAGAGCGCGGCCGTCGGGCCATGCCCGAACGCATCCGCGACAAGCACGCCGAGTACGTGCGACTTGCGCGTCACGAGCGCACGTGCCGCGAGATTCGGCCGGTAGCCCGTGTGGGCGACTGCGCGGAGTACCTTCTCCCGGGTGTCCGACTTCACGAACTCGTAGTTGTTGAGCACTCGCGAGACAGTGATCGGTGACACGCCCGCTTCTCGGGCGACATCGCTCATCGTCGGCTGCCGATCCGCCATCGTCTGGATCTCCTCACGATTGGTATCGCAACCAATGGTATGCGGAAGATCCCGCCGAGGCGTCAGTAGTGACCGCGGATCCGTCTCAGGTCGCTTGGGTCGGTGACTCCGACGCCGCCACGCTCAGAACGCGACGACGACGCGCACGACGTTCGGGTCGTGCAGCATCCGATACCCCTCGTCGATCTGGTCGAGGCCGACCTCGGCGCTCACCAGCGCACCCAGGTCGAGGGCGCCCGAGCGCGCCATGCGCGCGATCTCGGGGATGTCGCGGCGGGGGTCGGCCCCGCCCATGTACACGCCCTCGATGCGGCGCTGCGCCTGGATGAGGCCGAACAGCTTCGGCGAGATGCGCGCGGTCGGATCCATCACGCCGACGAGGTACAGGCCGCCGCCGGGGGCGGTCATCGCCAGGCCCTGCTGCGCCGTCTGCTCGATGCCGACGACGTCGAGCACCGCGTCGGCCCCGCCGCCGGTCGCGGCCCGCACGGCCGCCACCGGGTCGGTCGCCGACGAGTCGACGACGTGCGTCGCGCCGAACTCGCGCGCCGCGTCGAGCTTCTCGAGCGCGAGGTCGACCGCGACGATGCGCTGGGCGCCGGCCGCCGCGGCCGCGGCGATCGCGCTGAGTCCCACGGTGCCCGCGCCGATCACGGCGACGGCGTCGCCTGGGCGCACGCGCGCGGCGTTCCGCACCGCGCCGACCCCGGTGAGGACCCCGCACCCGAGCAGCGCCGCCTGTGCGAACGGCAGCTCCCGCGAGACGACCACGAGCTGCCGCTCGTCGACGAGCACCCGCTCGGCGAACCCGCCGATGCCGACCATCTGGTGCACAGGCTCGCCCCCGCAGGTCAGGCGCGGAGGATCGTCGGGCCCGCGCAGCGTCGCGCCCGGATCGCGGCAGAGCGTCGCCCGGCCCGCACGGCACCGGTCGCAGGTGCCGCAGTGCTGCACGAGGCATCCGACGACGTGGTCGCCCACGGCGACCCCCGTGGCCTCAGGACCGACCGCCGCGACGACCCCGGCGGCCTCGTGCCCGAACACGGCGGGCATCGGTATGCCGACGTCGGCATGCGCCATCGTGAGATCCGTGTGGCAGAGTCCCGCTGCCCGCACGTCGACGAGCACCTCGCGCCCGATGGGGTCGTCGAGCTCGATCTCGCCGGGCACGAACCCGCCGCCGACCTCGTGGATCAGGGCGGCGCGAGCGGTGGGCATGCGGGCAGCGTAGCGGGTCCGGGAGCCGAACGGAAGTGAATCATGATTCACACATCGACGAGTACGGCGCAGACCGCTCCGCCGACGGCGGATCCGCTCGCGGCAGCATCCGCTCTACCCCGCCCGCGACCCGGTGCACGCTTGCGGCATGACCGACGACACGACGACTGCACCGCTGCACCCCATCGACGCCGAACTCGCCGCGAGGCTCTTCCACGAGCGCGTGATCGTGCTCGGCGACGGCCTCGACCAGGCGATCGGCAACCGCCTCTGCGCACAGCTGGTCGCACTCTCCGCCGACGACCCGCGCCGCGACATCACCTTCTGGATCAACTCGCCCGGCGGCTCGGTGCCGGCGATGCTCGCGATCCAGGACGTGATGCGCGCGATCCCGAACGACGTGGCGACCATCGCGATGGGCATCGCGGCGAGCGCCGGCCAGTTCCTGCTGTCGGCCGGCAGTCCCGGCAAGCGCGCGGCCCTCCCGCACGCGCGCATCCTGATGCACCAGGGCTCGGCGGGCATCGGCGGCACCGCGACGGACATCGAGCTGCAGGCCGACGACCTGCGGTACACGCGCGACACCGTGCTCGGGCTCATCGCCGCGCACACCGGGCAGCCGCTCGAGCGCATCGAGCACGACTCGCGGCGGGACCTCTGGTTCACGGCCGACGAGGCCCGCGACTACGGCTTCATCGACCGCATCGTGACGGATGCCGCCGAGCTGCACCCCGCCGCGACCGAGCGCGAGCTCGTGGGGATGCACGCATGAGCACGTACACGATCCCGTACGTGGTCGAGCGGCGCGGCAACGCGGAGCGAACCGTCGACGTGTACAGCCGCCTGCTCTCCGAGCGCATCGTCTACCTCGGCACCGAGATCGACGACGGGGTCGCGAACGCGGTGATCGCGCAGCTGCTGCACCTCGAGGCCGACGGCGCCGACCGGCCGGTGCAGCTCTACGTGAACTCGCCCGGCGGCTCGCCGCAGGCAGCGCTCGCGATCTACGACACGATGCGGCACATCCGCCCCGACGTGGCGACGACCTGCGTCGGCCAGGCCGCGGGGCCGGCCGCCGTGCTGCTCGCGGGCGGCGCGTCCGGGCAGCGGGCGATCCTCGAGCACGCGCGCGTCGTGCTGCACCAGCCGTCGACGCAGGGACGCGGCACCATTCCCGACCTCATCATCCACGCCGACGAGGTGCTGCGCGTGCGCGCCGACCTCGAGGAGGTGCTCGCCGCGCACACCGGACGTGCCGTCGAGGTGATCCGCGAGGACACGGATCGCGACCGCATCATGACGGCGCGGCAGGCGGTGGAGTACGGGGTCGCCGACCACGTGGTGGCGGCTCGGCCGCGGGCGGCCCTGCCCGCGTAGGAGGTGGGGTGCCGGCGCCCGGCGGCTCAGGCGGCGAGCAGCACGGGCTGCGCGGGGGCGGATGCGGGTGCGGTGCCGGTCCCGCCCGTGGCATCCGTCGTCGTGGTGAGGTCGATGACGCGGCGCTCGCGCACGAGTCGGGCGCCCACCCCGCGCACCACGTCGGTCAGGTCGAGGCCGAGCGCGCCGGCGACCGCCTCGAGCACCTCCGACGACGGCTCCTTGCGGCCGCGCTCGACCTCGGAGAGGTACTGCGGCGAGACGCCCGCGCGCCGCGCCACCTCGGTGAGGATGCGCTCCTGCGCCAGTCGCTCGCCGCGCAGGAACGCCCCGACCACGTCGCGCCAGAGCGGCGGCGGGCCGGCCTGCTCGTTCGCGCGCGGCATCCGCTCGACCCGCTCGCGCACCGCCGTTCCGGTATCCGGCCGACTCACCGGCATCCGTCGCCCTGCCCTGATCTGCACCACGTCGCCCATGCGACGACGCTAGCCAGCCGACGCCCCGGGCGGGAGTGCGATCCGCTCAGAGCAGAACGCGCTCGCACCCGGGGCCGACCGACGTCAGGATTCGAAGACCTTGATCGACCCGTTCGAGGTGCGCAGGTCGAGCGTGAACTCGCCGTTCGGGTCGGTGGCGATGTCGACGTCGACGCTGCCGTTCGAGGTGTCGGTCTCGACGGCGTAGGGGCCGTCGGGGACGCGGAGTTCGATCGGACCGTTCGAGGTGCGCGCGGTGACGTCCTGCGCGGTGCCGAGCTCGAGCTCGATCGAGCCGTTCGACGTACTGGCGTCGATGCCGTTGCCGTTCAGGTCGCTGCCGATCACCCGGCCGTTCGAGGTCTCGACCTCGACCGTGCCGCTCACGTCGTCGAGCTCGATGCGCCCGTTCGACGTGGTCACGCTGACGTCGGCGACGCCGGTCAGCTCGATGGCGCCGTTCGTGGTGTCGCCCTCGACGTCGAGCCCCTCGGGCACCTCGAGCACGTAGTCGACCATGCAGTTGCGGCCGCACCCGTGGAGCACCAGCGTGCTGCCCGTGACCTCGTGCGTCTCGTCGATGTCGCGATCGATGCCCCAGTAGCGCACGGTGCGCTCGAGGGTGATCTCGGTCGCCCCCCGCACCGCGGTGACGGTGACGCCGCCCGCCGGCCGGTCGATGTCGATGGTCGTCACCTCGTCGGTGACGGTCGCGTCGTCGGAGAACGACTGCGGGGGCCCGAACTGCTCGACGAGGCCGCAGCCGGCCAGCGCGAACGCGGCCGCCCCTGCCACCACGACGGCCGCCAGCATCCGCCTCGTCCGTGTGCTCCCCGTGTGTGCCATGGTGTCCATGATCCCCTCGTCCTCTCGACTCCTGCGGGCCCTTCGTCCCTGTTTCGACGCTAACCAGCGGCGGTGCGGCGCGCCCGGGGGCTGACCCCCGGTTCGTCCTCGGGAGATCCGCCCGCGGGGTGGTGCGATGTCGGCCGGCCGCGGCAGGATGAGCCCGACGCGATCGACGACAGGGGTGTGTGCGATGACGAAGTTCCTGATCTCGTTCCCGAGCGGCGCGATGCAGGTGTCCGCGGACGAGTTGCCGGCGGTCGCGGAAGCCGCCCATGCGGTCGTGCGGGAGGCGAAGGACGCGGGCGTCTGGGTGTTCGGCGGCGGCATCGACGAGCGCATCGCACCGGTGCGGGTGCACGGCGACGGGACCGTGACCGACGAGACCTACCCGGAGACGGCACGGATCGAGGGCGGGTACACCGTGATCGAGGTCCCGTCGCGCGACGAGGCGGTCCACTGGGCCGCGCGGTTCGCGGTGGCATGCCGCTGCGCCCAGGAGCTGCGGGCGTTCGGTGAGGATGCCGAGAGCTGACCGCCCGGATCCGCCGGCATTCGACTGCCGGTCACCCGGGGTCCTTCCCCTCGTCATCGGAACCGCATAGCTTGGGGCGCACGGCCGTCACGAGCGGCGACACCGCAGCACCCCGACGAAGGAGAGCGCATGTCCGTCCACCGCAGGAAGTCCACCGTCGCCGCCGCGATCGGCCTCGCCGTCGCCGGCGCCGTGGCGATCGCACCGGCAGCCGTCGCGGCCCCCGATGCCGCGGGCGACCACGGCCGCGGCGGCCCGCACGCCGAGTCGCTGCGCATCGCGACGTTCAACGCGTCGCTCAACCGGTTCAACGATGGCGACCTCGTCGCCGGGCTCGAGGCGGGCGACGCGCAGGCCGCGGTGATCGCCGAGATCATCCAGCGCGCGAACCCCGACGTCCTGCTGCTGAACGAGTTCGACTACGTCGACGGCGACGTGGCGATCGACCTGTTCCGCAGCGACTACCTCGAGGTCGGGCAGAACGGGGCCGCGCCCGTCGAGTACCCGTACGCGTTCGTCGCGCCGTCGAACACGGGTATCCCGAGCGGGTTCGACCTGAACAACGACGGGTTCGTCGGCGGTGGCGACGACGCATTCGGCTTCGGCTTCTTCCCCGGCCAGTACGGCATGGCGGTGCTCTCGAAGTACCCGATCGCGACCGACGACATCCGCACCTTCCAGTACTTCCTCTGGGCCGACATGCCGGGCGCGCTGCTTCCCGACGACCCGGCGACGGACGCCCCGGCCGACTGGTACTCGGACGAGGAGCTCGCGGTCATGCGCCTGTCGAGCAAGTCGCACTGGGACGTGCCGATCGAGATCGGCAACGAGACGGTGCACGTGCTCGCGTCGCATCCGACGCCCCCGACCTTCGACGGCGCCGAGGACCGCAACGGCCGCCGCAACCACGACGAGATCCGGTTCTGGGCCGACTACGTGACGCCCGGCGCGAACGGCTACGTGTACGACGACGCCGGCATGACCGGCGGCCTGAACCCGAGCGAGCCGTTCGTGATCCTGGGCGACCAGAACGCCGACCCGTTCGACGGCGACTCGACCGACGACGCGATCGACCAGCTGCTCGACAACAACCGCATCGTCGACCCGATGCCGACGTCGGAGGGCGGCGTCGAGGCGGCGCTGCTGCAGGGCGGCGCCAACCTCGCGCACACCGGCGACCCCGCGACCGACACGGCCGACTTCAACGACAACCCGGCCCCGGGCAACCTGCGCGCCGACTACGTGCTGCCCTCGCGCAAGCTCGTCGTCGACGACGCGGGCGTGTTCTGGCCGGTGTCGACCGACCCGCTCTCGGCGCTCACGGGCACGTTCCCGTTCCCGAGCAGCGACCACCGCCTGGTCTGGGTCGACCTGACCGTGCGCGGCTGACGCCTGCGGCGTTTTTCAGGAAGGTCCGGCGGGGCCGGTGCGAATCGTTGCGTACCGGCCCCGCACACGGCTCGATTTGACCAGGCCCGCGGCCGCCGGCGCACATCCGCGCTGCGAGCGAGTCGGCGCTCCTGAAAAGCGCCCGGGGCCCTCAGCTGACGCGCAGGCGCAGCGTGTCGGGCGCCGGGAACGGCAGCTCGATGCGCGAGACCGGGCCGCCGATCGCGCCGCCGAAGTCCTCGGTGACGAGGATGCGGTCGCGGCTCGCCTCGACGATGCGCACGCGCAGCGGCTCCTCGTCGGCACGGTCGAGCAGGTACGGCTCGGCGAGGTAGCGCAGGCCCGCCTCGTCGAGCGCCTCCTCGGCGGCGCCCCAGTCGACGACGTCGGTCATGCGCCGGCCGAGCAGGTCGATCACGACGAACCCGTCGCCCTCGGGCAGCATCCACCCGACCAGCTCGCCGTCGCCCCTGCGGTGCTCGATCCACTCCTCGGTCATGGCACGGATGCTACGACACGGAACCGTCGCACCGCTGGGGTGCGACGGTTCCGATGGGTCTCGGGCTACGCGTCGTCGCGGGGCGCGGGCGTCGCGGGCGGGGCCGACGGGGCGGGAGGCGCCGGCGGGGCCGGCGGCGCGGGCGGCTCGGCGCCGGGCGCGGGCGCCTGGGCCGGGGCATCCGACTTCGCGGGCTGTGCGCAGAGCACGGCGAGCACGATGAGGCCGGCGATCGGCAGCAGGAACCAGAAGACGTGCCCCCACGGGTAGTCGGCGTCGCGCAGGCGGCGCACGGTCACGGCGAGGCTCGGCAGGAGCGCGCCGATCGTCCAGAGCCCGGTGAGGATGCTCCCCATGCTGCCGCCGTAGTCGAAGCGGATCACGCTGAACAGGCCCGTCGCCGCGCTCACGAGCACGTAGAACACCACCCACCACCAGAACTCGGAGCGGCTCGCGCGCCCCTCGAACTCCGCGTACTTGCGGAACACGGTCTGGATGGACTGTCCGAACGTCATCTGCGCGTCTCCTCTGGGTCGATACGGCCAGCCTAGAACCGACGATCGGCGCTGTCCCGGGGGCGAACCCCCGGTTTCGGGGAGGGGCGAGCGGATGCCTCGAGCCGGCACCCGTGCATGCCGGACGCGGCCCGCCGCGGCGCCCTCGCGCTCAGCGGCTCCGCCAGCCGACCGGGGCCTCGGCGGCCTCGCGCGCGAGCGTGGTGAGCAGCTCGTCCACCCGCTGGCGCTCCTCGGCCTCGGGCACCCAGTACACCGCTCCGGCGACGCGGTCGACCAGCTCCGGGAGGTCGTCCTCGGACAGTGCCGAGAGCGCGATGGTCGTCATCTCCTCGGCGTCGACGAGCTGACGGGCGGCGCACAGCACCTGCTCCTCGCTCAGGTTGAAGTCGCGCGCGAGGTCGCGCGTGCGCGCGAGCAGCACCGCCGCATCGAGCATCGACGCCCACTCGGCCTCGGTGATGCCGATCGATCCGTTCAGCCGGTCGAGGCGCTGCACGCGCACCAGGTCGGCCGGGTCGCGGATGCCCTCGGCCTGCAGCGCACGCTGCCAGTCGGCGAAGCGCCGCAGGTCCCACGCCCGCCGCGGGGTGTGCACCGTGACCGAGCGGATCTCGCGGCGCGTGCCCACCAGCCGCAGCTCGGGATCGGCCAGCGCGCGCTGCGCGTACTCGTCGACCAGGCTCGCGCTGCGGATGCGGCGGGCGATGTCGGCGAGCATCCGCTTGCGTTCCTCGTCGTCGGGCGCATCGTAGGCACGCTGGGCGAGGTAGCCGGCGTACGCGTACGACGTCTCGACGTCACTCGAGGCCTCGGCCTCGCGAAGCCACTCCCCGACCGCCCGGTGGACTTCGGGGGTGTCTTCGCTCTGATCGGGATCGGTGGCCGCGAAGAGGGCGTACGCCATCGCGGCGCCGAAGCGCAGGCGCCGCACCGCATCGGCGGCCACGTCCCACCCCTCCGGGTGCTCGGGCATCAGCTCGCGCACGAGCACCGCGAGCGTCACGCGCACGCGATCGCGGCGCTGCTCGGCCTGCTCGCGGTCGAACCCCTCGCGGGCGCGCTCGAGCGCCCACCAGTTGCGGGCGGCGCCCGCATACTCGAAGAGCAGGCGGATGAACAGGCCCGGCGGCTCGGGAATCTCGGCGCCACTCGGGGTGCCGACCCGACGAGTGCTCAGGAGGTCGGCGTCGGTGAACGGCTGCGGCCGGTCACTGAGCACCGCGGCCCGGTTGATCAGTGAACGCAGCTGGCGCAGGTAGAGGTTCGAGTAACCCGAGGTCGAGGTGCCCGCGAACCGCTCGAACAGGCTCGCGTACTCGGCGTTGATGTTCTCGGGGTCGGCCTTTCGCGCCAGCCGCAGGTAGCGGTCGCGGTCGTCGCCCGCCTGCTCGCTCTCGGCGATGGCGAGGTAGCCGACCGTCTGCCAGTTCGCGGCACCGTAGAACCCCGTGATGTCGGGGTAGCGCCCGGCCACGCGGAATGCCGCGAACGCCCCGGTGAGGGCGAGCAGCGACCGGTGGACGTCGGTGCCGCCGCACTCGTCGCAGCGGATCTCGACCTCGTCGACGACGTGGCCGTTGCGTCGCAGCGTCGCGATGACCGCACGCTCCTCGACGAAGGTGACGTGCAGGGTCCACGGGGCGATGTTCACGAAGACCTGCAGCACGGTCGCGACGAACGAGGTGAGACCCGTGCCGGTGCGGTCGGCGATGGCGATGACCTCGTTCACGTCGGACGCCGACGGTGTGCCCACGCGACCGCGCGGATCATCGCGGTTCGCGCGCCGCATCTGGTCGAGCACGTCGACAGACCAGGCGAGGTTCTCGGAGCCCTGGCGGTCGTACACCCGCGCGCTCATGTGCGGGGTGGTCGCCATGCCGTACGCGAGCGACAGCACCGCGCCCGTGAGCAGCACGAGCGCCGTGATCTCGATCAGCCAGAGCAGCGGGCTGCTGTCGAGCAGCACGAGCGGGGCGAGGACGATCGCGAGCGCGGCCACGGCGAGCGCGATGAACCCCGCGAGCTTCCCCGCGCGGCTCTGGCGCCGGGTCACGACCAGGTCGCGGAACGGTGAGCCGAGGACGAGCAGGCGGGCGATGAGCGCGCCGACCACGACGATCCCACCTGCCCAGAGAGCGACCGCGACCACCTTGGAGAGGACGTCCGAGGAGAACTCCTCCCAGCCGTCGAACGAGAAGCCCTCGCGAAGGCTTCCGTCGAGTGCCTGGCCGAGATCCTGCGTGCACGCCGTCAGGGCGAGCACGATCACGCCGACGGCGGCGGCACCGCCGGCGCGCTTCACCGCGCGCATCATGCGCCCGAGCGTACTCGCGTGCCGCGGGACGCGGTTCAGTGGACGCCCCGGACGGCGCCCCGTGCTCCCCCGCGACGACGGCCCGCGGCATCCGCCCACCGCCTGGCGCTAGTGCGCACCTCGTGGCAGCCGGGCGCGATGACCACGGTTCGTGCACCAGCAGCACGACGTGATCACGTCGCTGGTGCGCGAACCGTGGCGATCGCCCCGCACAGCCACGATTCGCGCACCACCGGCGCGCGGGGCGGGGCGGACTCGGGCGCGGACGCGGGCGCGGGCGCGGACGCGGCGACGCACGCGGAGACGACGAACGGGCCGCCCCGCGAGGGAGCGGCCCGTTCGAGAGCGGGGATGCCTGCGACTACGCGGCGCTCGAGACGAGCACCTTCATGCCGCGGCCCTCGCGCAGCGCGCCGATCGCGCCGAGCACGCCGTCGAGGTCGGTCTCGTCGACCCAGCCCGTGGTGTCGTACTTGCCCTCGGCCATCGCCGCGATCACCGCGTCGAAGTCGGCCTGGGTGTAGCCGAGCGCGCCGACGACCTCGGTCTCGCCCATGACGAGCTGGGTCGGGAAGAAGTCCATCGTGCGCTCGTGCAGCGCGACGATGACCATGCGGCCGAGCGGACGCAGGTTGGCGAGCACCGACGAGACGGCCACGCCGACGCCGGCGGCGTCGAAGCCGGCCTGCACGCCGCTGCCGCCGGTCAGCTTGTCCACGGCCGCGCCGAGGTCCTCGTGCACCGGGTCGACCACGGTCGCGCCGAGGGCGGCGATCGCCGCGCGGCGCTCGGGGCTGGGCTCGGAGACGAGCACGTCCTCGACGCCCTGCGCCTTGAGCGCGAACCAGACGCCGATGCCGATCGGGCCGGCGCCCGCGATGAGGGCGGTCTCGCCGGCCTTGACGCCGGAGCGCTCGACGGCGTGCCACGCGACGGCCATGGGCTCGACGAGCGCGCCGAGCTTCAGGTCGACGTTCTCGGGCAGCACGTGCAGCTTCGCGGCGTCGACGGTGGTGTACTCGGCCATGCCGCCGCCGTCGGACATGAGGCCGTGGAAGCCGATGGTGCGGCAAGCGTTCACGGCGCCCTTGGCGCACGCGGCGCAGGTGCCGCAGGAGTAGATGGGCCAGACGGCGACGCGGTCGCCGACGCTGACGCCCTCGACGCCCTCGCCGAGCTCGACGACGGTGCCGGAGAACTCGTGGCCGAGGATCTGCGGGAGGGTCGCGCCGGTGACGGGGTGCGGGTTGTCCATGTCGAGGCCGGCGGCCTCGGGTGCGTAGTAGACGTGCAGGTCGGAGCCGCAGATACCGGCGTACGCGTTCTTGAGCTTCACCTGTCCGGGTCCGGGGGTGGGCTCGGCGACGTCCTCGATCCGGAGATCCTCCTGGGCGTGGAAGACGGCTGCTCGCATGTTGGGGGTCCTTTCGTTCGATGTGCGCCGCGCTGGGCACACCGAGCACACATCGTACGCTACTATCTGACAATTGTCCGATAGAGGCTTCGCGGGCGGCCCGAAGCGGCCGACGGCGGCGCCGAGGCAGGATGGATGCGATGGACCCGAGGCAGGCGCGCACGCAGCGATCGCTGCACTCCTCGGTCGTCGAACTCATCGAGCGGATGCCCCTGGCCGACGTCTCGGTCACCGACGCCGCGCGTGCCGCGGGCGTCAGCCGCGACACGTTCTACCGCCATGCCCCGAGCGTGGCGGACGTGCTCGCGGCCGCGCTCGGCGAGGAGCTCGACGAAGCCGCCACGGAGTTCGCCACGGCGCGCGGCACCGGTCGCGAGCGCTTCGAGACCGCCGAGCGCGCGCTGTTCGCGCACATCGCCCACCGGCGCGGCGTGTACCTGCACGCGATGTCGCCGCGACTCGCCTCACCGGTGCGCGTGATGCTGCTCGAGCGCATCGAGGTCTCGCTGCGGGAGTACCTCGCCGAGCACCCCGAGGTCGCGCCCGAGCCTCAGGGCGCCCTCACGGGCGATGCCCTGTACGACCTCTACGCCGCCTACGGTGCGGCCGGCACCGTCGGCGCGATCGAGCACTGGCTCGTCGGCGGCGCCGAGGGCCACCCCGACGCCGTCGCCCGCGGCGTGCTCGCCGTCACCGCCCCCTGGTGGTGGCGCGGCGCCTGAGCGCTAGACGCCGATCGTGAGCGACGCGTTGTAGCCGTCGGACACGGAGCCGGACATGTTCGCGATCTGGTGGATGCCCCCGTCGTCGCCGAACACGTTGTCCGACGCGAGCGACACCTGCGACGCGTTGCGCACGCTCTGCTCGTAGCCGGACGTCGCGTAGACGACGTCGTTGACCTCCTCGGGCAGCGCGATCTGCGAGGTCTTCACGATCGGGCCCGCGGCGACCGCCGTGGCGACGTCCTCGTAGACCTCGAAGTGGATGTGCGGCCAGCGCCCGGCGTAGCAGGCCGGGTAGATCGACGTGAACCGCACGGTGCCGTTGGAGTCGGTCTCCTGCACCCCGCGCAGGTAGTTCTCGTTCGCCAGGCCCTGGCTGTACAGCGAGTAGTTGCCGTCGCGGTCGCAGTGCCAGAGGTACACGCCCGCGCCCGCCATCGCGGACCCCGTCGACGCGTCGCGCACCGTCAGCTCGATCGTGAGCGGCACGCCCTCGGCGGTCGTCGTCGACGACCCGAAGCTCGAGCGGATGTCGCTGCGCACGATGCCCGAGTCGTCGAGCACGTTCACCCCGTTCGACCCGTCGGCCGGGTACGGTCCGCCGGTCTCGTCGGGCACCTCCACGAGGTCGCCGTCGGCTTCGGCGGACGGCGTCGCCGTCGCGGTCGAGCCCCCGCTCGAGGCATCCGTGCCGCTCGACGCAGTGCTGTCGGATGCCCCGGAGTCGGCCGGCGCACACGCCGCGAGCAGCGTCGACAGGCCGATGCCGCCGAAGATGCCGAGCGCGAGGCGCCGGTCGACCAGCGTGCGGATGTCGTAGACCAGGCCGCGGTGGTCCTCGTCGATGACGTTGCCGTCCTCGTCGATCCAGCGAGGGTCGACCTCCCCCGTCGCATCCGATCGCGTCTCGTTCCCCTGTGCACCCATGTGGTCCTCCCGTGTCATGGCCCCACCCTCGCAAGCCCGCGTGGGCGGGCGCTATGCCGCGCCTATGCGTTCCCGATGGATGCCGACCTGTGGAGAACACGAGCGCGACTCAGCACCGGGGTGCTCCAATGGTGCCGATCCGCACCACCGACCTCGCAACACCGACAGCTCAGGAACTGCCGATGCTCATCGCGTACTGGATCCTCGCGACGCCGCTCGCACTCGTCTACGTGCTCGCCGGCATCAGCCAGCTGGCGATATCGAAGGCCGACCTCGTCGCCGCGGGCGTGGCCGCCGCCGAGGCGCTGCCCGACGTCGTGCTCACGGCGATCGGCATGCTCGAGCTCGCCGGCGCGGTCGGCCTCATCCTGCCGATGCTCACGGGCGTCGCCGTCATCCTCGGCCCGGTCTCGGCCGCGCTGCTCGCGGTCGTGCAGCTCGCCGCCGCGACGCTGCACCTCGTGCGCCTCGAGCCCGAGTTCCTGGTGCTGAACGCGCCGCTGCTGCTGCTCGCCGCCGCGACCGCGACCGTCGGGTTCCTGGGGCTCAGGCGGCGCGCGGAGCCAGTTCCCGCGTCATGAACACGCTGTTCGGGTCGGGCCGGTAGGCCGCGAACGGTCCGCATTCGGCGAACCCGTAGCGGGCGTAGAGGGTGCGGGCGGGCGCGAAGAAGTCCTCGACGCCGGTCTCGAGGCTGAGTCGCCGGTAGCCGCGGCGCTCGGCCTCGGCGATGACGTGCTCCAGCAGCATCCGCCCCAGCCCCCGACCGCGGGCCGCGGCGTCGGTGCGCATCGACTTCAGCTCGCCGTGCGCGGGGTCGAGCTCCTTCAGCGCGACGCAGCCGAGCATCGCGTCGCCCTCGCTGAGCGCCCAGAATGTCATGCCCGGCGACTGCAGGCCCGACACGTCGAGCGCGTGCACGCTCTCGGCGGGCGAGGTCGCGAACATGTCGGCGAGGTGGTCGTCGAGCAGGCGCAGCACGCGAGGGTCGGCGAGGTCGCCGGGGGCGATCGAGAGGGTCACCCGTCAATTCTGCGCCGGTCGGATGCCTCCTGCCGACCACGCAGCCCTCAGCCCGCGACCGCCCGTTCGTGCCACGCCCGCGCCGTCTCGGGCAGCACGTCGGCCCACGGCGTCGGCTCGATGCCGAACCGCGCCGTGGTCTCCGACCCGTCGGACACGAACGGGGCATCGAACTGGTAGGCGACGCCGCGCAGTTCGCGCACGACCGGCACAATGGCACCGAGCGCCGCGAGCTGCCAGCGCGGCACGCGCCGCAGGCGCGGCTCGCCTGCGTCGACGACCGCGCCGAGCTCGCGCAGCAGCTCCCGCATCGAGATCGGCGGGTTCGTCGGCACGATCCACGCCGAGCCCCACGCGCGCTCGTCGTCGGCGACCGCCGCGAGCGTGCGGACGATGTCACCGTCGTACGCCCAGGAGTGCGGCTGGTCGACGTCGGTGAACACGCTCGCCGGGCGCCCGCGCAGGGTGTCGTTCGCGTAGCGCGGCAGCATGCCGTTCGTGGTCGGCTCGGTCGGACCGAGGTAGTCGGAGGCGCGCACCTCGGTGACGCGCACGCGCCCCGTCTCCTGCGCCGCGCGCGCGTCCTCCCACATGCGCGCCCGCAGCGCGCCCTTGTGGTCGTTCGGCCGCAGCGGCGTGTGCCGCGTCATCGGCCCGTCGGGGGCGCCGTACCCGTAGAGGTTGCCGAACGTCACGAGCACGGCGCCGGATGCCTCGGCGGCGGCCAGGATCGCCGCGGCGAGCGGCGGCCACTCCCGCTCCCAGTGCTCGTACGAACCGGGGTTGGCGCAGTTGAAGATGGTCGCGGCGCCCGTCGCCGCCTCGGTGAGTGCGGCCACATCGGTCGCGTCGGCGGCCACGCGGTCAATCGACGGATGCTCGGGGCCGCGACCCGACCGGCTGAGCAGCCGCACGCGGTCACCCGCCTCGGCGAGGTGCAGGGCGAGGCCCGACCCGATGGGGCCGGCGCCGATCACGAGTCGGGTGGTCTGGGGGATGTCACGGTTCTGGTGCTCCACGGCGCCAGCCTCCCAGCCGCATCCGTGGGCCGGCAATCGGGTCAACCCCCGGAGCCGGTTCGGGCGCGCCGCCGCCGCCCGTCGTGCGACTCAGCGGCCGAGGTCGTCGCGCTCCACGATGCGACGCGCGTCCCACGGCTCCGACCAGCCGAGCTCGTCGAACATCGACGCGAGCACGAACGCGGTGAACCCCCAGACGACGTTGCCGCCGACCGTGAAGGCGGGCGCCCGGTAGCTGCCGCCGGCGATGGCGTGCTCGGTGCTCCCCCGGTTCGACGGATGCAGCAGGTCGGCCACCGGCACCCGGAACACGTCGACCGACTCGGCGTGGTCGACCGCGACGACCTCCGACGGGCGGGTCCACCACGCGGGCACGGGCGTCACGACGTGGTTGCTCGCCGGCATCGGGATCGGCGGCAGCGTGCCCAGCGGCGCGACGCCCGACGGGTCGAGCCCGGTCTCCTCGACGGCCTCGCGCACGGCGCAGTCGACAGCTCCGGCATCGGATGCCTCGAGCCGGCCGCCGGGGAACGCGACCTGCCCCGCGTGGCTGCCGAGGGTGGCCGCGCGGCGCAGCAGCAGCACGTCGAGGTCGCGCGCGACGCGCGAGGCGCCGGCCCGCGCGGGCGCGTCGTCGAGCTCCCCGAACAGCACCAGCACCGCGGCCGGGCGCGGCTCCGAGGCATCCGTCGCCCTCGGCGAGACGAGCGGGTTCCACGCGATGCCGCGTTCGCACAGCGCGGCGAGCTCGGCCCGGGCGTCGGCGGTCTGGTGGTGCACCCCTCCATCCTGCCGTGAGTGACGGCACACAGCGTCCGGCAACGGTCGACGACGGCGCGCGCTAGCTCCGGCCGCGGCCCGCGGGAGGCGGCCCGCTGCTCTCGCGCACGACCAGTTCGGGCAGCTCGGAGGAGAACCGCTTCGCGTCCTCTCCCCGCATCGCATGCCGCAGCAGCTCGAACGCCCGCCCGCCGAGGCCGCCGAAGTCCTGCCGCACCGTCGTCAGGGCGGGCGACCACATCGCCGCGAGCGGGTGGTCGTCGAAGCCGACGACGCTGACGTCCTCGGGCACTCGGCGCCCCTCGTCGCTCAGCCCCTTGATCACGCCCATCGCGATCTCGTCGTTGCCGCAGAACACCGCGGTGACCTCCGGATCGCCGGCGATCTCGCGGCCGATGGCCCGGCCGGACTCGGGCGACCAGGTCGCCTCGAACACCTTGGGCGACTGGACGCCGGCACGCTTCAGCGCACGTCGCCAGCCGGTCGTGCGGCCGTCCTCGCGTCGCGACGGGGGGATGCGCACGTGGTGCACCGTGCGATGTCCGAGCTCGAGCAGGTGATCGGTCAGCGCCTCGGCGGCGCGCGTCTCGTCGAGCACCGCCTGCGGCACGTCGCGCACGCGCACGCCCGAGACGGCGACGAGCGGCACGTCGTGCGGGAGGTGGTTCAGGGTCGCGACGCCGGGCGGATCGAACTTCAGCACGACCACGCCGGCCGGGCTCTGGTCGCGCACCAGGTCCACGGCCCGCGACACGACCTCGTCGTCGACGCTCTCGACGACGGTGATGGTGACCGTGTAGCCGTCGGCCCTGGCCTCCTCCTCGATGCCGCGGATCGTCTCCGCGTACCCGTACTGCGAGGTGTTGCCGGCGACGATCGCGATGGTGCGCGACTGGCGCGACACGAGGGCACGGGCCGTGGCGCTCGGCCGGTAGTTGAGCTTCGCGATCGCGTCGAGGACGAGCTGCTCCTTCTCGGGGCGCACGCGGGCCGCGCCCGTGAGCACCCGCGAGACCGTCGGCACGGAGACCCCGGCGAGCCGCGCCACGTCGGCGATCACCGGCGGCTTGGGCGCCCCGTTCGCTGACATCCGGTTCCTCCTGGTGCGGGCATCGGCCGCGTGCCGCTCGCCCGCACCCAATTCTGGCCGCGAACCGCCAGAGCCCGCGACAGGAGGCAGCGCGCCGTCTATTTCACCGCTCCGCTCGTGATGCCCGAGATGATCTTCCGCTGGGCGAACACGAAGACGAGCAGCAGCGGCAGGCTCATCAGGATGATGTAGGCGAAGATCAGGTGCCAGTTCTGCAGGTACAGTCCGGCGCTCGCCACCTGGAACAGGTTCAGCGGCAGGGTGTCGAGCCGGCCGCCCACCACGAACAGCGCGTAGAACACGTCGTTCCAGATGTAGAGGCAGATCAGGATCGTCGCCGTCGCGAGCACGGGCATGAGCAGCGGCAGGATGATCCGCACGAACACCTTCACCGGTCCGGCGCCGTCCACGCGGGCGGCCTCCTCGAGCTCGTGCGGGATGGTGCGCACGAACCCGGTCACGAAGAAGATCACCGTCGACAGGTACATGCCCATGTACACGCCGATCATGCCGACCGGCGTGCCCGCGAGGCCGAGCTGGCGGAGGAGCAGCACGATCGTGACCACCGCGGGCGGGAGCACGATGCCGCTGATCGCGAGCGCGTAGATCACGGCGAGCATCCGGCTGCTCCGGCGTCCGAGGATCCAGGCCGCCATCGAGCCGAGGATCAGCACGCCGAGCACCGACGGCACCATTACCAGCAGGCTGCCGAGGAAGGCGAGCACCATGCGGCCGTCGGTGAACACCTCGGCGAAGTTCTGGAACAGCTGCCACTCGGTCGGCGGAGCCAGGTTCGGGTTCAGCGCCTCGGCCTGGTTCTTGCCCGCCGTGCTGATGACGAGCCAGAACGGCACGCCCAGCAGCAGCACGACCGCGAGGATCGTGGCGATGGGCTGCGCGATGCGCGCGAATGATCGGTGGCGGCGCGGGCCGGCGGGCCGAGCGGACGCCTGGGCCTCCCTGGACTCGGCGGTGGTGATCGCCCTGGTCGCGCTCACAGCACGTCCTCCCTCTTGCGCAGCACCCGGATGACCGGGAATGCCAGGATCGTCACCATCAGGAACAGGACCAGGCTCATCGTGGTCGCCTGGGCGAAGAGCCCCTGCCCGAAGGTGCGGAAGATGAAGATGTTCAGCAGCTCGGTCGTGCCGCCGGGGCCGCCCTCGGTGGTGGCCTGCACGATGTCGAATCCGTTCATCGACCCGAGCAGCGCGGTCGCGACGTTGAACGTGACCGCCGGCGCGAGGAGCGGGAAGCGGATGTGGGTGAACGTCTGCCACCAGCCGGCTCCGTCGAGGCGCGCGGCCTCCAGCACGTCGGCGCTGATCGTCTTGAGCCCCGCGAGGTAGATGAGCATCGACAGGCCCATCCACTTCCAGGCGTGCACGAGGGCCACGACCACGATGGTCCAGGTCGTGTCGCCGAGCCAGGCGATCGTCACGTCGGTGCCGGTGAGGAAGCTCAGGATCTCGTTGAGCGCACCCTCGGGCTTCAGCAGCGCCTGGAAGATGTAGCCGACCGCGAGGGCCGACATGATCACCGGCACGAAGAACGCCACGCGTGCTGCGCGGTTCAGCCGGGTGTCGCGCTCGAGCAGGAGCGCCAGCGCGAGCCCGAAGACGTTCTGGAAGATCGCGACGAGCACGGCGTAGACGAGCGTGACCCGGAGCGACGTGAGCAGCGTGCCGCTCGTGAACAGCGAGACGAAGTTGTCGAAGCCGACGAACCCGATCTCCGACTTGAAGCTCGACCAGTCGGTGAACGCGTAGACGAAGTTGAAGATCGTCGGCACGAAGAAGAAGATCACGAGCACTGCGAGCGCCGGGATCAGGAACCACAGCGGGTGGTCGACGCGGCGGCCGCGCTGCGCGCGCTGCTTCGGCGCGGGCGGGAACACCGCTGCCCGTTCGGACGTCGGATCGTCCTCGGAGACGACGATCGCTCTGGTGGCGGACACTGGTGCCCCTTTCGTGTGCGGTGCGGCCCTGCGCCGGGCGGGGCGGTCCGCCCGGCGCAGGGAGTGTGTCAGAAGCCCTCGGCGCCCTGCGCCTTGGCGAGCTCCGCGAACTGGTCCTGCGTCGACTGCGCGACCTGCTCCGGGGTCTTGGTGCCCTGGATCATGTCGGCGAGGAAGATGTACAGGTCCGGGTTGGCGATCGCGAGGGCCTGCATGGAGCCCACGGATGCCCCGAGCGAGTCGCTCACCTCGAGCAGCGCGCTCGGCACGGTCGACGGGGTCGACACCGCGTCCTGCAGCGAGACCGTGTCCTGCGCCTCGACGAAGTCGGCGTAGCCGTCGCCGAGCCAGAACGACATGAGCTGGCGTGCGGCGGCCTCGCGGGTCTCGTCACCGGTCTTGAAGGCGACCAGCGCGTTGCTCTGGTCGGGGATGAAGGTGCCCACGTTGCCCGACGGCGAGATCGGGAAGAAGCCGATCTTCTCGTCGAGCTCCTCGGTCGTCGCCTTGCTCTGCAGCTGGTTGAAGAACGAGTTCACCTGGATCACCATGGCCGCCTCGCCGGCGAGCAGGGCGTCGCCCTGGTCCTCGAAGGTCGCGGTCTTGATGTCGTCGTTGAACAGGCCCTCCTCGATGAGCGACTGGTACTCCTCGATCGCTCCGAGGATCGTCGGGTCGGTGAACGACTCCTCGTTGGCGTTCACGCGGTCCCAGAGGCCGTCGGCAGCGGCATCCGCCAGCTGCACCTGCACCCACCACTGGGTGGCCCAGCGGTCGCCGGCCATCTCGTAGAACGGCGTGACGCCCTGGTCCTTCAGCTCACGGCCGAGCTCGATGAACGAGTCCCAGTCGGTCGGCAGGTCGGTCACGCCGGCGTCGGCGAGCACCTCCTTGTTGTAGTAGACGCCCTCGACCGCGGGGGTCGTGATGAGCGTCGCGTACCGGGTGCCGTCGAGGATGCCGGTGATGTCCTGGAGGTCGGGCGCCATCGAGTCGATCCAGGGGGCGCCGTCGAGCGACTGCAGGTTCGTCGTCGCGTTCAGCGCGGTCAGCTGCGACGCGGTCGGCTGCCAGAACGCGATGTCCGGCTTGTCGCCGGTCGCGACCTTGGTCTGGATGCCCTGCTCGTACGGGTCCGGGATGGTCACGACGTCGACCGAGGCGCCAGTGAGCTCCTCGAAGCTCGCGACCACCGACTCGGGCACGGTGTTGGAGTTCTGGGCGGCCCAGATGGTCAGCTCGACGCCCGAGAGGTCGGTGTCCTGCGCGGGCCACTCGGCGGGCGTGCTGTCACCCGAGCCGCTGTCGGATGCGGTGGGGTCGCTGCAGCCCGAGAGCAGCAGCGCGGCGGATGCGGCGGCGGCCGCGATGCCGACGAGAGTCTTCTTCATTGAACTTCTCTTTCTGTGTGAGGGTATCCCGTCGCCGGAAGGCGCCGGTGGTGGTGGTGGAAATGGGCAGGATCGTCACTCGGTGCGCGGTACGACCCGGAAGGTCCGTGCCGTCGTGCCTGCTCTGGCCGGCCGGACCGTGAGTCTCCCCTCCTCTCGGTTCCAGTCGGTCGTCCACGGCTCCAGCCCCGCGGGGAAGAGCGTCTCGACGACCAGGTCGCGGTCGCGGTAGTGAGGGAGTTCGAGGTCGATCGGGTCGCCGCCGTCACGGCTCCACACCGAGACGAGTGCGCCGCCGTCGTCCGCGAGCCCGAGGGCGACCGGCGCCTCGGACGCGGGGATGCCCGCGGGCCAGAACGGCGCCGACCTGCGGATCGTGTCGCGCAGCCGCTTGGCCGTGTCGACGGCCTCGCCGACGAGGTCGCGCTGGGCCGGCGACATCCGGTTCAGGTACCCGGAGAGGTAGAAGCGGCCGAGCAGGCCGGTGACGAGGCAGAAGGCGACCTCCTCGTCGTCCATCTCGGGCTGCGGGTACGCCCAGTTCGCGGCCTGCTCGGGGAGCATCGAGACCGGCGCGGCCGAGGCGATCGGCGGGTACAGGCGGTAGTCCTGCTGGTCGGAGGTCGACTGCATCTGCAGGCGGGAGAGCATCGCGAAGTCCATGCGCATGGCACCCGACGAGCAGTTCTCGATGATGAGGTCGGGGTGCCGCTCGTGCATCGCGTCGAGCCACGCGAGATGCGCCCGGTTGTGCAGCAGGAGGCCGTGGCCCGCGCTGTCGGCGTGCAGGTCGGTGCCCGCGCCCGGATTGACGTTGTAGTCGAACTTGAAGAACCCGATCCCGAACTCGGCGACCAGGCGGTCGACCACGGCGTCCAGGTGCGCCACGACCGCGGGGTGCCGCAGGTCGAGGTGGTAGCGCTCGTGCTCCTCGACCCGCTCGCCGGCGCGCTGCAGGAACGCATCCGCGGGCAGCCGGGCGGCGAGCGGGCTGCGCACGCCGACCACCTCGGGCTCGAGCCAGAGGCCGGGCACCATGCCGCGGGAGCGGATGTGCTCGATCACCTCGCCGAGCCCGCCCGGGAAGCGCACCGTCGACGGCTCCCACGCGCCGACGCTCCCCCACCAGGAGCCGCTGTCGTCGTACCAGCCCGCGTCGATGCAGAAGACCTCCGCGCCGACCGCGGCTGCGGCATCGATGAGCGGCAGCAGCCGCTCGGTGGTGGGGTCGCCGTTGAGCGTGTTCATGTAGTCGTTGAAGACCACCGGCATGCGCTCGTTGTCGACGTGCGCGCGTCGCGTGCGCCGGCGGAAGTCGGTCAGCTGCGCGATCGCGGCGGTGAGGTCGGTCGCGAGCGAGATCGTGACGGGCACGGTGGTGAAGCGCTCGCCCGGGGCCAGCCGCTGCAGGAACGCGTGGTCGCGATCGGTCGGCCCCGACAGTGCGAAGACGCCGCCGCTGCGGTTCTCGCCGACCTCCCAGCGCCACCCGCCGTTGTGCTCGACCTGCCAGATCCAGGCGGCCCCGTGCTCGGTCGACTCGACTCCGGCCACGGGGAGCGATCCCCCGGTGGACCAGGTGCCGTACGAGGCGGCGCCGAGGCTCGTGCGTCGGTCGTGGCCGGTCAGGTCCTCGCGGATGCCCGGCAGGCCGGCCTCGCGCAGCGAGCGCAGGGTCCAGCGGCTCTCGCCGAGCCACTCGCCGGTGCCGCTCAGGAGGTCCCACGACTCGAAGCCGGTTCCCGCGTCCTCCTCGCCGGCGGGGGCGTCGCCCATGGCCGAGCTCCAGCTCGCCACCGAGCGGAGGAGCACCGGCGAGTCGCCGACGTTCTCGAGCTCGACGTGCGCCCGCACGCTGCCGACGCCGATCGGCGACTCCAGCACGATCGTCGCCTCGAGCGCGTGCACGTCGTCGCGCTGGGTGATGCGGAGGCGGCGGAGGCCTCCGTCAGACTCCTCGGAGTGGCCGGCGTACCGCATCGAGCGGCCCACCTGCGTGTGGTCGAGCCGGTCGGAGGCCGGCTCGTGGCCTGCACCGACGGTGAGCACCTCGACGAACGGCACCGGCTCGGCGATCGTGACGCTCGCCCCGCCCGCGGCGGCGACGTGGAGGCCGACCGGCCGCGAGTCGTCCCAGGCGAACCCGAGTGCGAACCCGAGCGGGTCGTGGCCCCAGTGCAGCGTCTTCATCGAGCGGCTTCCCCATCATCGCGGAGGTGGTCATCGGTCCGTGCCGAGCGATCGGCACCGCCTCAGTATGATATCGATTTCAGAATGACGCAACCCCAGATCTGAAATCGGTATCAAACACCGTCGTCCGCAGCAGAGTGCTGCATCGATCGTGACGCGACCCGGCGCGCGCGGGCGCGATCAGGAGCGGCTGAAATCGTTACCGGCCTTCGGGTCCGGTCCTCCGGCGGACGCGACTAGCGCGTGCCGTAGCGCGCCCGCACGTCCTCGAGGTTCGTGCAGAAGGACTCGTGGTTCCAGCCGTCGGTCCAGAAGGTCGAGCGCCAGAGGCTGCACTGGTACGGCCACCCGTCGAGTCCCGCCATCACCTCGTACGGCTCGGCCCCGAGATTGCACGTGGTCGCGTCCCAGCCCGAGACGCACCCGGGCGTGGGGTCCTCGAAGAGTTGCTTCAGCAACGACTCCGGCACCTTCGGGGCGACCGTGATCTCGAGCACGAAGCCCTCGTCGGCGTAGTCGCACTGCTGCGCGCTCTCGCAGGAGGTCACCCAGAGGCTGTAGTCGTTGCCGTCGTGCGAGTACGGGCAGTAGTCCGACTCGCACTCGGCGATGACCCAGCCGGTGCAGATCTCGAGCACGCCGCACGGGTGCGGCAGCGTCGGGGTGAGGGTCTGCCAGATCCAGGTCGAGTAGGCCCGTTCGTTGGCGTTCACCACGGAGGCCCACCCGGGGTCACCGCTGGTGAACTGCGTCCACGTGCCGTTGCCGTAGAGCGTGCCGACGGTGCTGAGCAGCCCGTAGTCGGCGACGATCTGCGCCTTCGCCTGCTCGTTCGCCGTCTCGGCGGTGCCCCACCAGGCGCCGATCGCCCCCTCGAGCTCGAGGTAGGTGCCCTCGAACGCGGAGTTCGCATTCTGTCCCTGCGAGGCCCCGAACGACGCGGCGGCGTCGAGCGCGCCGAGCGCGAACTGCAGGCCGGGTTCGCCGAGGTTCGACGCGGCGTCGGCGAAGCCCGCGAGCATCACGAGCAGGTTCGCGAGGATCGACGATGCGTTCGACTGCGTGGTCTCGTACTCGAGGTGCTGTGCCGTCGTGTCGGAGTCCTTCAGCAACGTCACCGTGTCGATCAGCACCGTCAGGTTCGACGACGCGGTGGCCGCGGCCTTCGCCCAGGTCAGCTCGCTCACGATCTGCGTCTGCACCTGGTTCCACGTGGCATCCGGCATGCCATCGGGCTGCGTGACCTTCGGCACGGCCTTGATCCAGTTGTCGAGGTCCGAAGCGGAGGCGTCGTACTTGCTGCGGATGTCGTCGGTCGTAACGTCGATGCCGTGGCTGATGATCTCGTACGCCGTGAGCGCGGCGCCGGTGAAGGTCGGGAACGCGGCCGACGGGGAGGTCCAGCTGCCGGCTCTGGCGTCGAAGCGGTAGGTCTGGATGCCGTTCGGGCCGCGCCCGATGAGGTCGGCGCGGGCCGCGTTCGCCGAGCCGGGCTGGCCGTTCGCGGTCACCCCGTCGACATCGACCGCCTGGATCGTCTCGTAGTAGCGCGGCAGGTCCCAGCCGAGGGTGTCGGTGAAGCCGGGGCCGTCGACGTGCTGCTCGTTCGCCCACCTCTTGCTCGACGCCGTGAAGCCCCACGCGACCATGGTCAGGTTGTCGCGCGCGATGATCTCGTCGCGGCCGTCGCCGTCGATGTCGGCGCCCTGGATGGTCGCGTACCGGTTCGCACCGGCCCACCCGTTGCCGTTGCTGAACGCAGTGAGCTCGGGCAGCTCCGTCCAGGTGCCGGCGTTCTTCCTGCCGGTCGCGTCGGCGAACTCGTACGCGTGCAGGCCGCTGGTGCCGCGGCCGATGATCTCGTGGTCGCCGTCGCCGTCGAGGTCGGCGGTCTGGATGGTCGAGTAGAACTCCTCCTGGTTCCAGTGCCCGGAGTCGGTGAAGGGGCCGGATGCCGCGAGCTCGGTCCAGGTGCCGCCCTCGAGGCCCCACACCTGGATGCCGGCACCGCTGCGGCCGAAGATCTCCGCCTCGCCGTCGCCGTCGAGGTCGGCCGCCTGGATGGTCGAGTAGTACGCGGGGCCGCCCCACCCGCTCGCGTCGGTGAACTCGGGGAACGACGTCACCGACCACCCCGTGCCGTCGAACGAGCTGACGATGACGGCAGCCGCGGCGCGGCCGAAGAGCTCGTCGCGCCCGTCGCCGTCGAGGTCGGCCGCCTGCAGCGTGGCGTAGTACTGCGGCACGTCCCAGCCCGACGAGGTGGCGTACTCGTGCAGCTGCGGGAGGTCCTGCCAGGACGCGTCCTCGAGCGAGTTCGCCGGCGGCACGAGGCGCACGGCCGTCACGCCCTCGTAGTTGCGCGAGTAGATCTCGTCGCGGCCGTCGCCGTCGAGGTCGGCCGTGCCGATCGTCTCGTAGTACTCCTTCTGGTTCCACCCGGCGTCGTCGGACCACTCGATCTCGTTCGACGTGACGATCGGCGTCCACTGCCCGGCCGTCTGGTCGAAGTCCCACGCCTCGATGCCCCGCACCGAGCGCCCGATGAGTTCCGCGTCGCCGTCGCCGTCGAGGTCGCCGGTCTGGATCGTCTCGTAGTTCTCCGACGAGCCCCACTGGCCGTCGCCCCACGACGGCAGGGCGTAGGCGGGCTCGGTGTCGGGGGTGGCGACGGTCGGCGCGGGCGTCGCGCCCAGTGCGTTGCCTCCGCCCGTGCCCGTGCCCGACTGCTGCCCGACCGCCTTGCCCTTCGCCCCGGGGTCGTCGGAGGACCCGCCCGGCGCAGCCGTCGCGGGCGCGGCTGCGGAGACCAGCAGCCCCGCGATGACGACGGTCGAGACTGCGATGCGATGCATGGTTCCCCCTGAGCGCACGGGCCCCCGCCCGCGGTTCACCCAGTGTGGCCGAGTCCGGCGGTGCACGACAAGTGTCGACGGAGCGTCCGGATCCGGGTCACGCGTCGAGCAGGTCGCGGATCCACCGCGGCCCGACCGTGCGCACCTCGTCATCGAGTCGCGCGCGCAGCCCGCGATCGGCCGTCACGACGACGGTGAGGGCAGCGGATGCCACGAGCCCGCCCGCGACCTCGACGATCGCGCCGTCCCCGTCAGCGGGGGCGCGCACCACGTCGATGCCCTCGACGTCGGCGACCGCCTTCGCCTGCCCCTCGACGACCGCGACGATGCGCGCGATGCGCGCGGTTCCGGGCTGCGTCGGCTCAGGGGCATCCGTACCGTGCACCTCGACGACGTCGCCGACGAGCCCCGGCATGCCCGCGAGCAGCCGCGCCGCCGCCCCGGCCCGGTCGCGCCACCACCCGTCGGGCCGCGCGCCCATCACGTTCGCGACGTCGACCACGACGACCGCGTCCGGCGCGACCTCCGCGCTCACCAGGCGGCACCGGCGGCGAGGGCGGCGTCGACCGCGGCCGACGCCGGGCCGATCCACGCCTCGCCGTGGCCGGGCACGAGCGTGCGTGCGTGCGAGTCGCGCAGCAGGTCGAGCGACTCGCGCGCCCACTCCACGTCGTGCTGGTAGATCGAGGGCGGCAGCTGCGGCCCCGGCTCCGGCGAGGTCGGATGCCGCGTGACGAGGGCATCGCCCGCGGCGAGCACCCCCTCGTCGCTGAACTCGTAGGCGACGTGGCCCGACGTGTGCCCCGCGACGCGCAGCACCCGCGGCCGGCCCGGCACCGCGACTCCGACGCCGTTCTCGGGGAGCACCGTCGCGACCGGCACCCCGAGGTCGGCGCGACCGCGCAGCAGCGGCGCGATGCCGAGCGCCCACGACAGCACTCCCGGGCGCAGGGCGTTGGCCACGACGTCGCCCGCCCCGGCCTGCTCGAGCACGTCACGATGGAGGTTCGGCAGCTCCGCGGCATCCGCGTGCACCGGCGTGCCGTACGTCTCGGCCAGCCAGGCCGCGCCGCCCAGGTGGTCGGCGTGCGCGTGCGTGAGGAGCACCGCGTCGACGTCGTCGGGGCGGCACCCGACCGCCGCGAGCGAGGCGACGAGCAGCTTGCGCTGCCCCAGGTACCCGGAGTCGACGAGCGTCACCCCGTCGGGCCCGGCGTAGATCAGCCAGTTCACGTGCTCGGTGTGCGCGAGGTGCACGTGCTCGCCGATGCGATCGACGCGGATGCCCCTCGGCAACAGCCCGTTCGACTCCCCCACCGCGCCCCCTCGCATGTGTGCCGCGGCATCCCTGCCACTGCCCCCGCCTCGACGCTAGTCCCCATTCGTGCACGAATCGCGCCGAGCCTGCAGGTTTCGCTGTTCTGGGGGCGCAGAACGACGAAACGTGCAGGCTCGGCGGCGGGAGGCGGCGGGCGGAGGCCGTCAGTCGGCGGATGCCTCGCGCAACGGGAGCACCTCGCCGCCGGTCTGGCACGTGGGGCAGTACTGCGCCGTCGTGCTCGCGAACGTGAAGTCGCGGATCGTGTCGCCGCACCGGGGGCACGGCTCGCCCGCGCGGCCGTGCACGCGCATGGCGGCGACCTTGGCGGCCTTGAGGGCGGCGATGCGGATGCCCCGGCGGGCCGCGATCGCGTCGCGGATCACCTCGACGGTCGCGGCGAAGAGCCCGTCGCGCTCGGCGTCGGCGAGCGCCGCGGCGTGCACGACCGGCGACACGCGAGCCGCGTGCAGGATCTCGTCGGAGTACGCGTTGCCGATGCCGGCGATCGACTCCTGCTCCTGCAGCACGGCCTTCACCTGCTTGCGGCGGGCGCCGAACGCGCGGTCGAAGTCCTCGCGGGTGAACGCCGGGTCGGCCGGGTCGGGCCCGAGCTTCGCCACGGCGGGCACCTCGCGGGGATCGTCGACCACCCAGCATCCGAGTGAGATCCAGCCGCCGGCGTCGGTCAGTTCGAGGGTCGCGCCGTCGTCGAACGCGAGGGCGGCGAGGGCGGGCGGCGGCGGCTCGGCGGGGCCGGTCGGCCCAGCAGCATCCGTCGCATTGCTCGCACCCGTCGCCTCACCCGCATCCGTCACCTCACCGGCATCCGCCCCGCCCCACCGGGCCCAGCCGTGCCGTCCGAGCGAGACGACCAGGTGCGCCCCGCTCGCGAACGCGAGGTCGAGCAGCTTGCCGTGCCGCGTCACCGCGGCGACCCGGTCGCCGACCAGCGTCTGCAGCGGCCGCGCCCGCGTCTTCTGCACGCGGAACTCGAGCACGTCCGCGTCGGCGAGCGCGCGCCCGGCCAGCCGCGCGCCGACCTCCTCGGCGAGCGCCTGCACCTCCGGCGACTCCGGCATGCCGCCAGCCTCGCACACCCCGCCGACCCCGGCCTCGCCGAATCCCGGCCCGCCCCCTCCCATCCCGCCGCAGGTGCGAATACTGTGGAACTGGACGATGGTGACCACGCATTGCGCACCTGCGAGATCCCGGCCGATTCCACCGACCGGACACGAAGGAGGGGACTCGTGACGGATGCCTCAGCGCCCCAGCGCCACGACTGGGACGTCATCGTGGTCGGCGGCGGTGCCGCCGGCCTCAGCGCCGCGCTCATCCTCGGGCGGGCGCGCCGCCGCACGCTCGTGATCGACGCCGGCACGCCGCGCAACCAGACGGCCGAGCACATGCACGGCGTGCTCGGGCGCGACCAGACCCCGCCCGGCGACCTGCTCGCCGCCGGCCGCGCCGAGCTCACGCGCTACGACGTGTCGGTCGCCTCGGGCAGCGTGACGACCGCCAGCTCGTTCGCCGACGAGGTGCCCGGCTTCGAGGTGCTCCTCGCCTCCGGGCACCGGTACACCGCGCGGCGCCTGCTCGTCGCGACCGGCCTCGTCGACGCGCTCCCCGAGATCCCCGGCCTGCCCGAGCAGTGGGGGCGCGGGGTGTTCATGTGCCCGTACTGCGACGGCTGGGAGCAGCGCGGCCGCCGCGTCGCCGTGCTCGGCACGGTACGGCCCGACCCGTTCCAGGCGCAGCTCATGCGCCAGGTCGCCGACGATGTCGCATTCCTCGCGAACGGCGCCACGGTCTCCGAGCGCGTGCGCACCGAGCTCGACGCGCGCGACATCGCGCTCGAGGAGGCCGTGGTCGAGCGTGTGCTGGCCGACGAGAGCGGGCAGCTCACGGGCATCCGCTTCGCCGACGGCCACGAGCGCGCCGTGGACGTGCTCTTCGTCGCGCCGAGGTCGGTGCCGAGCGATGCGGTGCTGCGACACCTCTCGGCGCGCACCATGCGCGAGCAGGGCGTGAGCTGGACCCTCGTCGACGACCAGGGACAGACCACCGTGCGCGGCCTCTACGCCGCCGGCAACGTGATCGCGTCGAAGGCGTCGGTGCCGTGGTCGATGGCGTCGGGCTCGATGGCGGGCACCGCGATCAACGCCGACCTCGTGGGCGAGGACGTGCGCCGCGCGGTCGCCGGCGCCGAGTGACGCCGGCCTCGGTCGGGGGTCAGACCTCGGTGTGGCCGAGGTCGGGCTGCGCGGCGAATCTCGCGGATGCGTCGGCCATGGCCTCGAACTCGAGCACGACCAGCTCGTTCGAGCCGGCGCGCGTCACCGGTCCCGGCACGACGAGCGTGCGCTGAGGGCCGCGCCGCCAGTAGCGTCCGAGCAGGAATCCGTTGACCCAGACGACGCCCTTGCCCCAACCGGTGGTGTCGAGGTAGAGGTCGGCGGGCGCCTCGAGCGTGAACCCGGCCGTGGCGAATCGTGGTCCGGATACCGACGTCGCACCCGACTCCTCCGTGCGCACCAGTTCGAGCCCCGGCACCCGGTCGAGGTCGAGCGGCCGCACGGTCCACCCGCGTACCGGCTCGCCGTCGACGGCGATCCCGCCGATGAGGCCCTTGTGCTCGCCGATCCGCGTGCCGTAGTTCACGCGCCCCTGGTCCTCGACTACCAGGGTGAGGTCGCCGGACGCCCGCGGCAGCGCGATCGCGCGCTCGTGCGCGTCGCGCGCGAGCACGCCGACGGGTTCGCCGTCGAGCAGTACCCAGGCGCGATCGCGCACCTCGTCGCCGACGACGAGCGTGCCGGGCCGCGAGCCGTCGAGGCGTGCGTCGAACACTGCGAACCCCCGGTCGTGCCCGAGGTCGTCGAAGGTCGGCAGGTCAAGGTGAGCGGATGCCTCGCCCAGCCCGTCGAGCACGTCGAGCAGGCTCGGACCCGGCCGGAGCGCCACGGTCAGCTCCGGGGCATCCGGCCGCCCCTCGGGCACCTCGGCGGGCACCTCGGCGTAGCGTGCGATCACCTCACGGAACGCGAAGTACTTCTCGGTCGGGTATCCGCTCTCGTCGAGCGGGGCGTCGTAGTCGTAGCTCGTCGTGATCGGCGCGTAGCGGCCCTTGTCGTTGGCGCCGTTGGTCAGGCCGAAGTTCGTGCCGCCGTGGAACATGTAGACGTTGACGGACCCGCCGGCGGCGAGCAGCGCGTCGAGCTCGGCGGCCGAGGCGGACGCATCCGTCGTGTGGTGGTGGGAGCCCCAGTCGTCGAACCAACCGCACCAGAACTCCATGCACATCAGCGGCCCGGTGGGCTGGAACTCGCGCAGCGTCGCGAGGCGCTCGGTGGTCCGCGACCCGAACGAGCCGGTCAGGTGCAGGCCCGGCAGGCTGCCGTCCGCGAGCATCTGCGGGGTGGGCTGATCGATGGTGTTGAGGGGCACGGTGATGCCGGACGCGCGGGTGGTCTCGACGAGCGCCCGCAGGTAGTCCTTGTCGGACCCGTACGCGCCGTACTCGTTCTCGATCTGCACGAGGATCACCGGGCCGCCGCGGTCGACCTGGCGCGGCGCGACGATCTCGTAGACGCGACGCAGGTACGACGTCACCGCCGCGAGGTAGTGCGGCTCGCTGCGGCGCACGCCCACCTCGGGGTCGCGGAACAGCCATGCGGGGAGGCCGCCGTTGTCGAACTCGGCGCAGATGTACGGACCGGGGCGCACGATCGCCTGCATGCCCGCGGCCGCGACGAGGTCGAGGAAGCGTCCGAGGTCGAGGCCGCCGTCGGCCACCCACTCGCCGCGGCGCGGCTCGTGGAGGTTCCACGGCACGTAGGTCTCGATGGTATTGAGTCCCATCAGCCGCGCACTGCGGATGCGGTCGGCCCAGAGCTCGGGGTGCACGCGGAAGTAGTGCAGCGCGCCCGCGAGGATGCGGAACGGATGCCCGTCGAGCTCGAAGTCGGTGGGGCCGATGACGAAGCGGCTCATGTTGCTCCAGTGGTGGGGACGGGATGGGCCGGCCGGATGTCCCGGCCGGCCCACGCCCGATCGGTGTGCTGCTACTCGCTGACCGTGAAGCCCTGCGAGTTCCCGTACTCGACGAGCTGCGACTGCCATGCGGCGAGTCCCTCCTCGAGCGGCGCGGTGTTCAGGTAGGACTGGCCCACGGTGTCGCCGAAGATGCTGTTCGCGTAGACCTGGAACGGCAGGTACTGCCACCCCGCGGAGACGTCCTTCGACGCCTGCGTGAGCACCTCGTTGATCTGCTGGCCGCCGAAGTAGTCCGACTCGAAGGCGAGGAACTCGGGGTCCTCCAGCTCGCCGGTGGTCGACGGGAAGCCGCCCGCCTCCAGGAAGATCGCGATGCTCGCCGGGTCGCTGTTCAGCCAGCGCAGGAACGCGGCGGCCAGCGCCGGGTTCTCGCTCTGCTGCGTGACCGACTGGCCGCCGCCGCCGTTCTCGGCCGAGACCGGGCTGCCGTCGTAGGTCGGCATGGGTGCGACGCGCCAGTCACCGGCCGCGTCGGCGACGCTCGACTCGAGCACGCCGGGCATCCAGGCGCCGGTCACGAGGGTCGCGATCGAGCCGTCGGCCAGACCCTGGTACCACTCGTCGGTCCAGCCGGGCGTGTCGGAGAGCAGTCCCTCCTCGACCAGCTGGTCCCACACACCGGTCCACTGCTGGGTGCCCTCGTCGGCCAGGTCGATCGTCACGTCGGTGCCGGAGACCTGGAACGGACGGCCGCCGGCCTGCCAGATCATGCTGGTGGTGAAGCCGGCGTCACCCGTGTCGGAGGTGATGAACTTCGACGGGTCGGCCTCGTTCAGGGCGCGTGCGGCGTCGAGGTACTCGTCCCACGTGGTGGGCACCTCGATGCCGTACTCGTCGAACACGCTCGCGTTGTAGAAGAGCGCCATGGGGCCGGAGTCCTGCGGCAGGCCGACGAGCTTGCCGTCGACGTTCACGGCACCCCAGGTGGAGGCGCTGTACTGGTCCTCGAGCGAGTCGAGGCCGTACTCCGAGAGGTCGAGCAGCGAGTCCGTCAGCGCGAACTGCGGGATGGCGTAGTACTCGATCTGCACGACGTCGGGGGCGCCCGAGCCCGCCTTGATCGCGTTCTGGAGCTTGGTGTACTCCTCGGTGTTCGTCCCCGCGTTGACGAGTTCGACGTCGACGTTGGGGTAGGCCTCCTCGAACGCGGCGACCTGCGCCTCGGCGCTGGGGGTCCAGCTCCAGTACGTGATGCTGCCGCCGGCCTCGAGCGCGGCGTCGAGATCGTCGACGCTGCCGCCCGACGATGTGGCGGAGTCGCCGCCCGTCGAGCACGCGGCGAGCGCGCCGACCGCGAGCAACGCCGTGGCGGCGATGGTGACCCGGCGCCCGAGAGCGCTGCGGAAGATGGTCATGTGAGTTCCCTTCACTTCGTTGTGCCGTCTTGCGGTGTGGTGGTTCCGGGGCCAGGACGCTCCGGTCGGGCGGTCGATCGTGCCGTCGATGCAGTGCCGCCCGGTCACTGCTTGACGCTCCCGGCGCTGAGCCCCGACTGCCAGAACCGCTGGAGGCCGAGGAACGCGACGACGATGGGGATGATCGTGAGGAGGGACCCCGTGATCACCAGGTTGTAGATGGGCTGCGCGCTGACGCCCGTCGCCTGCGCGTTCCACTGGTTGAGGCCCACGGTGAGCGGGTACCAGGTCGGGTCGCTCAGCATGATGAGCGGCAGGAAGTAGTTGTTCCAGGTCGCGACGACCGTGAACAGCAGTACCGTGACGATGCCCGGTGCGAGCAGGCGGATCGAGATCGTGAAGAAGGTGCGGAACTCGCCGGCTCCGTCCATCCGCGCCGCCTCGAGCAGTTCCTTCGGCACCGAGTCGACCGCGTACACCCAGATCAGGTAGAGCCCGAAGGGACTGATGAGCGACGGGATGATGATCGCCCACGGGGTGTTGGTGAGCCCGAGCTGGCTGAACATGAGGAAGGTCGGCACCGCGAGCGCCGTGCCGGGAACGGCGATGGCACCCAGCACGACGGCGAAGATCGCGCGTCGGCCGCTGAAGCGGAACTTCGCGAGCCCGTACCCGGCGAGGGTCGCGAGCAGGGTCGCTCCGCCCGCCCCGACCACGACGTACAGCAGCGTGTTGCCGAACCAGCGCAGGAAGATGCCGTCGTCGTAGGTCAGCGTCTCCCAGATGTTCGAGAACAGGGCGAAGTCGTCGCCGAACCAGAGGCCGAAGGTCGAGAACAGGTCGGCCTGGGTCTTGGTCGCGTTGATGACGAGCCAGGCCAGGGGCACGAGGCTGTACAGCGCGAACACGACCATGAGGAGCGTGAAGGCGATCGACTTGCGGGGGCGCAGCGGCGAGGACTCGCGCCGTTGCGATGCACGGGCGGCGGGGCGCCCGGTCCCGGGGCGCTTCGCGGTGGCGATCGTCATCGGTCCTCCTTCCGCGAGCCGCGGAGTTGCACGACGTAGGCGATCACCGCGGTGATCACGCCCATGACGATGGCGACGGTGGCCGAGTAGTTGTACTGCTGGCCCGCGAACGAGAGGTTGTAGGCGTACATGTTGGGTGTGAAGTAGGTCGTGATGACGTTCGGCGCGAGCGTGCGCAGGATGTTCGGCTCGTTGAACAACTGGAAGCTGCCGATGATCGAGAAGATCGTGGCGATCACGATCGCGCCGCGGAGTGCCGGCAGCTTGATCGCGCGGACGACGCGGAACTGACCCGCGCCGTCGATCGCGGCCGCCTCGTAGAGGTCGGTGGGGATCACGCGGAGCGCCGAGTAGAAGATCAGCATGTTGTAGCCGACGAACTCCCAGGTGACGATGTTGCCGATCGACACGAGGATCCAGGAGCCCGCGAACGGGGTGACGACGTCGCCGCCGAGCGCGTCGTTGACGTTCGCGACGAGACCGAACTTGTCACCGAAGATGAAGCCCCACATGAGCACGGCCACGACGGCCGGCACCGCGTACGGCAGGAAGACCACGATGCGGAAGAAGTTCGACGCGTGCAGTCGTGCGCTGTCGATCGCCAGCGCGGCGACCAGCGCGAGCGCGAGCATGACGGGCACCTGCACGAGCAGGAACAGCACGACCCGGGCGAAGCCCTCCCAGAACTGGCCGTCCTGCAGCAGCTGCACGTAGTTGTCGAACCCGACGAACGCGTTGCCTCCGACGATCTGCTCGCGGAAGAGGCTGAGGAACAGCGAATAGACCACCGGTGCGATGAACACCAGCAGGAAGACGACGAGGAACGGCGCCGTGAAGGCCAGCCCCTTCCATTCGCTGCGATTGCCGCGCAGCGGTCGTCGAGCGGATGCCGCAGGGGTGCGTTCCGTCGGCGGCGGTGTCGTCGTGCGTTCCGACGTCATTGTCATCGGTGTTTCCCATCTCCTCCATGTTTACGTCAACATGGCTGTCGGAACCGTAGCATGTTTACGTCAACATCGGAAACACTACGATGAACACGGGGCCGGAGAAGGAGGCGACGATGTCTGCATCGACTCCAGCCGCCACGCGCAGACGGGGCGTCTCGATGGCCGACGTCGCACGCGAGGCGAACGTGTCGGGCCAGACGGTCTCGCGGGTCGCCAACGGCCGCGAGAACGTCGACCCCGAGACCCGCGCCCGAGTGCTCGCGGCGATGCACCGGCTCGGCTACCGGCCCAACAGCGCGGCCCGCGCGCTCCGCTCCGGCCGCTTCCACAGCATCGGCGTGATCATGTTCACGCTCTCCAGCTTCGGCAACATGCGCACGCTCGACGCCGTCGCCAGCGCCGCGGCCGACGCCGGGTACTCCATCACGCTCATCCCCGTCTCGCACCGCACCGGCGGCGAAGTCTCCGAGGCGGTCGACCGCCTGAGCGAGGAAGCCGTCGACGGCGTGATCATGGTCGTCGAGGCGCACCTGCTCGACGAGCGCGAGATCGATCTGCCCGCCGGGCTGCCGGTCGTGGTGGTCGACTCCAACGCCCGGGACCGATTCCCGGTCGTCGACACCGACCAGGCCCACGGTGCCCGACTCGCGACGCGCCACCTGCTCGACCTCGGGCATCGCACCGTGCACCACGTCGCGGGACCCGAGTCCTCGTTCTCGGCGATGCACCGCCGCGAGGCGTGGGAGCGTGAGCTCCGCATGGCGGGCGCCCCCGTCCCTCCGGTGCACGTCGGCGACTGGACGAGCGAATCGGGTCATGAGATCGGCCGCGCGCTGGCATCCGACCCCGACGTGACCGCGGTGTTCGCGGCAAACGACCAGATGGCCCTCGGAGTGCTCCGAGCGATGCACGAGGCCGGACGAGCAGTTCCCGCCGAGGTCAGCGTCGTCGGCTTCGACGACATGGAGGAGGCGCGAAGCTTCTGGCCGCCGCTGACCACCGTGCGCCAGTTCTTCGGCGAGGTCGGCCGACGCTCGGTCGAGGCCCTCATCCGCGAGGTCGAGGAGGGCGAGCTGCACGGCGTGGAACTCGTGCCCACCGAGCTCGTCGTGCGCGAGAGCACCGCCCCTCCCCCGTCCTGACCACGGCCCGCGCGCCCGGTTGTGCCCGCGCGCCCACGGGAGGATGCTGAGGGCATGAGCGATCACCAGGATTTCCTCGCGTGGGTGCACCACGATCTGGTCGCGGCGGAGCGGGCGTTGTTCAACGGCGACGACGCCCCCCGCAAGGCGATCTGGTCGTCGAACGAACCGGTGAGCGTGCTCGGCGCCTGGCGCAACGGCGTCGGCCGCGCCGAGCTCGTGGGTGCGTTCGACGAGCTCACGATGACCTTCTCGAACTGCACGAGCTACTCGCTCGACCTCATCTCGTCGGACGTCGTCGGCGACATGGCGTTCACCGCCGGCTACGAGCGCATCTCGTGCGACGTCGACGGCAAACCGCGCACGATGACGGTGCGCGCGACCCAGGTCTACCGCCGTGAGGAGGGCGCCTGGCGCGTGGTGCACCGCCACGCCGACCCGATCGGCTGACGCGTCGGGCGCTCGGGTCGCCACGGAGTACGCGAAGTGCGGGAACGCATCGGTGATTCCCGCACTCTGCGTACTCTCTCGCTCAGCGCGTCAGCGTCACCTTGCTCAGCCCGAGCGGGCGGTCGGGGTCGAGCCCGCGCCGCACCGACAGGTCGGCGGCGAGCAGCTGCAGCGGGAGGATCTCGAGCATCGGCACGAGCTCGGGGTGCGCAGCGGATGCGGCGTCGAGCGACCAGGTCGCTCCGGCGACCGTGCCCGGGCCGATCTCCAGCACGCGCGCGCCGCGGGCGAGTGCGGCCTCGGAGAAGTCCCCGACCGACTCGCGGCCACCCGGTGAGGCGGTCAGCGCGACGACCAGGGTCCCGGCGTCGACCTGGCCGAGCGGGCCGTGCGTGGCATCCGCGGCGCTCCAGCCGGACGCGGCGACGCCGCTCGTCTCCATGAGCTTCAGCGCCCCCTCCTTCGCGGTGGCCATCGAGTACCCGCGGCCGACCAGCACGATGCGCTGGACGTCGAGCACGTCCGCGACGATCGAGCCGACGAAGCTCGGCAGTCGATCGAGCAGGGCTCGCGCGGCCCTCGCCGCATCCGCCGTCTCGGCCGCGAGCGCGTCGAGCGATGCACCGGCGACCGCACGCGCGAGGGTGCGCACCGCCAGCAGCTCCGCGGTGTAGCTCTTCGTCGCCGCGACCGAGCGCTCGGGGCCGGCCGCGAGGTCGAGGTGCAGGTCCGCCGCGTCCGCGAGCCCGCTGGCCGCGTCGTTCGTCGCAGCGACGAGCGGCAGACCGGCCTCGCGCAGCGCCGCAGCGGTCGCGATCAGGTCGGGCGACCGCCCCGACTGGGAGAGCGCGAGCTGGACGCCGCGCGGATACGCCTGCGTCGTGCCGAACACGCTGTGCGTGCTGGGCGTGGTGAGCATCGCCGGAATGCCGAGCACGTTCTGCACCAGATACTGCCCGTAGATCGCCGCGTGGTCGCTCGACCCCCGTGCGACGAATGCGAACAGTTCGGGCCGCGCTTCCCGAACGAGTGCGACGGCCCGCTCCCAGGCGTCGCGCTGCGAGGGAATAAGCCCGGCCCAGCGCTCCGGCTGCTCGTCGATCTCGGCGCGCATGAGCGCTCCGCCCAGCGGGGCATCCGTCTCGCCCTCCATCACCGGCCGGGCACCCCCGCTCACGAACTCAGCCCCGTGATCATCGACACCAGCTCGTTGTGCGAGGTCTCGACGACCCGCCGGGTGCCGACCTGCCGGCCGCGCCGCAGCACGGTGACCCGGTCTGCGATGCGGAACACCTGCTCCATGTTGTGGCTCACGACGAGCACCGCCGCGCCGCGCTCCTTGAGCTTCAGGATGAGCTCCTCGACCTTCGCGGTCTCGGCGACGCCGAGCGCGGCGGTCGGCTCGTCCATGAGCACGAGCCTGCTGGCCCAGTGCGTGGCGCGCGCGATGGCGATCGCCTGGCGCTGCCCGCCCGACAGGTCGCCGAGCGGCGACTTCGCCGAGGGGATGCGCACGTCGAGGTCGTCCACCAGCTGCTGCGTCTGCCGGGCCATCTCGGCGCGGTCGAGCAGCCCGAGCGGCGCCTTCCGCAGCTCGCGCCCGAGGAACAGGTTCATGTAGACGGGCTGCAGGTCGACCAGCGCGAGGTCCTGGTAGACGACCTCGACGCCGTTGGCACGCGCGTCGGACGCGTCGCGGAACGCCACCTTCTCGCCACCGAGGCGGATCTCTCCGTCGGTCGGCTGGTGCACGCCCGAGATCATCTTCACGAGCGTGGACTTGCCCGCGCGCCGTTGTCGCCGACGAGGGCGACGACCTCCCCCGCCTCGACCTCCAGGTCGAACCGCTCGATGGCGACGATGGCGCCGAAGTGCTTGCTGATGCCCGAGAGGCTGAGCGGATGCTCCGCGGTCGCCGTCTGCTCGTGTTCGCTCATCGTGCTCGCTCCATTCCGTCGATCGCGTCGGCGACGCCGAGCGGTCGTGATCCGTCGGCCGACCAGATGCCCTCGAGCCTCGGGGCGCCGCTCGCCAGTCCGCTGATGCCCGCGGTCAGCGCCCGGGTGACGAACACCTGCGGGCGGAACCCGAACACCACGGTGTCGCCGGGCTGTGCGGCCCCGGCGGGCACGGCCACGGTCGCGTAGTAGTCGATCGCCTCGGCTGCGGGCATCTCCACCGGGCGAGGGGTGACGGATGCCGCGTCCTCATCGGCCCGGACGATGAGTGCCTCGGTAGCGAGGTCTCCCAGCACCGGGTCGACGTAGAGCCCGCCGCCGAACACGTAGGCCCGGTCGTTCCAGAGGTGCGAGACCTCCGACACGTAGGCGATGGCGGGCTCCTCGACGAGGTCGCGGGCAGCGTGCAGCGGAGTCGTGCCGGTGAGCCCGTGCCCCGGCTCGACCTGGGTCGCGCCGGCCTCGGCGAGGCGCTCGAGCGCAGCGACCGACGTGGTGCCCGGCGCGTTCAGCTCGACGTCTGCGAAGCCGGCCGCCTCGAGCTCGCGCTTCGCGCGGGTGAGCGTGGTGAGGTTCGGCGTCGAGACGACGTCGCCGGTGCCCGCATCGAACAGCGTTGCGGGGAAGCTCGTGACGCCCGCGAACCGCAGGCCGGGGATCGCGTCGACGCGGCGCGCGGCGTCGACGACCTGCTCGGCCGGGAACCCGCCCTCGTGCCCGGTGTAGAACCGGTCGCCCTCGCCGACGATGCGCAGCAGCACGTCCTGCGTGCGACCGGCGGCGACCGACGCGGCGCCGGCCTCCTCTGCCTTCTGCTCGTCGAACACGGTCCAGTACAGGGGCGCGAGCGCGGCGGCCTCGGCGGCGCGGTAGCGCGGGATCTGCACGAGGTGGCCGACGTGCCCGGCGGCGAGCCCGCCCGTCGCGGCGGCGATGGCGCACTCGAGGTCGACACCGACGGCGTGCCTGATGCCGCCGGCGCGGATCGCCCTCGAGGCATCCGGATTGCGGCCGATCTGCTTGGTCATGGCGAATGCGGTGAGGCCCAGCCGGTCGGCCTCGGCGCTGACGGCGGCGGCGTTGCGCTCGACGGCGTCGAGGTCGATCACGTAGGTGTTCGGCGGCAGCGCGCCGGAACGGTGGAAGGCGACGGCGGCGTCGATGAGCTTCGGGTTGCGGCGTCGGAGCAGCGGCAGGAACACGGGTCAGCTCCCCTTCTTGCCGCGGAGCGACAGTGAGACGGCGATGAGGATGATGACGCCGCGCACGATCTCCTGCTGCGCCACGGTGAGACCGGCCAGGAGCAGGCCGTAGTTGATCATGCTCATGAAGAGGCTGCCGACGACCGCGCCGATCATCGACGCCCTGCCGCCGGTGAGGGCGGTGCCGCCGACGATGACCGCGGCGAGCACGCTCATGAGGTCGGTGGTGCCGAGCGTGTAGGTGGCGCCGGCGAGTCGCCCCGCGTAGAGCAGACCGGCGAGGGCGGCGGTCGCACCGCTCAGCATGAACACGGCGATGCGGATGCGGGTGACCTTGATGCCGCTGACGCGCGCCGCCGAGGCGTGGTTGCCGACCGCGAGCACGTGGGCGCCGAACCGGCGCTGGCGCAGCACGTGCCAGCCGATGGCGGCGACGACCACCGACCACCAGATGTAGATCGGGATGCCGAGGAGCGCCCCGCCGCCGAAGGTCCAGACGAAGGTCGGGTCGGTCACGGGCACCGACTGCAGGTTGGTGATCTGCTGGGCGAGGCCGGCGACGAGGCCCATCGTGGCGAGCGTGACGAGGAAGGACGGCAGTCGCACGAGGGTGATGAACAGGCCGTTGACCAGACCGATCGTGGCACCGACGGCGAGCCCGGCGAGTGCCGCGACCCACCACATGCCGGTCGCCTGCAGCGTCACCGCTGCCGACAGGGCCGCGAGTGCGACGGTCGAGCCGATGGAGAGGTCGATCTCGCCGAGGCTCAGCACGAAGACGGTGCCGACGGCCATGATCGTGATGGGCGTCGCCTGCGTGATGATGTTCACCAGCGTCGTGCCGTTGAGGAACGTCGAACCCTGGGTCGCGGCGAAGTAGGCGAACACGACGACGAAGCCGATGTAGACGACGGAGTTCCGCCAGTTCCACGAGCGGGGCACCACCCCCTTCGCGGTGGGGGTCGTGGCGGGTGCGGTGGTCATGCGGGGACTCCTTCGTGGGTGCGGTCCGTGGCGGCGTCGCTCGCGAGCCGCAGCGCGCCGAGCACGGGCGCCGCGCTGCCGAGCGCGCTGATGGTGACGGGGAGCCGGCCGCGACCGAGTCGGTCGAGCCAGCCGAGGATCGCCTCGAGCAGTTCGGGTCGCGAGCCGATGCCGCCTCCGAGCACGACTCGGCCCGGGTCGACGATGGCGTCGACGGCGGCGATCGCGTGCGCGATCCAGCGGGCCTCCTCGTCGAGCGCAGAGACGGCGCGCGGGTCGCCGTCGGCGGCGCGGGCGAAGACCTCGCGGGCCGTTGCGCCCGGCGCGTACCGCGCGGCGAGCGCGTCGCCCGCGACGACCTCCTCGAGCGCGCCGCGCCGGTGCGCGGCCGGGTCGAGCGGGTCGGCGCCGAACGGCAGGTAGCCGATCTCGCCCGCGGCGTTGCCCGCGCCGTGCACGAGCTCGCGGCCGAGCACGAGGCCCATGCCGATGCCGGTGCCGATCGACACGAACGCGAAGTCGTCGTGCTCGCGACCGATGCCGGCGGCGAGTTCGCCGAGCGCGGCGACGTTCACGTCGTTGTCGAGCACCACGGGGCATCCGACCGCGAGCCGGAGTTCGTCGACCAGGCTCACCGAGCTCACGTCACCGAGGTTCGGCGCCTGGTCGAACCCGCCCTGGCCGGCGTCGGGCACGCCCGCGCCGCCGATGCCGATGGCGGCGAGGTGATCGAGTGGCACGGATGCCTCGCGGCACAGGTCGCGCACGAGCTCGGCGAGCTGCGTGACGAGCGCACGCCCGCCCTCGCTCGCGGTGGGGCGCTCGAGTTCCGCGAGCGCGCCGGGCGCGTCCGGCACCGCAATGCCGGCGCGCACCTTGGTGCCGCCGAGGTCGATGCCCACCATGACGCGGTCGGGCGCGCTCATGCGGCGACCTCCAGCAGACGGGCCGGCGTGCGGGCGGTCATCTGCTCGATCGCGTCGTCGGACACGCCGCGGGCCGTCAGCTCCGGCAGGAAGCGGTCGGCGAGGTAGGCGTAGCCGAGCTGCCCGTGGGTGCCGGCGTTCATCCAGACCTCGGCGCCGGTGAGGTCCTGCGCGAGCAGGATGCGGTCGGCGTAGCCGTCGGCGACCAGCTCGGCGACGAGGTCTGCACGCCCGGCGTCGGAACGCGCGAACGCGCGCTTGCCGAACTCGCCGTCGGCGCGGTCGGGCACCGGGCCGAGGAAGAAGTCCCAGACCTCCTTGCCGATCGTGTCGATCGCGATGCGCACGCCGCGATCGATCACGCTGCGTGCGGCATCGACGCTCAACTGCGTGTCGAGATGACCGATGACCACGCGGTCGAGGTCGGCGCCCTCCGACGCGAGCAGGTCGACCTGCTCGTGCGCCATGGTGCCGTGCGTGGTGTGGGTCATGATCGTCAGGCCCGTCTCGCGGTGGGCGCGGGCGACCGCGCGGAGCACGCGGTCCTCGAACGGGGTGATCTCGTCGAGGCTGGTCGCCTGCTCGCCGTAGACCCCGGCGCGGACGCCACTGTCGCCGATGCCCGTCGTCGCGTCGGCCACGAAACGGCGGGTGAGGTCGTCGAGCGACGCCTCGCGCGCCCAGGCCGGTGCGTACGACTCGAGGTAGAGCGCGGTGCCGCTGACGATGTGCAGGCCCGAGCGCTCGGAGATCTCGGCCAGCAGGGCGGCATCCGCCCCGTCCGCATCGCGCCCGACGACACCGTACGGAGAGAGGTCGACGACGGTGCCGAAGCCCCGCTCGGCGAGGCCGGCGAGCGCGCCGACGGCGAGGTCGGCCCGATCGTCAGCGTGGCCACCGGTGAGCCAGGGGCCGGGGGTGAGTGAGAGCAGGTGCTCGTGCGGCATTATTCGCCCGAGCTCCGAGGACGGCACCGGACCGCGCACGGTCATGACTTCGGCCATCCGACTTCCTTTCGTTCGTTCCGGCGGGGTGCCGGGGCGGAGGGGCCGGGCGCCTGGCCGCGGCCCCTCCCGGGTGGATCAGCCGCCGGTGACGCTCGACGGCGGGGCGACGCCGTAGTCGGCCTCCCAGCCCTCGACGAGGTTGTCGGCGGTCACCTTCGTCGGGTCGGATGCCACGAGCGCGGGCGCCTCCTTGCCGAGCAGCCCGTACGCGCCGGCGCGGGCGAGGCCCGCACCGATGTCGAGCGAGCCGTTGCCGACCATGCCGGCGACGTTCGAGCCGGTCATCATCGCGGCGGCGACGGTCGTGTCGAGGTCGTTGGTGACGACCTGGATGTCGTCGCGGCCCGCGGCGCGGATGGCGGCGAGCACGCCCTGCGCGGCCGTGGCCCACGAGACGTAGATGCCCGTCAGGTTCGGGTTCTTGGCGATCATCGCGGCGGCGGCGGCCTGCGTCGCGGTCTCGTCGGCGAAGCCCTGCTCCTCGACGATCTCGATGTCGGGGTACGAGTAGGCGAGCCAGTCCTTGAACGACTCGTCGCGCTGGTTGGTGAACCAGAAGTTCGCGTTGTAGGAGAGGTAGCCGACCTCACCCTCGCCGCCGAGCGCGTCGCCGAGGATCTCGGCGTTCGCCTGGCCGGCCTTCGCGAGGTCCTCGGTGACGATCGAGACGAACTCCTCGCCTGCCGAGTAGCCCTCGGGCGGCGTCGTCATGATGACCAGCTCGGCGCCGGCGTCGAGGATCGGCTGGAACGACTGGGCGGCCGACGTCGGGTCGACGGCGATCGCGACCACGATGTCGGGTTCGAGGGCCATGACCGTCTGCACGTTGTTGGCCTGCGTGCCGGCGTCGAAGTTCGCCTGCGTACTGGCGACGACCTCGATGCCGAGCTCGGCGAACTCAGCACGCGCGCCCTCCTCGACGGCGGCGACGAAGTCACCCGAGGTGTGCCACACGAACGCAGCGGTGTAGTCGCCGTCGGCGACCTCGGCGAGCTCCTCATCGGTGAGCTCGAGCTCGGCGAGCGCGCCGGGAACCTCGCCGTTGGGGCCGGCGAACTCGAGGCTGGGCTCGGACGCCGCGGTGGTGTCCTCCGCCGGGGTGGCGGAGGAGTCCTGCGCGGCGCATCCGGTGAGCAGCAGCGCCGACGCGGCGGCGCCGGCGAGCGTGACCCGGAGGCCGCGCGAAGCGGTGAGTGGTGCGAGTGCCATGGGGTGTGACCTTCCGTGAGGGAACTGACCGTGGTGTGACGACCGACTTGGTGTCGGCGACTCGTCGGGGTGCTGCCTCATTTTGATTTCGTCTCGCAACCAAAGTCAAGGGTTCGAATGTCACAAACTGGTAAATCACGTCGCTCGCCCCCGCTCGAGGCCTCGTTCTGCCATACTTTGGAGTCAAGTTGACCGCAAATGGGGAGACGCATGGTCCACGACACCCGCGAACTGAACCGCACCGCCGTGCTGACGGAACTCCTCCGCATCCGCCCCGCGAGCCGGAAGCAGCTCGCGGAGGCCTCCGGCATCTCCCCCGCGACCGTCACGCGCGCCGTCGAGCAGCTGATCCAGGACGGCCTCGTCGTCGAGGGCTCGGAGCTCGTGACCGTGCAGCGCGGTCGTCGCGCGGTGCTGCTCGACGTCGTCGCCGAGCGCTCGCTCGTCGTGGGCATCGACCTCGGCGCGTCGAGCACGCGTCTCATGCTCGCGGACCTCGTCGGCACGCCCCTCGCCCGCGCAGAGGTCGCGACCCCGGTCGAGACCTCAGGCGCCGCACTCGCGACCTGGCTGGCCGGCGAGGTGCACGCGCTCGCGGGCGACGACTGGTCGCGCGTCGAGGGCATGTACGTGGGACTGCCGGGCGCTGTCGGTCGCGATGGCTCGACCATCTCGAACGCGCCGAACCTCGCTCAGGTCGAGGAGCCGGGCTTCCTCGAGGCGCTGCGCGCGCAGACCGACCGCCCCGTATTCGCCGACAACGACGCGAACCTCGCCCTGCTCGGCGAGCAGCACTTCGGCGCGGCCCGCAACGCCCCCACCGCCGTGATGCTCACCATCGGCACCGGCCTCGGCGCCGGCCTCGCGATCGACGGTCGCATCCTGCGGGGTGCGCACGGCGTCGTCGGCGAGTTCGGCCAGCTCCCGGCCGGTCCGCTCGGCACGCGGCTCGAACTCATGGTGACCGGCCCCGGCATCCTGCGTCTCGCCCGCGAGGCCGGCGTGCAGCTCGACTCCCCGGCCGACCTGTTCGCGACGGATGCCTCGGAGCCGGTGCGCGCACTGCGCGCCCACTTCGACCAGGCCATGCTCATCGTGCTGAGCGCGGCGACCGTCTCGTGCGAGCCCGAGGTCATCGTGCTCGGCGGCGGCATCGCCAAGTCGCTCGCCCGCGACCTCGGCCGATACGCGACCGTGCTCGAGCATCACCTGGGCACCGCGCCGCGGCTCGTGGCATCCGAACTCGGCGACTTCGCCGGCGCCACGGGAGCCGTGGTCGCGGCGCTGCACGAGGTGTACCGCGGCCTCGGTATCGACGACCGCGCGTTCCGCGACCTGCCGGTCGCGGTGCTCAGCTGAGCCCAGGGTCGCGTCCGGAGCGGACCCGTCGTTCCGCATACCCCTCATATTGGGGGCACGGATGTCGCTGAAACGCGCCTGCGACCGCTGCCACGATGGAACGCGTGAGCGACGACTCCGCGACCTCCACCGACCAGCCGGTCCCCGTGCTCGGCATCTCCGCGCTCATCGCGGCGACGCTCGGCTCGATCTTCGCGGCGATCCCGCCGTACCTGCTCTTCCTCGGCTGGATCCTGCTCGCGACCGCCTACGTGCTCGCCTTCATGGCACTCCAGCGCCCCGAGCCGCGCCGCCGCCCCGCGATCCTCGCGATCGTCGTCGCGCTCGCCGGCATGGGGGTCGCGGTCTACGTCGCCGTCGTCGGTGTCACGAGCGGCACGTTCGTCGAGCCGCCGGCGTAGCCGCGCCCGCTCGCCCCACCGCCGCCCACGGAGTACGCAAACCGCGGGAATCCTGCCGGCGTTCCCGCATTCTGCGTACTCGGTGGAGGCAGCGTCCGCCCACGGAGTACGCAGAATGCGGAAACGCGGCGTCGATTTCCGCAGTCTGCGTACTGCGCAGCGTGGGCGGCTCGGCGTAGCATCCGTGTGCGACGCGGCGATCAGCGAGGAGACGTGATGGGCACGATCATGGCGAGCATGTTCACGACGATCGACGGCGTATACCAGGCGCCGGGCACGCCCGACGAGGACCCGTCGGGCGGCTTCGCGCACGGCGGATGGCAGGCGCCCTTCGCCGAGGCCGAGTCGGGCGCCGAGATCCTCGCCGACATCGACCGGCTCGACGCACTGCTGCTCGGCCGCCGCACCTACGACATATTCGCCGGCTACTGGCCCGCCTTCGGCGACGCGAACCCCATCGCCGCGAAGTTCAACGCGGTGCCGAAGTTCGTCGCCTCCCGCACGCTGACCGACCCCGAGTGGACGGGCACCGAGGTGCTGGCGGATGCCGCCCAGCAGGCCGGCGCACTCCGCGACCGCTTCGAGCGGGTGCACGTCATCGGCAGCGGCGACCTGCTCCGCACGCTGCTCGACGCGGGCCTCGTCGACGAGCTGAAGCTCTGGGTGTATCCGGTCGCGCTCGGCTCCGGCAAGCGCCTCTTCGACGGCGCCGCGCCGGCCACCTATTCGCCGACGAGCCCGCCCCGCGCGTACGCGAGCGGCGCCTACTCGGTGACCTACGCCCCCGCCGGCCCCGTCGCCACCGGCGACATGGGCGCCGCGTAGCCCTCCTCCCCGCCGGACCGCGCTCCCGCCACGCGCGCCCGTCGCCGCTGGTGCGCAATCCGTGGCATCCGTCACCATTCACCACCGATTGCGCACCAGCAGCGGCGGGAGCCGATCGCCGCATCCGATACCCGCGCCCTATTTTGACAATACCCCGGGGGTATCTCTAGAATGGACTCATGACCAAGCGCTACATCATCATCGGCGGTGTCGCCGGCGGCATGTCCGCCGCCACTCGCCTGCGCCGGCTCGACGAGCACGCACAGATCACGGTGCTCGAGCGCGGCGGCCACGTATCGTTCGCCAACTGCGGCCTCCCGTACTACCTCGGTGGCGTCATCGAGGAGCGCGGCGACCTGCTGCTGCAGACTCCCGACTCGCTCCGCCACCGCTTCGACCTCGACGTGCGCGTGCGCACCGAGGCCGTCTCGATCGACCGCGACGCGAAGACCGTTCGCGTCCGCGAGCTCGCCTCGGGCGCCGAGTACGACGAGCCGTACGACGCGCTCGTGCTCTCCCCCGGCGCGACGCCGATCCGCCCGCCGATGCCCGGCGGCGAGCGCATGCTCACCCTGCGCGACATCGACGACGTCGACGCGGCCATGGCCCAGCTCGAGGTCGCCCCGCGCACCGCACTCGTGATCGGCGCCGGCTTCATCGGCCTCGAGATGGTCGAGAACCTCCGCCACCGCGGTCTCGAGGTCACGCTCGTCGAGCTCGCCGACCAGGTGCTGCCGCCGCTGGACCGCGAGATGGCCGGCCCCGTCGCCGAGCGCCTCGTGCAGAACGGCGTCGACGTGCGCCTCGGCACCCAGGTCACCGAGCTCGGCGCCGACTTCGCCACGCTCTCCGACGGCACCACGGTGCCGGCCGACTTCGTGCTCGGCTCGATCGGCGTGCGCCCCGACACGTCGCTCGCCACCGCGGCGGGCATCGAGATCGGCGAGCGCGGGGGCATCCGTGTCGATGACCGGCTGCGCACCAGCGACCCCGCCATCTGGGCGATCGGCGACGCGGTCGAGAAGACGGATGCCGTCTCAGGCGACCAGCGACTCATCGCACTCGCCGGGCTGGCAAACCGTCACGGACGCCTCGCGGCTGACGCGATCGCGGGACGCGACGTGCGCGTGCGCGACGCGCTCGGCACCGCCGTCGTCGGCGTGATGGGCCTCACCATCGCCGCGACCGGATGGAACGAGAAGCTGCTGCAGCGCGTGGGCCGCGAGATCCGCGTGATCCACACGCACCCCGCCTCGCACACGGGCTACTACCCCGGCTCGGAGCAGATGGCGCTGAAGCTCATCGTCGACGCGAAGACCGACGAGATCCTCGGCGCGCAGGCCGTGGGCGGCGATGGCGTCGACAAGCGCATCGACGTCATCGCGACCGCGATGGCCGGCAACCTCACCGCGGCCGACCTCGCCGACCTCGAGCTGGCGTACGCGCCGCAGTACTCGTCGGCGAAGGACCCGGTGAACATGCTCGGCTACGTCGACCGGAACGCGCTCGAGGGCCTGACCCCGTCGGTGCAGTGGCACGAGCTCGAGGCCGAACTGGCCGCGGGTGCGACCCTGGTCGACGTGCGCAGCCGCGCCGAGTACGAGGCGGGCGCGATTCCCGGCTCGATCCTGATCCCGCTCGACGAGATCCGCGCGCGTCGCGACCAGCTCCCCGAGGGCAAGCTGATCGTGCACTGCAAGGTCGGCCAGCGCGGCCACACCGCGACCCGCCTGCTCGCCCAGCTGGGGCGCGAGGCCGTGAACCTCGACGGCGGCTACCTCACCTGGCGCGCCGGCACCACCGAGATCGTCCGCGAGCGCGAGCTCGTCGGCTGAGACCCGGATGCCGCGGGGAACCCCTTGCCCCGCGGCATCCGTTCGCCCTGACCACCCCTGAATCCACCCACCGAAACGGAGTATCCCCATGTGCAGTCCCGTCACCTGCCGCAAGTGCGGCAAGACCACCTGGGCCGGCTGCGGCCAGCACGTCGACCAGGTCATGCGCGGCGTCCCCCGCAACCAGCGCTGCGAGGGCCACGAGGCCGAGCCGAACTTCTTCTCGCGCATCTTCTCGCGCTGACGCACCTCGGGCCCGCCCGCCCGACCGAATACGCAAAGTGCGGCTATCCGACTGGGATAGCCGCACTTTGCGTACTCTCGGCGCCCGCACCGGGCCCGCCCGTCTCCTCGGGCGCTGCTGGTGCGAATACCGTGGCGAATCTCACGCGACACCACCACTTGCGCACCAGCAGCACCCGAGCGGCCCCGGCGTTGGTGCGCAAACGGTGGCGGACTCCACGCGTCACCACTGATTGCGCACCAGCGATGTCAGCCGGCTGATTTCCCAGCGGCGCCGGAGCCGTCCTCCTCGGATGCCGAGTCGGCGGTCGCGGCAGACGGCGACTTCAGCTCGGCCGGCTTCCAGGAGTCGATCCCGCGCAGCGGGCGTTCGACGAGCAGGAGCGTCGCGGGCGAGACGGCCACGAGCGCGAGCACGAAGATCAGCAGACCGCCCTGCCAGCCGTCGATGCTCCCGTCGCCCACGAGCGCGAGCACGAAGGTCGTGAGCGCCAGTGACGCGGCCAGCGAACCGAGTAGCAACCACGGCGCCCACCGGCTCAGTCGACGCCAGGCCCGACGCTGCTCGATGAACTCCTTCGAGTATTCGACGAGCTGCTCGAGGTGCCGTACGCGCTGCTCCTCGAACTCGACGCGCTTGGCAGCGAGGGCGGCATCCTCACGACTTGCCCCGTACTTCGCGCGCAGCAACTCCTCCGCGATCTCGCCTCGCCGCGACTCGTCCACAGCGCTCAGCAGCCGCGCGTCGCTCGAGGTCGTCGATGCGATCGTCGCGACGATCTCCTCCTGCTCCGCCACCAGCGCAGTGACATAGCGCTCGAGCAGGTCGATGTCGTTCAGGGCATGGATCTGCAGCTCGACCTCCTCGAGGGGCCTGCGTGCTGCCGCGAGCGCGGCGATCGTGGCGGCAGTCGTAGCCTGGCCGGTCCCCGCTTCCGGCACCTCCCCCGAGCTGCCTTGCGCCGCCGGCGCACTCGGCCCCGACGGGCGCGTTCCGACGGCCCCGTCGCCGCCGCTCGACGCCAGCGTCTTCACGTCGAACGGCAGGTCGCCGCCTGAACTCAGGTTCTGCGCGTCCTTGAGGAATCTGCGCAGGAGCTTCTGCAGCTCAGGTCCACACGTCACCCGTACCCTGTCCTTCGGGAATCGCATCGTCATCCGGGTATCCCTCTTGTTCGCTGTCCTGATCGATCGCGCACGCGCACTTCGGAAACACCCTCACCTGATGTGCGGGCCGGTCGGATCAGGATCACCCCTGAACCGCACTCGCGACCCGGCCGGAGTGCTCCATGAAGGCTTCGAGGTCGGGCTCGTCGTGCGTCGGCTGGAGCACCACGCTGTCGGCGCCCGCGTCGAAGAGCAGCTCGGCGGCCGCGGCGACCTCGTCGTCGTCGCCCGCGACGAACTTCGCCGGGTCTTCGGCGAAGCCCCACCGCTCGGCGTCGGCCGCCATGCGCGCCCGCGCGTCGTCGCCGCCGAACGCCGCGAGCAGGTAGACGATGATGTCGTTGCGGCCACCACGACCGGATGCCTCGCGGCCGGCCTCCACCAGCGCGATCGCGTTCCGCAGCATCGCGGGCGTCGTCCCCTCGTTGATGACGGTGCCGTCGGCGACCTCGCCGGTCAGCCGAAGCGTCTTCGGGCCCTGGCCGGCCGCGTACACCGCCGGCGCGGCGGCGGGCGGCCAGTCGAGCCGCACGCGATCGAGCGAGACGTAGCGCCCGTCGGTCGTGAGCTCGTCGCCGGCGAGCAGCGCCCGCACGGCGGGCACGTACTCGCGCATGAGCGTGAGCGGCGAGGCGACGCGGCTGCCGGTCTGGCCCATCCACGACAGCACGCCGTGCCCGAGCCCGGGGATGAACCGGCCCGGGAACATCCGATCGACCGTCGCGATCTCCATCGCGGTGAGCGCCACGTTCCGCAGCGGCATCGGGGCGATGCCGATGCCCACCCGCATCCGTTCGCTCCACGCCAGCGCGGCGCCGGCCGCGGAGAACGCGGCCTCGCGGAAGCAGTCCTCGAAGAGCCAGAGCTCGTGCACCCCGCTCCGGTCGGCCGCCTCGACGGCGGACCGCATCCGCTCGGGCGGGAAGGCGGGCTGGAAGATCGCACCGATGCGTCGCATGGGCCCAGCCTGCCACCAGCCGCCCACGACCCGCCGTCAGCCCGCTTCGGACTCCCCATTCGAGGTCACGTTCGCGACCTGCTGCAGCAGCCGGTCCACGAATGCCGCCGCCTTCGCTCGTTCGTCGTCGTCGGGCACCCAGAACACCGCCGCGGCGACGCCGTCGACGAGCTCCTGCCGGCCGTGCTCACCGGTGATCGCGAACGAGATCAGGTCGTGCCCCGCGTCATCGAGGAGGTGCCGCACCGCCCGCAGCACCGCACGCTCGTCGAGGTCGGGTGCGCCCACGCTCCGCGCCGCGCGGAGGATCTCCGCGCCGTCCGCGACGCGCCACAGCTCGCCGAGGTCGTCGTGGGCGCCGACGTCGATCGCCGCGATCGCGCGGGCGTCGATCCAGGCGGGGTCTGCGAGCGCCTGTGGGGGGAAGACCGTGCTCACCGCGGAGAACCGCTGGATCTCCCAGGCACTCGCGATGTCCGAGAGCGCGCGTTCACGCAACTCGGGCTCGCTGCCGAGCAGCCTCAGCTCCGGGTCCTGGAAGGCCCAGTCGCGGTAGAACCTGCTGAACCTGGCGTAGGCGACGCACGAGACGACCGCCTCGACCAGTTCGGCGCGCTCCGCCTGGTCATCGGTGCGCAGCGCTTCGTGGCAGTACGTGCACGCGAGCAGGAACCGCACGTCCGGGTTCGTGGTGCCGAGCGCGAGGTCGAACCACTCCCCGAGGCGCTCCTGCAACTCGTCCCCGTGGTGCGGCTGGGCCCACGCGCCGAGCACCCGATCGGAGAGCGCTGCGCGCATCCGCAGCCTGTCGACCTCTTCACCATCGCGAATCCGCCGCAGCACGTCGTCCCGAACCAGGAGCCCGGCGAACGTCGTGAGCACGAGAGCCACGTTGAGGCGTCGGAGCGCGACCTCGTCGTCCTCCTCGTCGTCGGGCGGCCCGCCCGCAACGGTCTGCCACGCGAGCCAGTTGCCCGCCGCGCCGAGATACCAGTCCATGAGCCGCAGCATGAGCAGCGGCGGCTCCATGGCCGCATCGGGCTCCGCTTCGCGGTGGGCCTCGACGCGGTCGGCGAGCGCGAAGTGCCACTGGGAGGGACTGACCACGAGGTCCATCAGGCCCTCGCCCCACAGGTTCGACGCGACCACGATCATCGGCTCGAGTCGCTCCATGAGCTCGGACAGGGCCACATCGTTGGTCGGATCGTCGACGGTGTCGATGAGTTCCTCGTACTCGGCGAGGAGGTTCGACGGGTCGTCGATGAGGGCGGCCTCGATGTACGCGATCCGCTCGTCGTCGGTGGTCTGCATGGCGAGGTTCGCGTAGGCCGCGGACTGCCACCGCTCCACTCCGTAGAACCCCGTGATGTCGGAGTAGCGGGAGGCGATGCCCATGGCGGCGAAGCTCGAGGCCATGATCAGCAGCTTGCGATGGTGGTCCTCGCCGGCGTCGCCGACGTGCAGCTGCAGCTGCGCCTCCTCGACGACGTGGTTGTTGCGCCGCAGCGTGGCGGTGGCGTTCATGCCGTCGAGGATCGTCACCTGCACGAGCCACGGCGCGCTGTTGAGGAAGAGCTGCAGCAGCCACGCCACGAGCGCCGTCATGCCGCTCCCGCTGCGGTCGGCGACCTTGATGACGTCGCCGAGGTCGGTGCGATTGCTCCGCGCCCGGACCTTCGCCTGCGACGACCCCTCGCGATGCGTGCTGCTGATCTGGTCGAGCACCTCGATCGCCCAGGCCTCGTTCGACCCGCCGTTGGGCGCGAGCACCTTCGCGTCGACGACGGGGAAGCTCGCGAACCCGATCGAGAGGATCGCCGACCCCACCAGCCCGACCGCGACGGCGAGCACGGCGAAGCCGCCGAAGTCCACGTCCGGCGCGAACTCGGGGAACCAGTCGTCGACGTTGAACGCACCCGACGCGACGAAGGCGGCGATGAGGATGATGAGGAAGCCGACCGAGCGGGTGATCGCGGGCCGCCCGCTCGGCGTGCGGTAGTCGCGGTAGAGCGGCAGGTACACCAGAATCCGCGCGAGCACGGTCAGCACCGCGGCGACGACCAGCGCCTGCCCGGCCCAGTCGATGAGCAGCGCGACGATCGACTGCACGCTCGGCCCCGAGGCCGATTCCGCGATCCGTTGCATGATCCGCCCCTAGGGGAATGATCCTCCTCGGGCCGCCGGGCGTGCAAGTGCGGGCGGGGTCAGGCGTCGTCCGCGACGCGCGGGTCGGCGACGATCGCCGCGAGCAGCCGGGCCACGAACTCCCGCCGGTCGTCGGCCCGCTTGGCCAGCCCGACCTCGACCGGCGGCAGGTCCGACACCTCGACGGCCACCACGTCGTTGCGCTGGTACTGCAGCGGGACGATCGCCGACGTGAGGGCCATCCCCCGGCCGGCCGCCACGAACGAGTACATCTCCTCGATCGTGCGGTTGGGCGGCCCGACGATCTCGCCGAGCGGCGCGTCGGCCGGCCGCGGCAGGCCGAGCCAGAAGGCTCGGAACCCGGGTGGCCCGGTCTCGAACCCGGGGTCGAGGATGGGCTCGCCGCCGAGTTCGCGAAGCGTGATCGACGACCGCCCGGCGAGCCGGTGCGACGCGGGCAGCAGCGCGACCGTCGCGAACGTGCCGAGGGCCGTGAGGTCGTACCCCTGCAGTCGCGCGCCCGATGGGTACTGCAGCAGCGCCAGGTCGGCCACGCCGCGCTCGAGCGCATCCTGCTCCAGGCCCCACTCGAGTTGCAGCGCCACCGTGTTCAGGGTGTCGGATGCCCCCGCGGGCGCGAGCGCAGCGTCCACGAAGCGCCGGGGCGTGCCCGGCGAGAACCCGATGACCACCGACTGGGTGCGCGCCCCGTCGGCGGCACGCCGCACGCGCGACGCGGCGCGCTCGACCGCGGCGAGGATCTCGACGGCATCCGCCAACAGCGTCGCCCCCGCGGGCGTGAGCTGCACCCCGGCACCCGGCACCTTCTTGTTCCGCTCCAGCAGCGTGCGACCCAGTTCCCGCTCCAGCGAGGCGATGCTCTGACTCAGGGCCGGCTGCGACATCTCGAGCTCGTCGGCGGCGAGCGTGAAGCTGCGCGCGTGCGCGACCGCGACGAAGCGCTGCAGCTGCTTCAGGTCCATCGGCTCCCCGTGTGTTTCCGGGCGGTGAATTCTCGGGCGGAGTGTTACGGCGCCGAGCGCGTTCAGGCCCGGAACCGTGCGGTTATTCAATCATCGAATGACCTCAAAGGCAGCATCAATTGGCAGCGCCGCCGAGCGCCGACCTACAGTCAACCCACTCGTCCCCTGCACACAGCCCCGCACCCGAGGAGTCCCCCCTGATGCTCAGCTCCACGCGCACCCGCCGCCTGCTCGGCGGACTGACCGCCGCCGGTCTCGCCGTCGCCCTCACCGCCTGCTCGTCGGCCGACGCCGACACGAGCGACTCCGGCGCCGAGGAGACGACCTCGATCAGCTTCCAGCTCGACTGGGTCAAGAACAACCAGTTCGCCGGCTTCTTCGAGGCCGACGACGCCGGCTACTACGCCGACGAGAACCTCGAGGTGGAGTTCCTCGACGGCGGCGACGTCGGCTCGACGGCCGCCGTCATCGCCGGCGGCGCCGCGGAGATCGGGATCGTCTCGAACATGGCTCGCCTGGTCGACGCGATCGGCACGGGTGCGGACCTCGTGGTCGTCGGCGCCCTGTACCAGACCTCCCCCGCGGGCCTCATGACGCTCCCCGACCTCGAGATCACCGGCATCGACGACCTCACGGGCCTGCGCATCGGCACCGACGAGGCCGGATCGGCCGACATCGACACGCTCTTCACCGTCAACGGCCTCGAGCCCGACTGGGAGACCGTGCGCGTGGGCTGGGACGCCGCCCCGCTCTTCGAGGACCAGATCGACGCGTACTACGCCTACATCACCAGCCAGCCGGTGACCTACGAGCTCGAGGGCACCGACGTGAACACGATCACGTTCGCCGACCTCGGCTACGACGACTACGCCGGCCTCATCGTCACCACCCGCGAGTTCCTCGACGAGCACCGCGACGCGGTCGTCGGCTTCATGTCGGCCTCGGTGCTCGGCTGGGACGACGCGATCGCCGACCCGGAGGCCGCGATCGACCTCACCCTGAGCGAGTACGGGGCCGACCTCGGCCTCGACGCCGCAGCGGAGCTCGCCGCCCTGGAGGCGATGATCCCACTCACCCAGAACGAGGTGACGGATGCCGCGGGGCTGTTCGCCCTCGACACCGACCGCATCTCGGGCCCGGTGTACGACACGCTCACCGCGTCGGGCCGCACCGACCTGCCCGACGTCGCGGAGACGTTCGACACCTCGGTCCTCGACGCAGACTGATCGGACGACCCCGTCGGGGAGGGTGACGCGAGTCCCCTCCCCGACGGCAATCCTGGAGCACCACCATGAGCACCGCAGGCATCCACCTGGACGACATCCACAAGACCTACGGGTCGGGCCCCGGCGCCGTCCACGCACTCGACGGCTTCACCCTCCACATCGACGAGGGCGAGTTCGTCGCCGTGCTCGGGCCCTCGGGATGCGGCAAGTCGACCGCCCTGCGCATCGGGGCCGGGCTCGAGCAGGCCGACGCCGGCGAGGCCTCGATCGGCGGCACCACGCCCGCGGAGCTCGGCGCGACCGGCGGCCTCGCCGTCGCCTTCCAGGACAACGCGCTCCTCCCCTGGCTGTCCGTGCGGAAGAACGTCGAACTGCCGTTCTCCCTGGTCGGTCGCTCCGTCGATCGCGACCACGTCGACGACCTGCTGCGGCTCGTCGGCCTCGACGGCTTCGCGAACCACCGACCCGCGCAGCTCTCCGGCGGCATGCGCCAGCGGGTCTCGATCGCCCGTTCGCTCGTGCTCTCGCCCCACGTATTGCTGCTCGACGAGCCGTTCGGCGCGCTCGACGCCGTCACGCGCCACCGCCTCAACGTCGAGCTCGCCCGCATCCTCGACGCCCAGCGCTCGACCACGCTGCTCGTGACCCACTCGGTCGAGGAGGCGCTCTTCCTCGCCGACCGCGTCATCGTCATGTCGGGTCGCCCGGGTCGCGTGAAGCGCGAGGTCGCCGTGCCGTTCGGTCGCCACCGCACGAAGGCGGTCATGGCCGATCCCGCATTCCTCGCCCTCGCCGCGGAGCTCACCGAGGCGCTCGACGACGCCGAGGTCGCCGGCGGCACCGCCGCATGAGCGCCGCTCGCCGCTCCCGGCTGCGGGAGCTCCTGCTGGGTGCCGCGGGCGTCGCGGTGCTCCTGTTCGCGTGGGAGGTGCTCGGCCGCCTGGGACTGCTCGGCCGCTCCATCCCTCCGCTCTCCGAGGTGCTCGCCGCGATCGGCGAGCACGGCGACATCCTCGCCCGCGCGGCCTCGGCCACCGGCACGCGCGCACTCGTCGGCGGCCTGATCGGGTTCGGCATCGGCCTGCTCCTGGCGGCGATCACCGCGTGGATCCCCGGCTCGGCGTCGACGGTCGTGCGCACCGCGGTGCTGATCAACGCCATCCCCGTGGTCGCCCTCGGCCCGGTGCTGATGAGCCTCGACGCGCGCCCGTTCATCCCCGAGATCTTCGCCGCGCTGTCCGTGCTGTTCAGCACCGTCATCACCGCCGGCGACGGGTTCCGCTCGGCGTCGCGCTCCAGCCGCGACCTGTTCGACGTCTACCGCACGCGGCGCTGGGCGCGGTTCTGGCGACTGGATGCCCCGACGGGCCTGCCGCTCGTCGCCGACGCGTTCCGCCTCGCGGTGCCCGCGGCGCTCCTCGGCGCCATCCTCGGCGAGTGGTTCGGCGCCGACCGCGGCCTCGGGGTGCTCATGGTCTCGTCGATGCGCAACCTCCAGTACGGCCTGCTCTGGGCCGCCGCCCTCGTCGCCGTGCTGATCTCGGCCACCGTGTACGCGATCGGCGGCCTGCTCGAACGAGCGGCGGTCGCCCGGTTCAGCAGGCCCGGCCAGGCGGCATCCGCCCTCGCCCCCATCGGCCGCGTGCGCGGGCTGGTGCTCGCCGTCGCGGTGCCCGCCGCGCTCGTGCTCGCCTGGCAGCTGTGGATCGTGGTCGACGAGGTGCCGCTCATCGTCGCGCCGCCCCCGGCCGACGTCGCCGTGGCGCTCGCCGCCGACATCGGCGCCTACCTCGCCGCGGCCGGCCTCACCGTGCTCTCCGCGATCGGCGGCCTGCTCGCGGGCGCGCTCGTAGGGCTGGGCCTCGCCGTGCTCGCGACCCTCGCCCCGTGGCTCGGCGCGATGCTCGCCCCACTCGCGCTGCTGATCCCGACCGTCCCGATCGTGGTCTTCATCCCGATCGTGGGCAGCGTGCTCGGCTACGGCGTCGAGACCGTGTTCGCCTCCACCGTGCTCATGGCCTTCTTCCCGGTGTACGTGCTCGCGCTCAGCGGTCTTAACGCCCGGCCGCCGGGCAGCGACGACCTGTTCCGTGTCTACGGCGCGGGCACGCTGGTGCGCCTGCGCCGGCTCGCGCTGCCTGCATCGGTGCCGTCGCTCATGATCGCGCTGCGCCTGTCGTCGGCGATGGCGATCCTCATCGCGATCAGCGCCGAGTGGCTGATGGGCCAGGGCGGCCTCGGCCGGGTCTTCAGCGAGCGCCGCGTGGTGCTCGACACGGCCGGCTCGTGGGCGGCCGTGGTCGTCGCGATCGTGCTGTCGGTGGCCGCGTACGCGGCCGCGTCGCGGCTGGAGCGATCGGTGGCCGAGCGGTGGCGCTCGTGACCGGGGCGCGCGACCTGCGGGCGCTGCCGAAGGTGCACGTGCACGTGCACCTCGACGGGTCGTACCCGCGCGATGCCGTCGCCGCGCTCGCGCGACGGGCGGGCGTGCCGTTCCAGGTGCCGGAGTCGTTCGACACGGTCTGGGAGTTCTTCGACGCATACGGCACCGTGCCCGACCTCGTCGCCGACCTCGACGACCTCGCCGAGCTCTGCCGCGCGCTGGTTCGCGCCGAGGCGGGCGCCGGCGTGCGCTACCTCGAGCCCGCGATCGAGCCACAGCTGTACGCACCCCGCCTCGGCGACCTCGAGACCGTCACCCGCACGATGCTCGACGCCCTGCGGTCGGAGGCGGATGCCCGTGGCATCCGCGTCGGCGCCAACCTCACCGTGAACACGGACCAGGACGAGGAGCTCGCGGATGCCCTCACCGACGTCGCCGTGCGCCACGCGTCCGACGGGGTGACGGCGTTCGGCACCGCCGGGTTCGAGGAACCCGCAGGGCTGCACCGGTTCGCGCGCCACGCCCGCCGCGCCACGGACGCGGGCCTCCAGGTCGTGGCGCACGCCGGCCAGACCGGCGGGCCCGACAGCGTGCGCGAGGCGCTCGACGTGCTGGGCGCGACCCGCATCTCGCACGGCGTGCTCGCCGTCGGCGACCCCGACCTCGTCGCCCGGCTCGCCGAGGAGCGCATCGTGCTCGACGTCTGCCCGGTCTCGAACGTCGCCCTCGGCGTCGCGGCGTCGCTCGAGGAGCATCCGGCCGTCGCCCTCGTCGAGGCGGGCGTGCCGATCACGCTGAACGCCGACGACGCCCTCTGGTTCGGCCGCGGCGTCGTCGACCAGTACGCCATCGCGCGCGAGCGCTGGGGCTTCGACGACGCGCGCCTCGCCGAGATCGCCGGCAACGGCACCCTCGTCGGCGGCATGAACGACGAGACCCGCACCCTCTACGAGCGCTCGCTCCAGGCCTGGTTCACGGCGGCTCCGGGCTGATCGGGGCTGGTCGCCCCGCAGCATCCGTACCCGCCCACCAGCGGACCGACCCCAGGAGCATCGTGAAGCACATCGTCCTCGGCGCCTTCGAGATCAACGGCGTCAACCTGACCAGCCAGGGCCTCTGGGCCCACCCGGAACACCAGTCGTTCCGGTACACCGACATCGACTACTGGATCGAGGTCGCGCACCTCCTCGATCGCGGCGGCTTCGACTTCCTCTTCTTCGCCGACTCGTACGGCTACCCGTCGATCGACGGCGAGACGCCCGACGTGGCCTTCGAGCAGGGCACCGAGATTCCGAAGAACGACCCGATGCTGCTCGTGCCCGCGCTCGCGACGGCGACCGAGCGGCTGTCGTTCGCCGTGACGAGCTCGACGACCTACGAGGAGCCGTACGCGAACGCCCGCCGGTTCGCGACGCTCGACCACGTCACCCGCGGCCGCATCGCCTGGAACGTGGTCACCACGACCGCCACCGTGGTGAAGGACCTCTTCGGCCGCGACCGGCTGGTGCCGCACGACGAGCGCTACGCGATGGCCGAGGAGTACCTCCAGCTCTCCTACGCCCTGTTCGAGGGGTCGTGGGAGGACGGCTCGGTGCTGCGCGACAAAGCTGCCCGGCGGTATGCGGATGCCTCGAAGGTGCACCCCGTGCATCACGACGGGCGTTATTTCCGGTCGTCGGGCTACTTCAACTCGGAGCCGTCGCCGCAGCGCACGCCGGTCGTGTTCCAGGCGGGCGCGTCGAAGGCGGGCATGGAGTTCGCCGCCCGCAACGCGGAGGTCGTCTTCCTGCAGGGCCGCGACGCGTCGAGCCTGCGCGAGCAGGTCGCGACCATCCGCCGCCTCGCCGTGGAGGCGGGGCGCGATGCCCGTGACATCCGCACCGTCGTGGGTCTCTCCGCCGTGGTGGGGCAGGACCGGGCGGATGCCTCGGCCAGGCTGGACGACTACCTCTCCTACGTCGACCGCGACGCGATGCGCGTGTACTTCGCGCAGATGACCGGCATCGACCTGGCCGCCCTCGAGCCCGACACCGAGGTGTCGTCGCTGTCGACGGAGCAGAGCCGCACGCAGGTGGCGCGCTACAACGGCCGCTCGGCGGCGGAGGCCTTCGAGGACTTCGCCCGGCGCGGCATGCGCGAGTTCATCCTGCTCGGCACGGGCGACGACATCGCCCAGCAGATGGTCGACCTCGTGGAGGAGACCGACGTGGACGGGTTCAACTTCACGCCGTTCGTGAGCCCGGGGTCGTATCGTGAGTTCGTGGACGAGGTGGTCCCGGCGCTGCGCGCCCGCGATGCGCTCGCACCGGCCGCCCCGCCGATGCCGTTCCGCGAGCGGCTGTTCGGGTCGCCGCGCCTGCCCGCGACGCATCCCGCAGCCGCCGCACGCCACACCACCGAAGGAGACCGCTGATGGCCCCCGCCTTCCCGACCACCTACGCCGCCGACGAGGACCGCTACGACGGCGCACGCTACCGCCGCACCGGGCGCAGCGGCCTCCTGCTGCCCGAGATCTCGCTCGGCCTGTGGCAGAACTTCGGCAACACGCGCCCGTTCGAGCTGCAGCGCGACATCGTGCGCACCGCGTTCGACGCAGGCGTCACGCACTTCGACCTCGCGAACAACTACGGCCCGCCGTACGGCTCCGCCGAGGAGAACTTCGGGCGCATCCTCGCCACCGACCTCCGCCCCTACCGCGACGAGCTCGTCATCTCGACGAAGGCCGGCTACGACATGTGGCCGGGCCCCTACGGCGACCACGGCTCGCGCAAGTACCTGCTCGCCTCGCTCGACCAGTCGCTGGCGCGCATGGGCGTCGACTACGTCGACATCTTCTACTCGCACCGCGCCGACCCCGACACCCCGCTCGAGGAGACGATGGGCGCGCTCCACACGGCGGTGCAGTCCGGCAGGGCGCTCTACGCGGGCATCTCGTCGTACTCCCCCGAGCGCACGCGCGAGGCCGCCCGCATCCTGGGCGAGCTCGGCACGCCGCTGCTCATCCACCAGCCGTCGTACTCGATGGTGAACCGCTGGGTCGAGGGCGGCCTCCTCGACACCCTCGACGACCTGGGCGTCGGATGCATCGCCTTCTCGCCCCTCGCCCAGGGGCTGCTCACCGAGCGGTACCTCGAGGGCGTGCCCGAGGGGTCGCGCGCGTCGGCCCCGGGCTCGATGTCCTCGACACCGCTCGACGACGAGACCCGCACCCGTCTCCGCGCCCTGCGCGACATCGCCGCCGACCGCGGCCAGAGCCTCGCCCAGCTCGCGCTGAGCTGGGTGCTGCGCGACCGGCGGGTCACGTCGGCGCTGATCGGCGCGTCGAGCGTCGAGCAACTCCGCACCAACCTCGCCGCGCTCGAGGCCCCGCCCCTCACCGAGTCGGAGCTCGCCGCGATCGACGAGCACGCGGTCGATATGGGCATCAACCTCTGGGCCGGCTCCAGCGCGATCGGCGCATGAGCGGGGAGGATTCGGGAGGGGCGGTCTCGCTTGCGGACCTGCCGGTCTACGAGGACGACCCGGCGGAGCTCCGCAGGACGTTCTCGTACTTCCCCTCGGGCGTGGTCGCCATGATCGCCGAGGTCGAAGGCGTGATGCACGGGCTCGTGGCATCCGCCTTCACCGTCGGCGTCTCGATCGACCCGCCGCTCGTCTCGTGCGCCGTGCAGCGCACGTCGTCGACCTGGCCCGTGCTACGCGGCGCCCGTCGCATCGGCGTCTCGGTGCTGGCGCAGCACCAGGGCGACCTCGCACGGCGCATCGCCGGCCGCGACCGCGCCGAGCGCTTCACCGGCGTGCCGCTGCGCCACACCGGCTCGTCGGCGCGGTTCATCGCAGGGGCGCCGGTCTGGTTCGAGTGTGCGCTGCACGACGAGCTGCCCGCGGGCGACCACACGCTGGCGCTCCTGCGCGTGCACGGCCTCGGCGCCGACCCCGAGTCCCGCCCGCTGGTGTTCCACGGGTCCACCTTCCGCGGGCTCCAGCTCGACGACGCGGAGCTGCGCGGGACGGCCCGCCACGAAACCTAGCCCACGATCTCCTGCTCGTTGGCGTCGGCGAAGTCGTACGCCTCGACCTCGAACGGATTCCCCCGGTAGTCGAACCCGGCCTCCGCATAGCCGATGCCGTATGCACAGGCGAACGCCGCCTCCGTCTTGAGTCTGCGGTACTGCACGACGTGGACGAGTTCGTGCGCCATGAGCTTGCGGGCGATGTCCTCGACGACCTCCCACGGATCGCGCACGTAGACGACGTTGTTCAGGGTCACGCCCGCGATGGTCGCTCCCGCGAACGTCATGCCGTCCACCGGCGTGCCCTTCTGGTACCAGTTCGAACTGAGGCTCGCGTCGTCGATGTACCAGACCCCCGCGAACGAGGTGCCGCCGAAGATCGGGGCCATGTCCCGGACGAACTCGCTCGGCAGCAGGCGCGCGGTCCTGCCGAAGTTCGCGAGCACGTTGCCGGCCTTGGCGAGCCGGTAGATGACCAGCCCTCCGAGGCATCCGCCGAGCTTCACGATGTACTCCCAGGCCGACTCGCCGAGCTCGCCCAGCCACTCGATCGTCGACGCGATCACCTCGAGCGACTCCTCGTACGCCTGCACCGCCCAGTCGGCGACGGTCATCGTCGCCGCGACGGCGGCGTCCCAGGCCGCGTCGATGGCGTCGGTGAACGCCTCCCACGCGGCCTCCGCGGCACCCTCGATCGCGTCCCACGCCGATGAGGCGATGCCCTCGGCGGCATCCGCGATGTCGTCGACGAGCTCGCCGATCTCGTTCCAGGCGTCCTCGACGGCACCCGCCGTCGACTCCCATGCCGACTCGATGGCGTCACCGGCATCCTCGACCCAGCGCTCCGCCTGGTCCCACGCGTCGCCGAGCTGCTCCTCGAGCGCGTCGATCGCGTCCTCCGCGAGGTCGCCGATCGCGTCGATGACGTCGCCCAGTTCGTCGCCGACGTCGTCGAGGAAGTCGCCGATGTCGTCGACCACATCGCCCGCCGCGTCGACGAGGTCCTCACCGAGGTCGACCGCGTCATCGACGAGATCGCCGGCGGCCTCGACGAAATCGCCGAGCGGCCCCCACCCCACGATCAGCCCCGGGCGTTGATGTCCGCGAGGAGGATCTGGAACGCCTCGTCGGGGCTGAACCCGGCCTCCTCGAGCGCGGCGCGCTTCTTCGCCATGAGGTTCGCGCGCTTCTTGAGCACATCGGAGACCTGGTCGGAGTCGTCGATGACCTTCATGCCGTCGGCGGCGAACTGCAGCTTGTCCTTGAAGCGGTCGAGCACGCCGGCGCGGCCGCTCTCGCGGGCGGCGTCGTCGGCGAGCTTCGCGACGGTGATCTCGACCGCGCTCTGCGCGGCGGCCTTCGACGCCTGCTCGACCGCCATCTTCAGGTCGGCCGGGCTCGGACCGGACAGGCCGAGCTGACTCCGGACGGCGCCCTCGACGCGCTTCCGGATGCGCTCCTCGACCGCCGGCACCTCGAGCGGGCGGGAGAACACGGTCGAGCCGGGGTTCCTCGGGTCGGTGTTTCCAGGCATCGTCTGCTCCTTGTCGTGAACTTCGTCGTTTCGGGCACCAGGAGCGTGCTCGGGATGCGGCACACGATAGCCCCGCACGCCCGCGCGCCGCAGTCGGCAGATGTGCCGACTTGACGAATCCTCATTTCGGACGGTAGAGTCCGCACTCGCGTGCGCATCGCCGCCGCCAGGTGGAACCGACGTCACCACGTCAGATTCGGTGGCTCCTCGTCCTCGTCAGCTGCGCGATCCACCACGTCCGCATCGTCGCCGACGCCCTCATCGTCCATCTGCGTGGCGAACAGCCAGTCCGAGATCGAGTCGTCCTCCAGCCCGGCCGCCGCGTAGTACTCCGGACCCGCGGCCATCGCCGCGATTGCCATCGCCGCGTGCAGGTTCGTCATCGCGTCCGGGTCGACCGCCGCGTTCGAACGCCACAGCGCAGGAGAGTCCCATTCACCGAGCGCCGAACCGCGCCCTCCGAACGCCCACGCCACCTCCTCCGCATGTTCGGCAGCGACGACAGGGTCGTCAGCCTGCGAGGACCGCACGACCGACCCGAGGATCGCCCGCGTCCGTTCGTCGCGCTCGAGGATCGACGACCGGATCATCGTGTCCACGAACGCGAGCCGGTCGGGAGTCAGGTCCTCGAACGCCTCGGAGAGCGCGACGAAGAAGTCGTCCTCGGACTCGATCGGTCGTGCGGGCTGCTGCGCACGAGCGCGCTCGACGAGCGGTTCGAGCACTGCGCCGAACTCCAGGGTCATCCCCTCGGGTTCGTACAGCCCGTCGAGGATTCCGAGTTGCGTGCCGAGCAGCACCCACATGGACCACTCCGCGGCGAGCATCAGTGACCGCGGGGTCGCCGGTCCGTGGCCGGACTCCATTGCAGCGCGCGGCATGTCGGCGAGCACGGCCGGGTCCGGCGCGGAGTCCGCCCCGCTCCAGCTGAAGAACGATGCGCGGAGGGTGTCGTGCAACGACCGCGGGTCCATCACCGTGCCGTTCCACTCTCGACGAAGCGCCAGGGCGTCTCGTACCTGCCGGGCGCGGGCTTGCAGACGTTGGAGTGGGAACGGCGACGCGCCCACCGTGGCGGAGGGTCGGTCGAGTACTGATCGGTGTACACGACATGGTCGGGGTCCGCCCAGAGCACGTCGGGGCGGAGCGCCCGAAGGCCCGGATGGCTCCGGGCCGCGGCTTCGGTCTCGTGCCGCAGGTCGTCGAGGCGCACGGTGTCCCGATTGAGGTCGTGGAACGCCGGCGACATCTTGAGCAACGGATTCACCGCGAGCCAGATGCTCGTCGCGCGGGCGAGACCGAGGAGCCCCTTCGGTCCGAACCCGGACGTCGCCGGTGAGAAGAGCACGACCCGCGCGTCCAGCACGGCGTCGTCTCCTGCGCCCACGGCCACGTGCTGCATCCGTCGTTCCCGCAGCGCGAGCTGCACCGCGCTGCGCACGACGACCCCGCCGAGCGAATGGCCGACCAGGACCAGCTCGCGATAGCTCGACGCGATGCCCGGGAGCGGACCCGCCAGCATGGCAGCGCGCACGAACGCGAGCACCTCGTCGGCGACGCTCCCCACCTCGCGACGGAGCGAGTCGTACCCGATGAAGACCGCGTCGGACTCGGACCACCACGCACCGGCCCCGGACCCGTCGTCGAACCGACGCCAGGTCCCGACCGGCTTCCCGTTGAACCCGTGCACGAACACCACGAGTCGCGAGTTCGAGCCCGCCGGATCGACCAGCGCGAAGTACTGCGGGCGATCCGGAATCGGCAGCAGCACACGCCCATCCCCCATGGAGCCATCCTCGGGCGCGCGGTCCGATGACGGATGCCCCCAATTCACGTCACACGGCCCCCGGAGTGCCGCCCACCCCCGACGGCGGGCTCGCTCGGGCAGTCCACTCTCGCCCCCGAGCGAAGCGAGTTGGCGCCCTGCTGGCGCGCAAACCGAGGCCACCGATGCTCAGAACCACTATTCGCGCACCGGCAGTAGCGCGAACCATTCGGCGCTGGTGCGCACATGGTGGCCATGAGCGCTCGTGACCACTGAATGCGCACCAGCGGCGTATGAGCTGGGCGTGAGAGTACGGAAAGTGCCGGTATCCGCGGTCGATACCGGCACTTTGCGTACTCGGTAGTCGACGGCGGCCACCCCAACGCGCGACGGAGTACGCGAAGTGCGGAAACCCGCGCAGGGTTTCCGCACTTTGCGTACTCGGTGGGGGCGACAGGGGGCGAGCGGATGCCGCGGGGCGACGTCCGCGCGACGGAGTACGCGAAGTGCGGGTATCCGTCAGGGATACCCGCACTTTGCGTACTCGGTGGGTGGGAGAGGCGCGCGGGCGCTACGCCGCCGCGGCGAGCGGCGCGGCGGGCGCGGGCGACACCACGAGCGCGTCGTCGCGGGCGTCGACGCGCACGGCGCCGTCGCCGTCGGACACGGAGCCCGCGACGAACAGGTCGGCGATGCGGTCGTCGACCTCGCGCTGGATGAGGCGGCGCAGCGGACGGGCGCCGTATTCCGGCTCGTACCCGTGCGCAGCGAGCCACGACACCGCAGCATCCGTCACCTCGAACCCGACCCCGCGCGCGCCGAGCCGCGCACGCGTCGCCTCGAGCATTAGACCCACGATCGCCGCGATCTCGTCAGACGACAGCTTCTGGAACAGCACGATCTCATCGATGCGGTTCAGGAACTCGGGGCGCATGGCCTCGCGCAGCTTCGACATCACGCGGGCGCTCACATCAGAGGACGACGCGAACCCAGAGGCATCCGTCGACGCCACGAAGCCCAGCGCGCCCGAGCGCGAGGCGAGGAACTCCGACCCGAGGTTCGAGGTCATGATGACCACGGTGTTGCGGAAGTCCACGACGCGGCCCTGGCCGTCGGTGAGGCGGCCGTCGTCGAGCACCTGCAGCAGCAGGTTGAACACGTCGGGGTGCGCCTTCTCGATCTCGTCGAACAGCACGATCGAGTAGGGGTTGCGGCGCACGCGCTCGGTGAGCTGGCCGGCCTCGTCGTAGCCGACGTAGCCGGGAGGGGCGCCGACCAGGCGCGACACGGTGTGGCGCTCGCCGAACTCCGACATGTCGAAGCGCACGATGGCGCCCTCGTCGTCGAACAGCGAGGCCGCGAGGGCGCGCGCCAGCTCGGTCTTGCCGACGCCGGTCGGTCCGAGGAAGAGGAACGAGCCGACGGGCCGGCCCGCGTCGCCCATGCCGGTGCGGTTGCGGCGCACCGAGCGGGCCACGGCGGCGACCGCGTCGTCCTGCCCGATCACGCGGGAGTGCAGCTCGGCCTCGAGGCCGGCGAGGCGCTCGCGCTCGCCCTCGGTGAGGCGACTGATCGGGATGCCCGTGGCGCGCGACACGACCGCCGCGATCTCGGGCTCGTCGATGACGGCGTCGCCAGAGGCACGGCGAGCGGATGCCTCCCCCGACGTCACCTCGTCGAGCCGGCCCTGCACGCGGCCGATCTCGTCGCGAATCCGCGAGGCGGCCTCGTAGTCCTCGGCCTGCACGGCGTGGTTCTTGTCGGCCTCGAGCTCGCCGAGCCGCGAGACCAGCGCCGATACGTCGACCTTCGCGCCGAGGCGCAGCCGCAGCCGCGCGCCGGCCTGGTCGATCAGGTCGATGGCCTTGTCGGGCAGCACACGATCGGTGAGGTAGCGGTGGCCGAGTTCGACGGCTGCGCGCAGCGCGGCATCCGTGTACTCGACGCCGTGGTGCTCCTCGTACGCGGGCTTCAGCCCCTGGAGAATGAGGATCGCGTCCTCCACAGACGGCTCGCCGACGCGCACCGGCTGGAACCGCCGCTCGAGCGCGTGGTCCTTCTCGATGGTGCGGTACTCGCTGAGCGTGGTGGCGCCGATGAGGTGCAGGTCGCCGCGCGCGAGGCGGGGCTTCAGGATGTTGCCCGCATCCATGCCGCTGCCGTCACCGGGGCCGCCGGCGCCGACGACGGTGTGCACCTCGTCGATGAAGACGATGAGCTCGCCCTTCTGCGACGCGATCTCCTCCATGAGCTTCGTGAGCCGCTCCTCGAAGTCGCCGCGGTAGCGCGTGCCGGCGACCATGGCGGGCAGGTCGACGGCGACGACGCGCTTGCCGAGCAGCTGCTCGGGCACGTCGCCCGCGACGATCGCCTGGGCGAGCCCCTCGACGATCGCGGTCTTGCCGACGCCCGCCTCGCCGATCAGCACGGGGTTGTTCTTCGTGCGGCGGCTGAGGATCTCGACGGTCTGCTCGATCTCGTTCGCTCGCCCGATGACCGGGTCGAGCCCGCCGTCGAGCGCGAGCGCCGTCAGGTCGGTGCCGAACCTGTCGAGGGTGGGGGTGGCGGATGCCTCTGAGCTGCCGCCCTCCGCAGTCGGCTGCCCGTCGGGCGCGACCGTCTCGCGCACGCCCTGGGTGAGCGCCTCGGCCGTGACACCGGCGCGCGCGAGCACCTGGCCCGCGGGGGCATCCGTGTTGATGACGAGCGCGAAGAAGAGGTGCTCGGGCTCGATGTAGGTCGATCCGTTGGAGCGCGCCACCTGGTAGGCGTGGAACAGCGCCCGCTGCGCGGACTGGGTGATGTTGGCCGCGTCGACGTCGGCGGTGACGGATGCCGCGGGCAGCCGCGCCTCGGTCGCCCTGACGATGGTCTCGGGGTCGACGCCGACGCGCCCGATCGCCTGCGCGACGGTCTCATCGTCGACGATGACGCGCAGCACGTGCAGCGCGTCGAGCTCGGTCTGCCCGCGCCCGAGCGCGAAGCGTCCGGCGCGCTGCAGAATGCCCTGCGTGCGCGCGGTCAGGAAGCGGCTGAGGTCGATCGACCGTGCCTGCCGCGCCTGCTCGCCCGCGAGGTACCGGGCGAGGAACTCATCGAACGAGTTGCCGCCGGTCTCGGGGTTGAAGTCGTTGGGCACCTGGGGTCCTCCTGTGCAAACTTGAGTGTGGTGTACTCAAGTTCAACGCAGCGTCGGGACAGGTATTCCTTGCTCGAGTCAACCCTGTCGAGGGCGCCCAGTGGTGGCAGACGGACCTTAGGCCAGCGGCAGCTCATGGGCCGGCGCAAGCAACTCAACGCGCCACCGGCCCTCACCGGACCTCTTGCGCGCCCGGACCTGACCAACTTTCCCGTAGGCCTCTCTGACGTTCTGTGCGACCTCCGCCAGCGCGGCCCGCGTGCGCTTCGTCTCCTTCGACGGGACAGGAGACTTGGTCTTCGCCGTAGCAAACGCCCGATCCGACCGCGCGACTATGCGCGCTACGTCCTCTTCATTCGGCCTTGGATTCACTCCAAGCCGGAAGGGGGCTACTACTGACGTCACAGATTCGGTGAGCAGGTCGTCCCAAGTGGCTTCATGGTGCGCGTTGGGTGACCCATGGTGAGGCACTTTGAACAAGGACGCCTTCCCGTTCGGCTGGTGGGAGTCAGCAACGGCTTGCCAGCCAGACCCGACGGGCCCAATCGTCAGGTCGGCGCCAAGAAGAACTCGAATGTCACCAACCTCTAGCCAAAGAGCCACCGAGTATTCGTTGGGATCACCTGCCGATAGCCGCTTCCGTTCCTGCACGGAGCCCGCTCCTGCGGCAACGTTTGCCCTTGCCTTTGCGACCGCTATGTCGGAGGGCGAGAGAGCTACCACGTCGACGTCGGCGGCGCCCGCGGAGCTACGCCGTTGCCAGACGGTTCGTTGCTGAACAGCCTCAAGCCAGGGCGCTCGACCGTCGGGAAAGCGCCCTCTGGACGCGACCTCTTCCATCACTCCTCTGATCTCGTCGCGAACGGATGAACCAACCTGAGCCTCAATGTCCTCGTCAGTCTTCACTGCAGCAAAGAACTCTCTCCCCGTGAATGCGGCGGACGACAAGTACTGAGCTTCGGCAGCTTCGGCGTAGAGCCGCCCAATTCCTGCGATGTGATCGTCATGGGCGTGGGTCCCCACGACCAGCTTCACCTGCGTAGCGACATCGACCTCAATGGATTCGAGATAGTCAAGGACAGGATGACGTTGTGTTCTTTGCTCTATGCAGGAGTCAACCGTGATCCACTCCCCGGCACCAACGTGGACTAGGACCGCCTCGCCCTTCCCTGGCCCGAAGAGAGAAACCTCAATCTCGTCCGGTTCGGGACCCGTTCCCCCCAGAGCTGCCATTAATCGATGAGCCCCTCAAGAGACGCAGCCAACGCATCTGCCCGCTCTTGCTGGCTTCGAACCTCCGCCTCAGTCCACCTCCCCAGACGCCGAAGGCGAACGGAACTGGTTCGGCTGGGCAAGCCACGCGCTCTACCTACTGTCCGGACCGTCACGTAAAGCACGTCTCCCGGGACGACCTCGTCACCAATCTGTGACTGCAGGAAATCAGCCATTACAGGTTCGATGTCCTGGTCGTCGGACCGGAGTTCCACAGTCACGACATCATCCTCTGTATCAACAACGATCGCCGTCCAGGACTGCAGTCCAGCTACTCGATACTCGGTTGGCCGGACGGTGATCCCGCGAGGCGACTCCGAGAGAACAGCTCTGTAGGCTTTCGCAAGTTGGGTATCTGCCGTGATGTCTGTTGCAGCACTACTGGGTGGTTGTGAGCCCACACGAGAGTCGCCAGCGTGCCGAGTATTGGCACCGCGCTCGACCACCTGCTTCAGTCGGCGCTCGATCAATGTCGACTCGTCATGGCTGGGGATCGTTGAGTATTGCGTCGTCTGTTCCACTGCCGTTGAGCTCATTGCTTCTCCTGGAATTGAAGGACGGTGGTCAAGACGTCGCCGGCCCTACCGAGAGATGCGGCCCATTCACCAGTAAGCACCCTCATGGCGATGTGACGCTTGTCCAAAGTTGGCTCTACGTCTGGATCCCTTGGCCCATTGCCAGCCAGAGCCTCCTCGCGGCTCGCAGGATGGGAAGGGACCAAGGTCAAATCAAAGTGGTCATTGACAGCGACGAAAACTGCCTGCTCAACCTTGAACGAAGGCTCTATCTGAAGTTGAACTCGGCCCCCGTATCCGTCAGTTCGAACACCCCATAGCGTGGCGCTTCGCGTCCCCGGCAAATGAAGAAGGTCGGCCCAATCGTCTTTGGGAACTATGCGGTCCCCGATTCGGTGAAGCGCGGACGCCGACTCGACGCTGGCATGAAAGTAGCGATTGATACCCAATGCGCCGACTGGAGCCTGATCCAACACTCGCAGCACACCCAGCATCACATCGCGAAGACGCGGAAACTCTTCAACTGATGCAGTCGTCACTTGGAATGTGTCTGGTGTTACATGGACCTCGAGCCAGTCCATCGAGAACGACGCGATGTCTCGCGCAATGAGCTCTACAGCAGCGTCGCCCACTTCGATGTCCCCGACCAGCTCTGCAGCTTTGAACCACGCAGGCGAGACGATCGAGGGCGCAAAGACACCGCGCACCACAAGGCTGAGACCCTCTAGCGCAATCCTATTCTCGACCACTGGAGCCCCTCGTCTACGCACCACCCGGTGAGGAGGTGTCTCCCCACAATAGGATAGAAGCGCGCGCCACGACTCAAGTTACTCGACTACATCCCGGCGCTGACCCCACAGGTTGTTGCAGCGCACAGCAGATCAGTTGTGCTCGCAGCGTCTCACCTTGGCTGGCGACCAGCGGCGGCCCTGCCCCACGCGACGGCGAGATAGGGCAGGCCGCGCGCTCTAACTTGTCGGCCTCAGACAGCGGACACTCGATCACGTCCGCAGTTCGAGCAACTCCGGACTCTACGATATATCGTTGACATATCGTCGAGACCCACCAGGGCCCCGCACAACGGGAGGTCGATCATGAGCGGTTCATTCACGGGCGAAGGGTTCCCCGGAGCATCCGGTAGCTGGGGCCGAGGAGGCCAAGGCCCGAATCTCTGGGAGGCCATGGAGCAGCTGCGCGGCATGTTCGAGCAGAAGGTCGGCCCGCGCATGGGCAAGGGCGACGTGCGCACTGCGGTGCTCGCGCTGCTCGCCGAGCAGCCGATGCACGGGTACCAGATCATCAGCGAGATCGCCGAGCGCAGCGGCGGCACCTGGAAGCCGAGCGCCGGATCGGTGTACCCCACGCTGCAGCTGCTCGCCGACGAGGGGCTCATCAGCGCCGAGGAGTCGGGCGGGCGCAAGACGTACTCGCTCACCGAGGCGGGGAAGGTCGAGGCGGAGGCATCCGCTGACCGAACCCCGCCGTGGAAGACGTCGAGCGGGCGCGACTTCGGCGCCGGCGGCAAGCTGCCGAAGGCCGGCATCGAGCTGGCGCAGGCGGCGGCGCAGGTCGGACGCACGGGCACGCCCGAGCAGGTGGACCAGGCGGTCGAGGTGCTCGAGGAGGCGCGGCGGAAGTTGTACGGGATACTCGCCGAGGGGTAAGACACCCTGCTCGAACGAGAAGTGGCGAGGCTACTCGCTTCATAGTCGCAGACTCGTTGCAGTAGTCGATGGGAAGCAGGCTGGCACTGCAAATGGGCGCGGAGTGGCTATTGGGCACTTCTCACGTGGCACTGCGCGACTATGGACAAATGGAGAGAGACGGCGAGGACCAATCGCTCGCGGGTCTGCTCGACGTGGACGCGGTGCGGGCGACCATCGATGATGTGGTGGCGGCGATGTTCGCGATACCGGAGGGCGAACAGCGATTCCCACGGGGGTGGTGGCCGAGCGCCTGCTGCGAGCCAGCCGCGACGGCGATCGCAGGTGTGTTGAGTGACCGAGGGCTCGGCGAGTGGATGCTCGTGTCGGGCAAGCGACCCGGCGAATCGAACGGTCACATGTGGGTCGAGCTCCGGGAAGCCTCGGGCGTCGCGATCTACGCCATCGACGTCACGTTGGATCAGATGAGTGAGTTCGATTCGCCGTTCGTCGGTGAGGGGCCGTCACCGGCCGCGCAGGTCTTCACGGAGCAGCGAGGGGTGTGGCGCCTCTACGAGTGGCCGTACATCGGGGATGAAGGCGGTCCATTCCTTGAGAACCTGCGGCAGGTGCGAGAAATACTGCGGGACAAGTGAACGACTCGCTCATGGCGAGTCGTTCCGAGCGGGTCGCATCTCTCTTGTGTCCTCGACGGGAGACGCCGCACCTCTTCGACACAGTCATTGCACTCGCGGAGGCGCAGGCGACCGATCGAAACGACCGGAGCCCCTGACCGGATCGGGCGATGCTCGTTGTTTCGTCGGACCCGCTCGGCGAGCAAGCACCCGTAGCTTCAGAGCGCCAATTGGAGTGCGGCGATCCCGGTACCTACGATCGTGGCAAGCCCGACTACAGCTGCGCCAACGATACGTGCGCGGGTCCAGGACCCTGGCGCCGTGTCCGCTGGTGCGGTCGTTGCGGTGCCGCTGTCGGCAGCCTGAGCGATGTTGACTCGATTCCCGTGTCCGTTAATGACGAAGTTCACGGCGTTAGCTGCTTGAACAGCTGATGGAAGCATCTGTCCTTGCGGAGTCGACGAGCGCAACTCTGCGATGAGTTCTGCGAGTCGAGTCCGAATCTGGTCGAGAACGCCTACGACCGAAATCGAGCTGACCGTCCAATACAGCGCGGTGATCTGTCCTCTAGCGCCGCCCGTTCCATTCATGTAGCGCACGACGAGTGCGGCACCAGGCGGTGTCAGCTGAACCGCCCGATCCCCCTTGGGATGCTCGATCATCGCCCGGAGTTCACGGACTCCCATTGTCAGTGGAACCAGCTCATCGAGCTCTCCGTCGACGAAGTCCGGCAGATCCATCGTCGAGATCGTCTGGTGCTTGATGACGCCGCCAGAAACTACCCGATCGATTTGGATCGGCGCATTGACCTTGCGGTAGTGCGGAAGCTCGTCGCCGTTCCGATATCCGCGAAGCTCAGCGGCTGCCCAGTCACGCAACTCCGCGGACCCCGCGTTTCCGCCTAGCAGGATCAGCTTACGAAGCAGCGCCTCAAGCGGCTTCTCCGCGAGAAGATCCCGCTCAATCTGTGCCATGAGGTTGGTTGGCCGTCTACCCACGCTCAAAGTATCGCCGCGAGCGCCGACACGACGAGAACGCGCCGCAGAGGCTCTCAGTAGATTCCCGCTCCACTAGACCGCTCGCGAGACGAGTCGAAAGTCTCGATTGCGCCCTCGACGAGCACCCCAGTTAGCGGTCCAGGCCCTCCGACACGTTCACCACGACGACCTTGTTCGCGCTCGGTTCGCGCTGGCCGATGGTCAGTGCCGCCTCGGCGTCAGCGAGCTCGAAGCGGTGGCTGATGCAGCTGTCGACGTCGACGCGGCCGTCGGCGATGAGGCCGAGCGCCGCCGGGTACGTGTTCGCGTAGCGGAACTGGCCCATGAGGGTGAGCTCGCGGCCCTGCACCAGACCGACCGGGAGGCGGTACTCGTCGGCGCCCATGCCGATGAGCACCACGCGGGCCGCGGGCGCGGCGGCGCGCAGGCCGGCGGCGAACGCGTCGGGGTGGCCCGAGCACTCGAGCACGACGTCGAACTCCTCGCCATCCGCGGGCGCTGCGAAGCGGAGGCGGCGGGCGAGTTGCATCCGCCGCTCGTTCACATCGGTGACCACCACCTGCTCGGCGCCCTGCGCCCGCGCGACCTGGGCGGCGAAGAGCCCGACCGGGCCCGCGCCGATCACGAGCACCCGCGCCCCGACGCCAATGCCCGCCTTGCGGGCGGCGGCGACGCCCACCGACACCGGCTCGGCCATGGCCGCGCGCTCGGCGCGCATGCCGGCGGGCGCCGGGTGCGCGAACGCCGCCGGCACGACCACGTAGTCGGCGAGGCTGCCGTCGATCGGCGGCGTCGCATGGAAGCGCACCGCCGGGCAGAGGTTGTAGCGGCCGGCGCGGCACTGGGCGCAGGTGCCATCGGGGATGCCCGGTTCGATGGCCACGACCCGGCCGACCAACCCCGGGTCGACGTCGGCACCGACCTCGACCACCGAGCCCGCCGACTCGTGGCCCAGCACCATGGGCGCGTCGACCACGTAGCGGTCGATACGCCCGTGACGGTAGTAGTGCACGTCGGACCCGCAGACACCGGTCGCCTCGACCTTGACGAGCACCTCCCCCGCCGCCGGGACAGGAATGGGACGTTCTTCGATACGGAGGTCTTGGACTCCGTGGAGCACGGCGGCTCGTTGCATCCGATTCATTTCAAGCTCCTCTGGTTCTCAGGACTTCAGGCCGCCGGCGGTGAGGCCGGAGACCACGTGGCGCTGGGCGAAGAAGAACACCAGCAGGACGGGGATGACCGAGAGCGTCGTCGCGGCCATCTGCACACCCCACAGCGGGCCGGCGAACGCGTCTTCGTAGCGGGTGAGCGCGACGGGCACCGTCAGCATCTCGGGCGAGCGCACGTAGATGAGCGGCTCGAGGAACTGGTTCCAGCTGTACCAGCACGCCAGCACCGTGACCGACGCGAGCGACGGGCGCGCGAGCGGGAAGTAGATCTGCAGCATGGTGCGCAGGCGGGTCGCGCCGTCGATCGTCGCGGCCTCCTCGAACTCGGCCGGCAGCGTCAGGAAGGCCTGGCGCATGACGAACGTCGCGATGGGGGCCGTGGTGAGCACCGCCGTGAAGATCACCAGCGGGTAGTGCGTGTCGATCCAGCCGAGCGTCGACGCCATCTGGAACAGCGGGATGATCGTCGCCTCGGGCGGGATGAACATCGCGCTGAGCAGCACCAGGAAGATGACCCCGGCGGCGACCGGCCGCACCCGTGCGAGGGCGTAGCCGGCGGGCACCGACAGCAGGATCGTCAGCACGGCGACGAGCGCCATGATGTACACCGAGTTCAGGAACTGCTGCGCGAACGGCTGCAGCTCGAAGACCTGCTGGTAGTTCTCCCACTTGAAGTTCTCGGGAATGATCGTCGGCGGGTAGCGGAGGATCTCGTTCGGCGACTTGAACGAGGCGCTCACCATCCAGAGGATCGGCCCGAGCGAGACGAGCGCGACCGCCGACAGCAGCAGATAGCTGAGCCCGCGGCTCGCGAGGGTGCGAGGGTTAGTCCGCCTCATGGAACACCACCCGCTTCCTGACCTGCCAGATGGCGGTCGTGAGGAGGAGGATCAGCGCGAACAGCAGCACCGAGAGCGCGCTCGCGTAGCCGACGTCGTTCAACTTGAACGCCTGCTTGTAGATCTCGAACGAGAGCACCGAGCTCTGCACGCCCGGCCCGCCCTCGGTGAGGATGAGCACCACCTCGAACACCTTGAACGAGCCGACGATCATCAGCATGAAGACCATGAGGATGGCGGGCGAGATCTGCGGGACGACCACGCTGCGCACCACTCGCATGCGACCCGCGCCATCGATGCGCGCCGCCTCGATCAGTTCCTGCGGCACCGCCTGCAGTGCGCCCAGGAAGATCATGACGTTGATGCCGACGTTCTTCGTCAGCTGGATGAACGCGAACACCGACAGGGTCAGCCAGCCGCCGCGCAGCCACGGCAGCGGGTCGAGGCCGAGGAACGCGAGCACCGCGTCGAGCAGGCCCTCGGGCTGCACGATGAAGCTCCAGACGAGGCTCCACGCAACCATCGTGACGAGCGCCGGAATGAAGATGATCGAGCGGTAGATGTTGATGCCGCGCAGCGCTTGGTTGAGCATCAGCGCGAGCAGCAAGGCGACGATGGTGCCGGCGATGCTGAGCACGCACACGAAGAAGAAGGTGTTCGGCAGCACCGTCGCCATGTTCGGGTCGCTCAGGATGCGGGTGTAGTTGGCCAGTCCCACGAACTCCTGCGTGCCCGCGAGCACGTTGACATGGTTCAGGCTCAGCCACACCACCCAGACGAGCGCGACCACGCCGATGGCGAGGAAGCCGACCATCTGGGGAGCCAGGAGCGCGTAGCCGAACAGGTTGCGCCCCTGGTCGCGGCCGCGCGCGGGGCGCCGGGCCGCCTGCCGGGCGGGCGGCCGTGCCCGCGGGTGCTCACCCGCGGGCACGACCTCGGTCGTGCGAAGTGCCATCGTCAGAGCAGCGGATCGATGGCCGCGCACACGTTGCCGAGCGCCTCGCCCAGGTCGGCGTCGGGCACGTACACGAACTCGTCGAGCGACGAGTTGAGCGCGTCCGCCACGGCCGCATTGTTCTCTGCGACGGGGAAGATGCGACCCGAGCTGAGCGTCGCGTCGATGATCGGCTGCACGAGCTCGGGCGTGAGGATGGTCGAGCTGCCGACCAGCACATCGGTGGTCAGCAGGCTCTCCCGCGCGGGCGGGAAGAACTGCGCGAGGCGCGCGGCGTTCTCGGCGTTGGTGAGGAACGCCAGGAAGTCGAGCGCGGCCTCATGGTTGTCGCCGGCCGCGAGCGCGGCGATGGCGGCCTGGCCCAGGGCCTGGGTGTCACCGGCGGGCCCGCTCGGCATCGGCACGATGCCCCACTCGTAGGTCGCGTCCTGCAGCAGCGCGTTGCTGCTGAGGAAGGACGAGGTCGCACCGGCCTGGCCGCCCCAGAAGTCGACCTGCTGCCCGGGCACGGGCGACGAGCCGTCGTCGAAGACCATGCCGTTGAACAGCTCGAACGCGTCCTGCATCTCCGGACTGTCGGCCGTGCACGCGGTCGCGTCGTCGTTCCACGGGGAGCCGCCGTAGGCGTAGAACAGCGGCACCAGACGGGTCCAGTTCTTGAAGTCGAAGTCGTTCACCACGTAGCCGGGCACGCCGGTCGCGTCGGTGAGCTCCTTCGAGATCTCGCGGAACGACTCCCACGTCCAGTCGCCCTCGGCGATGAGGTCGGCCGGCGACTTCACGCCGGCGTCGGCGTACAGGTCGGCGTTGTAGTACATGACGAGCGCGCCGGTCGAGAACGGGACGCCGTACTGCGCGTCGCCGTCGCGCCAGCGCTCCTGCAGCGCGGGCACCAGGTCGTCGTAGTCGTAGCCCTCGGTCGACTCGAGCACGGGGGCCGCGTCGAGCAGTGCACCCGCGGCGATGTACTCGGCGCTCGACTCGACCGGCAGCCAGGTCAGGTCAGGGGCATCCCCCGCCGTGATGCCCGTCGTGAGCACAGTGTCGAGCTGGTCGAGCGTGAGGCTCTCGAACTCGATGCTCGTGACCTCGGGGTGGTCGGCCATGTAGTCGTCGGCGATCTCGTCGAACAGGGCGAGGTGGTCGGGGTTCGAACTCCACATCGTCATGCGCAACTCGATGTCGTCGCTCGCCCCCTCTCCCGCATCGCTGGTGCTACATCCGGCCAGACTCACTGCGAGCGCGGTGGCCCCGACCGCAGCAATGAAACGGAACTGCATGCTGTCAACTCCTCGTGTTGCCGTGGGATGCCCCTTCGCATCCTCATCGGTGCGAGTATGGTATAACGATTTACTGATGGAACGCAAAGCGGAATCTTCCGGAGTGCGTGGCAATGGGCCATTGAGGACGGGGTTGTCCTCCCATCTGGTACAACGATTTAATGAGGAAGGTATGCAGAAGACACTCTCCTACGATCACCAGCTCGAGCGGTTCAACCCGCTCGACCGGGTGATCACGTTCGACGACTTCGACCGGGGGTTCAACGGGTGGATGGATCTCACTCCGAACTTCGTCTACGACAACTACGAGTCGTTCAACAGTGCCGTCGACCTGACCAGCTGGGCTCCGTCGATGCTCAGCTCCGCGCCGATGCGCTTCGCCGCGTCGCACGGGTCGATGGAAGGCACGTACTCGCTCAAGCTGACGACCGGCGCCGTTGCCGCACCGCACACGCAGCCGCCGGCCGACGGCAGCATGGGCATCGCGCTCAAGCGGCTCTCGCGCTTCGGCGACCCGTCGAAGATCCAGATTGAGGCCTGGTACTCGTACACCCCCGCGCAGGACCGCATCGGCCTCGGCGAGGAGGACATCCGGGCGTTCGGCTTCTACTTCGACGTGCAGGACGGCGAGCACCGGTACATGCCCGGCGTGCGGTACGTGAACTCGCTCGGCGGCAAGCTCGTCAAGAAGTGGCAGTACTGGAAGGTCGCCGACGGGGTCACCCACGCCGACTGGAACTTCGGTGTCGAAGACGGATGGTGCGCACCCGGCATCGACAACCTCTGGTACGGGCGCCGCCACGAGGACGGCTCGTCCGACGGCTACCAGTGGGTGCCCGGCGGCGAGCAGGACCTGCTCTACAACGAGAGCCCCGACAAGATCAACTGGCTGTACTTCCGCCTGCTCGTCGACGTGCAGAAGCGCGAGTACATCGAGCTCCAGAGCATGGACACGGTCTTCGACCTCCGGGGCATCCAGCCCACACTCGCGGAGCGCTACCGGTCGATCGACAACCTCATCAACCCCATCTTCTACGTCGAGACCGACACCGACCGCCCGGTCCACTTCTTCCTCGACTCGGTCGTCTACTCGACCGAGTGAGCCCAGCGAGCGAAACCGAAGGAACAGCAGTGCACACCACGAACACGTCCGTCCTCACGCGTCGCGTGTGGATCCGATCCGACTACGCGACCCTCCCCTACGAAGCGGGGTGGGCCACGGAGGCGGTCTTCTTCACCCAGGTCGAGGGCGAGCACCCCGACCTGACCATCACGACCGACATCTCGCCCGACGGCATCAACTGGATCGCCCGTGGCGAGCCCCGCACGCTCGGCAGCGACCAGTCGATCGCCGAGAGCAGTCTCACCACGTTCGGCAACTGGGTGCGGCTGCGCGTCGAGGGGGCGAGCGAGGATCAACCGGCCCGGATTCTCGTGCACGTCAACCTCAAGGGCTGACGCGGCACCGGTAGATTCGGGACTCAATCGCCAGACAGGAAGCAGACCAGGTGGCACAGAAGAGCACTCCGCGCTTGTCGGAGGTGGCGAAACTCGCCGACGTCTCCCCTGGGCTCGTGTCGCGGGTGCTGAACGGCGACCCGAACCTGAAGATCCGGCAGGAGACGCGGGAGCGCGTGCTGTCGGCGATCGAGATGCTGCAGTACACGCCGCACGCGTCCGCCCGGGCGCTGCGGAGCTCGCTGACCGGCCTGCTCGGCTTCGCACTCCACCACGTCAACGACCCGATCTACGCACAGATGGTCGAGACCGCCCAAGTGGCGGCGGCAGCGCACGACTACTCGATCGTGCTGCTGAACTCGGACGAGCTCGCGGGACGCCCCGAGGCGTTCCGCGAGCTCGTGCGCGGGCATCGCGTCGACGGGCTGTTGATCCAGAGCGGATTCTCGTCAGACAGCCGGGCACTCGGGGAGATGGCCCGGTCAGTGCCCTCGCTCGTCTTCAACGCGAACGCCACCCCGGGCATCCGCACCCTGCGCCTCGACGACGCGACCGCGGCGGCCGTCGCCACCCGCCACCTCATGGACCTCGGGCACACCGACATCGCCTTCGTGGGCGCAGAGGGTGCCTCGTCGGATCGCCGGCACCGGGGGCACGTCGACGCCCTCGCCGAACGCGGACTTGCGTCGCATCCGATGATCTCGGGCGGATGGGACGCGGAGAGCGCGCGCGAGGCGACGCACCGGTACTACGCCAACGGCGGGCGGGCGACCGGATTGGTCGTCGTGACGACCACGAGCGCGCTCGGCGTGCACGCGGGCGTCATCTCGTCGGGGCTCACGATTCCCGACGATGTCTCGATGGTGAGCATCCACGACACATGGTTCGCCCCGCACCTGAACCCCGCGCTGACCGTGGTCGCGATGCCGCTGGCGCAGGTCGGCCGGCTCGCGGTCGAGATCCTGCTCGAGCAGATCGACGGGCAGCGCGACGGCGAGACGATCCTCGACGAGCCGCAGCCGTTCATCGTGGAGCGGGCGTCGACGGCGGGGCCGCGGGTTCGGGCCGGCTGAGATTCGGCCGGGAGCCGAGCAAGGGCCCGGCGTACTCGCTGACCGAGCGCGTGTCCCGCGCGCTCTGAGAGTCCGCGACGCAGCGCCGTCGGTGTCAGCTCTGGAGCCAGGCCCAGGCGGCACCCTGGTCGTCGAAGTACGCCGCCTCCTGCGCGTAGAACGGGGCGGCGAGGTGGGCGAGGTGCTCCTCCATTTCTTGTGGCCGACGATGGCCATGCGCGCGATCTCCTCGTGAAACTCACGACCGAAGTGCAGATCGGCACCCCACGCGCCGATCCTTTCCCACCGGAAGTCGGTGAGGTCAAGCATCAGCTTCACCGTGCCGTGCTCCTCGACCGTGGCCTCGACCGCTGGCGTCAGGACGTCGTAGTCGGCCTTCGTCACGTCGCCGGAAACGACGAACCCGAGGGTGTCGCCGGTACTGCGGTCGGACTGCGTGATCGTCATCGGATGCTCCTTCGCTCACGTTCGCTGCCCAGCCTTGCGTACGCGGAAGGCACCGTCTACGGGAGACAGCAGCCGGAAGCCCCCGTTTGTGATGTCAGACGAGCGGGCGGATGCGGGCGTGAACCCACGCCGCTACACCGTCGAGGTCGACCGCGCCCGCCGCGACCTCGCGAAGGAACCGGTCTGCCTCGGCCACGTCATCGACCACGAGGTCGACGTCGTTGAGTTCGAGGACCGCCACCGTCACGTACCATGCCAGGCGCTTGTTCGCGTCGGCCAGCGGCTGATAGCGCATCACCGCGAGCAGGAGCGCCGCGGCCTTCTCCTCGAGCGTCGGATGCACCTCCTCGCCGAACACCGGCATCGGCGCGGCGAGCGCCGACAGCATGAGGTTCCGTCCGCGCGCACCGTCCTTGAAGTGGAACCCTTCGTCGTCGAGCAGCGCCTCGACGTCTTCGGGGTCGAGGTACTCGACCTCCCGGCTCGAGGTCACCGCGCGAGGCGGTCGAGCAGGTCGGCGTCGCGGGTGCGGATGCGATCGAATGCCGCACGCGTGCGCGCGGACTTGTCGGCACGGGCTGCGAAGTCGTCGAGCGCGATCTGCACGACCTCGGTCTTCGAACGCCCGAACTTGGTCGCCAGTGCCTCGAGCAGCTCGTCGTGAGCCTCATCGAGTCGCAGGGTCATCGCCACGGCGTGCTCCTTCCGTCGGGCACCATGCTACCGCGTGGTATCAAGATGATACCAGCACAGCCCATCGATGAGGTCGTCTCGGTCGAAAAGAATCACACGCTCTCGAGGGTGTCACGCCAGACGAGCACGCCATGTTCGAGGAACTCGGCGGGGACGTCGTTGCGCGCCGGCACCATTTCATACGGCCCGGTCCGCAGCGGGCGAGCCCGCTCGAGGCGCCTAGATGCCGAGCTGGTCCACTCGGGCACCGGCACTCCATCTTGGTTCAGGCGATACTCGACGAGCGCGGCGATGGCAGCGTCCCAGGTCTTCGCGCCGGTCAGCTCAGGCTCGGTCACTGCGAGGACGCCGCGGAGCAGACCGCGCTCGCCGACGAGGTTGTCGTTCATCTGAATGAACAACCGCAACGCAGACTGGAGATCGTCGACTGCGAGCGCCCGCCGAATCTCGGCTGCGATCGTCGCGACATCGTCGCGAATGGTAGGTGCCGCGAAGAGTCGATGCCCGGAAGCCGCGAGAAGGCGACTGGCCGTAGACGTGCGCGGATCCTCGCGCGCGCCCTCGATGACGGCGACTCGACTCTGTGAGAGACCAGCACGCTCGGCGAGCTCACGTTGCGAGAAGCCGCGGGCTCGTCGAGCTGACCGCACCAGGGCCGCAATGTCAGTCGCGCTCCTCCAAGTTGCCTCTTGATTCGGCATACCGGATTATAATGCGAGCAGTTGCAGCATTCCCCGACAGTGAGACGCGCGGCTCCCTCGACACATCGCCCCGCGACAGGCAGGATGCCCGGTGTGACCAACACGCGCAGGCGATACCGGCGGATCCTGCGGTTCGCCGCGCGCGTCATCGTGCAGACGTGGTGGTTCGAGCTCGTGCTGCCGCGGTTCGGGCTCGCGAAGGCAGCGGCGAACGGGCGGGCTGCCCGCCTGACCGGCGTCGCCCGGCGCTTCCACGACCTGGCGGTCGACCTCGGCGGCCTCATGATCAAGGTCGGCCAGTACATGTCGTCGCGCCTCGACGTGCTGCCCCCAGAGATCACCCGTGAGCTCGCCGGCCTGCAAGACGAGGTGCCGCCCGTGCCGTTCGACGACCTGCGCGCCCTCGCCGAACACGAGCTGCGGATGCCACTCGAGCGCGCCTACACGTCATTCGACGCGGATCCGCTGGCAGCGGCATCCCTCGGCCAGGCCCACCGCGCCCGCCTCTCCCCCATGGACGCCGCCGACACGGGACTCGACGACGCCGTCGTCAAGGTTCAGCGCCCCGGCATCGAGACGATCGTCGATGTCGACCTCGCGGCCCTGCGCCGCATCGCCGGGTGGCTCAGCCGCGTGCGGTTCGTCGCGCGCCGCGTCAACGCGCCCGCGCTCGTCGAGGAGTTCGCCGCCACCAGCCTCGAGGAGATCGACTACCTGCACGAGGCGCAGAACGCGGTGCGCTTCGCCGAGGCCTTCGCCGACGACCCGCGCGTCGCCGCCCCCGAGGTCGTCTGGGAGCGCACCACCCGCCGCGTGCTCACCCTCGCCGACGTCACCGCCATCAAGATCAACGACCGCGACGCGCTCATCGCCGCCGGCATCGACCCGAAGGCCGTCGCCCACGAGTTCGCCGCGGTCATGTTCGACCAGCTCTTCCGCGACGGCTACTTCCACGCTGACCCGCACCCCGGCAACATCTTCGTCACCCCGGTGAAGGGCAGGGCGGATGCCTCTGAGCCGGTGCCCGCGGCCGGTGCCGGCGGCTCAGGGGCATCCGCTCAGTCGTCTGCCGGGGCTGCTGCCGGGCCGGCGTGGCAGCTCACCTTCATCGACTTCGGGATGATGGGCGAGGTGCCCGACGGGCTGCGGCGCGGGCTGCAGGAGCTGCTCATCGCGGTGGCGGCGCGCGACGGGAAGCGGATGGTGCGCAGCATCCAGGACGTCGGCGTGCTGCTGCCGTCGGCCGAGACCGCCGAGCTCGAGCGGGCCATGACTGAGCTATTCGCGCGCTTCGGCGGCATGGGCTTCGCCGAGCTGCAGCAGGTCGACGAGCGCGAGCTGCGCCGCTTCGCCATCGAGTTCGGCGAAGTCGTGCGCGGGCTGCCGTTCCAGCTGCCCGACAACTTCCTGCTGATCATCCGCGCGATGTCGCTGACGTCGGGCATGTGCAGCTCGCTGGATCCTGAGTTCAACATCTGGGACGCGGTGGAGCCGTATGCGGCGAAGCTGCTGGCCGATGAGCGCGGGAACCTGATTCAGGCGTTCGGCAAGGAGGCGTGGTCGCAGGTGACGACCGCCGCACGGCTGCCGGGGCGGGTGGATGCGCTCGTGACGCGGTTCGAGGAGGGGCGGGTCGCGGTGGCGACGCCCGCACTGGAGCGGCGCGTTGCTCGGCTCGAGCGTCTCGGCCGGCGGCTCGTGTCGGCGGTCGTGTTCGTCGGGCTGTTCGTGGGTGGGCTGCTGCTGCGGGGCGAAGCGCCGGTGTGGGGGTGGGTGCTCGTCGGGGTGTCCGCGCTGCCGCTGCTGCACGCGGTGCTCGGCGGGGTGCTGGGGCGGCGGGGGCGGGAGTAGGGAGCCTTGTCGGATGGTGCCACTTCTGGCACCATTGGGCTGTGGGCTCGGTGGAGAAAATCGAACAGAAGGCACGTCGTTCACCGAAGTCCCTGAGCTTCGCAGAAGCCTGCCAGCTCGCCGAGTTCTACTTCGGGGAACCCCGGAAGGGCTCCGGAAGCCACGTCGCGATCTACAAGATGCCCTGGCAGGGCGATCCTCGCATCAACCTCCAGAGGGGCGACGGTGGCAAGGCGAAGGAGTACCAGGTCAAGCAGTTGATCAAGGCGATCGACAAGAAGAAGGGAGAGGAATTCTGATGAACGAGACGATGGATCGACCTTCGGTCGAGCACTACCGATACTCCGTCGAATGGAGCGCGTCAGATGGCGAGTTCGTCGCCACCATTGCGGAGTTCCCATCTCTCTCGTGGTTGGCCGGGACTCAACTCGACGCCCTCCGCGGCCTCGAAGAGCTTGTTCGATCGGTCGTCGAAGACCTCGTGGAGTCGGGTGAAGAGGTGCCGGAGCCACTCGCCGATCGCACGTACTCCGGGCGAGTCAACCTACGGGTCGACCCAGCCCTCCACCGGCGGCTCGCAACTGAGGCGCTGCGGCAAGGCACGAGCCTGAACGCCTACGCGGCCCGCCTCTTGGAGCGCTGAGGGCGCGTGTCTGGACAGAGCGAAGAGTTTGTGCTGGTGGAGACCGAGGAAGTCATCTACCACGGTGAGCCGCTCACCGACGACCACGTGGCAGCGATTGTCGATCGTGTGCGCCGAGGAGCCCAAGGCAGCGCAGATCGAACGAGACCAGAGGACGCGAGTCCACTGCAATGACGGCGAGCAGCCCACGCCGTGAGGACGTGGCGACGATCCGCGAGTTGTTCAACCAGCGCGGTGGGGCAAGCCTGAAACTTCCGGAAGGTTGGTTCGGCCGACCTTTCGACAACTGGCATCAGCTGTCGGATGTCGAGCTCGACGGCCCGGTACTCGTCATCACAGTTGACGACTCACAGATCCTTCGGATCCGTACCGCAGGTCGAGTAACAGTCGAGGGCCGAACCCTGAGAGTGCCCGTCACTGACGGAACTTGGAGTTGGGTCCCGTACGGTCACAGCGGGGAGGCTCCGCGGATCGCTGCGATCGGCGCAGGGACGGTGGAGTTTCACGCCCCGTGGGGTGAGCCTCGGCTCTGAGCCTGACGCATCGCTACATGCCATTCCGTGCGGCCGGGCGGCCTCGAGCCCTGCGGGTTGACGCCGCCCCGCGGCATCCGCCCGCCCCTCTGCCTGCCGGGCCGAGACCCGTCAGAAGGCTGCGCTTCGCACGCTGAGAACGCAGTTTCTTGACGGGTCTCGCGTCCGCCCGCCTCGCCCCGGCCACGCTCGCAGACCAGACCCGTCGAAGGGCTGCGCTTCCAGCGCTGGGAACGCAGGAAATTGACGGGTCTGGGCACCGCGGGCGGGTCGGGCCACGAACGAGAGTCAGGCGACCGGGGCCTGCGACTGCGGCGCCGGCGGCAGCCACGCGCTGAAGACCGTTCGACCTGGCGAGGACGTCGCGGTGAGGCGTCCGCCGTGCACGTCGGTCACGATGTGATGCGCGATGTTCAGGCCGAGACCGGTGCCCTGGCCGGGGGGCTTCGTGGTGACGAAGGCGTCGAAGATCGTGCCCAGCAGCTCGGCGGGAATGCCCGGCCCGTCGTCCTCGACGTCGACGCGCACCCCGGCACCATCGGGCACGGCCCGGAGGGTGACCGTGCCGCCGTCGTGCACGGCGTCGACCGCGTTGTCGAGCAGGTTGGTCCAGACCTGGTTGAGCTGGCCACCGAACGCGTGGATGGTCGGCACCTCGCCGTAGTCGCGGACGACCTGCACGTCGCTCGGGGTCTTGTGGGCGAGGATTGTGACGGTGTCGTCGAGGCCCGTGCGCACGTCGACATCCTGCTGCGGCGCCTGGTCGAGGAAGCTGTAGCGGCGCAGCGACGCGGTCAGCTCCGCCATGCGCCCCACACTGCTCGAGATGAACCCGAGCGAGTTCCGGATGCGGGCGCGAACGTGCAACCACTCGACCGCCAGCGCGGGGTCGGCCCCGATCGCCAGCACTCGCTCCAGACGTGCGGCATCCATGCCGACCGCCCGGAGGTCGTCCGCGACGTACCACCCGTCATCGAACCCGTGAGCGTCGAGCACCGTCTCGAGGGCGGCTGTGTCCACGCCCGACACTCTCGGCGCAGCGAGTGCGTCGCGCACGGCCTCGACGAGTGCGTCACCGCGCGCATCCCGCACCAGCCGCGGTACGAGGGCGTCGGCCTCCTCCAGCGCCTGCCCGAGCTGGCGACTCGTGGCGAGGGCCGCCGCCGCGGGATTGTTGAGCTCGTGCCCGAGGCCGGCGCTCAGCCGCCCGAGCATCGCGAGCCGCTCCTGCTGGCGCATCGCCAGCTCCTGCCGCAGGTAGTCCTGCTCGAGCCGGCGCAGCCTGGTCTGCTCGAGCGCCGTGCGCAGCCGGACGCGGAGCAGCGCGGGCTCGAACGGCTTCGTGAGGCAGTCGATCGCGCCCATGGCGATGGCCCGGGCGACGTCGTCGGTGGCCTCGGTCGCCGAGACGACGAGCACCGGGATCTCGCGGAGCTCGGTATCCGCGCGCATCGTCTCGAGCACCTCGAAGCCGTCGACCTCGGGCATCACGAGGTCGAGCAGCACCATGTCGACGGGCTCGCGCCGGAGCACGTCGAGGGCTTCCCGGCCGTCGGATGCCTCGATCACCCGGTGCCCCTCGTGCGCGACGCCGCGCGCGAGCGTCACCCGCGGGATCATCGTGTCGTCCACGACGAGCACCGTCGCCACCACCGTGCCGGCGGCGGAGGCGGGAGCGTCACCAGTCATCGAGCCCCTCCATCGCTTCGGCAGCGGCACGCACCGCCGCATCGAGCCCGTCGATTCGGGACGCGAGCTCGGATGCGGGTGGCTCGTCGCTCCTCGCGAGGCCCTCGAGCTCCGCCGCGAGGCGGGAGACGTCGGCGGCCCCGAGGTTCGCGGCCGTCGACTTGAGGCTGTGCGCGTGGCGCGCCAACGCCACGGCGTCGTCGGGAAGTGCTTCGTGCATGCCCATGAGCAATCCGGATGCCTCCTCCGGAAACGCGGCGAGCAGTGAACGCACTAACTCCCGATCGCCCGTCAGGTCCTCGAGGGAGCGCAACGCGCCCAGGTCGATGGTCGCGACCGACGCGGAGGGCGTCTCGGTCGTCCCCGCGGGCGCGTCCCGATCTGCAGCGCGCTCCGCTCCCGCATCCGTCGCTGCCGCAGGCCCCGACCCGGCAACGTGCCGGTGCGCAGTGCGCAGCGCTGCGAGCAGGTCGTCGGGTCGCACGGGCTTGGCGACGTGGTCGTCCATACCCGCGGCGAGGCTGGCTCGACGGTCCTCGTCCGTCGCGTTCGCCGTGACCGCGACGATCCAGGGCCGACGACCAGCCCCGCCACGCCCCGGCTCAGCGGCCCCGCCCTCCGCCGCGCGAATCCGCCGGGTCGCCTCGAACCCGTCGAGGCGCGGCATCTGCACGTCCATCAGCACGACGTCGGGACGACCGGCGGCCACGCCCTCGACCGCTGCCACGCCGTCGCCGACCATGGTCGGCGCGTAACCGAGTCGTTCGAGCAGCCGCTGCATGAGCCGCTGGTTGGTCGGGTTGTCCTCCGCGACGAGGATCCGCAGCGGATACCGCTGCGCGAATCCGGGATCGAGGGACCCCGTGATGTGCCGGTCGGTCTCGTTGCGGTCCGCGCGGATCGAGTCGGATGCCGGCCCCGAGTCGGCGGCGTCGGCCTGGCCGGAGTCGTCCGCGCCGGCCAGCGCGGTCACCGGAGTCGAGAACGCGAACGACGAGCCGACGTCGGGCGCGCTGTCGACGACGATCCGCCCGCCGAGCAGCCCGACGATCCGCTGGCTGATCGCGAGCCCGAGCCCGGTGCCGCCGAACTCCCGGCTCGTCGACGAATCGACCTGCGTGAAGGAGTCGAACAGGTGTTGCTGCGCGGCCTCGGGGATGCCGATGCCTGTGTCGCGCACCTCGAACCGCACCCGCGGAGCATCCGCTGCCCCTCGCTCGGGCACCCTCGTGCCGATCGTGGGCTCGGGCGCCGGCAGACCGGTCGAGGACACGAGCAGGCGCACCTCGCCCGACTCGGTGAACTTCACCGCGTTCGTGAGGAGGTTGACGAGCACCTGGTTGAGGCGGTGAGCGTCGCTCGTGATCGTCGCCGGCACCGTGTCGTCGATGTCGTGCACGAGGTCGAGCCGTTTCTGCGATGCCAGCGGCGCGACGATGCCGAGCGCGGACTCGACGATCTGCCGCACGTCCACCGTCGCCGGCCGGATCTCCAGTCGCCCGGCCTCGATCTTCGAGAAGTCCAGCACGTCGTTGATCGTCGCGAGCAGCGCTTCCGCACTGGCGCGCACCGAGGACACGTACTCGTCCTGCTCCCGATCGAGGTCGGTGGTCGCGAGCAGGCTGCTCATGCCGATGACGGCGTTCATGGGCGTACGCAGCTCGTGGCTCATGTTCGCCAGGAACTCGCTCTTGGCCTGCGTCGCATCCTCCGCCTTCTGCTTGGCCTCGCGCTCCGACTCGACCAGCCGCGCGACCTGGTTCGCATAGCGCACCATGACCAGCCAGGCGACGAACGTGACACCGATGATGTCCATGAAGAAGAACGCCGCGATCCAGCCGTCGCCGAGGCCCGCGTCGACGAGACGCCCTTCGAGCAGCGCCGCCACCAACGCCAGCACCGCGTAGGCGACGAACCACGCGACCGCCCGCCGGATCCCGTAGGCGAGGAGCGCGCCCACCGGGGCGATGAGCGACCAGATCATCACCGCGCCGGAGGCCTGGAACCCGCCGACGTGCAGCATGAGCAACCACGGGATCACGAGGCTGAGCAGCAGCTGGAGGTCGAGCGCGCGCGTCCAACCCAGCCGGACGAAGGCCCAGAGGTTCAACGCGGCGAGCAGGGTGTACCCCCACGGCCAGACGGCCGCGAGCGGCACTCCGGCGAGCACGTACATGAGGCCCCAGATGCCGCCCGCGACGGCCATCGGCACGATGGCGACCCGGTCGGCCCGGAGACCGGACAACGTCGAGACGCCCGCGTCCGGCGCGCCGGCGGGCGTCTCGGTGGGTCCCTCGGCCGAGAGGCTCATGATGTGCGCTCAGACTACTGCGCGACCCGCTTGTTCACGACCCAGTGCGAGGCTTCGCGATCGGACGCCTTGTGGGCGGGCGGCACTAGAAGGGAAATGAGTGAGCCGCTCTTCCTACTGTTGGACAGTCGGAGCTATTATTGGGTGGATCGAATATTTGGAGGCAATTGTGAGCGCAGGAACCTTGATCCGCGCCGCTCGGCGAAGCCGTGGGCTCACGCAGCAGGCGCTCGGCAAGCGCGCCCGGCTGTCGCAGTCGCACCTCTCCCTCATCGAGCGCGGGCATCAGAACCCGTCGTTCGTCGCCGTCGACCGCGCGCTTCGCGCGGCCGGCCACCGGCTCGTGTCGGTACCCAGCGTCCGCGACGACGCTGCGGCGATCGCCGCCGACATCCGTTCCGCAGTCGCGGACCGCAATGAGAGCGCCGCACTTCGCCGATTCATCCAGCTGAACGACAACCTGACCGCAGAGCATGGGGTCGCGCGTTTCGCCCTTACGATCTCACCGCCCGAACCGACGGGCAGCCGCCAGTGGGATGCTGCCCTCGCCGCCCTCGTCGCGCACCACCTCGTCGCCGAGCAACTGCCGGTGCCCGACTGGGCAGAGCACGACGCGCGAGTGCTTCGACGTGCGTGGGCACTGGGCGAAGGACCGTACACGCTGACGCCGAGCCTCGATCGGGTACCGCCCGAGTTCGCGCGGCGGCGGGTCCTGGTCGACGCCGACACTCTCATCAGCGCATGACTCGTTTCGACCGTCGCGGCTTGGTGTTCGGGCTCAGTGAACTCGTCGCCCGGCTCCGTGATGGCGGGGAGCGGCGGGGCATCTGCATCGTCGGCGGCGCCGCGCTCGCGCTGCGCTACTTCGAGCGCGAGGCGACCGTCGACATCGATGCGCAGTTCATCGGCTCGCACGACGAGATGCTCGCGGCCAGCCGGGAAGTCGCCGATGCGAACGGGTGGCCGCACGACTGGCTCAACGACCAGGCCGCGGGCTTCATCCCGCACTACGGCCGGCGCACGACCGAGTGGGAGACGCTCTACGACGACGGCACGGTCGTCATCCAGGTCGCTTCCCCGGAGGCCATGCTCGCCATGAAGCTCCGGGCGAATCGGCCGGGCCGCGACGACGCGGACCTTGCGAAGCTCATGGCACTCCGTGGCATCCGCTCAGTCGGCGCCGCCGAGGAACTCTACGAGGACTTCTACTCCGGTGAGCCACTGCCCGATCGTGCGGTGCGCATGGTGACGAGGATCCTCGAGGTCGGACTACCACCGGCGCCGAAGCCGCCGCCGAGGCCGGAGATCGGCTGAGTCAGCGAGCCCCCTGGCTGGCAGCTAGGCGAGCGGCGAAGCCGCCGGCGACACCACGGAGTCGACGATCGCCTCGATCGCGAACTCGGAGGCGCGGGCGAGGTCGACCGCGTCGGGGTCGAGCAGCCACTGCACCTGGAGGCCGTCCATGACCGCGAGAATCGACGCCGCCGCGAGTTCGATGGAGTCGGACTCGGCCACGCCACGCTCGGCGCAGACCTCGCGGAACGCCTCGGCGACCTGGCCGCGCAGCACCGCGTAGCGCTTGAGGAAGTACTCGCGGCCCGGGTGGTCGTCAGTCACCGACTCGGCCGAGAGCACGACGAAGGCCTGCACGATGCCGGCGCGGTGCGCGTTGATCATCGCGGTGCGCACGAGGTGGCGGAAGAGCTCGATGCCGCCCGGGATGTGCTGCTCCTCGAGGCCCTCGACGTCGGTCGCGTCGCGGTGGTCGAGCACCTCGAGCAGCAGGGCGTCCTTCGAGCCGAAGTGGTGGAGGATGCCGGCGTGGGTCATGCCCACCTGGTCGGCGATCTCCTGCAGCGTGCCGCCGGCGAAGCCCTTGTTGCCGAAGATCTCGATCGCGGCGTCGAGGATGTCGCGACGGCGCGCGAGCGTCGCGGGGCGCGAGCGCGGCTGACGGCGCTGACCGCTCACAGTCTCAGTCATGCAGCACCTCCTCAACAGCGAACACCTGCGTTGGAGAGTCTACGCAGGCACCATCCCGCAGAATGATCTCCGCGGCATTGCAAAACTTACTGACTTGATTGTAAGTTAACTCAGCAATCACCACGACGCCGACGTCGACCCTTCGGGGAGGCCCGGCGCCCTGCCACCACCACGAAGGAGAAGCAATGAGGCTCAGTTCCACCCTCGGCACCCTCGGCGCCATCGGCGCGGTCGCCGCTCTGGCGCTCACCGGCTGCGCCGCGGGCGACACCGACAGCAGCGCCCCGGCAGCGAGCGGCGCGGCCCTCACCATCGCCAAGCCCGACGGCACCATCAGCACGGAGTCGCACAACCCGTTCCTCGGCGACTCGTCGGCCTCGAAGTACGGCTACGCCAAGGTCGTCTTCGAGCCCCTCGCGCTCGTGAACCCCACCGGCGACCTCGGCACCACCCCCTGGCTCGCCGAGTCGGTCGAGTGGAACGACGACTACACGGCCCTCACGGTCGTGCCCCGCGCAGGCGTGAAGTGGAGCGACGGCACCGACTTCACCGGCGACGACATCGTCTTCACGTTCGACATGTACCTGAACGGCACCCTCACCGACACCTCGGGCCTGAACTACGAGGGGGCGACCGTCGACGGCGACGCGATCACCCTCACGTTCGCCGACTCGAAGTACGTCGCGCAGTCGCGCGTGCTGCACACCCCGATCGTGCCCAAGCACATCTGGGAGAACATCGCCGACCCGAACACCGACCCCCTCACCGACGAGGGCGTCGCGGTCGGCACCGGCCCGTACGTGCTCGACAACTGGTCGACCGAGTCGGTCACCCTGACCGCGAACCCCGACTACTGGGGCGGCGACCTGGCTGTGCCCGCGCTCAACTACGTCTCCTACGGCGACAACGCGGCCCTCACCACCGCGCTCGTCTCGGGCGAGGCCGACTGGGCGCAGGCGTTCATTCCGCAGATCGAGGACAGCTACCTGTCGGCCGACGAGGACAACCACTTCCTCGCCTCCCCCACCGCGGGTGCCGGCACGCTGTTCCTGAACCTGCAGACCGAGCCGTTCGACGACCCGGCCCTGCGCAAGGCGCTCGCCTACACGATCGACCGCCAGGCCTACGTCGACATCGCCCGTGAGGGTGCGAGCACGCCGATCTGGAGCGTCACCGGCCTCAGCGGCCTGCTCGAGTCCGAGATCCTGCCCGAGTACGCCGGCGAGGAGTACTCGGTCGACGTCGACACGGCCCGCGGCATCCTCGAGGACGCCGGCTACAGCTGGGACGACGAGCGGCTGATCGACCCCGACGGCGACGCCGTGTCGTTCTCCATCTCGGTTCCGGCCGGCTGGAGCGACTGGAACACCGAGCAGGCGCTCATCGCCGAGGAGCTCGACGCCGCCCTCGGCATCGAGGTCAACGTCGACCAGCCCGACTGGGGCGGCTGGGACGCCGCTCGCCAGGAGGGCACCTTCCAGGCGATCATCCACTGGCTCGAGGACACGGGCAACGCCTACGGCCTGTACACCTCGACGATGGACCCGAAGTGGATCGTCGACGACCGTGCGCAGTTCAACTTCGGCCGCTTCGACGACCCGGCGGTCACCGAGGCGCTGAACACCTACGCGAACGCCTCGTCCGACGAGGACCGCCAGGCGGCGCTCGAGGTCATGCAGACCGCGTTCGTCGAGAACGTGCCGGCCATCCCCCTCGGCTCGCACCCGCTGCTCGGCGAGTACAACACCCGCAACTACGTCGGCTGGCCGGAGGAGGGCAACCTGTACGCCTCGGCCGACCCGACGCAGCCGGGCATCGTGCAGATCCTGACGGAGCTCCAGCCCGCGGGCTGATCCCCCTGGAGGGCGGGGCGGATGCCACCTGCATCCGCCCCGCCCACCTGTCAGGCATCACGAAAGGAACCCGATTTCGATGACCGACACCCTGCTGTCCGTGCGCGACTTCTCGGTCGTGTACGACGTCGACCCGCCCGTCCAGGCGGTGCGCGACGTCAGCCTCGACTTGAAGCGCGGTGAGATCCTCGGTCTCGCCGGTGAGAGCGGATGCGGCAAGACGACGCTCGCCTACGGGGTGCAGCGCCTGCTCAAGGCACCCGCCGTCATCACGAACGGCCGGGTCGTCTTCCACGACGCCTCGGGCGAGGACATCGACGTCAACGCCCTCGACGCCGACGAGATGCGCCGGTTCCGCTGGGACAAGGTCTCGATGGTCTTCCAGGGCGCGATGAACTCGCTCAACCCGGTCGCGACCATCGGCGCGCAGCTCGACGACGTGTTCGAGGTGCACCGCCCGGGCATGTCGAAGGGCGAGCGCCGCGCGGCCGTCGTCGAGCTGCTCGAGATCGTCAAGGTCGGCGCGCAGCGCTACCGCTCCTACCCGCACGAGCTCTCGGGCGGCATGCGCCAGCGCGTCATGATCGCCATGGCGCTCGCCCTGCGCCCGCAGCTCATGGTCATGGACGAGCCGACCACCGCACTCGACGTGCTCGTGCAGCGCGAGATCCTCAAGCAGATCTCGGCGCTCCGCCACGAGTTCGGCTTCTCGGTCGTGTTCATCACGCACGACCTCCCCCTGCTGCTCGAGATCAGCGACCGCATCGCCATCATGCGCGACGGCCGCATCGTCGAGCTCGCCACCGCCGAGCGCATCTGGAACGACCCCCAGGACGCCTACACGAAGACCCTGCTCGAGTCGTTCCCACGGCTCACCGGGGAGAAGGGGATGGTGCTGCGATGACCACCCTCGAGTTCGATTCCGTCACCAAGGTCTACTCGGTGCGCGGCGCCGGCCACATCACCGCCCTCGACGAGGTCAGCTTCACGCTCGAGTCGGGCCAGACGATCGGCCTGGTCGGCCAGTCCGGCAGCGGCAAGTCCACGATCGCGAAGATCCTCACCCAGCTCGAGACCCCCACGAGCGGCGAGGTGCGCCTCGACGGCGCCGCCATCCCGCGGCGCGGCAAGGGCCTGCGCGCCTACCGCCAGCAGCTGCGCATGGTCTTCCAGGACCCGTTCGCCTCGCTCAACCCGTACCACTCGATCCGGTACCACATCCAGCGCCCGCTGCGGCTCGACACGGTCGTGCCGAAGGCGCAGGAGGATGCCGAGGTGCGCCGCCTCCTCGACCGTGTGCGCCTCGACGCCGACAGCGTGATCGACCGCCGCCCGCACGAGCTCTCCGGCGGCCAGCGGCAGCGCGTCGCCATCGCCCGCGCGCTCGCCTCGCGCCCGAAGCTCCTCGTCGCCGACGAGCCCGTGTCGATGCTCGACGTCTCGATCCGCCTCGGCGTGCTCAACCTGCTCGCCGACCTGCAGCGCGAGGAGGGCCTCGGCGTGCTCTACATCACGCACGACCTGGCCACGGCCCGCCACTTCAGCGACGAGATCCTCGTGCTGAACCAGGGGCGCGTGGTCGAGCGCGGCCCCGCCGACGACGTCATCCTCCGCCCGCAGGACCCGTACACCCAGGCCCTGCGCGCGGCCTCCCCCGACCCCGACCACTTCTTCGCGACGACCGGCCACCACGGAGGTGCAGCATGACCGCGGTCCAGCCCCCGCATCCGACCGATGCAGAGAACCGAGCGGATGCCCCTGCCGGCACGCCCGACGCCGTCGAGGCCGGCACCACCAGCCACCGCGTGACGAAGGGCCGGTCGCGCGTGCCCTGGCGCTTCCTCGGCGGCCGCGCCGTGTTCTACGCCTTCACCCTGTGGGCCGCGATCACGATCAACTTCTTCCTGCCCCGCATGATGAAGGGCGACGCGGTCACTCAGTACCTCTCGCGCAACCGCAACGTGAGCCCCGAGGCGGCCGACGCGCTGCGATCGCTGCTCGGCCTCGACACCGACAAGAGCCTCTGGCAGCAGTACCTCGACTACTGGGGCCTGCTGCTGCGCGGCGACCTCGGCGTCTCGCTGCTGCACGGCCTGCGCCCGGTGACCGAGGTCATCAGCCAGTCGCTGCCGTGGACCATCGGCCTGGTCGGCTTCGCCACGATCATCTCGTTCGCGATCGGCACCATCGGCGGCGCGATCGTCGGCTGGCGGCGCGGCAGCCGCCTCGACGCGCTCGTGCCGATCACCACGTTCCTCAGCACGATCCCCTACTTCTGGCTCGGGCTGCTCGCGATCGCCGTGTTCTCGGTGAACCTCGGCTGGTTCCCGATCGGCAAGGCGTACGGCGTCGGCATGAGCCCCGAGTGGAGTCCCGAGTTCATCGGCCAGGTGATCCACCACGGCACCCTGCCCGCGGTGACGATCATCATCGCCTCGCTCGGCGGCTGGATGCTCGGCATGCGCAACATGATGCTCACCGTGCTCGACGAGGACTACGTCATGGTCGCCGAGGCGAAGGGCATGCCGAGCAACCGGGTGCTCTGGCGGTACGCCGCCCGCAATGCCGTGCTCCCCCAGATCCAGAGCTTCGCGCTGTCGATCGGCTTCATCGTCGGCGGCACGATCGTGATGGAGATGGTCTTCAGCTACCCGGGCGTCGGGAAGCTGCTGCTGGATGCCACCAATGCGAAGGACTACGCGCTCATGCAGGGCGTCTTCCTGGTGATCACCCTGTCGGTGCTGCTCGCGAACCTGCTCGCCGACGTCGCCTACGCATTCCTCGACCCGCGCACCCGCCAGACGGAGGGCTGATCCATGGACACCATCGTGAACGAGCGAGCCAGGAAGCGCCCGGCGGGCGTGCCGGCGACGGCGACGATCCGCACCAGCGAGGCATCCGCCCCCACTCCGGAACGGCCAGGCTTCGGCGCGAAGCTCGGCTCGGCCTTCGCCATGTTCCGCAACGGCAAGTCGATCGCGGGCCTGTCGATCCTCGGGTTCTTCGTGCTCGTGGCGATCTTCGCCGACGTGCTCGCGCCCTACTCGCCGACCGCGCTCGACAACACCGCGCGCTTCCAGCCGCCGTCGGCCGAGCACTGGCTCGGCACCACCCACATCGGCGAGGACGTGCTGAGCCAGGTCATCCACGGCACCCGCGGCGTGATCGTCGTCGGCTTCCTCGCCGCGATCATCGCGACGCTCATCGCGATCGTCGTCGGCGTGGTCTCGGGGTACGTGCGCGGCTGGCGCAGCGAGAGCCTGTCGGCGCTGACGAACGTGTTCCTCGTGATTCCCGGCCTGCCGCTCATCATCATCGTCGCCTCGATGTTCGAGGACCCGCCGCTCGTGGTCATCGCCGGCGTGCTCGGCCTCATCGGCTGGGCGTGGGGCGCGCGCGTGCTGCGCGCGCAGACGATGTCGCTGCGCAACCGCGACTTCATCCAGGCCGCGCGCGCCAACGGCGAGCCGCTGCGCCGCATCATCACGATCGAGATGCTGCCGAACCTCATGGCGCTCATCGCCGCGAGCTTCGTCGGCACCGTGACCGCCGCGATCCTCGCGCTCACGACGCTGTCGTACATCGGCGTGATCCCGGTGACGACCTACAACTGGGGCACGATCCTCAACTGGGCGAGCGCGCAGGGCGCGTTCCGCCAGAACCAGTGGTGGTGGTACCTGCCCCCGGGCCTCTGCATCGCCGCCATCGGCGTCGCCCTGTCGCTCATCAACTTCGGCATCGACGAGTACGTGAACCCCCGGCTGCGGTCGGCGGGCGAGCGCGCCCGCGCGATGAAGAAGAAGGGCATGAGCGTGAACGACACCGTGACCGCGGTGCGGTCGGTGCCCACCACCGAGCCCGCGGCGGCCGACGCGTCCACCACCACGGCGGCCGCCGCGCCCCAGACCACCCAGACCACCTCCTCCAAGACCGGAGCCACCACGTGACCACGGCCGACATCGCCACCCCCGTCTACCTCGACCCGAGGCATCCGGTCGCCGACCGCATCGCCGACCTGCTCTCACGCATGACCGTGGAGGAGAAGGTCGGGCAGATGCTGCAGCTCGACGCCCGCGACGACGTCGAGGAGCAGGTGCTGCGCCAGCACGTCGGGTCGATCCTGCACGCCTCGCCCGAGCGCATCGCCCTCGCGCACGAGCTCGTCGCGCAGACGCGCCTGCGCATCCCGCTGCTCGTCGGCGAGGACTGCATCCACGGCCACTCGTTCTTCGAGGGCGCGACGATCTACCCGACGCAGCTCGGCATGGCCGCCTCGTGGGACGCCGACCTGCTCGAGCGCGTCGCGCGCGCCACGGCCGAGGAGGTCGCCCCGACCGGAGTGCACTGGACGTTCTCGCCCGTGCTCTGCATCGCCCGCGACCTGCGCTGGGGCCGCGTGAACGAGACCTTCGGCGAGGACCCGTTCCTCATCGGCGAGCTCGCCTCGGCCATGGTGCGCGGCTACCAGGGCGACGGGCCGGGCGACGAGTCCGCGATCCTCGCGACCGCGAAGCACTTCGCCGGGTACTCCGAGACGCAGGGCGGGCGGGATGCCTCCGAGGCCGACCTCTCCCCCCGCAAGCTCCGCTCCTGGTTCCTGCCGCCGTTCGAGCGCGTGGCGAAGGAGGGCTGCCGCACCTTCATGCTCGGCTACCAGACCACCGACGGCGTGCCGATCACGATCAACGACTGGCTGCTGAACGACGTGCTGCGCGGAGAGTGGGGCTACACCGGCACCCTCATCACCGACTGGGACAACGTCGGCCGCATGGTCTGGGAGCAGCGCGTGCAGCCCGACCACATGCACGCCGCCGCGGCCGCCGTGAAGGCCGGCAACGACATGATCATGACCACCCCCGGGTTCTTCCGCGGGGCGCTCGAGGCGATCGAGCGGGGCATGCTCGCCGAGTCGGACCTCGACCGGGCGGTCTCGCGCATCCTGCTGCTGAAGTTCGAGTTCGGCCTGTTCGAGGACCCGCGCCGGCCGGATGCGGAGCGCATCGCCGAGTCGGTCGGGAGTGCCGCGCACGCGTCGCTCAACCTCGAGGCCGCACGCCGGTCGCTCGTGCTGCTGCGCAACGACGGGCTGCTGCCGCTCCTCGACGGTCGGGCGGCGGATGCCTCTGGGCGCGCGCTCCCCGAGGGCACGCCGCGCCGGGTCGCCGTCATCGGCCCGCTCGCCGACGACGCGCAGACGCAGCTCGGCGACTGGGCGGGCAACTCCGGCCAGGCCGACTGGCTGCCCGAGGGGCATCCGCGTGCCATGATCACGACCGTGGTCGACGGACTGCGCGACACGGTGCCCGCCGACTGGGCCGTGGAGCACGCCGAGGGCGCCCGCATCCTCACCCTCGAGGAGGACCCCGCCGGCGCGTTCTTCCCCGACGGCCAGCCGCGACCGCAGATCGTCGTGCCCTGCGAGCCGGATGCCGCGCTCATCGCGGAGGCCGCGGCCGCCGCGTCCCGCGCCGACGTCGCCGTCGTGGTCGTGGGCGACCGCATCGAGCTCGTCGGCGAGGGCCGCTCGACCGCGACGCTCGAGCTCGTGGGCGACCAGGTCGCGCTGCTCGACGCGGTCGCCGCGACCGGCACGCCGTTCGTGGTCGTGCTGCTCGCGTCGAAGCCGCTCGTGCTGCCGCCGTCGGCCGACCGCGCGTCGGCGCTCCTCTGGGCCGCCAACCCGGGCATGCAGGGCGGGCGCGCGATCGCGGAGGTGCTGCTCGGGCTCGTCGAGCCGAGCGGGCGCCTGCCCATCTCGTTCGCCGAGCACGCCGGGCAGCAGCCGACGTACTACAACCAGATCCGCGGCCAGCACGGCAACCGCTACGCCGACCTGACGCAGCGCCCCGCGCACGCGTTCGGCGAAGGGCTCACGTACACCACGGTCTCGTACGACGAGCTGCGCGTGCGCGACGCCGAGCTGGGGCCCGACGGGGTGGTGCGGGCGACCGTTCGCGTGACCAACACGGGCGCCCGGCCGGCGCGCGAGGTCGTGCAGGCGTACGTGCGCGACGAGGTCACCTCGGTGAGCTGGGCCGACCGCGAGCTGAAGGCGTTCCGCCTCGTCGACCTCGAGCCGGGCGAGTCGCGGGTCGTGTCGATCGAGGTGCCCGTCGCCGCCTGCACGCTGGTCGACGCGCGCGGCAACCGCATCGTCGAGCCCGGCGCCTTCGAGCTCCTCGTGGGCCCGTCCTCCCGCGACGAGGTGCTGCTGGCCGCCCCGTTCACCGTCGTGGCCTCGTAGCTCGCGCGCCCCGAGGCATCCGCCCGCCCTGGGTGCCCGAGACCCGTCAATAACCTGCGCCTCACGCACTGAGAGCGCAGGTTCTTGACGGGTCTCGCACCGCGCGGGCCCGCTCGAAGTCCAGACCCGTCAAAAGGCTGCGCCTCACGCGCTGGGAGCGCAGGAATTTGACGGGTCTCGGCGGCGCTGCGGGTCAGGAGACGAACGACAGGCCGAAGAGGATCAGCCACCAGAGGCCGAGGCCCGCGATGAGAGCGACGGCCATCTGCTGGGTCTTGCCCCAGACGAGCCAGGTCGCCGCGGCGGCGATGAGCGCGGGCAGGGTCTCGGTGAGCGAGATCTCGCCGCGCGGGGCGACGAGCGCCGGGGCGGCGATCGCCGCGAGCACGGCCGGGGCGACGTGCGGCAGGTAGCGCTCGAGCAGGGCCGGGGGCTTCGCCTCCTTGCCGACGAGGAACGCCGCGCGCATCGCGTACGTGCCGAGGCCGACGACGACGAGGGTGAGGAAGTCGGTCATGCTGCCTGCATCCGTTCAGTCATGGCTCCCGCGATCATGCCCACGATCGCCGCAGCGATGAGGCCGAGCCCGAGCGGCAGCGGTGCGGCGATGATCGCGACGATGCCCGCCGTCGCCGCCGAGACGTAGGCCGGCCGGCCCTTGAGCGTCGGGAGCAGCAGGAGGAGGAAGGTGAGCGGCGCCGCGAGCTCGAGCGGCAGCGATTCGGGCAGCACCGCGCCGAGCAGCACGCCGGCTCCGGTGAGGATCATCCACCCGGCCCAGGTCGCGAATGACATCGCGAAGTAGTAGCGCAGGCGCGCCGTCGAATCCTCGGCCTTGCCCTCGTAGCGCGCGATCGCGAGCGCGTACATCGGGTCGGCGAGGAAGTACGCGCCGCCCGCACGTGTGCCGCGGCTCCAGTCGCGCCAGTACGGCGCCAGCGACGCGCTGTAGAGCAGGTGCCGCGAGTTCACGACGAGGGCGGTGAGCACCACGATGACCGGCGCCGCGCCCTCCGACAGCAGCTGCACCGACACGAGTTGCGAGGCGCCGGCGACGATGAGCGGCGACGACGTCCACGCCACGAACGGGTCGACGTTCAGTGACGCGAGCGTCGCCCCGAGCGCGAGTCCGAACGGGATGTACGCGATCACCACGGTCAGCGCGTCGCGCACCCCGTCGCTCACGGGGCGCACGCGAGGCAGGTCGGTCACGGTCGGCCTCCCCCTGATCGCGCTCTCGGAGCGACATCCTCCCACCCCGGGCGCGCCCCGCGCGAGTGCCAATCCGCGCTACGCGGTTCGTCGGCGCGCCGCACCGAGTACGTAGAGTGCGTGAACGCGCCTCGCGATTCCGCAGTTCGCGTACTCCGTCATCGCGGGCGGCGGTCGTGCCGCTCTCCGAGTGCGCAATGTGCGTGAATGCGCCTCGCGATTCCGCACTCTGCGTACTCGGTGGAGAGACAGAGTGCGGATGCCTCAGAGCATCCGCCGCAGGAAGCGGTCGCGATCGACGAACTGGTGCTTCAGCACGAAGCCGACGTGCAGCGCGATCGCGACGAGCAGCAGCACCTGCGACGCGACGTGCACGCCGACGAGCAGGTCGTCCTCGATGAGGTCGAGCGGCGCCTCCCACTCCGCGCGGTCGGCGACCTCGAAGTCCTCGCCCGACAGCAGCACGAGCGCGAGCCCGCTCGACGGCATGACGATGAGCAGCAGGTAGAGCGCGCGCTCGGTCCACGACGCGAAGCGGCGGCCCGCGGCCGAGAGCGTCTCGGGCCACGGCGGCAGCGTGACGATGCGCCGCCACATGTACCGGATGAGCGTGAGCGCCAGGATGCTGCATCCGATCGCGACATGCACCGGCAGCAGCAGGTCCTCGTCGCCGTCGTACGCCTCCTCGATCCACGGCTCGAGCAGCCCCTCGGCGCCGGCCATCGCGTACCCCACCGCGTACTGCGCGACGAGCGCGAGCACGGTCAGCCAGTGCAGCACGCGCGCGACGACCCCGTGCCGGGGCGCACGTGCGGGGCGCGCGTCGCTGGCCATGCCCCATCCCACCACGTCCACGCCGACCGAATACGCAAAGTGCGTGAATGCGCGCTGGGTTTCCCCAGTTTGCGTACTCGGTGCGGGCGGGCGCGGGCGGCGGGCGGCGGGCAGCGAGGGGGCGGATGCCGCGAGGCATCCGCCCGCCCTCAGCCCTTCAGGCCGGTCTGGGCGAGGCCCTCGACGAACTGCTTCTGCGCGAAGACGAACACAATCAGCACGGGCAGCGCGGTGAGGGTCGCCGCGGCGAGCTGGATGTTCCACATCTCGCCGCCGTAGGCGTCGGTGTAGCGGGTGAGCGCCTGCGGCAGCGTGAACAGCTCGGGCGTCTGCAGGTAGACCGTCGGCTCGAGGTAGAGGTTCCACACGTTCAGGAACGTGAAGATCGCGACCGCGGCGAGCGCCGAGCGGCTGAGCGGCAGCGCGATGCTCCAGTAGATGCGCCAGCGCCCGAGCCCGTCGATGCGTCCGGCCTCCTCGAGCTCGACCGGCAGGGTGATGAAGTACTGCCGCATGATGAAGGTCGCGAGCACGCTCGGCGCGCCGAACGTCGTGACCAGGATCAGCGGCCAGTGGGTGTCGATCATGCCCCACGAGTTGAACAGCTGGAACAGCGGCACGATCGTGACCTCGCTCGGGATGAGCAGGCCCGTCAGCACCACCACGAACAGCAGGTCCTGCCCGGGGAAGCGAATGCGGGCGAACGCGTACCCCGCCATCGAGGAGAAGAGCATGGTGCCGAGCGTCACCAGCACGGCGATGTACATCGAGTTCCAGTACTGCAGCGCGAACGGCTGCTCGGTGAACGCGCCGACGTACCCCTCGAGCGTCGGGTTCGAGGGCCAGAGCTCCGGCGGGAACGCGAAGATCTCGCTGATCGGCTTCAGCGACGAGGTGAACATCCACCAGGTCGGGAAGACGAACGGCACGGCGAGCAGGCTCAGGGCGCCGTAGAAGAGCACCTTGCGCCACGGGCTGCCGACCGGGCGTCGACGACCGACCGTGCGGCCGGCACGGGCGTCGGCGGATGCCTCGGGCGGAACGGTCACGGCCACGGTGTCATCCGCGCCGGCGTCATTGCGTGCGCCCGTCGGGGCGGTGCGCAGTCGGGACTCAGTTCTCATAGAAGACCCACCTCTTGCGCAGCTGCCACTGCGCGATGGTCAGCACCAGCACGATGCCGAAGAGCAGGATGGCCAGCGTCGACCCGTACCCGAAGTGGTGGAAGTCGAACGCCTGCTGCACCAGGTAGTAGACGAGCACGGTCGTGGAGATGCCCGGCCCGCCCTGCGTGAGCACGGCGATCTGGGCGAAGACCTGCAGCGAGCCCACGATCGTGATGATCGAGGTGAGCAGGATGGTCGGCGAGATGAGGGGCACGGTGATGCGCCAGAAGAGCTGGCGATCGGATGCCCCGTCCATGCGCGCGGCCTCTTGCACCTCCTGCGGCACGCCCTGGAGGGCGGCGAGGAAGAGCACCATGTTGAGGCCGACGTTCTTGAAGACCTGCACGACGATGACCGACGCCATGGCGGTCGGGCCCTCGCGCAGCCAGTTCGGGCCGTCGATGCCGACGAGCTGGAGGATGCCGTTGATGCCGCCGTTGTCCTGCAGCAGGAACGACCACACGATGGTCCACGCCACGAGCGAGACGACGACCGGCGAGAAGAACACGGTGCGGAAGAACGTCATGCCGCGCACCTTGCGGTTGAGCAGCACCGCCAGCAGCAGGGCGAGCGCCAGGTTGAAGACGACCAGGCCGATCGAGAAGACCGCGGTGGCCTGCATGACGGGGGCGAGCTTGGGGTCGGTGACGAGCTTCTCGAAGTTCTCGAGCCCGACCCAGCGGAACGTGCCGGCGAGCACGTTCCACTCGTGGAACGAGTACCAGACGATGAGGCCGAGCGGCAGCAGCACGAACAGCGTGATGCCCAGCACCTGCGGGGCGACGAACAGGTAGCCCGTGAGCTGGTCGCGCCGCGCGTACGACGGCACGAACCGTCGTCTCGGCGGGGTGGGGGCGGCCCCGGGCCGGGCGTGAGCCCGACCCGGAGTCACCGTGGTGGCGTCGGCCATCGAAGGGGGTTCCTTCCTCAGCCCAGCAGGGGGTCGATCGCGGTGCAGGTCGCGGCGAGCGTACCCGGAATGTCCGCGTCCTCCACCCAGAGGGCGTCGAGCGAGCTGCGGACCTCCTGGCCGATCTCGGCCGAGTCGGTGTGGCTCGGACGCGTCACGCCGATCTCGATGCCCGGGATCACGACGTTCTCGATCTGCTCGGGGGTGAGCGTCGGGTTCGTCGCGGCGAGCGTCTCGACGTTCAGCTGCGAGTTGCGGGGCGGCGGGAAGAACTGCGCGAGCTGCGCCGAGTTCTCGGGGCTCGTGAAGAACGAGAGGAACTCGGCGGCGGCCTGTGCGTGCGCGCCTGACGACATCACGCCGATGCCGGCCTGGCCGACCATGGAGTACTCGCCGACGGGGCCCTCGGGCAGCGACAGCAGGTCGAACTCGAACGAGCCGTCGAGCAGCGACGCCCGCGAGATCTGCGTCACGGTGAACGCCGACTCGCCCGCGAAGAAGTCCGCGGTGGTACCGGGCCCGGGCATCGACATCGCGTCGAACGCGGCGTCGTGCAGGAACTCGAACGCCTCGACCATCTCGGGCGAGTCGAACGTGCAGGTCGCGCCGTCGGCGCTCCAGGGCGCGGCGCCCCAGCCCATCCACACCGACGCCAGGTTGTCCCACGTCGTGTAGTCGAAGTCGCGGATGACGAAGCCGGCCTTGCCGGTCTCGGCGTTGACCGTCGAACCGGCGGCGGACACGCCCTCCCAGTTCCAGTCGCCGGCCGCCTGCATCTCCGCGGCGGACGGCAGCCCGGCCTCGGCGAGCAGGCTGTCGTTGGCGAACATCACGAACGGCGACGTCGAGAACGGGTACGCGACGAGCGCGCCCGAGTCGTCGTGCCAGAGTGCCGTGGCGGACTCGCTGAGGTCGTCGAACCCGTAGTCGGGGTCGGCCTCGAGCGTCTCGTCGAGCGGCAGCAGCGCGCCCGAGTCGACGAAGTCGGGGGCCGCGTTCTCGAGGATCCACGCCAGGTCGGGGGCCTGACCGCCCGCGATCTGGGTCGTGACGGTCGAGGTGTAGTCCTCGAACGGCAGCGGGTCGAAGGTGATGTCGGTCACCTCCGGGTGGTCCTCCATGTACGCGGCCGCGATGGAGTCGAACAGGCCCAGGTGGTCCTCGTTCGAGGTCCACACGGTCATCCGAAGCTCGAACTCCTCGTCTTCGGTCGCCGCGCCGCCTCCGGAGCATGCGGACAGTGCGAGTGCGGCCGTCGCGCCGAGCGCGAGAGCCGACAGCGCCGTTGCTGATCTCATGGTGTGTCTCTCCTAGTAACCGGTGACGTCGGCCGGCCAGTGCAGCTCGACGCCTCGTCGTGTGAGCAGGTCCTGGAACTCCGCGAGGAGTGCCGGGTTGGTGCGGATCGTGCGGGGGCGGGACGCGCGATCGAGGCAGAAGGCCGCCAGGCGGCCCGCCGACTCGCCGATGTTCCACTCGACCGGGTGGAGCCTGAGGGCCCCGTTGGTGATGTGGGTGGTACCGACGTTCTTGCTCGCGGGCAGGAGGTTCTCCAGCCGGCGAGGGATCAGGGCTCCGAGGGGGATCTCGAAGGGACGCGACGGCAGGTCGATGTAGTTGTCGCCGCCGCTCGAAGGGTGCAGGTCGATGCGGTACATGCCGACGCCGACCGAGTCGTCGAAGGTGGCGGGGGCGTCGGTGCCGGATGCCGCGATGGACAGGTCGAGCTCGGTGACCGTGGTCTCGGCGAGGATGCGCCGCGACTCGCGGATGTACGGGGCCATCGCGAGCCCGTCGGGCCCCTGCGCGAGGTCGGGTCGCAGGCGCAGCCCCGGGAACCCGGTGCCGCCGTCGGCCCGGGGCGCCTCGGTCTGCAGCCAGTACAGCATCGAGAGCGACTGCTGCCGGGCGTCGTGCTCGCGGGCGGCTCGCACGTCGTCGGGCACGTCGATGATGGTGCCGTCGACGTGGTCGATCATCGGCCAGTTCACGAGCACGACGTCGCTCTCGTAGGCGCCGGGCGCGAAGTTGTGGCGGGCGATGATGCGGCGGAAGGTCCAGAGCTCGCGGTCGCCCGCGTCCTCGCGCTGGTCGGCGACGAGGTCGCCCGCGGGCTCGGCGTTCGGGGTGAACGTACGGGTCACGGTCTCGAGCGTGCGCGGGTCGGGGCCGGTCAGCGAGATCATCGGCGCGCCCCAGTAGTCGGGCTGCGCGGTGCGCCACCGGTCGTACTGCTCAGGACGGTCGATGGTGTGGTCGCCGTCGACATGGTCGACGATGAAGCACCAGCTGAACGCCTGCTGGTTGTCGGGCTGCGCGACCTCCGGGGCGCTGGGCTCCCCCGTGTCGGCGCGCGACTCGAACCCGGTGACGTACTCGGCTCCGGTGAGCGGCAGCAGGTCGCCGAGCTCGGTCGCGTCGATCACGTAGGCGGCGGTCACGGTCGTCTCGTGCCCGTCGTCGAGGCCGCGCAGGGTCACGGCCTCGACGACGTCGCCGTCCACGTGGGCGGCGACCGGCACGGCCGGCTGGAGGATGCGCAGCCGTCCGGTGGCCCGGAAGGGCGCGAGCATCGACTCGAGCACGGCGACGCCGACCAGGGGTTCGGCGCAGACGCGGCCCACGAGGCCGGCGCCGGGGTTCAGGTGCGGGTCGGCCATCGCGGCATCCGTCAGCGGGTAGTGCCGGCGGTAGTAGTCGCGGATGCCGTCGCGAGCGGCCCGGTAGCGGGCCGTCGCCCCGAAGGACTCGATCCAGGTGTGCTCGTCCATGGGGACGCCCTGGCTCGTGAGCTGGCCGCCCAGCCAGCGGTACTCCTCCGTGAGGACGACCGTGCGGCCGTCCTCGAGCGCGCCGATCGCTGCGGCGACCCCGCCCAGGCCTCCGCCGACGACCAGTACGTCGGCGTGGAGTTCGGTTGCGGGTCGGGCGGTCATGCGGCGTCCTCCGGGGCGACGAGGGTGGCGCCTGCCATCACGGGGCAGGCGAGGGTCTGGCGCAGGTCGACCTCAGGCACGTCGTCGTGCGGGTCGAGCATGCGGGCGAGCAGGGTGGTGGCGGCGCTGGCCAGCGCGGAACGCGGCGGGCTGAGGCGCGTGAAGTCGTTGGCGTCGCCGTTCGGGCGGGCCGCGTCGCCGAGCACGATCATCGAGAGGGCGTCGGGCACTGCGACACCGGATGCCTCGGCCATGGCGCGCAGGCGCCGGGCGGTCTCGTGCGTCTCGACGACGAGCACGGTGCATCCGCTCGCCCGCACCTGCTGCCACGCGGCGCGCAGGGCCTCGTCGTCGGCGCCGTCGGCGGGGATCGCGAGGAGGTCGGCCGCGGCCTCCGCGCCGCCGCGCCGTTCGAGCTCGCCGACGACCCCGTCGCGACGATCGACGACCGACTCACCGGTGCTGTCGACGTGCACGTAGGCGAACCGGCGGTGTCCGAGCTCCCACGCGGTGCCCACGAGCTCGGCGGCGCCGCTGGTGTAGTCGATGGCGACGTAGGGCACGCCGTCGACGTCGCGACGACCGACCGCGACGAACGGGAAGCCGTCGGCGACGAGGCGTGCGAGCTCATCGGGGTCCATCTCGACGCCGAGCAGGAGGCATCCGTCGGCCAGCCGCAGGCGGTTGTTCTCATGCAGCAGGCGGCGCGTGCCATCGACGACCGGGGCGCTCGTGAACAGCAGCAGGTCGCAGCCGAGCTCCTCGGCCGTGCCCTCGATGCCACTGAGGAGCGGGGCGTAGAAGTCCTGGCTCGCGGTGGGGAACGCGGGCTCGTAGGTGAAGACGCCGAAGATCTTGTTGCCGAGGCCGGCGAGGCGGCGGGCGGCGGGGTCGGCCACGTAGCCGGTCTCCTTGAGCACCTGGAGCACGCGGTCGCGGGTCTCCTCGGGGATGCGCGAGGCGGCGTCGGCCTTCTCGTTCAGCACGAGGGAGACGGTGGCCTGGCTCACGCCGGCGAGCTCGGCGATGCGGCGCTGCGTGATGCGCCGCGGCGAGGTCTGGGAAGTCGTCATCGAGATCCTTCGGGGTCTTGATCTGCGGTGCTAATCCGCATTAGCGTTGACCGTACCGGATGCTAATACGGATTAGCAACCCCGAGTTCAGGATTCCCCGGAAGTCGCCGCCCGCCGCCGGAGGATTCCTCGGGGCATCCGCTCGAGTCGGCCCCAGGGGTCGCCGCTGCCGGATCCGGGTCGCGTATCGAAGGAGCTATGCATGTCTGCACGCCGGCGCTTCCGCGCCGCCATCACCGCCGCGATCGCCGCCCTGGTGGTCGCCCCGCTCGCCGCCACGGCACCCGCCAACGCCGTCGAGCCCTTCCCCGAGTTCGTCTACCAGGGGGTCATCACCGACAAGTCGGAGATGCTCTACAACCCGACGAACGAGTTCATCTTCCCGAGCGTGTTCCACGCGGCCGAGTACCTCGACGATCCGCTGGGCGAGTGGTACCTCTACCTCGCGCCGCACGACCGCCCGGCGGGCATCATGCTGATGTACGCCGACAGCCTCGACGGGCCGTGGACCGAGTACGGGGCGAACCCGATCATCGCGAGCGACTGGGCGCCGTACTACGACGTCTCGCACGTCTCCTCCCCCGACGCGATCTGGAACGAGGAGGCCGGCGAGGTCTACCTCTACTTCCACGGGGAGAACTCGATCACCCGCTACGCCACGAGCACCGACGGCGTGAGCTTCGACTACGGCGGCACCGCCGTGACGAACGCCATGGGCGGATCGACGGAGACGAGCTACGCGCGCGTGTTCGAGCACCCCGACGAGGCATCCGAGTACGCCTACGCCATGTTCTACATGGCGAACTTCTCCGACAACCACCGGCGCCTGAAGGTCGCCGAGTCGGTCGACGGCGAGACCTGGGTCGTGCGCGACGGCACCCTCGTCGACCCGGAGTCGGGTGACAGCGGCAACGTGTCGGGCGGCAACCTCTACGAGTACGAGGGCCAGCTGTACGTGATCTACCACAACTCCGCGGGCAGGGCCATGGCGCGCACCATCGACGAGACGCTCACCGACGTGGGCCCGTCGCAGCTGCTGCACCAGTCGAGCGGCGTCGGCGAGGACGTCGGCCGCACGGCCGCACCCGAGATCGTGACCGACGGTGAGTTCAGCTACCTCTTCTACGAGTCGGGCGACCGCCTCGGGGCGACCATCGCGTGGGCGAAGGCAGGCCCCGGCGTCGAGGGTCCCGGTGGCCCGGACCCCGTCGCGTGGCCGGTCGACCCCGACAACCCGGTGTTCGCGCAGTGCGCGGCCGAGGGCTCCGATGAGTTCGACGGCACCGAGCTGTCGGATGTCTGGGACCGCGTCGTGCGCGAGGAGACCGCCCGTCACGTCGTCGCCGACGGCGTGCTGTCGATCCCGGCGTATCCGAGCGGCGTCTCGGGCGCCTCGCTCCCCCAGCAGGAGCTGCCCGAGGGCCCGTGGCAGGTCACCACGAAGGTGACGATCGACGTGGCCGAGCGCTTCCAGCAGGCGGGACTGCTGCTGTACGCATCCGACACCGCCTACGGCAAGTTCGACCTCGGCCGGGCGACCCCGGGCAAGACGCTCGAGGTGGTGCAGTACCTGAACGGCAGCAACCGGCAGGACACCGCGGCGCCCGCCGTGCCCGAGGCCGACACCGTGTGGCTGCGCATGACGAGCGACGGCGTGAAGTTCCAGTCGAGCGTGTCGTACGACGGCGCATCGTTCAGCGACTACGGCCGGCCGTTCCTGCTGTCGGAGACCGGATTCACGCACATCGGCCCGTACGCCTTCCGCGGCGCCACGGGTGCCGAGGAGATCGACGGCGAGTTCGACTGGTTCCGCTGGTCGCCCACGCCCGAGGAGTACGAGGCGTGCCTCGCCGACGTGCTGCCCGACGACGACGAGACGGATGCCCCCGGGAAGGCGTCGCTGACGTCGACCAGCGGTTGGGAGCACGGCCTCGACGACGGCAACTTCGAGGTGCGCATGGACCTGTGGTGGGGCACCAACGCCACCCGGTTCCGGCTGTACCAGGACGACGCGCTGATCGCGTCGGTGCCGCTCGAGCCCGCGTCGCCGCAGGCGCAGCACGCCGTGGTGCCGATCGAGGGGCTGCCGAACGGCACCTACGAGTTCCGCGGCGAGCTCGCGAACTCGCAGGGCACCACGGCGACCAAGGCGATCCGGGTCAAGGTGACGGATGCCTCGCCGGGCGAGCCCGTGCTCTCGCACGACGACTACGACGGCACGTTCACGCTCTCGGCCGACCTCTGGTGGGGCACCAACGCCGACGCGTGGCGCCTGCTGCAGGACGGCGTCGAGGTGGCTGCCGGTTCGCTCGAGGCCGCCACGCCCGCGGCGCAGCACGTCGAGGTACCGTTCACGGGACTCGAGGGCGTGCACGAGTTCGTGATCGAGTTCTCCAACGGCGCGGGCACGACCGCGTCGGAGCCGCTCACGGTCGGGTAGGCGCCGGGCCGCGGTGCGTGCGCCTCGTGCGCACCGCGGTCCGCGACCCGGCCGGGCACCGAGTACGCAGAGTGCGGGAACGCGCAGGGCGTTTCCGCAGTCTGCGTACTCGGTCCAGCGGATGCTCCGCGGCAGCGCCCGACTACAGCGCGAGGTGCAGGCGAAGCGCGTCGTCGACGGCGCCCATCTGCTCGGCGCCGAGCCACCCGACCACGCTCGTCACGCGCGAGACGGCGACGGTGCGCACCTGCTCGGCCTGCGCTTTCGAGTCGCGCGGCAGGCCCGACTCGCGCGCGGTGACCAGCACCTGGAACTCGTGCACCCGCCCCGTGTTCGACGTCAGCGGCACCACGGTGATGACGCCGCGCTCACTGCGCGACGCGGCAGCGTTCGCGGTGTTGTTGCCGACGACGATCGCCGGACGCGTCTTGGCCGCCTCGGACCCGACGGTCGGGTCGAGATCGACGAGCACGATGTGTCCGCGCCGCAGCAGCGGCCGTGCAGCGCTCACGCGACCGACGACCCGTCGGCGGACGTGCCGTCGGCGGCCGTGGCGTCCCATCCGTCGTCGTCCCACTCGCCGAACGCCTCGGCGTACGCATCGGCGAGGCGGCTCTCGCGGAGCATCCGCACCGCGTCCTGCACCGCGGCCGACCGGCTGGGGTAGGCGCCCGACAGCGTCTCGCCGTCGAGGAAGGCGATGTCGGCGTCACTCAGGCTGAGGCTGACCTTCGCGTAGGACATGACTGGATGCTACTCCGGTAGCAACCACGATGCTACCGACAACCAGCGGTGTGGATGCCTCCTGCGGCCCACCGTGACGCGCTAACGTGAGGGCATGGAGCCCATCCAGGTACTGCGCGGAGTCGTCGTCCTCATCCACCTCATCGGCTTCGCCACGCTGTTCGGCGCGTGGGTCGTCGAGGCATTCGGCAAGCGGGGTGTCACCAGCCTCATGAACTGGGGGCTCCTGATCGCCGCGGTCGCCGGCATCGCCCTGGCCGCGCCGTGGGGCATCACCTGGGACCTCAACTACGTGAAGCTCGGCGTGAAGCTGGTGATCCTCGTGGTCATCGGCGCGCTGATCGGCATCGGGGCCGCCCGCCAGCGCAAGAGCGGCTCGGTGCCGCCGGCGCTGTTCTGGTCGATCGGCGTGCTGACGCTCGCGAACGCGGGCATCGCGGTGCTCTGGCGCTGAGCGAGCGGATGCCCGGCAGCCGCGCGGCGGGACTCGCATGACCGGCGAGGTCCGCAACATCCACGACGCGCTCGCCTCATTCACCGAGCACTGGCAGCCGCGCCGGCTCGTCAGCATCAACGACTACGACGTCAAGGTCGTGAAGGTGCAGGGCGAGTTCACCTGGCACTCGCACCCAGAGACGGACGAGCTGTTCCTCGTGATCTCGGGGGAACTGGTCATCCAGCTGCGCGCCGGCGACGTGACGCTCGGGCCGGGCGACGTGTACGTGGTGCCGCGCGGCGTCGAGCACTGCCCGAGGGCCGACGGCGAGGTCGCCGCGATCCTGATCGAGCCGCAGGGCACCGTCAACACGGGCGACACCCCGAGCGCGCGCACCGCGCAGCTGCGCGAGCTCGACTGAGCCGCTTCTCCCTCCCCGAGTCGTCACGACGACCCTCCCCGAGTCGTCATGAAATGCCGGAATCGGAGCCGCCGAAGCGACATTTCATGACGACTCGCGAGGGGCCGTCGGCACGCGCGGGCAGTCAGGCGACGTCGAGCACGAGCGCGGCCGGGAACCGCGCGAGCACGAGGCGGAAGGGCCAGCGCGCCGACTCCGAGGCATCCGCCCCCTCGACGACCCGCGGGGCGCGCAGCTCGATTTCGCGCCCGTTCCGGCGCAGCGTCGCGCCGCCGGCGGCGAGCACGTTGCGCGCCCAGTTCGTGCGGGCGCCCCACGGCAGCCCGATCATCACGATCGAGCGGTCGCGCGTCGGCACGACCGCGATCGGCGTCGCGTACTCGGTGCCGCTGCGGCGCCCGCGGTGGCGGATCAGCGCCCAGAGCGGCACGAAGTGCCTGCCGGCGAGCGCGCTCGCGACCGGCGCGGTCGCGTTCACCAGCCCGCGCGGCGGGCCGGCCGGGCCTGAGGGCCGTTCCCCGGCCCGAGGGCGAGAGCTTCGGCCCTCAGACGAAGAAGCGGCACTCAGGCGAGGGTCGGCCGGCGGCAGGGGCTGCCGGGCGGTTCGAGTGGGGTCGGTGGCTCGGTCCATGCACATGAGACGGATGACACGGGACCGATGTGACAGCCTGCGCAAGACTCCCGCTCGCGTCAGGCCCGACGCCGGTCGGGCGCGTCCGTCGACGCGACTGCCTCCCGCAGCGCAACGGCGTAGCTCGCAAGCACCTCGATCCGCTCGATCCCCCAGTACCCACGACGCCATCGCAGCGGCATGAATGAGGCCGTGCGCTCGCCGCGAGGGGTCTCGACGACCACGTCGACCGACGGCGTCGAGCCGAAGCGGTTGGAGATCTCGCCGACGCGAACGTCACGGACCTGCGCGTTCGACGCACGCGCGACCGGGTGGATTCCCCAGCCGAGCCGCAGCTCGGCCCCGGTCGAGTCGGCGACGACCAGTCCTTGAGACGGCGATAGCGGCAACAGGCGTCGGTACCAGGGACGGGGGTCGAGCTGGACGACCAGGTCGATGACCTTCGCGTCGACGAACACCGGCATGACGAAGCATCCCGGCGATCGACGCTCCGCGAGCCGCACACGGTTCAGGCTCTGAAGTTCGAGGAAGCTGACGGACCCACCGAAGGCGAAGACGATGAACCCGCCAACGCCGAGTGAGACTCCGGCCGCCAGTCCGACCTGCTCCTCGAATGCCGCCCCGAGCCCCCACAGGGCCGCGACGATCCCGAGCATCGTCGCCGCGATCGTCAGCGACCACCAGAGTGGCCCGGGCCCGCGCCGCGCATGCTCGCGCAGCTCCTCAGGCGACATCGCGGGCAAGACGGAGTCCATCCCGACACGGTAGCGGCGCCGGGCGGCGCGACGAACGCCCTGTGCACGGCGACCGCCTCGAGGCATCCGCCGAGGGATGTCGGATGAAGCGCGCTCAACGACTTTCGAACGAGCGCACCCAGCGCACGATCCGCCCCACCGTCTCATCGGTGATCTCGGCACCGTCGACTTGCACCTGACCTCGTGGCAACAGCTCTGCCCGCTCGGCGACCGCGCGTGGTTCGATCAGCCCCGCCTCGATGAGCGCGGAAACGAACTCATGGTCCTTCGGTCGGGCTGCCACCAGCTTGGCGACGCACAGGTCGACCGGGTCGAGACACAACCCCGTGGAACCGGGCGCACCCGGAGGTCGGACCGGGACGAGCCGGTCACGCCAGCCCGCCGGCAGCACGGCCGTGTTGCGTCCGACCCCCTGTATGTAGAAACCGTGCGCATCGTGGAACGGCGACCACTCGCCTGCCCGACCGTCGAGGATCGTGGCGATCGTCTCAGCGGCGTCGTCGGCAAGCGGGGCGATGTCCACCTCGATCGAGCGGGTTGCCGCCTCGGGCAGCACCGACTCGTCGAACGAGCCGAGGATCGACTGGCTCCCGATGACGAGGACGGTGTCCTGCTGGATGATCTCCGTCGCCGCGACGATCGCCTCGACGAGCTCGGCGCGATTCATGCGACACTCGCACGCTGGATGGCGGCGAGCCGCTCCGCCTCTGTGAGCACGCCCATGAACGGCGAGAGCTGACGCAGGTCGATCGCGTGCTGGTCTTCGCCGAGCATCGTCTCGACGAGTCGCCCGAGCGGCGCCTCGGCGAGCTCGAGCCACTCGTCGAGCAGACGACTGGCTCCTCCGTGCACGCGTTCGCGCATGCGACCGACCTGTCGGGGGACGTTCGCCATCACTGCGTCCCGATCGTCGAGCAGGCGCTTCGCGACCGCTCGGTGCAGCTCGTACGCCACACGATCCTCGCGGCGCGGGAACGGCGCGCGAACACTCGGATGCACCCGCCGCTCCCGTGGCCGAGCGTCGATCGTCGCCGTGTCGCCGAGGGCCGCGAGCACGCGGTCGAGTGTGCCGACGCCGATCGTGCCCTCACGCTCGCTGCGCTTGTACATCGTGACCGCACCAGGGGTGACCTCGAGCCTGCGCGCGAGTTCGCGCACCCCGACGCCGTGGCGCGCCAAGCTGCGTTCGATCAGGTCGGTCATGGGCCACCTCCATGTATAGTCATAACTATACAGCGTGCAGCGCCCTGTGGCGAGCGGGCGGCGCCTGCGCAGCATCCGCCCCCTTGCGTCACACTCGCGACCCGTGGATCGTCGAACTGTCATGACCGAGTTCGCCGAGCTGTGGAGCGCGCATCGCAGGGTGGTGCGCGACGTCGCGTACCGCGTGCTGGGGTCGGTCGCCGACGCCGAGGACGTCACGCAGGAGACGTACGTGCGCCTGCTCGCGCGCCTCGACGATCCCGACGCCGCACCGCTCGACGAGCCGCGCGCCTGGCTCGTGACCGTCGCGTCGCGCCTCGCGATCGACCGGCTGCGCGCGCACGAGCACTCGCGCCGCGCCTACGTCGGCCCGTGGCTGCCCGAGCCGGTCGTCACAGACGAGCGCACCATGCCGGAGGACCGCGTGACCCTCGACGACTCGGTGCGCATGGCACTGCTCGTCGTGCTCGAGCAGCTCTCCCCCGCCGAGCGCACCGCATTCCTGCTGCACGACGTGTTCGACCTCGGGTTCGACCGCATCGCCGACGTGCTCGGGGTGAGCCCGGCGGCCGCCCGCCAGTCGGCCTCGCGGGCGCGCAAGCGGATCGCCGCGGAGGGCGAGGCGCGCTTCCCGGTCGACCCCGCCACCGCGCAGCGGCTGACGGAGCGGTTCGCCGCAGCGGCATCCGACGGCGACCTCGACGGGCTGGTCGAGCTGCTCGCCGCCGACGCGACCGGCCACTTCGACTCGGGCGGGTTCTTCCAGGATGCCCCAGAAGGCGTCGTCTCCGGCGCGCCGGAGGTGGCCCGTCGATTCCTTGCCGGCGTCGGCGGGCTCGGTCTGGCATTCGAGGTCGCCGAGGTGAACGCGGAGCCCGGCGTCGTCGTGCGCCGTCACGGTCGCGCGGTCACCGTGATCGCGCTCGACTTCGGCGGCGACCGCATCACCGCGATCCACGGCATCGGCAACCCCGGGAAGCTCGCGCACGTGCGCTGATCGCGGGCATCCGCTCGCCTATGCCCAGCCGAGCTCGCGCAGCCGGGGGTCGTCGAGGCCGAAGTAGTGGCCGATCTCGTGCACGAGCGTGATGCGCACCCGCGCCCGCAGCGCGTCGAGGTCGTCGCTGTGCTCGGCGAGGTTGTTGCGGTAGAGCGTGATGCGGTCGGGCAGCTCGTCGAACACCTCGCCGATCAGGCGCTCGAAGTCGTCGTCGGAGATCGCGACCATACGTCCATTCTGCGCCCGTCGGGGGCGGTGGGCGGGCTGCAAGTTGCTCGCGCCACGACCGTCCGGACCATGGCCGACGTCATCCGCTCAGTAGGGCGCCGAGAGACCACCGAACATCGGGAAGTGCTTCACGTTGCGCGTCAGGAGGCGCGCACCGAGCACGGTCGTCGTCGCCGCGATCGCGAGGTCGGCAGCGTCGATGCCCCGGTTGCCGGGGAGCCAACGACGGCCGAGCTCGCCGGCCACCTCGGCGACGCGTTCATCGAGCGGGTGCCACGCGAGGGCACCGAACAACGCACGCGTCGCCGACTCCTCGGCGCCGCGCATGCCCGCGAGGATCTCGAGACGGGTGACTTCGCTGGCGTGCAGCGGCCCTGTCGCCCGGGCGGCGCGCAGCACCTCGACCGCCTCGGGACGTCCGCGGAGCACGTCGATGAGCACCGAAGTGTCGACGAGCGTCGTCATCGGTCGGATGCCTCGCGCAGGCGACGCCCGGAACGCAGCTCGTCGACGTAGGCCTCGCCGTCGATGTCGTGCTCGATCCACCCTCCGAACGCGAGATCGATCGCCCGGAGGTCCGCAGATTCGTCGCGCTCCGCCCCGTACACCTGGGCGACCGCGTCTCGGATGAGCGCGGAGATCGAGCGCCCGGTACGGCTCGCGGCCTCGTCGAGGAGTCGCCGATCCTCCTCGGTCAGCGAAATCTGGGTACGCAGCATGATGTAAGGCTACATCATGTCTGTCGCGCACCGGACTCCGGCGCATGTCGCTCGATTGCGCTGGCATGTCCACAGCTTGCCGAGCGGCGACCTCGCAACCGGCGGGGCTGCCATGCTGGCCCGAGAGCCGACCGACGGAGGTCTGATGCACGACACCCTCGACCGCACGCCCGACGCGTCGCTCAGCACGCTCCCCGGTGCGGCCGTGCTCCGCCGCACGCACCGCCTGCTGTACACCGCGATCGGCACCGCCATCGCCTACAGCGTGCTGAGCTCCGGATCGAAGGAATACCGTGCCGACCCCGCCGGGGCCCTCGACGGGAACACGCAGGGCACGGATGCCGCGTACACCGGCGTCACCCTCTCGCTCCAGCCGAGCGGCATCGCCTACCTCGCGATCGCGGTCATCGTGCTGTTCGCGATCGGCCGCGTACTGCGCCGGGCAACCGACGAGGCATCCGCGATCCGCATTCTCGACCGCGCCGCACTCGTGATGATCGGCGTCGTCATCGCGTGGACGATCGTCGCCCACATCTCGTTCTGGTCGATCCCGCTCGAGGGGATCGACCCGAACCTGCCGGCCCTGCCCGGCGTCGTCTTCGGCAACGTGCGAGTCGACGTCTCGTAGGCGCGACGCGCGACGCCGACGAGTCCTGCGGCGCCGTTTCGACACGGCGTCCGAGGATCAACCGCGCGCGATCCGCACCGTGGACGCGAGCGCCTCGGCGGTTGCGCGGTCGGGCTGGGCACCGACGCCGCCCGCACCGCGGGTCGACGCCGTGCCGCATGCGACGGCGAGGGCCACGGGAGTCGTCGAGCCGGAGAGATGAGCCGCGATGAACCCGGCGGCCAGGCTGTCGCCCGCACCGACGGTGTCGACGAGGGAACCCGGTGCGACCGGCGTCTCCGCGCGCACCGTCTCGATGCGGCCGGCACGGCGGGTGTGCACCAGCGCGCCCTCGGCGCCGAGCTTGCAGACCAGGCGCGAGCCCTCCGGCATCCGCTCGAGGGCCGATGCGGCCGCATCCGTCAGGCTGGACTCACCGGTGACGCCCCGGAGCTCCTGCTCGTTGGCGAAGAAGATGTCGACGTGCCCCAGCAGTGCGAGGATGCCGCAGTCCCACTGCTCGGTCGGGTCGAAGTTGCCGTCGAGCGACGTGCTCATTCCGCGCGCACGCGCGGCGGCGAAGAGGTCGACCGCATCCGCCCAGAGGTCGCGCTGCAGGAAGTAGCTGCCGACGTGCAGGTGCCGCGCTCCGTCGAGCTCGACGTCGGCGGCGCGGGTGCGGCCGATCGTCCCCATCGACGTCAGGATGGCGCGGTCGCCGTCGGATCGCGACAGATGGGTGGATGCCCCGGTGGGGACGCCGTGCTCCACGCGCACCTGCTGCGTCCCGACGCCGCGGGTCGCGAGTTCCTGCGCGACGAACGCTCCGAACTCGTCGTCGCCGCGCACGCTCGCCATGGCCGTGCGCACGCCGAGCGCTGCCGCACCGCACGCGGTGATCGCCGACGAGCTGCCGAGCACGAGGTCGGTGGAGTGCACGAGCTGCTCGTGCTGGCCGAAGCGGATGTCGCCGTCGAGCCGGATGATCAGGTCGACGCACAACTCGCCGACGACGATCAGGTCGTCGGCACCGCCGATTCCGGGCACTGCCATTGCGTCCACACACCTCCCAGCGATGTTCCGGTTCGCCTCGCCCAGTCGCGCACGACGGCCTCGGCCGCGGAACGGGCACGATCCATCCTCTCGTGCGGACGAGCGGAACCCTGGATGGTGACGACGATCCACGGGTCGACGACGTCGGCCCCGCTTGCGACGGATGCCGTGCACGTCGCGGACTGGGCGATGACGTCGCCGCGTCCGCCGCCGATCGCGTCGGCGACGGCGTCGGCGATCGACCGAAGCAGCGCGAGCGCCTGCGGATGGGGAGGCGCGAGGACGGTGACGACGGGCATCAGCTCGTCGCGAGCACCGAGCGGTTGAGGAACGGCGGCGTGTCGGGGTCGCGATCGGCCGCGCGCGCCATCTCGAGCGCCAGCCGGTGGGCGAGCACGAGGTTCGCCTGCGCATCCAGCTCGTTCGAGTAGACCGTGGCGCCGGTCGAGCGCACGTCGGCCGCGACTGCGGGAGGGACGTCGCCGAGGAACCAGACGAGCGAGCCGGGCCCTGCGCACGAGATCGGTCCGTGCTGGTACTCCCACACGGGGTACGCCTCGGTCCATGCGCCGGCCGACTCGCGCAGCTTGAGTGCCGCCTCGTGGGCGAGGCCGACGCTCCAGCGGTGACCGAGGAACACCACCTGCCGGACGCTCGCCGGGTCGGCCGGAAGCGGAAGGTCGAGCGCGGCGCGCGCGTCGTCGACGAGCCCCGCGGGCACCGCGTCGATCGACGCGCGCAGCACCGTCAGCACGGTCGTGGCGAACCGCGTCTGCACGATTGAGGTCTCGTCGGCGAATCCGAGGTGGACGATCCGGTCGCACAGCTCACCGAGCGGGGTGTCGACGTCGCCCAGGATCGCGGTGATCCGGTGCGTCGAGCCGTAGCGCTCGACGATGTCGACGACGTCGGCCGTGGTACCCGACCGGGAGATCACGACGATGTGCTCGTCGTCGTCGACCCAGGTCAGCTCGCTCGGGATCGCCGCACGGGTGCGGCCCAGGCCGGCGTCGTTGCGCAGGTAGGCGTAGGCGTCGCCGATGTAGTACGACGTGCCGCAGCCCACGAGGAGCACGGGCTCGCCTGGCGCCGGGAGCAGTCCCAGCTGGTCGACCGGAAGCTCCGCCGCACGCGTCCACATCTCGGGCTGGCTGGTGAGCTCCTGCTCGGTCACGACACCCTTCGCAGTCGAACGGTCGTTCATCGATGATCCTCCATACGTTCGCTCCCGGCCGCTCGGGCGCCCGGTGAATCACCCAGATTCAATCACAAATGAGCAGACTTTGAAAGTTCTTGACTATTTGCAGATCATTAGTGATACTCGGTCACACACCGAGAGGCGCAGAGCAGCACCCTTCCCTGCGCCACACGAAACCCGAAGGGATTGCAGCGTGACTATCAGCAACAAGCGTGTGATCGGCGGAGCAGCACTGCTCGCCGCAAGCACGGTCGCCCTCACCGGCTGTGCCGGTTTCGGCGGCGGATCGAGCAGCGACGAGAGCGCCGGCGACGGCATGAGCGGTAGCATCACGTTCACGACCTGGGCGAGCGAGAGCGAAGAGACCGCGTTCGGCGAGCTGATCGACCAGTTCGAGGCCGAGCACGAGGGAGCCACCGTCAACCTGAACGTCGTTCCCTACGACCAGATGTTCTCGAACATCGACGCGCAGCTCTCCTCGGGGGATGCGCCCGACGTGTTCCGCGTCGACTACGGCAACCTGGGCGTCTACTCGAGCCAGGACCAGCTGCTCGACGTCTCGTCGTACTTCTCCGACGACGAGATCGACGACTTCGTGCCCGCCATGTGGGAGGCCGTGTCGTACGACGGCGTCCCCTACGGCGTGCCGCACCAGACCGACGTGTCCGCCCTGCTCGTGAACCTCGACATGCTCGAGTCGGCCGGCTTCGACACGTCGACCCTTCCGACCACCCAGGACGACGCCTGGACCTGGGACGAGTTCGCGGCGGTCGCCGGCGACCTGCGCGAGGCGCTGCCGTCGGACAAGTACCCGTTCGTCTACAACTGGCAGCTCGGTGGCGCACCGCGCTGGTTCAGCTGGCTGTTCCAGGCCGACGGACGCTTCCTCGAGAGCGACGGCACGACCCCGGCGATCGACTCGCCGGCCGGCGAGCAGGCGCTCGACTTCACGAAGAGCTTCTTCGAGAACGACTGGGTGCCGCCGACCAGCTCCACCAAGGCCACCACCTACGCCGACTCGCTGTTCGCCGAGGAGACCACAGCGATGGCCTTCATCGGATCGTTCCTGGTGCCCGACATGGACTACTTCAACGAGTTCGAGTGGACCAGCGTGCCCATGCCGCGCGACGTCCGTGGCGCGACCGAACTGGGCGGCAACGCGCTCGTCGCGACGAAGGACACCGCGAACCCCGACCTCGCGGCGGCGTTCCTGAAGTACATGGTCTCGGCCGACGCGATGAACGCGTTCTGCGCGGCGACCAACGAGCTCCCGACGCGCACCGACCTCTCCGGTGACGCGATCGAGTTCGCGGTGCGGCCCGACGTCATGCCCGTCTTCGTCGAGCAGGCCACGACCATCGAGCCGCAGGACGTGCAGCAGGTGACCTCCCCCGCGATGGCGGCGATCAACACCGCCCTGCAGGACCAGCTCGAGGCCGCGTTCCTCGGCGGCCAGTCCACCGCCGACACGCTCGCGAACCTCTCCGCGGCGATCGAGGAGGCGGCGCAGTAATGACTGCCACATCCGCTCGGGGCACGGTGAGCGCCTCGGCGCCGGCCGTGCCCCGGGCGGGCCGCCGCGCCGCACGGTTCCGCGAGGCCCTCGTCGGCTGGGGGTTCATCACCCCCAACCTGATCCTGATGTCGCTGTTCCTGTTCGCGCCGATCCTCTGGGCGATCCAGCTGTCGTTCCAGGAGACGCGCGGGTTCGGCGACCCGGACTGGGTCGGCTTCGACAACTACGTCAAGATGGCGGGCGACCCCGTCTTCTGGCGGAGCCTCGCCAACACGATGGTCTTCACCATCGTCACGGTCCCCATCGATATGGCGGCGGGCCTCGGCCTGGCGGTGCTGCTCAACTCGGCGCTCCCGGCCCGCGGCGTCTTCCGCACCATGATCGTGCTGCCGATGGTCATCTCGGGCGTCGCGACGGGCATGATCGCGGTCACGATGTTCTACCAGACCAACGGAATCATCAACAAGGTCCTCCAGGCCATCGGGCTCGACCCCATCGCCTGGCAGTCCGAGGGCGCCCCGGCGATGATCTCCGTGATGATCGTCGCGGTCTGGCTGCGCGTCGGCTTCAACATGGTCATCTACCTGGCCGGCCTGCAGGGCATCTCCCCCGAGCTGTACGAGGCGGCCCGCATCGACGGAGCGACCCGCTGGCAGCAGTTCCGCGCGATCACCGTGCCGCTGGTCGGCCCCAGCACGTTCTTCCTGCTCATCATGAACGTCATCGCCTCGTTCCAGGTGTTCGACCTGATCTTCGTGATGACGGGCGGCGGACCCGGCGATGCGACCTCCGTGCTCGTCACCTACGCGTACCGGAACGGCTTCCAGATCCGCGAACAGGGGTACGGCGCGGCGATCGGCGTCGTGATCCTCATCATCACCCTCATCTTCACCTTCATCCAGTGGAAGACGAGCCGCACCCGAGACCTCGTGGAATAGGAGGCACCAATGGCTGAAACCACGAACCTGATCCAGATGTCGGAGGCGCAGCAGCTCGGGCAGCGCTCGGCCCGTCGGCTCCGCCGTCGCCGCGCGCTCGCCAGCGCGGACCGGAAGGGCATCGTCGCCCGCACCATCATCGCCGTGATCGTCTGCATCATCGTGATGTTCCCGCTGTACTGGATGCTGGTGGTCGCGTTCTCCCCGCGGGGCGAGGTCTTCGAGCCCGGGGTCACGCTGTGGCCGTCGACCTTCACGCTCGAGAACTTCGAGGCGGTCTTCCGGCGCTATCCGGTGGTCGAGTGGTTCGGCAACTCGCTCGTCATCGGCACGTTCATCACCGCCTTCACGGTCGTGGTCAACCTGCTGGCCGGGTACGCGTTCGCGCGACTGCCGTTCCGTGGACGCAACACGATCTTCATGCTCGCCCTGGCGACGATGATGATCCCGGTCCAGGCGATCATGGTCGCCCAGTTCAAGCTGGTCGCGGGCCTCGGCATCTACGGCACCTACTGGGGCGTCATCCTCCCGGGAGCCGCCGCGGCGTTCGGGATCTTCCTCGCCCGCCAGTTCTTCCTCTCGATTCCGGACGAGCTCGTCGAGGCGGCCCGCATCGACGGGGCGGGACAGCTGCGGATCTTCCTGCAGGTCGTGCTCCCGCTGTGCAAGCCGCTCATCGCCGTGCTCACCCTGCTCACGCTGATGGGGAGCTGGAACGACTTCGCCTGGCCCCTCATCGCACTGAAGGACCCCGACCTGTTCACCCTGCCGATCGGACTGCTCTACCTGAAGGGCCAGACCACCCCCGACTACAACGCGATCATGGCGCTCGCCCTGATCTCGGTGATCCCGATGGTGCTGCTGTTCCTGTTCTTCCAGCGGTACTTCGTGCAGGGCTTCGCGAGGAGCGGCATCCGATGACCCTCACCTACGTCTGCACCCTCGACCTCCCGACCGAGTGGTTCGACGCACTCGCGCGCCGGGTCCCCGGGCTCGACCTGCACCGCTTCGGGTCCGGCACCGAGCCCTCGGCGGAGGTGCTGGAGCGCACCGACCTGCTGCACACGAGCTCGTGGCTGCCCGACGCCGCGCAGGTCCCGAACCTGCGGGCGATCCAGCTCGACACGTCGGGCGTGGACCACGTCCGCGGCACCGCGCTGTGGGACACCGAGATCCCGATCGCCACACTGGGCGGCATCGCCCCGGTCCCGATGGCCGAGTACGCGATGATGTCGATGCTGGAGCTCGCGCACCGGATGCCCCTGATCGAACGGCTCCGGGCGACGCGGACCTGGCCGGGCGACGCGGAGCGTCTCGCGACGCTCACCCCCCGCTCACTGGTCGGCGCGACCGTGGGGATCATCGGCTACGGACGCATCGGGCGCGAGATCTCCCGCCTCGCCGGCGCATTCGGCATGCGGGTGCTGGGGCTCAAGCGCACGGCCGCCCGCAGCGACGGCACGGCGAAGTTCGACACCGGACGCAGCAGCGCCGACGCGGACACGACCGAGATCTTCCCGATGGAGCGCCTGCACGAGGTGCTCGCGCAGAGCGACGTGCTCGTCGTGGTGGTGCCGCTGACGGAACTCACGCGCGGCATGATCGGCGATGCCGAGCTCGCGCTGCTTCCCCCGGGCGCCTTCGTCGTGAACATCGCCAGAGGTGGCATCGTGGACGAGGACGCGCTCCTCGGCCGGCTCCGCAGCGGAGAGATCGGTGGTGCCGCGCTCGACGTGTTCGACGACGAGCCGCTCCCACCGGATTCCCCGTGGTGGTCCGAGCCGGGGGTGCTCGTCACCCCGCACGTGGCGGGCCTCGCACCTGAATACCAATCGCAGACGCTCGACCTCGTCGTCGAGAATCTCAACCGGCTCGCCGACGGGCGGCCCCTGCTGAATGAGGTGGATCGTGTCTCCGGCTACTGAACCGCTGCTCGGCCCGAAGCGCCAGCGTGAACTGCTCAACCACATCCGGACCTACGGCACCGGGTCGGTCAACGAGATGGCTCGCCTCCTCGGCGTCAGCACCTCGACCGTCCGACGCGACCTGAACGAGCTGCAGGACCGCGGGCTCATCGAGCGCGTCCACGGCGGGGCCGCCCCGCTGACCGAGGACGTCGAGCCGATCCGTCCCCTCCGCGAGATCGCGTTCGCCGACGAGAAGCGCCGCATCGGCGCTGCCGCCGCGGCGCACATCCGCGACCACTCGACGATCCTCATCCTCGGCGGCACGACGACCGAGGCGATGCTGCCGTCGCTGGGCACCGTGCAGGGGCTGACGGTGCTGACGAACAGCCTTCCGGTCGTGAACCGGATCTCGCAGTACAGCGAGGTGTCGATCATCGTGCTCGGCGGCCTACTGCGCCGGCAGGAGATGAGCCTGCTCGGGCATCTCACGATCGCCGGGCTCGACGAGTTCGGCATCGACCAGGTCTTCTCCGGCGCCTTCGGCATCGATCCCGACATCGGCGTGACGGGCACCAACCTGAGCGAGACGCAGACCGACCGCTCGCTCGCCTCCTCGGCGCGGGAGCTGATCATGCTCGCCGACCACAGCAAGCTCGCCCAGCGCGGCCCGGCCCGGCTCGTCCCCACCTCCGCGATCAGCACGCTGATCACGGACGACGCGGCGGACCCGGAGCTGCTCGAGCGCTTCCGCGGTGCGGGGGTGAACGTCGAGACATGCTGACCACCGCTGCCCGGCTGGTCGAGCCGGGGGCGGGCGCGAGCCTGCCCGCAATCGCCGCATTCAACGTCATCACGCTCGAGTACGCCGAGGGAATCGTGCTCGGCGCCGAGCGCGCGGGCCTGCCCGTCCTCCTCTCGGTGAGCCACAACGCGGTGCGCTTCCACGGCGCACTCGCGCCGCTCGCCGCGGGATGCCTGGCGATCGCCGAGGGCGCCGGCGTTCCGGTCGGACTGCACCTGGACCACTGCGAGGACGCCGACCTGGTCGAGGAGGCGGCCGCGCTCGGCTTCGGCTCCGCGATGTTCGACGCATCCACGCTCCCGTACGCGACAAACGTCGCGAAGACGGCCGCGGTCGCGGCACGCGGACACGAGCTCGGGATCTGGATCGAGGCCGAGCTCGGCGAGATCGGCGGCAAGGACGGCGCGCATGCGCCCGGCGTGCGCACCGACCCCGCGGATGCCGCGGCATTCGTCGCCGCCACGGGTGTCGACGCCCTCGCGGTCGCCGTCGGCACGTCGCACGCCATGACGACGCGGACCGCGCACCCCGACGACGCGCTCATCCGCCGTCTCGCGGATGCCGTCCCGGTGCCCCTCGTCCTCCACGGCTCGTCCGGCGTCCCCGACGACGGGCTGCGGGACGCGGTCGCGGCGGGAATCCGCAAGGTCAACGTCGGCACCCAGCTCTCCGCCGAATACACGCGTGCCCTCGTCGACGGGCTCGGGCCGGGACCGGACCCGCGTCGCGCTCTTACGAGCGCCCGCGAGGCCATCGCCGGCTCCGTCGAACGCATCGCGCGCACCATCTCGGCGCCCGCGCTCTCCACCTGCTGACACTCGAAAGGACCACCATGGCCACCACCGTGACGGGGCCCGCCGCACACGACGGCGACCCCACACCCGCGCAGCTCTTCGAGGCCGGTGACATCGTCGGTCTGCTGCGGGCGTGCCACGAGCGCAGGCTCGAGCGCGAGGGCATCCCCATGATCCTCGGCCTCGCCGACGAGCGCGGGACGATCCCCGCGTCGACGCAGACCGCGCAGCTCGATGAGGCGGCGACACTCCTCGACGTGTCCGAGCGGTACCACGAGGCACTCGTGCCGTGGGCCCGGGACGACGACGAGGGCGCCGTGATCACCGTCATGCAGGCCCTCGCCTACACGCACTTCGCCCCGGGCGCCCTCCTCATCGCCGACACCGCCGGCCAGAAAGACGACTGACATGACCCGCCCTTCCTTCACCGCCCAGCGCGAGCAGCTGCGGCGCGGCAACTTCATCCGAGTGGTCAACTACCACTCCACCCCCCGTGCGGCCCGCGACGAACTGGCCACGGAGCTCGCCGGCTTCGCCCGCGACTACGCGCCGGTCACCCTCGACGACCTCGACGCGCTCTTCGAGACCGGCACCTGGCGCAAGGACAAGCCGGGCCTCATCCCGGTGTTCTACGAGGGCTACCGGAACTCGGCGACGGTCGCCGCGCCGTTGTGCGACGAACTCGGCCTGACCGGCTGGTTCCCGATCGCGACCTCCTTCGTCGATTGCGACCCCGAATACCAGGAGGCGTTCGCGCGCGCGCACTGGATCTCCCTGGTCGAGGAGGACACGCAGGGCGGTCGCATCGCGATGGACTGGGACGAGGTGCACGACCTGTCACGTCGTCACGTCGTGTTCCCGCACACCGCGCACCACGAGGGGTTCGACACGGTGCTCTCGGACGCCGACATCGAGCGCGAGGTCGTCGACTCGAAGCGTGCCCTCGAGGCCGTCACCGGGCAACCGGCTCCCGCGTTCGTCTGGCTGCACGGGTCGTCGTACGGGCAGAGCCCGCGCCACGACGCGGCGGTGAAGGATGCCGGCTACCGCTACCAGTTCGCCAACACGATGATCCACCGGGTGAACTGACCTCACTCCAGCGACGCGGCGACATGGCGGATCCCGCCCGTCGCCGCGTCGCGCCACGTGAGCTCGAGCGTTCCGCCGCCGCGGGTCGAGCGTGCAGCGCGTGCTGTACCCGCCTCCACGTCGTCGGCGGCGACACCCGCGGCGACGAGTGCGGCGAGCGCGTCGTCGTCGAGTCCCGGACCCTCCGAGGCATCCGCCCATGACCGCTCGGGGTACCCCGCAGCCTCGGAGCGGAAGTGCCGCAGCTCGCCGGAGCTCGTCTCGGTCGTGACCCGGAGGACACCGTGCTCGTGCGCCAGCGCGAACGTGCGCACCGAGTCCGCCGCGTCCGTGGGACGGCGCAGGAACCCGTGCTCGGGCGACCAGTACCAGCTCTGCAGGATCCCCTGGGCGGTGAGCGCGAGCACCTCGAGGTGGTCGGGGCCGAGCACGGACTGCACGATCTGCGCGCGCGTGTAGCGATCACCGGCGGCGAAGTGCAGACCGTCGCTCCACTGCCCGGGCCCGACATCGCCGTCGGCCGGCGGATCCGTCGGGAGGTCGGCGTTGCACCAGAAGACCCACAGCCCGTCGTGCGCGTCGCAGGCGAGGAGCTCGAGGTTGCCGCGGGCGCCGTAGACCCCCTGCGCGAGGCTCACCGGCCCGAGCGTGCGGAGGTGCGAGGGACCGACATGAAGGGGCGTGAGTGAGTTCATGTGCTCATTCTTGCTCATTTCTGCTCGGGTGTGACAGAATCGTGGCAGCAGTTGCGAAGGAGAACCAATGAAGATCGCCCGCGCCGTCGTCGACGGCAGCCCCCGAATCGTCGTCGTGAGCGACGCTGCGACCCGTATCGCGCCGACGGACCACCCGGATGACGCGCTGGTCGCCATCGAGTCCGCACGCAGCGGCGCCGCGGAGTCCTGGGAGCAGGTCGACCTCGACGCACTGCACCTCGCCGCCCCCGTCTCGGGCGCCGGGAAGATCATCGCCGTCGGCCTGAACTACGCCGACCACACCAGCGAGACGGGGTTCACCCAGCCCGAGCGCCCGCTGACGTTCGCGAAGTACGCGACCTCCATCTCGGGGCCGAGCGACGACATCGTCGTCCCGGGCCACGTCACCCGGCAGGTCGACCTCGAGGTCGAGCTGGCGCTCCTGATCGGGCGCCGTTGCGGCGGCACGACGCCCGCGACGCTCGACGACGTGGCCGCGTACACGGTGGCGAACGACGTCTCCGCGCGAGACGTGCAGTTCGGCGACACCCAGTGGACGCGAGGCAAGTCGTTCGACACGTTCACCCCGCTCGGCCCGTGGCTCGTGACCGCCGACGAGTTCGGCCACCCCGCCGGCCACCGCGTCTACGGCACGGTCAACGGCGAGATCCTCCAGGACGACGACACCTCCGAGATGATCTTCGACGTGCCGACGCTGCTCGCGTTCGTCAGCGACGGCGTGACGCTCGAGCCCGGCGACCTGATCCTCACCGGCACGCCCGCCGGCGCAGGCGCATTCCGCAACCCCGCCCGGTACCTCGCCGCGGGCGACGAGGTCGTGTGCGGCATCGACGGCATCGGCGAGCTGCGCAACCGCGTCGTCGTACGCTGACGGAGGAGAGAACATGACCAGCGACACCCGCACCCTCGTCCTCATCGGCGCGGGATCCGCCGTCTTCACCCGGGGACTGCTCGCCGACCTCATCGGCGCCGACGACCTGGGCTCCTGGGAGATCCGGCTCGTCGACGTCGACGCCGAGGCGCTCGCCGTCGCCGCCGACCTCGCGGAGGCCATGGTCGCGGCCCGCGGCGCGGGCGACACCATCCGCGTCATCCGCTCGACCGACCGCCGTGCGGTCCTCCCGGGCGCCGACTTCATCGTGACCTGCGTCGGCGTCGGCGGCAGGCCCGCCTGGCAGCTCGACCACGAGATCGTGCAGCGCCACGGCATCTTCCAGCCCGTCGGCGACTCGATCATGCCCGGAGGCATCTCGCGCCTGCTGCGCACCACCCCCGTGCTCGTCGAGATCGCCCGGGACATCGCGGAGCTCGCGCCGGACGCGTTCTTCTTCAACTACTCAAACCCGATGACCGCGAACGTGCAGGCCATCCACCAGGAGACCGGTCTCGACGTCGTCGGCCTCTGCCACGGGATGCACCACATCCAGCGGGAGCTCGCGCAGCTGATCGACGCCCCGTTCGAGCGCACCTCCACGCTCTACGCCGGCATCAACCACCTGACGTTCATCTACGACTTCCGGCTCGACGGGGCGGATGCCTGGCCGCTGATCCGCCAGCGGGTGCAGCGCGAACTCGCCGCGGCGCCCGACCCGGCCGACATCGGCAACATCTTCTACGACACCCCCACGGCGTGGCACAACCCGTTCGCGTGGGAGCTGTTCGAGCGCTACGGCGCCTTCGCTGCCGCGGGCGACCGGCACGTGGTCGAGTTCTTCCCCGAACGCTTCGGCAACGGCGAGTACTACGGCAAGCAGCTCGGCATCGACGCGTTCTCGCTGCCGGAGATCCTCGAGTGGGGCGAGAACCGCTACCAGGCGATGCGTCGCCAGGCGCTCGGCGAGGAGCCGCTGGACGAGTCGGTCTTCGCGCGCAGCGGCGGCGAGCAGGAGCAGCTGATCGCGATCATCCGCTCGATCACCTTCGACTCGCGCGAGATGTTCAGCTGCAACGTCGTCAACGAGGGCCTCGTGCCGGGGCTCCCGGCATGGTCGGCCGTCGAGATCCCGGGCGTGGCCACCGCACGCGGCATCCGCCCGATCTCGGTGCCCGACCTCGGCAAGCCGCTCACGTCGATCCTGGCGCGCCGGCTCACCTCGGTGGACCTCGCCGTCGAGGCCGCGCTCACGGGCGATCGCGGACTCGTGATCGAGGCGATGATCGCCGACGGCGCGATCTTCGACGCGGACGCGGCCGCAGCGCTCACCGACGACCTCCTCGCCGCCCAGGCGCAGTACCTGCCGAGGTTCGCATGAGCGCCGTGAACCTCGGATCGACCGGCCTCGAGGACCGGCCCTGGGGCGAGGGGCTCCGCTCGCAGGTGTGGTTCGGCGACCCCGGCAAGACCGGCTTCATGCACCGCTCGTGGCTGCGCAGCGAGGGCCTGCCGGACGACACGTTCGACGGGCGACCGGTGATCGGCATCGCGAACTCCTGGTCGGAGCTGACGAGCTGCAACGTGCACCTGCGCACGCTCGCCGAGCACGTGAAGCGGGGCATCTGGCAGGCCGGCGGTGTGCCGTTCGAGTTCCCGACCAGCTCGGCGGGCGAGCCCCTGGTGCGCCCGACCGCGATGCTCATGCGCAACCTGATGGCGATGGACCTCGAGGAGACGCTGCGCATGAACCCGCTCGACGGGGTCGTGCTGCTTGCCGGATGCGACAAGACGACGCCCGCCTACCTCATGGGCGCGGCGTCGGTGGACCTGCCGACCCTGCTCATCACGGGCGGGCCGATGCTCAACGGCAAGTACCGCGGGACCGACATCGGCTCGGGGACTTCGGTGTGGCGCTTCACCGAGGCGTACCGTGCCGGGCAGATCGGGGCCGAGGAGGTGCGCGAGGCCGAGGGCTGCATGGCCCGCAGCCAGGGCCACTGCATGACCATGGGCACGGCGTCCACCATGGCGTGCGTGTCGGAGTACATGGGCATGCAGCTGCCCGGAACGGCGGCGCTCGGCGCGAACGACTCCCGTCGCGCGACGGCCGCGCACCTGGCGGGCCGCCGCATCGTCGAGATGGTCGCCGAGGACCTCCGCCCGTCGCGGATCCTCACCCGCGAGGCGTTCGAGAACGGCGTGCGCGCCAATGCGGCGCTGGGCGGCTCGACGAACGCGGTCATCCACCTGCTGGCGCTCGCGCGCCGCGTCGGAGTGGACCTGCAGCTCGAGGACTTCGACACGCTGGTCCGCGACGTCCCGGTGCTCGCCGACCTCATGCCGAGCGGGCGGTTCCTCATGGAGGAGTTCCAGGACGCCGGCGGCACCGCCGGCCTCGCGGAGACGCTCGGCGACCTGCTGCACCGCGACACCCTCACCGTCACCGGGCAGACCCTCGGCGAGAACTACGCCGGGGCCGACGTCTGGAACCGCGAGGTCATCCGGCCGCTGGACAACCCCGTGAAGCCGGTCGGCTCCGGCATCGCGGTCGTGCGCGGCAACCTCGCCCCGCGCGGTGCGGTGGTCAAGCAGTCCGCCGCGAGCCCCGAGCTCATGACCCACACCGGCCGCGCCCTCGTCTGGGACTCGCTGCAGGCCTACCTCGCCGACGCCGACGACCCCGACCTCGACGTCACGCCCGATGACGTGCTCATCGTGCGCAACGTGGGGCCGAAGGGCTACCCCGGCATGCCCGAGGTCGGCAACATGCCGCTGCCGCGCAAGATCCTCGAGGCGGGGGTGATGGACATGGTCCGGATCTCGGATGCGCGCATGAGCGGCACCTCCTACGGCACCGTCGTCCTGCATGTCGCGCCGGAGGCCGCCGCCGGGGGCCCGCTCGCGCTCGTGCGCACCGGCGACACGGTCACCCTCGACGTCCCCGCGCGGTCGCTGTCGATGGACGTCTCCGACGACGAGCTCCAACGACGCCGGCAGGAGTGGGAGGCGCCCGTCGTCGCCGGCTCGGAGCGCGGCTGGACCCGCCTCTACGTCGAGCACGTCGTGCAGGCCGACGAGGGCTGCGACCTCGACTTCCTCCAGGGCCGGAGCGGTGCCGCCGTCGGTCCGCAGGCGTTCTGACATGTCCGGAGCAGCCGTGCTCGTCGTCGGCGCCACGGGCATCCTCGCGCCGCTGGCGGCGACGCTCGCGCGCGACGGCGGCGAGGTCGTCGGAGTCTCGCGCGGGGGCGGTCGCGACACGATCGCGGTCGATGCCCGCGAGACGAAGGCACTGGAGGCGGCGCTGCGGGGGCTCGAATGGGACGAGGCAGTGGTCTACGGCCCCGCCGTCGCGCGCGACTCCCTGAAGTGGATCCGGCGTTCGACGCCGGGGCGCTGCGTGCTCGTGCGGACCACTGCGAGCGCCGACCCCGCGCGCGGCCCGCTCGCCGTGCCGCCGGACACGCTGCAACTCGGATGGACCGCCGAGGCGCACCCGCGGTGGCACACGCCCGAGGAGGTCTCGGCGGCGGCACTCGAGGTGCTGCGCGACGGCAGGTCCCGCACGCTCGGAACCGTGCGCCCGTGGAGCGACCGCCCATGATCGTCACGCTCGCCGTCTCCCCCAGCCTCGACGTCACGTACGAGGTCGACCGATTGCACCCGGGCGAGATCACCCGCCCCGTGCGCGTCACCCGCGTCGCCGGGGGGAAGGCGCTGAACGTCGCGCGGGTCGCCCGATCGCTCGGCGCCGACGTCGCGGCAGTGGGGGCCCTCGGCGGACACACCGGCGCGTGGATCGCCGACCTCCTCGCGACAGACGGGGTCGAGACGCGCATCGTCCCGCTCCGGCACGAGACCCGCACGTGTTCGGCGATCGTCGAGACCGACGGCGGCGCGTCGAGCACCGACCTGTACGAGCGCGCCACCCCGCTGGACGCCGACGAGTGGGAGGCATTCCGCGCGACGGCGCTCGAAGCCGCCGCCTCCGCCTCCGGCGACGTGTGGGTCGCGTTCTCCGGATCCGTACCCGCGGCGGTCGACCCGGCCGAGGTGGCAGCACTCCTCGCCGCGCTCCGTGCGCGCGGCGCCCGCATCGCGGTGGACAGTTCCGGAGCCGCGCTGCGCGCGCTGATCCAGTCCGCCGACCTGGTCAAGGTGAACCGTGCCGAGGTCGAGGAACTGCTCGAGCAGCGATTCGCGGATGCCTCCGAGGCCGCCCACGCCCTCGGCTCGCGCTGGTCCGTGGACGTCGTCGTGACCGACGGAGTGCGCGGCGGAAGTGCGCTGCTCGCCGGCACGCGCGTGGACCTGCCGCCGCCGGGCGCTCTCGGACGATTCTCCGCGGGCAGCGGAGACGCGTTCCTCGGCGGCTTCCTCGCCGCGATCGATCGCGGAGCGGACCCGGCCCAGGCTCTCGCCTTCGCCGCCGACGCCGCGGAGCGGAACGCGCTCGTGCCGGGACAGGGCGTGCTCGCCGAGCGCTCACCGCGGTAGGGGTGCACTGGCACCACACTCCGCGCACCACCCGGACGCGCAGCCCCGGTCCTTCCCCGCGCCCCCGCCCGGGCGTACGGTGAACGTGAACGAGGAGGTTCACGTGAGTGCCACTCGAGCAACCACGGCCCGACCGGCAGGCGAGCACGACTCCCGCGCGGTCGACGAGCAGGAGTCGCGTGCGGTCGCCGAGGCGGCCCGCGAGCAGGAGTGGCGGAAGCCGAGCTTCGCCAAGGGCCTGTACCTGGGTAGCTTCGACCTGTCGCTGATCCATCCGCACCCGCGGCCGCCGTCGGAGCAGGCCGAGCGCGGCGAGGCGTTCCTCGTCGAGCTGGAGACGTTCCTCGGCGGCGTCGACGTCGACGAGATCGAGCGCGACGCGCTGATCCCCGACGAGGTCGTGCGCGGCCTCGCGGCGATCGGCGCGTTCGGCATGAAGATCCCGGTCGAGTACGGCGGGCTCGGGCTCGGGCAGGCGGCCTACAACCGAGCGCTCACCATGATCGGCTCGGTCAACGCGAGCCTCGGCGCGCTGCTGTCGGCGCACCAGTCGATCGGCGTGCCCGAGCCGCTGAAGCTCGCCGGCACCGACGAGCAGCGACGGCGTTGGCTGCCGCGCTGCGCGGCGGGCGCGATCAGCGCGTTCCTGCTGACCGAGCCGGAGGTCGGCTCCGACCCCGCTCGGCTGCGCGCCACCGCCGTGCCGAGCGACGACGGCTCGGAGTACGTGCTCGACGGCGTGAAGCTCTGGACCACCAACGGCGTGGTCGCCGAGCTCCTCGTCGTGATGGCGCGGGTGCCGAAGTCGGAGGGACACCGCGGCGGCATCAGCGCCTTCGTCGTCGAGGCGGATGCCCCGGGCATCACCGTGCGCCGGCGCAACGCGTTCATGGGCCTGCGCGGCATCGAGAACGGGCTCACGTCGCTGCAGGGCGTGCGCGTGCCGGCCGACCACCTCATCGGCCGCGAGGGCGACGGGCTGAAGATCGCCCTGACCACGCTGAACGCGGGTCGCCTCGCGATCCCGGCGATCTGCGCGGGAGCGGCGAAGTGGAGCGTGAAGATCGCCCGCGAGTGGTCGGCCGAGCGCGTGCAGTGGGGCCGCCCGGTCGGCGAGCACGCGGCGGTCGCGCACAAGCTGTCGTTCCTCGCCGCGACCGCGTTCGCGCTCGAGGCGGTGGTCGACCTCTCGGGCGTGCTGGCCGACGAGGATCGCAAGGACATCCGCATCGAGGCGGCCCTCGCGAAGCTCTGGGCGTCGGAGATGGGCTGGAGGATCGCCGACGAGCTCGTGCAGATCCGCGGCGGGCGCGGCTTCGAGACCGCCGACTCGCTGCGGGCCCGCGGCGAGCGCGCGGTGCCCGCCGAGCAGCTGCTCCGAGACCTGCGGATCAACCGCATCTTCGAGGGCTCGACCGAGATCATGCACCTGCTGATCGCGCGCGAGGCGGTCGACGCCCACCTGCGTGCGGCGGGCGACATGATCGACCCGCACCTCGACCTGACGAAGCGCCTGAAGGCCGCAGCATCCGCCAGCGGCTTCTATGCGAAGTGGCTGCCGCAGCTCGTCACCGGCCCCGGCGACCTGCCCACCTCGTACGACGAGTTCGGAGCGCTCGCCCCACACCTGCGCTACGTCGAGCGCACGAGCCGCAAGCTCGCGCGCGCCACGTTCTACGGCATGGCGCGCTGGCAGGGCGGGCTCGAGCGCAAGCAGGGCTTCCTCGCCCGCGTGGTGGACATCGGGGCGGAGCTCTTCGCCGCGTCGGCCGCGTGCGTGCGCGCCGCGATGATCGCCGAGGAGCTCCCCGAGCGAGGCAGGTCGGCCTTCCAGCTCGCCGACACGTTCGCCCGGCAGTCGCGGCACCGCACCGAGCGCCTGCTCGACGAGCTCTGGCAGAACACGGATGCCTCCGACGAGCGCCTCGCGAAACACCTCCTCGCGGGCGACTACGCCTGGCTCGAGGAGGGCATCCTCGACCCGAGCGAGGGCACGGGCCCGTGGCTCACCGAGGAGATCCCGGCGGGCGCGACGGAGGACCTGCACCGGCGCATCGCGACCGACTGACCGGGTCGCCGAGACCCGTCGAAAGACTGCGGAACGCGGGCGGGAAGCGCAGCCTTTCGACGGGTCTCGCACGCCCACCGCACGACGTCACTCCTCGCGGAGCGCCTCCGCGATCGTGGCGCCGAGCACTTCGGCCCCGCGCGCCGAGGGGTGCACGCCGTCGAAGCTCATGCCGTCGCGGAACGCGCCGTCCGAGGTGCGCAGGCCGGCGGATGCGTCGACGAACCGCCAGCCGCGGTCGACGGCGAGCTCCTCGAGCGCGAGGTTGTAGGCCTCGGCTTCGCCGGGCGCGAGCTCCAGCGGCGGGATCGAGACCACCAGCACATCCGAGATCCCGACGGTGTCGACGATCGCCCCGAGGTTCGCCGCCGACGTCGCGAACGGAACGCCGAGGGCCACGTCGTTGGTGCCGGCGAGCACCACCAGCGCATCGGCGTCGACCGGCAGCACCGATGCAGCCATCCGCTCCGTCGTCGCGCCCCACTCGGCCCACCCGCCGGCGAGCGCGAACCCGTCGTCGACGACGTAGGTCGCCCACGACTCCGAGCCCAGATCGCCCGCCGCGAAGTCCGCGCTGTTCGCGTCGGTGATCGAGTCGCCGACCGCGGCGAACGAGGGTGCGTCGGCGATCGGGGCGATCGCGGTCGGCGCGTCGGTGGCCCCGGGCCCGGCTGCCGCGCACCCGACCATGGCGGCCGCGACCACGCCGGCGCCGATCGCCGCGACGGCGCTCGCGAGCCCCCGTGCCGTTCCGCGTCCGGGCATGCCGCCGCCTACGACCGCGCGACGCCGAACGCGCGCCGCAGCTCGCGCTCGAGCAGCGCGGGAACGTCGATCTCGCCGGGGTGGAGCGCGTCGTAGACCTGCATGCCCTCCCAGGCGGCGATGATCACCGCGGCGGCGGCCTCGGGAGTCGTGCCGTCGTCGACCGCGACGCCCGCCGCGCGCTGCGCGCGGATCGTCGTGGCGAGGATGTCGCGGAGCTGGTGCTGGCGTTCCTGCAGGTAGGGCCGCGCCGGGTGGTCGGGCTCACCCGCCTCGGCGGAGAGCGTCGAGAGCAGCCGCACGAGCCCGGGGGCGTCGCGGTTGCGACGCGCGGTGTCCACGAACCCCTCGACGAGCCGTGCCGCGGGCAGCCCCTCGGGGAACTCGGTCGCGCCGGGCAGCTCCTCGGTCAGGTGCATCCGGTCGTACCAGTCGAGCACCGCGAGCAGCAGCGCGGTCTTGTCGCCGAAGTGGTGCACGAGCGTGGAGTGGTCGACGCCGGCCTCGCGGGCGATGCCGCGCAGGGTCGTGCCGTGGAAGCCGCGCTGCGCGAAGCTCTCGGCGGCGCGCGCCACGATCGTGTCCTTGGTCGCGCGGCCCTTGGCGTAGCCCACGGCGACGGCGTCGGTGTCGGATGCCACGGCAGGAGCGTACCGCGCCGGTCTCGAGCCCACCTCCAGCGCGCCCTCAGATTTCCACCATATGGTGGAAATTGGCTATCATCGTGGCGCGCAGTTCGAGGGCCGAGCGTCATCGACACGACGCCACCACCACCCCCGCCGTGGGATCCCGAGCACACGGCACCCGAGGAACCACGCATGTTCGACACGCATCGCAGCAAGATCGCGCAGATGACCCTGGCCGAGAAGGCCTCGCTCATGTCGGGCGCGAACTTCTGGAACACGAAGCCGCTCGACCGCCTCGGCATCCCGTCGATCATGCTCACCGACGGCCCGCACGGCCTGCGCAAGCAAGGCGGCGCCGCCGACCACCTGGGCCTGAACGCCAGCATCCCGGCCACGTGCTTCCCGCCCGCGGCCACGCTCGCCCACAGCTGGGACGTCGACCTGCTCGCGCGCGTCGGCGAGACGCTGGGCTCCGAGGCATCCGCCGAAGCCGTCAGCGTGCTGCTCGGCCCGGGCCTCAACATCAAGCGCAACCCGTTGGCCGGTCGCAACTTCGAGTACTTCTCCGAGGACCCGCTGCTCGCGGGCACGCTCGCCGCCGCGTACATCCGCGGCCTCCAGTCGACCGGCGTCGCCGCGTCGGCCAAGCACTTCGCAGTCAACAGTCAGGAGACGCACCGCATGTCGATCGACGAGGTCGTCGACGAGCGCGCGCTCCACGAGATCTACCTCGAGGGCTTCCGCATCGCCGTCACCGAGGGCGGCGCCTGGACCGTGATGAGCTCGTACAACCGGGTCAACGGCACCTATGCGAACGAGAACCACCCGCTGCTCGTCGACGCGCTGCGCGACCGCTGGGGCTTCGACGGCCTCGTCGTCACCGACTGGGGCGGCAGCAACGACCGCGTCGCCGGGCTCATCGCGGGCAATGCCCTCGAGATGCCCTCGACCGACGGCGTGACCGACGCCGAGATCGTCCGCGCCGTCGAGGCCGGCACGCTCGACGAGTCGGTGCTCGACGCGCGCGTCGCCGAGCTGCTGACGCTCATCGAGCGCACCAAGCGAGCAGAGCCCGGCGCGCCCGCCGATCTCGCTCGCCACCACGAGCTCGCGACCGATGCCGCCCGGCGCTCGCTCGTGCTGCTCGCCAACCGCGACCAGACGCTCCCCCTCTCCCCCGCGGCCGGCCGCGTCGCGGTCATCGGCGACTTCGCCGAGACGCCGCGCTACCAGGGCGCGGGCAGCTCGCTCGTGAACCCGACCCGGGTCGACGCGCCGCTCGACGCACTGCGCGACACCGACCTCGACGTGATCGGCTTCGAGCCCGGGTTCTCGCGTCGCGACGGGGCATCCGCCCGCCGTCGCCGCCGCGCCGTCGCGCTCGCCCGCCGCGCCGACGTGGTGCTGCTCTTCCTCGGGCTCGACGAGTCGGCCGAGGCCGAGGCCGTCGACCGCAGCCACATGCGCCTCGCGCAGAACCAGCTCGACCTCGTCGACGAGGTGCTCGCCCTCGGCACGCAGGTCGTCGTCGTGCTCGCCGGCGGTGCGCCGGTCGAGCTGCCGTTCGCAGACGACGTGCACGCGATCCTCCACTCCTCGCTCGCGGGCCAGGGCGGCGGCCGCGCGATCGCCGACGTGCTGACCGGCGCCGTGAACCCCGGCGGCAAGCTCGCCGAGACCTACCCGCTCGCCTACGAGGACGTGCCGTCGTCGGGCACCTTCGGCCGCACCGAGGCAACCTCGGAGCACCGGGAGAGCATCTACGTCGGCTACCGCTACTTCGACAAGGTCGGCGCGCCCGTGCGCTACCCGTTCGGCCACGGCCTGAGCTACACCGAGTTCGCCTACGCCGACCTCGTCGTGGGCGACGGGCACGCGGAACTCGCCGTCGCGAACCTCGGCGATCGCGCGGGCAGCGAGATCGTGCAGCTCTACCTCGAGGCGCCGGATGCCGCCGAGGGCGCGTTCCGAGCGCCGCGCCAGCTCGTGGGCTTCGCGCGCGTCGACCTCGAGCCGGGCGAGCACGCCACCGTGCGCATCGGGTTCGCCGAGCACGCCTTCGACGCGTGGGACGTCGAGACGCACGACTGGCGGCGCGTGCCCGGACGGCACACGCTGCTCGCCGGCGCGTCCTCCCGCGACATCCGCCTGCGCGCCCCCATCGACGTCGACGGCGAGCCGTGGGCCCTGCCCTGCGCCGAGACGCTGCCGAACTACGCGACCGGCGACCTCGCCGCGGTCGACGACGCCGAGTACGAGCGACTGCTCGGGCGCCCGCTGCCCGACGCGCACTGGCCGGTCGGCCGGCCCCTCACCCGCGACGACATCGTCGCGCAGACCGCGGGGCGCGGCGGGTTCGCCGGGTTCCTGCACGGGCTCATCGTGGCGACCAGTCGCACGCTCATGCGCCTCGGCCGGCCGCACGCGGCGAACAACGTGCGCTTCGCGCTCGACCTGCCGTTCCGCTCGATCGCCCGCATGTCGAACGGCACGTTCGACGACGCGATGCTCGCCGGCCTGCTGCAGATGGTCAACGGCCGCTTCTGGCACGGCTCGGGCGCACTCCTCGGCGCCTGGTTGCGCCACCTCCGACGTCGGCGGGCGCGCTAGCGCCCGTCACGCACGTGCGCCGCCCACCGGCGGACGCACCCCCGAGCGAGCGCAGGCGCTCGCGACACCCCGCAAGGAACAAGGAAATGTCACCCCGCAAGGAACGCAAGCAGGAAGCGGTCGCCCGCGTCGCGGCCGAGAAGGCAGCGAAGCGCGAGCGCCGCGCCGAGCTGAAGGCGATGTCGCCCGAGGCACGGAAGGCGGCCAAGGCCGCCGACCGCACCGCGGCACGCGACGCGAAGAAGTCCGCGAAGGCCGCGCGCAAGCTCGAACGGAAGAGCATGACCCGCGCCGAGCGCCGTGACGCCCGCAAGCGCGAGCGCGTCTACCGCAAGGTCAGCCACCGCCCCCGCCGCATCGTCGGCTGGAGCGTCGTCGCGGTCGCGATCATCGGCATCGGCGCGCTGGTCGCGCCGATCGTCGGCAACATCTCGCGCCTGCTCAGCATCGAGGTCGACTCGACCACCGCCGAGGGGATCGCCGCACGCGAGTACGGCACGGAGCTCGCGGGCGAGATCTCCGACGAGGGCATCGTGCTGCTCGAGAACGACGGGGTGCTGCCGCTGGCCGAAAAGACGGTCAACGTCTTCAGCTTCGCCTCGTTCAACCTCCGCTATGGCGGCGGCGGCTCGGGCGGCGCCGACCAGTCGAGCGCCGTCACGCTCTACGACGCGCTCGAGCAGCAGGGCATCTCCTACAACCCCGAGCTCCAGGCCGCGATGGTCGAGGCCGGCGCCTCGTCCGAGACCGGTTCGAGCAACGGGCTCATCCAGATCCTCAGCATGCTGGGCGGCGGCGGCGCCGAGGAGCCCGCCCCCGACTACCTCACCGACGACGTGATGTCGCAGGCGGCGGAGTTCTCCGACACCGCGATGGTCGTGCTGGGCAACGACGGCGTCGAGGCATCCGACTTCACCGTCGACCAGCTCCGCCTGACCGACGAGCAGCGCGAGCTCCTCGACGTGGTCACCGGCACCTTCGACGACGTCGTCGTCGTGGTCAACTCGGGCAACCAGATGGAGCTCGGCTTCCTCGAGGAGTACCCCGAGATCACCGGCGCGCTCTGGATCGGCACCCCCGGCCCGCAGGGCGCGGTCTCGCTCGCGAAGATCCTCGACGGCGAGGTGAACCCGTCGGGTCACCTCACCGACACCTACGCCTACGACGTCTCGAGCGCCCCCGGCGTCGAGAACTTCGGCGACTACCCGTACGACAACGTCGACCGCGCCCTCATCGAGTACGAGGAGGGCATCTACCTCGGCTACCGCTACTACGAGACCCGGTACGCCGGCGACGAGGCGGGCTACGCCGAGGCCGTGCAGTACCCGTTCGGCCACGGCCTGAGCTACACCGACTTCGAGTGGGCGGTGGCCGCGCAGCCCGTCGTCGACGACCAGGTGGGCGTCGAGGTCACCGTGACCAACACGGGCGACGTCGCCGGCAAGGACGTCGTGCAGGTCTACTTCTCGGCCCCGTACACCGAGGGCGGCATCGAGAAGTCGGCCATCGAGCTCGCGGCCTACGGCAAGACGTCGCTGCTCGAGCCCGGCGAGTCGGAGACCCTCTCGCTCGCCTTCGACGTGCGCGACATGTCGTCGTGGAGCACCGAGCTCGGCGCCTACGTGCTCGAGGCCGGCACCTACGAGATCTTCGTGTCGACGAACGTGCACGCGCCCGTCGCGAGCTTCGAGACCGAGATCGCCGACGAGGTCGTCTACGAGACGGATGCCACCACCGGCACCGAGCTCGAGAACCGCTTCGAGGACGCCTCCGGCGACCTCACCTACCTCTCGCGCGACGACTGGGAGGGCACCTGGCCCGATGCGTCGGACGTCGCCACCGAGGCATCCGATGAGCTCGTCGAGGCCATGTTCCCCGAGTTCGAGGCGGTGGACGGCGACGTGCCGACCACCGGTGCGGACAACGGGCTCGTGCTCGCCGACCTCGTCGGCCTCGAGTACGACGACCCGCAGTGGGACGCCTTCCTCGACCAGATGACGCTGGAGGAGCAGACCGAGATCTTCGCCAAGGGCGCGTACATGACCGAGGGCATCGAGCGCCTCGGCATCCCCGCTGCCGTGCTGCTGGACGGCCCCGCCGGCATCAGCTACTTCTTCGGCGACATCACCGCGGCCGCGTTCCCGACCGAGGTGGTCATCGCCTCGACCTGGAACGACGAGCTCGCCTACGCCATGGGCGAGGCCGTCGGCACCGAGGCGAACGCCTACGGCGTGCAGGGCTGGTACGCACCCGGCATGAACCTGCACCGCACCCCGCTCGGCGGCCGCAACTTCGAGTACTTCTCGGAGGACCCGCTGGTCTCGGGCAAGATGGGCGCCGCGATGGTCGCGGGCGCGGAGAGCCGCGGCGTGATCACGTTCATGAAGCACTTCGCGCTCAACGAGCAGGAGGTCAACGCCCGCTCCGGCGTGCACGTGTGGGCCGACGAGCAGGCGATCCGCGAGCTGTACCTGCGCCCGTTCGAGATCACCGTCACCGAGGGCGGCGCGAGCGGCGCGATGAGCTCGTTCATCCACATCGGCCCGACCTGGTCGGGCGGCAACGAGGCGCTGCTGCAGGAGGTGCTCCGCGGCGAGTGGGGCTTCGACGGCATCGTCTCGACCGACGCCGTGCTGGGCGCCTTCATGGACCCGGCCCAGGCCGTGCGCTACGGCAACGACCTGATGCTCGCGGTCATGCCGACGAGCGTCGCGTCGACCATCGAGGCCGAGCTCGAGGCCGACCCGGTCGGCGTCGGTGAGGCGCTGCGCGAGCGCGTGCACACGGTGCTCTACGCGCTGACGCAGACCGACCTCTTCGAGTAGGTCTCGCGCGCGAGTTGCGGGCCCCGGGGCGATGCCTCGGGGCCCGCACCCGTCTCCGAGGTCTCGAGACCCGTCAAAACCCTGCGCTCTGAGCCCCGAAAGCGCACCCTATTGACGGGTCTTCCGCGTTGCGTCGCGATGAGGTCTCGAGACCCGTCAAAATCCTGCGCTCTCAGGCCCGGAAGCGCAGCTTTTTGACGGGTCTCGTGCGGGGTGGGCCAAGGCGAGGGCGGGCAGATGCCGCGGGCTACGCGGGGCGCACGGGCTGGCGCAGCACGGTGCGCAGCTTCTCGGGCGCGGCGCGGCGCGGGTCGCTCAGGTAGACCTCGTGGTGCGGACCGTTGAAGGTGACCCCGTGCGCGGGCATCCACTCGTCGTGGAGTCGGGCGAGCGTGGGCGCCTCGTCGGCGAACGGCCCGAGGTGGAGGACCTGCGCGGACGACCCCTCCTCGATGGTCTGCAGGCGCAGCCGGTCGAGCGCCGGCGAGTCGCGCTTCGCGCGGGCCGCGGCGACGGCCCGGTCGATCGCGTCATGGTCGATCCAGTCGGGCTGGTGGATGAGCAGCGTCCACTTCCAGGCATCCCGATCGCCCCTCGTGAAGGCCGTCGGGTCGTCGGCCCACCAGAGCCCCTCGAGCGGGGCGACCACGAAGTCGCGCCCGAGCTCGCGCTTGCTCGCGAACTTCGCCGCGTAGGCGACCGGGTACAGCGTCTCGACCGCCTCGAGGTACACGGGGCTCACCCCGGGCGACCCCTGCCCGTCGATCGCGAGGTACTGCAGCGGCGGCACGTCGACCAGCGCCCAGTCCTTCGCCGTCGGCGCGTACAGCTCGCGGTGCGCGCGCTTGACGTCGTACTTCTCGCCCGCCTCGCCGCTCACCGCGCCCGCTCGCGGTCCTAGGCCTGTGCGTCCGTCAGGTGCGGCGCCCCGTGGTTCACGACCTTCACGACGAGGTTGTGCTTGGCCAGCGCGCGGATCGTGCGCGTCACCTCGTCGGACTGCCGACCGAGCGCCCGCTCATTCGCGACGACCAGCACGTCACCGGGCCGCAGCGTGTCGAACAGCCGCCCGAGCCGCTGTTCCCAGTTCTCCTCGGTCTCGGGCGCGGGGTAGCGGAAGTCGAGGATGTCGACGCCGAACCGCGCGAGGTCCATGCGCTGGTCGTACACGGGCGGCATGTCGTCGCGCGCGACCACGAGCCCCACGAGCCGCGATCCGTCGGGCCGCGCCTTCCACCAGAACTGGTTGCGCTGCAGCTCCTCGAAGCACTCCGGGCAGCCGATGGCGTGGTGGCCCGGCACGTGCGCGCTCTCGGGGGCATCCGCCGCGTCTGGGGCAGCATCGGATGCCGCATCCATCGCCGGTTCCGTCAGCTCACCCATGCGCACCTCCACGTCGCCTTCCATTCTCCCCGAAACCGCCGACCTCCGGGGTGGGCGCACACTCGCGCAGACCCCCGCACGCTACGGCGCGACCTCCGCCGACGCCTTCTGGGCCATCGGGGTGCCGTCCGACACGGCCCGAAGCGTGACGACGACCACGTACGTGCCACCCTCGCGAAGCCGGGGCACCCAGACCATGGCGGGGCCTCCATCGTCGGCGGTGTCCGCGACCATCCGGTACGCGATGCGCTCCGCGGCCCACTCGTCGGGGACGTCGGTACCGTTCAGCGACCAGGTCAGTTCCACGGGGACGCCCTTCAGCCCCTTGAGTCGCACGTCCACGCTGAACGTCCACCCCTGCAGGTCCAGTCCGTCGGACCCCTCCTCGGTCGCCACCGATGCGAGGGTGGCCGCAAGACGCGCCGCCAGTTGGGTCCGGGTGAGGGGTGTGCCTTCGGGGCCGTTGAAGCCGCCGGGCGACGCGTAGGCGGCCTGCGCGGCGGAGAGCCCGTAGGGCGCGAGCACGGGATCGTCCAGGATCTCGCCGATCTCGATCGTCGAACCACCAGGGCCGACTCGGGGTGTCGATGTCGCGCCCGAGCGGTCGTCGGTCGCAGGTTCGGTCGGACCGGGGTTCGTCTGCGTCCACCCAGGCCCCTGCACCGATTGCCGCGGGTCCACCGAGCAGCCGGGGCGATCGCCGCACGTGGGCTCGGGATCGTCGGTGGGCTCGGGATCGTCGGTGGGCTCGGGGTCCTCGGCGTCCACGTCGAGCGGGGCGTTCTCCTCGGCGGGAGGCGCGGTCTGCTCCGGCCCGACGAACTCGAAGGTGGTCGCGGACTCCGCATCCTCACCCGTGGCCACGACGCGCACCACGACGCGCACGATGCCGTCACCGACCGACTCCGACCCGATCAGCGTGGCGACCCCCGGCGCAGCGGAGGCCGACGCATCGGACTGCAGTGGATCCTCCGAGCCGTCGTACTTTTCCACGAACTCTCGGAGCGTCGCCCAGTCGATGCGCTCGACCGACCGGATCTCGGCGAGGTCCTGCAGGTCCTCCGGCGGCTGGAACCGCTCGAGGATGCTCCCCCACAGCGCGAGCATCGCAAGGAGCGCCCCCGCGATCGCGCCGCCGCTGATGATCAGCACCTTCATGCGGCGGTACCAGGGTTCGGGTGTGTTCGACGGCTCAGCGCCCGGAGAGACGTCGTCGCGCTCCAGCGCGGTCGGGCTCGCGGGCTCGTTCTCCTGGTTCACGGCAATCCCCTGTCCGGTGTCCGGCATGCGGTGGATCGGGTTCGATGCTGCCACCGGCGGCGCGCCCGCGCCTCAGGGCCGATGCGGGTTCACCTCAGCGCTAGCCCGGGCAACGGGCCGCCGGGTCCGGAACCGGTAACCCCGCAGAAACAGTTCCCGAGTAATCTTCACGTTCACAGTCGTGAGGACTGGGCAACACCTGCACTGCACACCCGACGCGAGTGAGGTCACCAATGAAGTTGCTCCACATCATCGCCAGTCCCCGCATCGAGAAGTCGAACACGCTGCGCGTATCCGCGGCGTTCCTCGACGAGCTCGACGCCACCGTGCCCGACCTCGAGGTCGAGACGCTCGACCTCTTCGCCGAGTCGCTGCCCGGGCTCGCGGGCGCGAACATCGACGCGAAGTACTCGCTCATGGCCGGCGCCCCGGTCGACCCGACGCACGCCGACTCGTGGGAGCGCATCGAGCACACCATCGAGCGCTTCCTCGCGGCCGACGCGTACCTCATCTCGACGCCGCTCTGGAACCTCGGCACGCCCTACGCGCTGAAGTACTACATCGACTGCATCGTGCAGCCCGGCTACCTGTTCCGCTACAACGAGCAGGGCTACCCCGTGCCGCTGGTGCACGACCGGAAGATGGTCGTCGTCACCTCCTCGGGCAGCGACTACTCGCCCGGCAGCCCGCTGCAGGCGCTCAACTTCCAGGAACCGTACCTGCGCGCCATCTTCGGCTTCGTCGGCATCACCGACATCACGTTCGTGCACGGCCACGCGATGGACGCGTCGCCGACGCACCGGGCCGACGGCATCGCCAGCGCGATCGACGAGGCTCGCGTCGTGGCGAGCTCGGAGGCGTGGCGGGACGGCGACGTCGAGGTGGCGTAGCGGCGTCAGGATCGACGGGTCGGCAGCACGGGCGAGCGGATGCCCCCGGGCCGGTCACCAGCCCAGTTCGCGCCCGTCGCGGGTGAGGGTGCCGGGGTCGACGCTGCCGGGCAGGAGCGCGGGCCAGAGCACGCTCTCGGCGCCCACCGCGGGCGGCCGGGCGCCCATCTGCTCCATGTCGGGCGAGGTCGCGGTGAGTCCGGGGTCGACGCCGTACACCTCGATGCCCTCGGGGGCGAGCTCCGTCGCGGCCTTGCGCACGAGCGCGTGCACGGCCGCCTTCGACACCGCGTAGCCCGCCGCGCCGGGGCTCGACGTGATGCCGAACCGCGGGTCGGAGTGGGAGCCGGCCCCACTGCCGACGACGATCACCTGGGCGTCCTTGGCGCGCCGCAGGGCAGGCAGGAACGCCTGCAGGGTGCGCCAGGTGCCGAGCACGTTGACCTCGAACGAGTCGAGCACGTCCTCGAGGTCGGCCGTCGACGCGGTCTGGTCCCACGGCGCGAACCGCGCGGCGTTCGCGACGAGCAGGTCGAGCGCGCGTCCGTCGAACGTGCGGGCGACCTCCTCGAGCTCACCCGCGTCGTGCAGGTCGCCGCGCATGATCGTGACACCCTCCACGTCGGCGAGCACCTCACTCGCCCTGGCCGGATCGCGCACCACCGCCGTCACGGTCCAGCCGGCCCTCACCAGCCTGCGCACCGCCGCGGCGCCGATGCCGCGTCCTCCTCCGGTCACGACCGCGGTCCGGATGTTCTCGTCGCCCTCGGGCATCCGCTCGCCCCTTCTCGGCGCGCGCCGCGCCGCTCATCGTCCGTCGGGTCGCGCGCTCAGGTGCGCAGCACCAGCGCCTCGCGCACGCCGAACACGCCCAGGATCCACGGCTCGTCGGTCGCGAACACGGTGTCCTCGATCGGCACGATCGCGGGGTCGTGCACCACGTGGGTCTCGCCGTCGTGCTCGAGCACGGCCGAGCCCGCCGCGACCACGTTGCGCACCCACTGCGCGCCCGACCCGTACGGCAGGGCGACGACGAATCCGCCCGCGGTCGGCTTCGCCCCGATCGGCGTCGAGTACTCCGTGCCGGTCGACCGCCCGACGTGGTGGATGACCGACGTCTCCTCGCCCTTCTTCCCGGCCGTCTTCAGCGTCTCGGGGTTCACGGTCTCGTTGAGGAATCGCCGCATCGGCTCGAGGATCCGCGGGTCCTGCGTGCGGAACCCCCGCACCAGCGTCGCGACGAACGCGGCGATCGCGACGAGCGCGACACCGAACAGCACCAGCAGCACGCGCCAGAAGACCTTCATCGCCCGGTCCCCCGTCGCATCCGCACCGTCGTCTCGCCCATGCCGATCCCCCGATCATCCCGGTCGCGTCAGTCCTTGACGCACCCCAGCGTAGGGGCGGATGCCGCGCGGCGACAGGCCCCGGAACGGGGGCGACCCCGGCGGTGCGGCTCCCGGCCTCAGGAGGCGTTCGACGCGACCCCCAGGCGCGCGGCGAGCCACTCCTCCGCCCGGCGGCGGAACGCCTTCGCCATCTCGCTCGACCACGCGATCGTCTCGAAGCCGTGCGGTGCGCCCGGCACGACGTCCGTCGTGACCTCGACGCCCGCCGCCCGCAGCGCCTCGGCGTAGGCGACGTCCTCGTCGTGGAACAGGTCGATGTCGCCGACCCCGACCCAGGCCGGCGGAAGTCCGGCGAGGTCTGCCCGGCGCGCGGGAACGGCGTAGGCGGGCACCTCGGCCGCGCCCGGCGCCGCCCCCAAGTACGAACGCCAGCCGACGAGGTTGTCGCGGTTCGACCAGGCGAAGTGGCGCCGGGCGTCGTGCGCCCTCGTGGCGGCCGTGCGGTCGTCGAGCATCGGGCAGTACAGCAGCTGCGCGGCCGGCTGCGTGCCGCCGAGGTCGGCGAGGCGCTGCGCGAGCGCCGCCGCGAGCCCGCCGCCCGCGCTCTGCCCGCCGACGGCGACCAGTTCCGGATCGAGTCCCCGCCCGGCGGCCTCGCGCTGCACCCACTCCCATGCGGCGACGCAGTCGTCGAGGGGTGCGGGGAACGGATGCGCCGGGGCGAGCCGGTACTGCACCGACACGACCGTGATGCCGAGGCGTGCCGCCAGCCCCGCGCACGCGCGGTCGTCCATCTCGGCGGCGCCGATCACGTAGCCGCCGCCGTGGATCCAGACCAGCGCCGCGCCGGACGCACCGGGCGGCGTGAAGACGCGCACGCCCGTGGCGGGCACGTCGAAGTCGACGACCTCGAGCGTCATTCCCTCGGCGAGGCGCGGCGGCGGCATGAGGCGCATCGCCCGGTTCGCAAGCCGACGCTGCCACGCACGACGCACCGCGATCGGCGGCGCCACCCGATAGGGCCTGCGAAGATCGGGATCGAGGTCCTCCGCGCGCATGCGCGTCGTCGCCGCAGGGGTGCCGGTGTCGCCCATCGATGCGTCCCTCCCGGTCGCACCCTCGCGACCGCCGTGCCGGAATGGTACGGATCGTATCCGATTCGTACACTTCGCGCGGAGCGCGTCCTCAGGCGCGCCGGGCGCGCAGCACGACGTCGGAGACGTGGTGGGACGACTCGTCCGCGGCATCCGCTCGCTGCCGGGTCTCGTCGACCTCGATCGCCCAGCCGTCGCCGAGCGCGGCAGCGAAGTCGGCGGGCTGCAGGTAGTCGTCGGGGTCGAAGCCGTGCTCGAGCGCGGTCGCGCGGTGCTCGGCGCCGTGGCCGACCACGAGCAGCGTGCCGCCGGGCGCGACCGCGTCGAGCATCGCGCCGATCGCCGTCGACGCCGTGTCCCGTCGCAGGGCGAGGTAGTGCCCCGCGACCAAGTCGAACGTGCGGCCCGGCAGCGGGTTGCCGGCGATGTCCGCCGCGACCCACTCGACGGATGCCCCTGCCTCGCCCGCAGCCCGCCGCGCGCGCTCGACCGCGACCGGTGACAGGTCGAGCCCCGTCACCGTCCACCCCCGCTGCGCGAGCCAGATCGCGTCGCCGCCCTCGCCGCTGCCCACGTCGAGCGCAGTGCCGGGCGCGTGCCCGTCGAGCTCGGCGACGAGCTGCGCGTTCGGCCGGCCGCTCCAGCGCTGCTCCGAGTCGGCGTAGCTGGCGTCCCAGTCGGCGGCCTCGTCGCCCGAGTGCCGGTGCGGTCCGTCGCCGTGGTCGTGGCCGTGGTGCTCGTGCGCGCTCATGCGACCAGCCAACGTGGCGCCGCGGCGCGCGTCAAGCCGGCGGCGTGGTCACCCCTCGCGCTCCGGCCCGCGGGCGACGAGAATCGCACCATGCCCACTCCCGTGACCTCCGACTTCGACGCCGACGTGGCCGTGATCGGCCTCGGCGCCGTCGGGTCGAGCGCCGCCTGGCAGCTCACCGTGCGCGGCCTCGACGTGCTCGGCTTCGAGCTGCACGAGCCCGGCCACGCACTCGGCGGGTCGACCGGGCGCACCCGCCTGTTCCGCGTCGCGTGCCTCGAGCATCCCGGCCTCGCCCCGATCGCGCGCCGGGCCCGCGCGCTGTGGCGCGAGCTCGAGGCATCCGCCGGCACGCCGCTGTTCATGCAGACGGGCGGCATCATGATCGGGCCTCCCGACTCGCACCTCATCACCGGCACGCTCCGCACCGCGGCCGCGCACGACCTGCCCGTCGAGCGGCTCGACGCCGAGGAGGTCGCGCGCCGGTTCCCCGGCCACGCGCGGATGGACCCGGGCGACGTCGGCGTCTTCGACCCCGAAGCGGGCATCCTGCGCCCCGAGGCGGCGATCGTCGCCGCCGCCGACGCTGCCCGGGCGATGGGCGCGCGCCTGCGCACGAGCACGCGCGTGACCGCGATCACGCCCGACGCCGACGGAGTGACCATCGAGACGGATGCCGCGAGCTACCGCGTGCGCCACGTCGCCGTCACCGCCGGGCCGTGGATCCCGCGGTTCGTGCCCGGCGCGCCGGTCGTGCCGCACCGCGTGGTGATGACGTGGTTCCGGGCGAAGCCGGGTCGCTCGGCCGCCCTCGACGTGCTGCCCGTGTTCATCCGCAGCGTGCCGGGGCGCGACACCTGGGTGTGGGGGCACGGGGCGATGCCCGAGTCCGCGCCGGGCGCGAGTGACGGCTTCGACGCGAAGGTCGGCCCCGAGTTCGACGGCCCGTTCCACGCCGACGACCCCGACGCGATCGACCGGGTCGTGCACCCCGGCGAGACCGACGAGATCCACGACCTCGTCGCCGCCACGTTCCCCGACCTCGACCCCGAACCGAGCGACGTGACGACCTGCATCATGGCGCACACACCGGACAACCAGTTCCTCGTCGGCCCGACCGCGCACCCGCGGGTGACGGTGGGCGGCGGATGCTCCGGGCACTCGTTCAAGCACGCCGCCGCGCTCGGCGAACTCGTGGCGCAGGCCGTCGCCGGCGAGGCATCCGCCCTCGACACCGGGTTCCTCGACCCGCGCCGGTTCGGCTGACGCGACCGGGCGCATCTGCGCCCACCCCTCGGAGGCACTGGCGGTCGTGTGCGCCGCGGCGCTATCGTGTGGCCGTCGGGCCGCCCGCCCGAGGCGGCCGGCGAGTCGACCGGGATCGGATCCCGGCGCGACCGGGGGAGGTATCATGGCCGCAGCAGCACTGCCGTCGAGCGGCGAGGCGCCGGAGGCGAAGACCTGCGACGCGCGCGGGATGGCGGAGATCCACCGCATGTTCAAGCGCGGGTTCGGCGAGGGGCCGGAGCTCGTGCGCGGCGTGCAGGGCGGCGACACGGCGCACGCCGAGGCCGTCGCGAGCCAGCTCGAGCTCATGTCGGTCGGCCTGCACGCGCACCACGAGGGCGAGGACGCGAAGCTCTGGTCGACGCTCGAGGCGCGGGCACCCAGCTGCGCCCTGCACGTCGAGCGGATGAAGGCGCAGCACGCGGAGATGCTCGTGCAGCTGCGGGCGCTCGACGCCGCGCTGCCCGCCTGGCGCACGACCGCCGGCGACCCGGCCGACGTGCTCGCCGCGCTCGACGGCATCAACGCCGCCCTCGACGTGCACCTGCCCGACGAGGAGACCAACATCGTGCCGGTGATCGAGACCACGCACACCCAGAAGGAACTGGAGTGGTACTCCGAGCACGGCCGCAAGGCCACGCCGAAGGGTCGCATGTGGGACCAGCTCGGCGCGATCATCGAGGCGCAGCCCGACGGCGACGACTGGCTGCGGCGGAACCTCCCCGGGCCGCTCCGCGTGATGTGGCGGGCCGTGGGCCGGAAGCGCTACGAGCGCACGCGCGCCGAGCTCGTCGGCGGCTGACTGCGGGGCATCCGTCGTCCGCCTACCGCCCCGGGTCGGGGGGCACGTCGGCCTCGACCAGACGACGGAAGTCCCGGACGCGGAGTCGCGGTGCACCAGCCTCGCGCAGGATCGCCCCGGTCACCGGGTGCCGGGTCTCGACTCCGACTCCCCCCGCGAGCGTGGTCGAGTAGCCGTACCGAGCCTCCGCCCCGACCGCGAACTGGAACTGGATCGACATCACCTGGCTCACGACGAGGCCGATCACGCTGACCAGCCCGGAGACCACGGTCGCTGCGGACGTCCCCTCGACCGGCCCCTCGGCGTCGGCGATCACCGAGACCCCGAACACCGCGACCGAGCACAGCATCACGATGGCGAGCGGCTTCGTCCTGCGGAGTCTCCGGTAGGCGGTCGGCGCAACGGGAAGCCGTTCGTTGCCGTCGGCGCCGTCGTGGTCCACGCGGGGAGCGTACCGGGGACGCGACGCCGATCCGCGCCGTGCGCAACGACTGTGGAATCGAGCCGCTACACGGCGACGGTGATGACCGCCTTGCCCGAGACCCGGCCGCCGACCAGGTCGTCCATCGCGCGACGCACGTCGGCGATCGGGTACGCCTCGGAGACCTGCGGGCGCACCTGGCCCGCGACGATCATCGTGGCGAGCCGCTCGATGCTCTCCTTCCGCTCGGCCGACATGAAGCCGAGGATGCGCTGCGTCGTGAACGCGTTGCGCAGCGGTGCGCTGAGCTGGCGCTGGAACCCGCCCATGAACCAGCCGCCGTCCTCGCCGCCGACCATCACGAGCGTGCCCTCGGGGGCGAGGATGCGCCGCAGCCGGCGGATCGGCGCGCGGCCGTTGATGTCGATGATGAGGTCGAAGCGCTCGTCGAGCGTGGTCACGTCGGTGGTGCGGTAGTCGACCGTGTGCGCCGCGCCGAGCGACCGCAGGAACTCGGCCTTGCCGGCGCTCGCGACGCCCGTCACCTCGGCACCGGATGCCACGGCGATCTGCACCGCGTAGTTGCCGACGCCGCCCGAGGCGCCCGTGACGAGCACCTTCTGCCCCGGCCGCACGCGGCCCTCGTCGACCACGGCCTGCAGCGCGGTCATGCCGGACACGGGCACCGCCGCGGCGGCCTCCGGGCTGAGCGACTCCGGACGCTTCACGAGCTTCGCGGTCGGCGCGACCGCGTACTCGGCGAAGCTGCCGGTGGCGACGCCGAACACCTCGTCGCCGATCGCGAGGTCGGTGACGCCCTCGCCGAGCGCGACCACGGTGCCGGCCACGTCGAGCCCGGGCACCGGGAGCTTCGGCCCGCGGAAGCCGAACATGAAGCGCACGAGGTACGGCTTGCCCGACATCAGGTGCCAGGTGCCGCGGTCGAGGCCGGCGGCCCGCACGCGGAGCAGCACCTCGCCCTCGCCGGGCTGCGGCACTGCGATGCGCCCCTGCTCGAGCATCTCGCTGCCGCCGTAGCGGTGCTGGAGCACCGCGTCCATCTCGGCGGGCACGGCGGGCACCGGCGCGGAGGCCTGCTCGGCGCCGGCCTGGTTCTGGGGAGTGGTCTGGGTCTGCATGGTCGTTTCCTTCATCTCGGGTCCGGAGGACGTTCACGAGGTTCGTACTTAGTACGGGAACCTGTGGGCGAGCGTACTCGTACTTTGTACGAAAGACAAGGGGTCGGATGCACCGAGTTCTCGACGTGGCTCCCAACCGCCCGTAGACGCCCGCATCCGCCCACAGACGCAGTTCGGGCCGGGATGCAGTCCGCATCCCGGCCCGAAGCCGATCCCGCGCGCCGTGGCGGCGCCGTCGCCTACACGTCGCCGAAGTACCAGGCGATGTCGCCGTAGATGTACCCGGTGCCCCAGGGGCCGTCGCCCGCGCCCTCGGTCGGGATCTCGATGATCACGACGCCGCTGACCGTCTCGCCGGTCGACACGGCGTCCATCTCCATGAGCAGACCGTCGTAGAGCACATAGGAGTCGAACCACTCGAGGCCGTCCGGCGCGATGAACGTGAAGACCAGCTCGGCCGGCGGCGCCTCGCCCGAGCCCACGTAGGTCGCGGTGACCGGCAGGCTCGCGAACTGCCGACCCGGTGCGGGCTCGGTGTTGAAGTCGCTCGCGGCGAGCACGTCGGCGGTGACATCGACGGTGGGCGCGCCCACGGCAACCTCCCACGCAGGGCCGTCCTCGTCGTTCACCACGACCGTGCTGCCGAACGGCAGCGGGTTGCCGGCGGCACCCGGCTCGGTCGAGACCGCGGGCGCCTCCTCCTCGACCTCATCGTCGGCGAAGCCCTCGACCACCTCGCCGTTGACGGTCACCTCGAGCGAGTCGTCGACGGCCGCCACGAACGCGGCCGCGTACACGACGCCCATGACGATCGAGAGCACCAGCGCGAGGCCGGAGAGGATCGTGCCCGTGATCGCCGCGCCGCGCTTCTTGTTCTTCAGCACGAGCGCGATGATGCCGAGCACGAGGCCGACGAACCCGATGAACCCACCGAAGAACCCGACGATCGGCAGCAGCGCGAGCACGAGCCCGACGATGCCGAGCACGAGGGCCGTGACCCCGAGCGGATTGCCGCCCGGGGAGGCGTGGGTCGGCGCGGGCGGCTGGACGTCTGCGGGAGCCGGCGCGGCCGACTGGGGAGTGTTCGACATGCGCGACATCCTCCCAGAGCGGAGTCTTGCGTCCGGGCTTTCTCACCCCCAGTTCGGGGGACGTGCGCGCCTGCGGCGGGCGCCCGGCCCGGTCCCGGTCCATCGGGCGATGCGGTAGGGTGTCGTACAAAGTACGAAGCCGCTGCGGGCACACGCGACCCGCGCCGGCGAGGAGGAGATCGCATGACCGAGACGACCGCGGCGCAGCATCCGCCCGCCCCTGCCACCGGAGCCGGCGGCACGGCGAGCACGGATGCCCCCGCCAGGCGGTCGCGCGGCTCGCTCTCGCGTGACGTCGTGCTCGACGGCGCGGTCGAGCTCGCCGACCGCATCGGCGTCGACGCGCTCACGATCCGCCGCCTCGCCGACCACCTGGGCGTGAAGCCCATGACGATCTACCACTACGTCTCGAACAAGGACGACATCATCGACGGCATGGTCGGCCGAGTCTTCGACGAGATCACGAGGCCGCCGCTGGACCTGCCGTGGAAGCAGGCGATCCGCATGCGATCCGAGTCGGCCCGGCACGTGCTGCGCCGCCACCCGTGGGCGCCGCCGCTCATGGAGTCGCGCACGAACCCCGACGCGAGCATCCTCGGCCACCACGAGGCCGTGCTCGCCGTGTGGTTCCAGGCCGGGTTCCCGATCGAGCTCATCGCCCACGCCGCCGCGGTGCTCGACGCGTTCCTCTACGGGTTCGCCATGCAGGAGGCGGCGCTGCCGTTCGGCGAGCGCGAGGGCGACCTGTCGGAGATCGCCGAGGAGCTGGTCACGCCGCTGTCGCCCGACGAGTACCCGCACATGGTGCGCTTCGCGACCGAGTACGTGATGCAGCCCGACTACGACTTCGGCCGCTCGTTCGACTACGGCCTCGACCTGATCCTCGACGGCCTGGAGGCCGCGCTCGCGCGCTGACCCACCGGCGCGTGCGTCCGCGCCCATGCGGTGTCGAAATGTCGGATGCCTCGAGCCGACGCCGGGCGTGTCGCCGTCGCCGTACGGCGTGTCGCCCGCCGCATCCGACACTTCGTCACCCGCTGCGCGCGAAGCGAAGGAGACCTCGGTCGTGTCGCCGCCGCAACGCGGCGTGTTGCGCGATTCGTCCTTCAGTTCGCACGCACGACCAGGTCGGCCGCGTCGCGCCGCGCGATGACGGCCCGCGCGTTCGGCTCGTCGACGTCGCGCACCCAGGCCGCGGCCGCATCCGGCGACTTGCCGAACTCGACGTGGCGCGCGACCAGGCGCGCGCGCCGCACGTCGTCGGGCGCGTCGACGAACCACGTCTCGGCCAGCACGGCCGGCACGAGCGACCACGGCTCGTCGCCCATCAGCAGGTAGTTGCCCTCGGTCACCACGAGCTCGACGCCCGGCTCGATGGCGACGGCGCCGGCGATCGGCTGCTCGAGCGTGCGCTCGAAGTTCGGCGCGTAGACGGTGTGCCGCGACTCGCGCACCCGGCGCAGCACCGCCAGGTACCCCCACCCGTCGAACGTGTCGATCGCGCCCTTGCGGTCGAGCCGGCCGAGTCGCGCGAGCTCGACGTCGGCGAGGTGGAACCCGTCCATCGGCAGCAGGGCGGTGCGGATGCCCCGGGCCGCGACGCCCGCCGCCACCGCGGCCGCGAGCGTGGACTTGCCCGCACCGGGTGCCCCGGCGATGCCCAGGATCGCGCGCGCTCCCCCGCCGGCCGGGCCGACCTCGGCGAGCGCAACCGCGCGCTCCACGAGTGCGTCGAGCTCCATCGCCTCAGCCTACGGTCGCCCGGCCCCGGCCGCGCCCGCGCCCGTCGCGCGGGGCCGACCCTGCTCGCCGACGCGGAGTTCCCGCACGACACGCCGCCACGCGGCATCCGCTCCCGGCGTGTCACCCACGATCTCCGCAGACACGTGCGCCCAGCACCGCGAACCCACCCCGCATCCGTCCAATCCGCCCGCCCCGCCGCTCCGAACTCCTCGCTGACGGCCGTTCCGATGCCGTCACGGGCCCGCCCGACGCGAGAGCGCGCGGCGCCCGACGACCAGCAGGACGAAGGAGTACCCGATGAGGAACGCAACACGAGCCGCACTCGCCGCCACGGCCGGCATCGCGCTGGCGATCGGCGGTGCGACCGCGGCGAACGCCGCCCACGACACGAACCCGTCGCCGAAGGTGGCGAGCTACAGCTACACCCTGAACGCGATCCAGCCGGCATCCGTGCCCGAGTCCGCCGCGAGCGGCACCACCCGCGTGAAGGCACTGCCGAACGGCAAGCTGCAGGTCACCGTCGAGGCGTGGGGCCTGTCGCCGAACCTGCCGCACGCGATGCACCTGCACGGCGTGCCCGGCGCGGCGACCGACATGGGCTGCCCCGGACCCGGCGCGGCCGGCGCCGACGGCGTCGTCTCGGTGGTCGACGGCATCCCGTTCTACGGCGGCATCCTGACCTCGCTCACGTCGACCGGCGACACCAGCCCGGCCAGCGCGCTCGCGCTCGACCGCTTCGCCACCGCCGACGCGAACGGCTACCTGTACTACCAGCGCACGTTCACCGACGTGCCGGGGTACACCGACGCCGGCACCGTGCAGGTCGTCGTGCACGGCATCGACTTCGACAGCAACGGCGCCTACGCCTTCAACGCGGACGACCCGTTCGCGAGCATGGCCTCGTCGCTGAGCGGCGCGATCCCGCTCGAGGCGACGGTTCCGGTGCTCTGCGGCGGCATCGCCAACTGACCGGGGGAACACGAGGGAAACACCAGGGGGAACGGGGCGGATGCCCCGGGGCCACGCGGCCCCGGGGCATCCGTCGTCTCAGCCGCAGTGTCAGCCGCGCCTCACCAGCGAGCGCGCGTCGGCCGCGGTCGCGCCCACCCATCGCCCGGCCCGCGACAGCGGCCCCGCGCCGTTCGAGCCGCCGTCACCGGGGCTCGGCGGCTCGACATCGCCGGGCGCACCGCGCGGACCCACCAGCACCCGCGCGACCTCCTCGAGCACCGGGTCCTCGGGCGCGCGCCCGGTCGTGTCGCCGGTGTGCCACGTCATCGTGAGCCCGTCGGCACCGTGCTCCAGCACCGAGAGGTTGTTGTCGAACCACGGCCCCTTCGTGGTGCGCCACTCGAACGGCGGATCGGGCACCTTCACCGAGCGGGCCGCCGCCGCGCCGAACGGCTTCGCGACGCCGTACGACATGACCACCGAGAACCAGCGCATCACGATCGGCAGCGGGTTGCGCACGGGCGAGCAGACCGCCTGCACGATGCGGCTGCCGCGGTCGCGCTCGACCTCGGCGACGTACGAGTAGTGCACGTCTCCCGAGAGCACCGTCACGGTCTCCGGGGCATCCCCCCGCTCGCCGTCGGCGACCTCGGTCGCGGCACGTGCCAGCTCCTGGAAGCTCTGCTGCCATGCACCCCAGTGCTCGAGGTCGACCGTCTGGCGCAGCTGCTCGCCGACCCATGCCGCGGCACCGCCCCACGCCCCCTGGGAGATCGCCTCGTCCCACGCCTCGACGTGGTGCAGCCCGATCGGCAGCAGCCAGGGCAACGAGGTCGCGACGAGCAGCTGGCGGAACCCGCCCTGCAGCTGCGCGTCGACCCATTCCCACTCGCCGTGGCCGACGAGCGCCCGCGCATCGGGGTCGAGATCGCGCGCCGCACGCGAGTCGACCACGACGAGCCGCAGGTCGCCGAAGTCGCGCACGAAGCTGAACCGGTAGGTCGACGGCTCGCGATCGACGCGGTCGGCGAAGTCGTCGAGCACGTCGCTCAGGTCGAGCTCGTGATCGCCGTCATGGGCGGCGATGCGCCGCCAGAGCTCGTCCTCCGCCCGCTCGGCGGGCGACAGGTTGCCGAGGTGCTGGTACACCCAGTACGACGCGAGGCCCGCGACGATGCGGCCGTGCCACCACGACGTCTGCTCCATCTTCCGCTTCCAGGAGAGCGAGGCATTCCAGTCGTCGCGCACGTCGTGGTCGTCGAAGATCATCGCGCTCGGCACCGTCGAGAGCAGCCACCGGTTCGCGTCGTCCGACCAGGCGAGCCGGTACAGGTGCGCGTACTCCTCGAAGTCCGTCAGCTCCTTGCCGGGCGGCTCGCTGAGCGAGCGCCGCTCGGCGATGAACTCCTGCATCGGCTTCGTGGTGACATCCGCGTACACCTGGTCGCCGAGCAGCAGGATCAGGTCGGGTCGCAGCCCGTCGTCCTCGACCATGGCGAGCGAGAACGCGCGCATCGCGTCGACGCCGTGCCGGCGGTTGCCGTACGCGTCGTGGCTCACGCTCGTGCGGCACGACCCCCACGCCATGCGTAGGCCGGCGTCGGGCGCGCGCGTCGCGATCACCGATGCGGGGGTGTCGGATGCCTCGGGCCACGCCCGCGCGCCGTCGACGAGCACCTCGTACTCGCGCCTGGAGCCGGGCTCGAGCCCGTCCACCTCGACGAGCGCGTAGTGGTGACCGTGCACCGCCCACGTCCTCGCGTGCCACTCGCGCCCGTCGGCGCCGACGGTGACCGTGGCATCCGCCGCCGTCTCGACCCAGACCGCGGCCGAGGTCTCGTCGGTGTAGCGCAGCATCGGTCCGAGGACGATCGGGGAATCCGCCATGCCGACGATTCTCGCCGCGCCGCCCGATTCCGTCACGGGGTTGCGCCGGGCGCCGACACCGCCTAGCCGCGCTCGGCCCGCATCTGCTCGCGCAGCGCCGCCGTGGCATCCGCGTCGACCGCCACGCCCTCGGGGTCCTCGTGCGGGTCGCCCGTGACGACCACGCCGTACAGGTCTGCCGCCCCGCCGATCGTGACGTACTCGTCGCGCACGTCGATCCGCACCTTCTCGGGGTCGCGCTCGAGCGGGTCGCCCCAGCCTCCAGCCCCGTTGGTGATGTACCGCAGCACCGACTGCCTGGCGCTCACGTTCGCGTTCGCGAACGGGTAGACGTACTCGCCCTGTCGCGACGGCGCGTTCGTCTCGGGGTCGAGCACCCCGGCCCACGCGGTGCCCGAGCGGAACGAGTCGGGCCCGGTCGCGGGCACGTTCGGCGCGCCGGCGTCGTCGGGCGGGTAGATCCAGACGCCGCCGTTGCGGCCGTGGCCGCCGCCGTGCACGCCGAAGCCGGTGATCGACTTGTGGCGGAGCTCGATGATCGAGTGCGCCGCGTCGGTCAGCCAGAGCGTGTCGCGCAGCATGGCGTTGCCGCCGCGGTGCACACCCGGACCGGCGGTGTCGGGCACGGGTTCGTGCCGCAGCATCACGACCGGGCTGTCCTTCTCGACGGCCTCGACCGACGGTGCGACGCCGTTGGCGAGGTACGACATGCACTGGGTGTCGGCGTCGCCGTGACGGTTCGCGCCGTACGGCCCGATCTCGCCGCCGCACTGCATCGCCGAGACCCACGGCCGGCCGTCGGGCCAGGCGCCGAAGGCGGTGTGCAGGTTGGTGCCGGCGCGGTCGCCCGCGATCGCGCGCTCGCCCATCGCCTGCTCGAGCGCCATGAGCGCGGTCGCGAGGATGACCTGGCTCTGCTCGAAGTAGAGGAACACCGCGCCGTCGGGCGGGAGGGCCGAGACCACGGTGCCCTCGGGCAGCACGATGTCTATGTTGCGGAACAGCCCGGAGTTGAACCGGCCGCGCGGGTCGAAGTTGTACTTCAACGCCACGCCGATCGCGGTCTTCACCTCCCAGACGGTCGCGTTGATCGAGGTGCGCGCCTGCCGGTGCGTGCCGGAGAAGTCCACCTCGATGCGGTCGCCGCGCTTGCGGATCGCGACGCGCACCGGATACGACTCGGTGTCGTCGATGCCGTCGCAGTCGACGCCGTGCTCGGCCTCCCAGTCGCCGTCGGGCAGTTCGGCGATGCCGAGGGCCATGCGCTCGGCCGCCGCATCCGTCGCATACCGCATCGCGCCGTGGAAGGCCGCGAGCCCGTAGCGGTCGATCGACTCGCGCACCAGCTGCTCGCCGAGCTCGAGGCTCGAGCAGACGGTCTGCATGTCGGGCAGCAGCACCTCGGCCATGCGCACGTTGTCGAAGATCACGTTCCACGACTCGGGCACGTTGACGCCCTCGCTCACGAGCAGGCGCGGCGAGAGCACGAGCCCGTTCTCGAACACGTTCTGCTTGGTCGCGCTGAACCCGCCGGGCACCGTGCCGCCCATGTCGAGCTGGTGGGCGTTGAGCGTGACGAACGCCGCGATCGCGCCGTCGACGAAGACGGGCCGGGTGAAGACGAGGTCGTTGTTGTGGTTCCCCGTGCGGTACGGGTCGTTGGCGATGAGCACGTCGCCGGGGCGCAGCCGCTCGGCGCCGTACTCGTTCACCATGTTCGGCACGGCGTCGATGGTCGTGCCGGCCATGAGCACGATGCCGTTGCTCGCCGCCGGCACCGGGTAACCGAGCTCGGCCGGGCCCGCGACCGTGCAGGCGAGGTCGTAGAAGTCGCGCAGCACGGGCGAGAACGCACCCGTCAGCAGGCGCGCGCTCATGTGCTCGACGAGGTAGTCGAACCGATTGCCGAGCACCGTCGCGGTGTACCTGTCGCAGCCGTAGGCGTCGCGGAACGCCGCCTCGTCGAGGTCCCGTATCAGCTGCCGCGGCCGGGTCTCCGGCGTCGTGATGGTCATGCCCTGCTCCCCGTCGTGATGATGATCTCCCCGCAGGTGCCGACCACCGCGGTCTGTCCGAACGAGACGAACGTCGTGCTGAGCTCCTCGCGGATCACCGCGGGGCCGGTGACCTGCGCGCCGATGCCGAGGTTGCCGCGCGAGAACCACTCCGCCTGCACCGGTTCGTCGGTGAGGTACGAGAGCGTGATCGTGCCCTCGGGCGTCGCCGTGAACGGCTCGACCGGCTCGGCCGGCACGTACTCGACCTTCTCGGCCGGCACGACGAGCTCGACCCGGTAGGTCACGCCCTCCACCGGGAACGCGTCGAAGCGGTTGCCGTTGCGGGCCTCGTACGCGTCGTGGAACCCGGCGACGATGGCACCCATCGACTCGGCCGTGATGGGCCCGTCGGGGATCGGCACGAACGGCGTCTCCCAGCTCTGCCCGACCAGGCGCCCGTCGAAGCTGCGCCGCGCGGTCACGCCCTCGGCCGCGGCGCCGAGCCGCTCGCGGAGCCTCGCCTCCATGCGGTCGTACACGGCGGCGACCTCGTCGACGGTGTGCTCGCCGAAGACCACGTAGGCGCTCTCCGACTCGGAGTACACCTGGTCGGCCGAGAGCAGCCCCAGGGCCGAGAAGAGCCCCGGATGCGGCGGGACGACGACCTCCTTGAGCGGCAGCAGGTCCATGGCCGCGGGCAGCAGCATGCCGCCGGCGGCGCCGTACGACATGAGGGCGAAGTCGCGGATGTCGACGCCGTGGCGCACCGCCACGTTGAGGATCTCCTCGGCCATGTGCGCGACGGCGAGGCGGTACGCGGTGCGCACGCGGTCGACGAGCGGCACCGGGGTGTCGAGCCGCTCGAAGGCGCGGGTCGCCGCCTCGACGTCGAGCGCGAACTCGCCGCCGGCGAACCCGTCGGCGTCCAGGATGCCGATCAGCAGCGCCGCATCCGTCACCGTCGGCTGCGTGCCGCCGCGGCCGTAGCAGGCGGGCCCGGGCTCGGCGCCGGCACTGCCCGGCCCGACGAGGATGCCCCCGGAGCTCGAGACCGTGACGAGGCTGCCGCCGCCCGCGCCCACGCTCGACACCTCGGTCGAGAGCGCGTTGATGATGAGGTCGTGCTCGATCTCGAAGGTGTTCTGCACGAACGGCCTGCCGTCGACGATGATCGACACGTCGGTCGAGGTGCCGCCGACGTCGGCACAGAGCAGGTCGCGGCGCCCGATCGCCTGGCCGAGGTGGTTGCTCGAGACGGTGCCGGCGGCCGGGCCCGCGAAGAGGATGCGGAACGGGCGCTCGAGCGCCTCGTCCCAGGGCAGGAGGTTCGCCGCGCAGTCGGCGAAGTTGAGCTGACCGGCGAACCCGAGCCCGCCGAGGCCGCGGTCGAGGGTCGTCGCGTAGTCCCCGAAGAGCAGCTTCATGATCACGTCGACCACGGTCGTGGAGGCCCGCTCGTACTCCTTCGCGAGCGGCGACGTCGCCGACGAGATCGAGACGTGCACGTCGTCGCCGAGCACCTCGTGCACGAGTTCGCGCAGGCGCTCCTCGTGGGCGGGGTTCACGTACGCGTTGATGAGGCAGATCGCCACGCCCTCGACCTCGCACCGGGCGAGGATCTCGAGCTCGTGCCGGGCCTGGGCCTCGTCGAGCTCGAGCAGCGTGCCGCCGTCGGCGGTCATGCGCTCGCGGATGCCCCGACGGAGGTAGCGCGGCACGATCGGCCGCGCGGCGTCGCCGAACGTGCGGCGCCACGACGGGTCGGTCTGCGCGTCGAGCGGCCGGTGCACGGAGCCGCGGTCGAGCACGTCGCGGAACCCGTCCGTGGTGAGCAGCGCGACCTTCGGCAGCCGGCGCTCGAGCACGGCGTTCAGGCCCATGGTGCTGGCGTGGTTGAACACCGCGCTGTCGTCGACGCCGAGTCGCCTCGCGCCCTCGACGACCGAGCCCGCCGGGTCGGTGCGTCCGCTCGGCACCTTGGTGACCTCGACGCGCCCGTCGCGGATCGCGACCACGTCGGTGAACGTGCCGCCGACGTCGACGCCGATCATCGGGCGGCCTCCCCGGTCTGCACGGTCGTGCCGAGGGGCACGAAGCTGCCGAGCGCGGGCGACGGCTCGCGCTCGAGCGAGGCGAGGCAGTCCTGGCACTTGACGGCCTGCCACCAGCCCCCCTCGCTCAGCACGCGGTAGGTGCGGACGTCCGCACCCCCGCACTCGGGACAGGTGCGTCCGAGCGGGACTCGGTCGACGTGGAGGCGCTCGTTCGCCGGGCGGGGGAAGGTGTGCACGGTCGACTTCTCCTTCGAAGGTTCACCGGGGGCGGCCACGTCGCCGACATGGGGGCTCGCGCACCACCCGTCTGCGGGTATTGTACGACAATCAGACACGCATGCAATACGGCAATCGGTGCGGATGCCGCATGGGAGGAGCGCGAGCGATGGAAACTGACGGATCGGACCCGGCCTCGGTGCACGTGGGGAGCACGGCGGTCACGACCTGGGGCGCGCGACGCTTCGAGGGGCGCATCGCGGCGGTCACCGGGGCGGCGCGGGGCATTGGCCGTGCCGTCGCCGAGCGCCTGCTCGCCGAGGGCGCGACCGTCTACGCGCTCGACCGGTCGGCCGAGCGACTCGCGGACGCGTGGGACGACGTCGAGCGGGCGACGCCGCTCGCGGTCGACGTCGGCGACAGCGCGCAGGTGGACGCCGCGTTCGCGCGCATCGCGGACGACCACGGGCGCCTCGACGCGCTCGTCACGGCCGCGGGCATCGCCGACGCGCCGTGGCGCCTCGGCGATCGCGGCGGCGACCCCGACCCGGGCACGATCGACGACGAGGCGTGGGACCTGGTCATCCGGGTGAACCTGACCGGCACGTTCTACAGCGTGCGCGCCGCACTCCCGCTGCTGCGAGCCAACGGCGCGCGCGGCGGCGCGGTGGTCACGCTCTCGAGCGTGGGCGCCCTCGCGCCCTATCCGCTCCAGGCCGCCTACCCCGCATCGAAGGCCGGCGTGCTCGGCATGACCCGCGCCATCGCCGCGCTCGTGGGCCGCGAGAACATCCGCGTCAACGCCGTCGCGCCCGCGGCCACGCGCACCGACATGCTCCCGAAGGACGAGGCGCTGCTCGCCGAGCTCGTGCAGCTCCAGCCCATCCCGCGGGTCGTGCCCCCGTCGGAGATGGCCGCGACGATCGTCTACCTCTGCTCGGACGAGGCGCAGTTCATCACCGGGCAGACCGTCAGCGCCAACGGCGGCATGGTGATGTGACCGCGGCGCCGGCCGGCTCAGGACGCGGCCGCCACCGCCGCCCTGGTCTCCTGCGGGCGCTTCGCGTGCGCCGCGAGGGTGCGCAGCACGCCCTCGAGGTCGCCCGACTCGTAGCCGGCCACGATCGCACTGTGGTCCTCGAGGAGCTTCACCGACGCCTTGGTCGACGCGCGCCGGATGGTACGCAGCTCGAGCGCCGGGAGCCGGAGGCCCTTGTACGTCTCGGTGAGGATCACGCTCTCGGCGAGTCCCACCAGGTACTCGTGGAACGCCGCGTTCGAGCGGATCCAGCCCTCGGGGTCGACGAACTCCTCGCCGTCGACGAACTCGAGCGTGGCCTCCATCAGGCGACGCAGCTCGACGAGCTGCTCGGGCGTGACGTGCCCGACGGTCTGCGCCGCGGCGCCGATCTCGATCGCGAGCTTCGCGGCGTAGTAGTCGTAGATCACCTGGTCGGGCACGGGCTCGACCTCGAAGGTCGCGCCCGAGCGGCGCACGAGGCCCTCGCTGGAGAGCGCGACGAGGGAGAGGAACACGCGCGACGGCTCGAGTTCGAGGGCGGCCGCGATGCGGTCGGCGTCGAGCTCGGTGGATGCGTCGGACACGGAGTTCACGACGTAGTCGCGCACGGCGTGCAGCGCAGCGGCATCCGGCGCCGTCTCCATGCGCCCGAACGAGCCGCGGAAGTAGGCCAGCGGGTTGCCCGGCTGGGAGCTCACGCCCAGCACCCGGGCGAGGAAGACGAGGTGCGTGCCGCCGCGCACCTGGTCCTCGACCACGCACTCGAACTGGGCGATCGAGCCCGCGAGCAGCGGGCAGTCGCCCTGGCCGCGCTCGAACGTCACCGAGCCGAACTTGTCGGGCGACTTCGAGGCGAAGTGCTGCGCGAGCGGCCCGGAGTCCTCCGCCAGCACGTTCACCGCGAACCGGCCCGAGCGCCCGATCGCCTGGGCGGTCGACGAGGCGACGTTGAGGCAGATGAGCAGCATGGGCGGCTCGTCCGACAGCGAGCTCACCGCGCTGGCCGCCGCACCGTAGTCGCGCCCGTCCTCGTGGGTCGTGATGACGGTGACGCCGCTCGCGAACCTCCCCATGACGTCTCGGAACTCCCACTTCGACGGTTCGACCGTGAGTGCTGTCGTGTCCATTGGTTCGCCCCTTCGCGTCCTCGGTCCGCGAGCTGTGCGACTCGCGTACGGCGATGGTAGCAAGTAGTTACAGGTACTACAACTATCTCGTTCGGATATACTATCGTCTGACAATCCGGACGACGACGTCAGCAGGAGGCAACAGGATGCGCATCATCTCGGGCCGATCGGGAGCCCCGTCGGGGCAGGCCGCGAACACGTTCACCGGGGAGGTGTGGGCGGACGGCGTGGTCACCGACCGCCCCGACGTGAAGATCAACAACGTCATCTTCACCCCGTGCGCCCGAACGTACTGGCACTCCCACGAGGGCGGGCAGATCCTGCAGGTCTTCCGCGGCCGCGGGCTCGTCACCGGCGGCGACGGCGAGACGCGCGTCATCACCGAGGGCGACACCGTCTGGATCGAGCCCGGCGAGCGCCACTGGCACGGCGGCACCGTCGAGTCCCTCATGGGCCACACCGCGATCTCGCTCGGCACCACGACCTGGCTCGAGGAAGTCTCCGAGGCCGACTACGCGGCGGCGCAGGGCTGACCCGATGACCGACACGATGCCCGCCCGGTCCCTGCCCGCCACTCCGGCCTTCGAGCTGCCCGACGCCGCGCGCGACGAGCTCGTCGCCGTCGTCGGCCGCGAGCACGCCCTCCTCACCGAGGAAGAACGCGACACCTACCGCGACCCGTACTGGTTCCACGACGACCGCTCCTACGACTCCTCGGCCGTGGTCTTCCCGGCGAACGTCGAGGAGCTCCAGGCGGTCGTGCGCATCGCCGGCGAGTACGAGATCCCCGTCTGGACCTCGTCGCAGGGCCGCAACAACGGCTACGGCGGTCCGTCGGCCCGCGTCGCCGGCTCGCTGCTCATCAGCCTGCGGCGCATGAACCGCATCCTGCACATCGACACCGAGCTCGCGTACGCCGTGGTCGAGCCCGGCGTGCGCTGGCTCGACCTGCATGCGGCGCTGCACGAGCTGGGCGACGACCTGCTGCTGTCGGTGCCCGACATCGGGTGGGGCTCGATCATCGGCAACTCGCTCGACAACGGCATGACGTACCTGCCGCTCGGCTCCGACTTCGCCGCCCCGTGCGGCCTCGAGGTCGTGCTCGCCGACGGGTCGCTGCTGCGCACCGGCATGGGCGCGATCCCCGACAACCCGTCGTGGCACGTCTACAAGCGCGGACTCGGCCCGACCCTCGACCCGCTGTTCATGCAGTCGAACTACGGCATCGTGACCCGCATGGGCGTCTGGCTCATGCGCCGGCCGCGCGTCTACACCCCGCTGTACCTCTCCATCCCGCGCGAGGACCAGCTCGGCCAGGCCATGGACCTCATCCGCGAGCTCCGGCTCGAGGGCGTCATCCGGGGCGTGCCCAACGTGCAGAACCTCGTCACCATGGGTGCGCAGTTCCCCGAGCACCTCGGCATGTTCCCGGGAGCGGATGCCACCTGGTCGGAGGAGCGGCTCGACGAGCTGGCGGATGCCACGGGCATCGGCCGCTGGGGCATGCGCACCGCGCTCTGGGGCGACGGCCCCGTCGTCGACCACCACCTCGAGCGCCTCCGCGAGGCGTGGTCCGCGATCGAGGGCGGACGCGTCGACGTGCTCGGCCGGTTCACGCCCGAGAACTGGTCGGAGATGGACACGTTCATGCAGAAGATCTCCGCGGGCGTGCCCACCATGGAGATGATGGAGCAGATGCCCGACTGGGTCGGCCACGTCGGCTTCTCCCCCATCGTGCCGCTCACCGGCAGCGAGGTCGTCAAGGTCGTCGAGCGCATCAAGGCGCGCGTCATCGAGCGCACCGGGGTGAACTTCGTGTGCGCGATCTTCCCGACCAACGACCGCAGCGCGATGATCGTGAGCGCCATGAGCTTCGACCGGCGCGACGAGGCGCACGTGCGGGCGACGTTCGACACGGTGCGCGAGCTGATCGCCGAGATCGGCGAGCTCGGCTACGGCGAGTACCGCGCGCACCTCGACGTGATGGACCTCGCCGCCGAGCAGTACTCGTTCGGCGACCACGCCTACCGGCGGTTCACGGAGTCGATCAAGGACGCCGTCGACCCGAAGGGCATCCTCGCCCCGGGCCGGCACGGGGTCTGGCCGGCGAAGTACCGCCCGGAGCGCTGAGCAAAACGAGGGGGGCCCAGCATCGCCGGGCCCCCCTCGTTCGTCGTTCCGGCGGCCCGCGCCGCCGCTCAGTAGTCGAACGCGATGATGCCGCACACGTCGTCGAGCGACCCGGAGCGATCGCGCGCGAGGTCGAGCTCGTCGAGCGCGTAGGTCCGCGTGAGGATCGGGTCGGGGTCGAGCAGCCCGCGCTCGAGCATGCCGGTGTAGCGCTGCAGGTCGCTGCGCATGTGCACCTGGCCGTTCTGCGAGCTCAGGATGCGGCGGCTCTGCAGCGCGGTCTCGACCTGGGGCAGCCCGAGCTCGGCGGTGCCCACCTCGAACCCGGTGAGCACGGTGCGCCCGCCCCGGCGTGCCGCGCGCACGGCGATGCGCTGCGCGGCCGTCGGGCCGGCCGCCTCGAGCACGACGTCGGCGCCCCGGCCGCCGGTGAGGTCGCGCACGGCCTCGACCGCGTCCGTGTCGTCCGGGTCGACGAGGTGGTCGGCGCCGAGCGAGGCGGCGATCGCGCGTCGGCCCGCGTGCGGCTCGACCACGACGATCGTGCCCGCGCCGGCGAGCCTGGCCGCCTGCAGCATCCAGAGCCCCACGTGCCCGGCGCCGACGATGGCGACCGACTCGCCCGGCGCGACCTCGGCGACGTTCGCCACCGAGCCGACACCGGTCGTGATGCCGCAGCCGAGCATCGAGAGCACCTCGCTCGACAGGTCGGACTCGATCGGGAACACCTGGTTGCCCGAGGCCGACATGTACTCGGCGTACCCGCCGACGCAGCCGGCGCACGAGATCGCCGCGCCGTCGTCGCCGCGCGCGACGTCGGGGTAGACGCCCCCGAGGTCGAACAGCTCGCCGCACTGCCACGGCTCGCCGATCGCGCAGTAGTAGCACCGTCCGCACTCGGGCGTGCCCGGCACGACGACCCGCTGCCCCACCGTGACGCCCCGCACCTCGGAGCCGACCTCGACGACCTCGCCGATCGAGGCGTGGCCGAGGATCGTCGGCGGGACCTTGAAGAGCTTGCCGCTCCAGTTCTTCACGTCGGTCGAGCAGAATGGGCTCGCGTGCGTGCGCACGAGCACCCGGGCCGGGTCGAGCGGCAGCATCTCGACCTGCTCGATCGAGAACGGCTCGCCGATCTCGCGGAGCACGCCCGCGCGGCCGCGCACGACCGGGGCGGCCGTGCCGCGCGGGCTCACGCCGACTCCACCGGGTAGCGCTCGAAGCCCTCGCGCACCTGCTGCTGCCGGGCCTCGACGAGGTGCCACCAGTCGGGATGGGTCACCGCGTACAGGTCGTCGTTCCGGATCGCCCGGGTCACGATGCGGCCGGCGTCGATCGGATCGATCCAGCGCAGGTCCCGCGCGGGTCCCTCCGAGATGTCGACGTCGGCGAGCGCGCCCGCGAGCGACGCGGGGCGGTTGCGCAGGCTCGACTTGATGTTCGTGCGCACGGTGCCCGGCGCGAGCAGCGTGAGGTGCACGTCCGAGCCCTCCTCGGCCAGCTCGAGGGCGAGCGCCTCGGTGAGCGCGGCGACGCCGTACTTGGTCACGGCGTAGGCGCCCGCACCGGCCATCGGCGCGAACGAGGCCATCGACCCCGTGTTCACGATGTGCCCGCCGTCGGGGTTCGCCTGGAGCAGCGGCAGGAACGTCGACACCCCGTGGATCACGCCCCAGAGGTTCACGTCGAGGATGAAGCGCCAGTCGGCGAGCGTCATGTCGGCCATGCGGGCGAGCGGCCCGACGCCGGCGTTGTTGACGACGATGCCCACCGAGCCGTGGCGTGCGACGACCTCGTCGGCGAGCGCCTGCACGCTCGCCGGATCGGTCACGTCGACGTGGATGCCCTCCGCGCCGATCTCGGCGGCGGTCTGCTCCAGCGCCTCGCGCTCGATGTCGGCGATCACCACCCTCGCGCCCTCGGCGATGAGCTGCTCGGCGATGCCGCGCCCGATCCCCGAGCCGCCTCCCGTGACCACGGCCACCCTGCCCTCGATCTGCGTCATGCGGCCTCCTCCTGGTTCAGTTGCCGAAGCCGAAGCGGCCGTCGGGGTCGTACTCGGCGCGGACCTCGCGGAGTCGCTCGGCCGTCTCCGCGGGCCAGAGCCGCGCGAAGTCGCCGGGGGTCGGATGCCCCGCCCAGTTGTAGTTCACCTCGGCGTGCGCGTAGTGCGCCACGTCGTCGAAGAGCGCCGGCCCGGCGACGGGCAGCGCCTCGTCGTTCAGCCCGGGGACGACCGCGGCGACCACGAGCAGCGAGAACGCCGCCTGCCGGCCGCCGATCGAGTTCGGCGCCTCGGGCTCGCGTGCGATCGCGCCGCCGAAGAAGCGGGTCTCGACGTTGGCGAACGGCGCCGGGACCCCGGCTCCCGCGTGGCGGAGGATCGTCGAGACGTAGTCCTGGTCGACCGGGTCGAGGAAGTCGCCGCGCTCCCAGATCGGCAGCGGTCCGAACGGCTCGGCGTGGATCGTGCCCACCTCCTGCGCCGGCAGCAGCCCGACGCCGTCGAGGTGCACGGGTGCGACCTCGCGCATCGGCGCGATGAGCTCCGCGCCGCGCGCGGCGAGCGACGCCGAGTCCCCCTCGAGGTCCACGTGGGCGAACCGCACGTGCGCGAGGGTGCGCCCCGCGAGCGGCTCGGGCACGCCCTCCGGCGGCATCCGCAGGATGCCGATCGAGGTGTTGGCGCTCTCGGGCAGCGTCGCGGTCCAGTCGAGCCACGCGCGATGCACGGCCTCGATGTGCTCCTCGGCGAAGAAGAGCCCGCCGCCGTAGACCTCCGTCAGCTGCACGGCCTCGACGGTCACCTCGGTCACGACGCCGAACCCGACCTTCCCGCCCTTCAGCGCCCGGAAGAGGTCGGCGTGCTCGTTCGCGGAAGCCACGACGGTCGAGCCGTCCGCGAGCACCACCCGGAACGAGCGCGCGCGGTCGGCCGCCCAGCCGAGCGTGCGGCTGAGGGGCCCGACGCCGCCGCCGAGCATCAGCCCGACCGCGCCGACGCTGGGCGACGAGCCGGTGACGGCGGCGAGGCCGTGCTCGGCCAGGCGCGGCAGGATGTCCATCCACCGCGCACCCGCGCCGATGGTGAACGTGCCGGCCTCCGGGTCGACCTCGATGGCGTCCAGCCGGTGCGTGCGGATCAGCAGCCCGGAGTCGACCGTGCGGTACGAACCGTGGCCGGTGGCCTGGATGACGACCTCCAGCCCGTGCTCGCCGGCGAACCGCACGGCCGCCTGCACGTCGGCCTCGCTCGTCGCGCCGACGACGAGGTCGGGCGCCATCGGGGAGAGCGAGTTGAACCCGTCGATCTCCTCCTGGTAGCCGGCGTCGCCGCGCGCGAGCACCGGCCCGGCGACCTCCGACCGCAGCGCCGTGAGCGCCGCTCCCGATGCCTCGACGACCGTGGTCGTGTCCGATCCCATGTCTGCTCCTCGTTGAGTCGTGTGCTCGATCGTGCTGTCAGGCGACGGCGCCGCTGCCGTCGCCGTCGCGCCGTCCGGCCGGCCAGATGCCGTGCCGTCCCGGCGCGAGGATGCCGTTGGGGTCGACGGCGTCCTTGATCCGCTCGCAGAACCTCCGGTAGGCGAAGTCCCCGAACGAGTACTGCTCGGCGGCGAGGTCCATGAAGTCCAGGTGCGCGCGGTACTCGCCGTACCCGAGGGCCCCGGCGGCGCGCACCATCGACTTCACGGTCGAGAACGCGGTCGCGCTCTGCTGCTCGTCGCTCGTGTCGAAGGCGAGGCCGCTGACGAGCAGCGCGCTGCGCTCGCTCGCGACGCAGATGCCCATGACGAAGTTGACGCCCGCCTCGCGCACGACGATCTCCTCGAGCAGGTCGACGACCTCGCGCACGTCCCTGCCGACGAGCGGGACGGCCGGCGAGAACCCGACGTGGCCGATGTGGTCGGGCAGCGCCTCGAGCATGTCGAGGTTCGGGATGCCCGCCTGCACCTTGTCGACGAAGTCGACGATCTCGTGCCACTCGTCGCGGCCGAACGTGCGGTGGTGGTCCACCCTGGCGCCCTCGATCGCGGACCACGCCTCGGTGATCTTCTCCACGTGCCGCGCGACGACCACCGGGTCGCCCCAGACCGCGGTGCGCATGCCCCAGCGCCCGACGCCGGAGACGTCGGCGAGCTCCTGCAGCGCGTCCTCGCTCAGCGTGGCATCCGCCCCCTGCAGCTTGCCGAGCAGCTCGGGGAAGTGCGACGACAGGGTGATGGTGTTCTGCATCACCGGCACGCCGCGGATCACGCCGTCGAGCCGCAGCTCGCGGAGGATGTCGATCGCCTGCTCGAGCTGGGTGTCCTTCGGCACCGTGAGGAACAGCGGGGCGTAGGCCTCGGGCTTGCGCATCAGCCAGTAGCCCATGCGCGTGACGATGCCGAAGTTCGACTGCACGAACAGCGGGTCGAGCACCGGGCCGAGCCCGCGCTTGTAGACGTGCCACGACTTCGCGTCGGGGATCGCGCCCATGCCGGTGCGCAGCAGCGAGCCGTCGGCGAGCACGACCTCCATGCCCGTCGGCGCCTGGAAGTCGGTGCCGAGCGGCAGGTAGGTGACGCCGCTGTCGAGGGTGTTGCCGATGACCGAGCCCCAGCCGAGGTCGGGCACCGAGACGAGCAGGTCGTCGTGCCCGGCGTCCTGCAGCGCCTGGTGCAGGTCCATCCAGGTGACGCCCGGCTCGACCACCGCGTAGGCGAGCTCGGGATCGATCTCGATCACGCGGTTCATGCGGCGGAGGCTCACGAGCACGGAGCCGGCGACGCGGGGCGACGGCCCGCCGTACCCGTTGTTGCGCCCCTGCGACGACGGCCAGAGCGGTACGCCGAGCTCGTTCGCGATGCGCACGACCGCCTGCACCTCCTCGGTCGACGTGGGGTAGACCACGGCCGACGAGTCGTAGGTGCGGTCGCCGTGGAACCAGTAGGGGTCCCGGTAGGCGTCCCTGCCCTCCTCGTCGACGACGACGGCGTCGTCGCCGAGCACCTCGCGGAACCGGCGCTCGGCCTCCGCGGTCAGGACGTACGGCTGGTCACGCGCGCTCATCGCGGCCTCCACTCTCCTCCTGCAGGATCGGCGCGGCCTCGAGCAGCCCGTGGATGCCCAAGGTCGACGCGATCTCCATGACCTCGATCAGCTCCTCGGCGGTGGCGCCGTACCCGACCGCGTTCTGCAGGTGCAGGCGCAGGCCGGACGTGTACAGGTGCGTCGCCGCCGTGTCGAACGCGATGTAGATGAACTCCTTCACCTTCGGCTCGAGGGTGCCGGTCTTCCACGGCACCGACGAGAACTCGGTGTAGGCGTCGAAGAACTCGGGTGCGAGCTCGAGGATCTCGTCCCAGAACGAGTGCCAGTACCCGCGGTTGGCGGTGAACTCGGCCTTGAGCCGCTCCTGGTACTCGGTGAGCTCGGATGCCCCGCTGCGCACCCCCGCCTCCTCGAGCACCTCGACGAGGATCGGCACACCGATGTTCATCGCGTGGATGCCGAGCGTCGCGCAGCACTCGAGCACCTCCATCAGCTCCTGCGGGGTCGCACCGGCGTCGAGCGCGCGACGGATGTGCCCGCGCACGGGCGGCAGGTACAGGTGCGTCGAGTTCGCCGCGACCGCGAGGCGGATGAAGTGCCGCACCTTCTCGGGCAGCGCGCCGCGGCGATCGGGCACGGCCGCGAGGTCCGCGTACTTGTCGAGGAACTCCGGGTCGAGGTCGAGCACCGCCTGGAGCTTGCCGTCCCACTCCCCGACCGTCTGCTCGACGTGCTCGCGGATCTCGGCGCTGCGCTCGCTGCCGCTCATGCCGTGGCTCCCTCGGCCGGCGTCGCGAGGTGCTCGCGCAGCCAGCGCGCCACCTCGGTGTGGTCGGCTCCCGCCCCCAGTTCGGCATCGGCGGCCTCCCAGTGGGCGACGGCCGCGTCGGTGAGCGTGTGCGGCACGCCGAGGCGTTCGGCCAGGCCGGTGGCGATGCGCATGTCCTTGAGCATGAGCGCGAGCCCGAAGCCGGAGTCGTAGGTCTCGCCCACGATGAAATTCGGCCACTTGTGCTGCGTCGAGCCGCTGCGACCGCTCGAGCCGTTGATGGCGTCGAGCATCACCTCGGGGTCGAGGCCGAACGCGATGCCGGTGAGCATCGCCTCGCTGCTCGCCCACAGGTGCGTGGCCGACATCAGGTTGTTGATCGCCTTCAGCGCGTGGCCGGCACCGACCGCACCGACGTGGGTCGGGCGCCCGAGCACCTCGAGCACCGGCAACGCCGCCTGGACGTCGGCCTCCGCGCCGCCCACCATGATCGTGAGGGTGCCGGCGCGCGCGCCGCCCACGCCGCCCGACACCGGCGCGTCGATGAAGCGCGCACCCGACTGCTCCACGACGCCCGCGAGCTCGCGGCTGCGCAGCGGCTCCGACGAGCTCATGTCGATGACGAGCGCACCGGGCTGCACGGACGGCAGGATCCCGGCGGCCGCGGCCTCCACGATGTCGGAGTTGGGGAGCATCAGGATGACGGCATCCGCCCGCTCCACCGCCTGCGCCGCGTCGGCGACGGCCGTGCCGCCCGCCTCGACCAGCCGCTCGCGCGCCTCGGCGGAGATGTCCGACCCGACGACCTCGAGCCCGGACTCGACCAGCCGACGGGCCATGGGGGTGCCCATGTTGCCGAGGCCGATGAAGGCGACGACGTTCGCAGCGCTCACAGCTCGCCCGCCGCCTTCATCTCCTCGAGCTTCGCCTCGGCGATCCGGAACGACTCCAGCGAGGCCGGGACGCCGACGTAGATCGCGACCTGCATCAGCACCTCCTGGATCTCCTCGACCGAGACGCCGTTGCGGATCGCGCCGCGCACGTGCACCCCGAGTTCGTGCCCGCGGTTCAGGGCCGAGAGCATGGCGATGTTCAGCAGGCTGCGCGTGCGCCGGTCGATGCCGTCCCGGGTCCACACGGCGCCCCAGCAGTACTCGGTCACGAGTTCCTGGATGGGGCGGGAGAACTCGGTCACCTGGCCGAGCGAGCGCTCGACGTGGGCGGGGCCGAGCACGTCGCGCCGGACGTTCATGCCCGACTCGTAGGTGTCCCTGCGGGTGGCGTCGTTCTGGTCGATGGTGGTCATGCTGTCCTCGTCTCGGAGTCGGAGTCGGCGTCGGCGTCGTCGGGGTCGTGCGCATCGTGGAGCCGGATGCGGCCGGAGACGTCGCCGATCGCATCGACGACGGTGTTGCTGATGGCGTCGGCGTAGCCGAGCGAGTTCGCCAGCCCGAAGCTGGCGAGCGGACCGGACGCGTTGAGCGAGGTGACGCCCAGCTCGTGCAGGTGGTCCACGTAGAGCACGACGTCCTTGGTCATGAGGGCGTTCGTGAGGCCGCCCTTGAGGTAGTCGCCGTGGATGATCTTCGGGAAGCGGTTCAGGGTGGCGAAGTTCACCCCGGAGCTCGTGTTCAGCACCTCGAGCACCGTGTCGAGGTCGAGCCCCGCCTTCTTCGCCGCGACCATGACCTCGGCGGTGGCCGAGAGGCTGATGGCGTTGAGGAAGTTGTTCAGGAGCTTCATGCTGTGCCCCGCGCCGGAGGCGCCCATGTGGTGCACCCCGGTCGCGAAGTGCGCGAGCAGGGGCCGCACGCGGTCGAGCGCCTCGGGGTCGCCGCCCACCATGAGGGTGAGGCCGCCCTTATCGGCCGCCGCCGCGCCGCCGGAGATGCCGGCGTCGAGGTAGGCGACGCCGCGCGCGGCGAGCTCCCCGCTGATCGTCGTGGTCGAGCTCGGCGCGGCCGTGCTCAGGTCGACGACGACCATCCCGGGCCGAAGCCCCTCCAGGAATCCGGGGTCCTGCAGCACGACGCGCTCGACGACCCGGCTGTCGGGCAGCGACAGGAACACCACGTCGCTCGAGGCGAGCACGGCCACCGACGAGTCGGCCGGGGTCGCGCCCGCCTCCTCGACGGCCTCGCGCCGCATGTCGAAGCCGAGCACCGCGACGCCGCCGTCGACCAGCCTGCGGGTCATGCGCCCGCCCATGTTGCCGAGCCCGATGAATCCGGTCCGGTCCGTCATGACGCTCCTCCTCGGTGGGACTGCCCGATGGTCGCCGCGATGCCCGCGAGCGGGCCCTCCTCGACCATGCGGAAGCGGTTGAGGGTGTCGGGGTCGTGCCCCGGCACCAGGTGGCTGACGCCGTCGCCGAGCATCGCTCGGATGCGATCGAAGCCCGCGTACATCGCCGGCAGGTCGGCGACGAACGCGAACGGCAGGTCGTCCTCGTACTCCTCGTAGTAGTGCACGGCGTCGGAGGCGAGCAGCACGTCGCCCTCGGCGGTGTGCACGAGCACCGCGGACTGGCCGGGCGTGTGCCCGCCGATCTCGATGACGGTGACCCCGGGCGCGACCTCGAACGTGTCCGAGAACGTGCGCACGCGACCCTGGTCGTGGGCGCGCTGCAGCTCGGCGAGTTCGGCGTCCTCGGTCGACCAGGCGAACTGCGCGCGGTGGCCGAGCCCGTTGATCCAGAAGTCGTACTCGCGCCGGGCGATCACGACGGTCGCGTTCGGGAAGAGGCCGAGGTTGCCGATGTGGTCGTAGTGCGCGTGCGTGACGACGATGGTGTGCTCGCCCTGCGGGTCGATGCCGAGGGCGGCATACACCGACGGGATGTCCTTCACCCAGGTGCGCGAGCGGTTCGCTCCGCCCTCCGGCGAGAACCCGGTGTCCACCAGGATGGTGCGCTCGTGATTGCGGATCACCCAGACGTAGTAGTCCATGCCGATCGGGGCGTCCGGCCGGCCGGTCACGTGGTGGTTCAGGAACACCTCCGAGCGGTGTCCCTGCCGCGTGCCGTACCGGACGATCACGACCTCGTAGTCGTCAGCCATGGATCAGGCCTCCTGCGCCACCGGCGGCCACTCGTGACGGCGCTCGAGCATGAGGTCGCGAAGGGAGCGGGGCGGATGCCCCGTGAAGCGCTCGACCACGTCGGTGACGTGCGCGAGGTGGCCGGCGCGGATCATCCGGCCGAAGGTGACCATGCCGTCGCTGCTCCACGGCACGGGCGACTTCGAGAAGTCGCCCGTCGCGTCGCGCGGCACGCCGAGGGAGTCCCACATCGCGTACATCTCGTCGTCGGTCAGGTCGACGATCGTGATGGTCGCCCCGCTCAGCTCGGCGATCATCTCCCCCACCTCGCGGTAGGTCAGCAGGTCCGGACCGGTCACGTCGTACCCGGTGTTCTCCTCGCCCTCGCCCATGAGCACGTGCGCGGCGACCTCGGCGACGTCGTCGCGCGAGACGAAGGCCACCTGGCCGGAGCCGGTGTTGCCGATGCTCTGGCCCGAGGTGATCGCGATCGCGGCCTGGTTCTCGGCCATCGCATCGGCGTACTGGTTATTGCGGAGCATGTTCCAGGTCATGCCGCTGTCGAGGATGAGCCGCTCGGTGAACTTGTGGTCCGAGACCTCGACCGAGTCGACCTCGGGCTTCTCGGTGCCGATGAAGGAGGTGTAGACGATGTGCCCGACCCCCGCGGCCGTCGCCGCCTCGATCGCGTTCCGGTGCTGGCGCTGGCGGTTCGGGCCGACCTCCATGGTCGAGACCATGAACAGGTGGTCGCCTCCGCGGAAGGCCGCCTCGAGGCTCGCGCGATCCTCGAAGTCCGCGATGCGGGCGTCGACACCCCGCGCGCGCCACCGCTCGGCGACCTCGGGGTCGCGGGTGGTCACGATGACCTGGTCGGCGGGCACGTGCTCGAGCAGGCGCTCCGCGACCGCGGATCCGACGTACCCACTTGCACCGGTGACAATGAACACTGCTGCTTCTCCTTTGAAACGGCTGTCCGGTCGCACCCGCGGGTGCCGACCGAACCGAACGGTCATATGAGACTATCGTATGACAATCTTCCGTGGGGCTACTTTCCGAACACGTCGAATATCCCGCGGTCGACCGGCTCCGTGTCCCAGAGCCCGGCCCCTCCGCCGTACCGGTTCGTGTTCTGCACGTGCGCCCCGCCGTCGACCGAGAGCACGGATCCGGTGACGTAGGAGCTGTCCTCGCTCAGCAGGAACGCGACCGCCGCGGCGACCTCGTCGGGCTCGCCCGCGCGACGGAGCGGGGAGGTGCCCGCACGCTTCACCATGTCGTCGATGCCCTTCTGGCCGAAGATCGGCGTGGGCACGATGCCCGGGGCGACGGCGTTCACGCGCACGCCGATCGGGCCGGCGTAGACGGCGGCCCCGTGCACCAGGCCGATCACGCCGTGCTTCGAGGTCGTGTACGCGAGCAGGTCCGCGGCGCCGCGGAGGCTCGCGATCGACGCGGTCACCACGATCGAGCCCGTCGTGCCACTCGCGGCGAAGTGCCGCAGCGCGGCGCGGGTGCCGAGGAACGGGCCGCGGAGGTTGACCGCCATGACGGCGTCCCACTCGTTCGCATCGGCGTCCGTGAGCTGCACGGCCGGCGTGCCCGCGATGCCAGCGTTGAGGTGGTGCAGGTCCGCCGAGCCGAACGCCTCGAGCGCCGCGGTCATGTACGCGTCGACGCCCTCCTCGGTCGAGACGTCGGCACCCACCCCGATGGCCTCGCCGTCCAGCGCGTCCGCGGCCGCACGCGCGCGGTCCTCGTCGAGGTCGACCACGACGAGCCTCGCGCCCGCCGCCGACAACCTGGCGACCACCGCCGACCCGATCCCGCCAGTGCCACCGGTGACGATCGCCACCTTCCCCGAAAGTCCCGCATAGGTCATCGCCGACTCCTCCTTTGGAGCATCAAGATTGTCTGACAGTATTATATATAGACGATCCATCGCGAATCGCACGGGTTCGCGCCACGCCGGTCACGCTTCCCGACCCCGGGGCGCAGGTCCGGTTGTATGATCGACTGTTAATCCAGCAGCTAGGGGAACGCATGTCGGAGCCGAACACACTGTCGGTCGGATGGTCCACGCCGCCCGTCGATCGAGTGGCCGCGCCACTCCGCGAGCAGGTCATCACGGCCCTCCGCACCGCGATCCTCGACTTCCAGCTCCGGCCCGGGCAGCGGCTCGTCGAGCGTGAGCTGATCGAGCAGCTCGGCGTCTCGCGCACCACCGTCCGCGAGGCGCTGCGCGAGCTCACCAGCGAGGGCCTGGTCACCGTGGTGCCGCAGCGCGGCGCGGTCGTCAGCGCCCCGTCGCTCGCCGAGGCGGAGGACCTCTACGAGATCCGCGCGGTGCTGGAGTCCATCCTGGTCGAGCGCTTCGTCGAGCGCGCGACCGACGAGCAGCTCGAGCGGCTCGAGGAGTCCGTCGAGCACTTCGCCACGGCATCGGCCGGCAGCCTGGAGCCCCGCGTCATCCTCGACGCGAAGGACCGCCTGTACGAGGTGCTCATCGAGGGCGCGGCGAGCCCGGCGCTCCAGAACATCATCGAGGGCATCCAGGCCCGGGTCCGCATCCTGCGCGCCACCTCCATGGGCGAGCCGGGCCGCGCCGAGGAGGCCGCGGCGGAGCTGCGCCTCGTCGTCGACGCGGCCAAGCGCCGCGAGTCGGCCGAGGCCGCGCGCCTGTGCGCGACCCACGTGCGCAACGCGTCGAAGACCGCGCTGTCGCAGCTCCGCCTCGCCGAGGCCGCCAACCAGCAGCGCTAGCGCACCGCGGACACGCCGCCGCGACCCGCACGCATGGTGGGCTCGCGGCACGATGCCGCCCTCCGCTGTCCACCTCCACTTGAATCCGTGTCCACCGTGGCTTGACCGGTCGAGCCGACCATAATATCGTCGGACAAACACCCGGCGAGGTCGGGTGTGCACCAGTGGTCTCAACGAAGAGGTTCTCCATGACTGGCACGGCAATCCGCACACGACGCACGCCCCTGACGATCGCGGGCCTCGCGTCGCTCACCCTCCTCGCCGCCCTCACGGGCTGCGCCGGGGAGTCGACGTCGGCGACCCCGGCCGAACCCGGCGACCCGACCGCGCCCGAGCTCGCGGAGGTGCAGCTCACGGGCATCAAGGGCCCGGGCACCATCCCGCTCCAGATGGCCGCCGACGACACGGCCGCCGCGTACGGCCTCGCGGTCGAGCCGTACTTCGTCGACAACAGCGGCATCGCGGTCACCGCGGTCATCTCCGGCGACGCCGCGGCCGCCAACACGAGCTACTTCGGCGTCATCGACGCCATCAACCAGGGGCTGCCCCTCGTCGTCATCGCCGAGGGCTGGGCGTCCACGCCCGCCACCGGCACGCTCGAGGCGCTCGAGTCGTCGGGCATCACCGGCCTCGAGGACCTCGCCGGCAAGACGGTGAACGTGATCTCCCTCAACAGCAGCCACGCGATCAAGCTGCGCGACTCCATGCTCCAGGCGGGCCTCGACCCCGAGGCCGTCGACTGGGTCGAGCTCCCCTACGGCGAGGTCGCCGCCGCGATGGAGCAGGGCACCATCGACGCCTCGAGCGCGGTCGGCCCGACGCTCGCCGCCGTCCGCGGGCTCGGCAGCGTGACGGTGTTCGACTACGGCGCCGGCGAGTACGAGGGCATGGCCGAGTCGGGCTGGGTCGCATCGCAGGAGTTCGTCGACGAGAACCCCAACACCGTCGCGGCCATCCAGTGCGCGATCTTCGAGGCGCAGGGCGCGCTCGTCGACGACCGCGCGCTCTTCGAGGAGCAGTTCAGCGCCTTCCTCGGCGCACCCGCCGAGGTCGCCGCGAACGAGATCATGCTCGAGTACCAGACGACGAACCGGATCGACGCGATCCAGAAGAACGCCGACGTCTACTTCGCCAGCGAGCGGCTGACCGAGGAGTTCGACTTCGCGCCGCACGTCCTGCCGGTGCCGGACGACTGCTGATCGGATCGACACCCGGGGTCGCCGGTCACGCGACCGGCGACCCCGACCACCTCGAACGGGACTGGACATGACGCACCCCCGACCGGCGACGGCGCCGGCGACCTCCTCGACCGGCACTCCTGGCCCGGTCACCCGCCGCCCCGCCTCGCGGGCGAACCGCCGCAGGCTGGTGGCCGTCGCGCGAGGCGTCGCGGGCGTGCTCGCGCTGATCCTCGTGCTCGAGCTCGTCTCGAGGTCGGGGCTCGTCGACAGCCGCTTCCTGCCCCCGTTCACCGCCGTGCTGGGCGAGGCGGTGCTGCTCTGGACCGACCCGCAGTTCCGCACCGACGTCGGCGCGACCCTGCTGACCTACGTGCTCGGCATGCTCATCGCCTCGGCGATCGCCATCCCGCTCGGCACGCTCTTCGGACTCTCGAACGGGGTGTACCGCGCAGCCCGGGCGCTCATCGAGCTCATCCGCCCGATCCCCCCGGTCGCGCTCGTGCCGCTCGTGCTCCTGGTGCTCGGCGCCGGGCTCGAGATGAAGCTCGTGATCGTCGTCTTCGCCGCCGTGTGGCCGATCATGTTCAACACCCTGTACGGCGTGCACGACGTCGACCCGTACGCCAAGGACATGGCCCGGAGCTTCGGGGTCGGGCGCTTCGGCATCGTGCGGCGCATCATCATCCCCTCCGCGACGCCGTTCGTCGTGACCGGCATCCGCATCGCCTCCTCCATCGCGCTGATCGTCGTCATCACCGTCGAGCTCATCGCGGGCGGCGCCCAGGGCATCGGCGCGTTCATCTCGCGCGAGCGCGCGTACGGCGACGCCGACTCCTACCTGGCCGTGCTCGCCGCGACGATCACCGCGGGCATCCTCGGCCTCGCGATCAACATGGTGATCGGCTGGGCCGAACGGCGCTTCTTCGGATGGGACGCCACGACCCGAGGGGAGTCGGCATGACCGGCACGTCGCAGCGCTCGCTGCTCACCCACGGCATCCCCGTCGCCCGGCGACCCCGCCGCGACCGGCGGTTCCTGCTCTCGCTCGCGTACTTCGTCGTGCCGCTCGCGGTCGTCGTCGCGCTCTGGCAGGCCGCGACGGTGCTCTTCCCCTCGCCGTTCTTCCCCCCGCCGCTCGCGATCGGCGCGAACCTCTGGCTGCTGCTCTTCGGCGGCGCCGGGCTCGTCTCGCCGCTGTTCACCGACGACTTCCTGACGACGGTGGGGCGGATGCTGCTGGGCTTCGCGATCGGCTCGGTCTGGGGCGTCGTCGTGGGAACCGGGATGGGCCTCAGCCGCGCGACCCGCGAGACCGTGACCCCCATCGTCGAGTTCCTCCGCTCGATCCCGGCGACGGCCACGCTCCCCCTCTTCATCATCCTGCTCGGTGGCGGCGACGACATGCGCGTCGCGTTCATCGCCTACGGCGTCTCCTGGTTCGTGCTGATCAACACCGCCAACGGCGTCGGCTCGATCCATCCCACGATGCTCGACCTCGGGAAGGTGTTCCGCGTCTCGCCGGCCCGGCGGCTGTTCACGATCATCCTGCCCGCCGCGATGCCCAAGATCTTCGCCGGCGTCCGCATCGCGAGCACCGCGGCGCTGCTGCTCGCGATCGTGTCGGAGTTCATGCTCGCGACGAACGGCATCGGCTTCCAGCTCATCCAGGCGCAGGGGCGGTTCCAGCTCCTCGACATGTGGTCCTGGATGCTCGCGCTCGCCATCCTCGGCCTGCTCATCAACACGCTGCTCGACGTCGTCGAACGACGCGCGCTGGCGTGGCACCGCCTGTCCCGATCCAGGACCTGACCCCCGGAGCATCATGACGAACACCCAGCCAGTCACCACCGCGGCGCCCGGCGTGCCCGGCGCGACGGTCGTCGTCGACCACGTCTCGCACGTCTACGGCAGCGGCGACACCGCGCACCACGCGATCGCGGACCTCTCCTTCTCGGTCATGCCCCGGGAGTTCGTCTCGATCGTCGGCCCCTCGGGCGCGGGCAAGACGACCCTGCTGCGCACGCTCGCCGGCCTGCTCACCCCCACCGAGGGCGCGGTCTGGGTCGAGGGGAAGCGCATCGCCGGCGTGCCGCCGGGCATGGCGATGGTGTTCCAGGACTACAGCCGCTCGCTGCTGCCGTGGCTGACGGTGGAGCGCAACGTGGCGTTCCCCCTGGGCGGCTCGGACGTGCCCAAGGCGGAGCGCCAGCGCATCGTCGACGAGGCGCTCGACGCCGTCGGCCTCGCGGGGCGCGGCCGACGCTACCCGTGGCAGCTCTCCGGCGGCATGCAGCAGCGCGTGGCGATCGCGCGGGCGCTCGCCTCGCGACCGCGTCTGCTCCTGATGGACGAGCCGTTCGCGAGCGTGGACGCGCAGACGCGCGAGGGTCTCGAGGACCTCGTGCTGCGCATCCGCGACCACTACGACATGACCATCCTCTTCGTCACGCACGACATCGACGAGAGCGTCTACCTCGCCGACCGCGTGCTCGTGCTGTCGCGTCCCCCGGCGACGCTCGCCGAGGACATCGCCGTCGACCTCGGGCCGAGCCGCGACCAGATCACGACCCGCGAGGACCCGGAGTTCATCCACCTCCGCGGGCACGTGGCGCGCCTGATCCACGGCGACGACCGGGCGCGCTGACCGGCATGCGCGCCACGGCGGCCCTGCTCGAGGACTACCTGCGCCCGTTCGCGCTCGAGACCGTCGACCTCGCCGACCCCGCCCCCGGTCAGCTGGTCGTGCGCACGACCGCCGCGCCGTTCTGCTCGACCGACTGGATGGGCTGGCGCGCGATGCGCCGCAAGGTGCCGCCCGTGATCCTCGGGCACACCGCGATCGGCGAGGTCGTGGCCACCGGCGACGCCGTCACCCACGTCGGCCCCGGCGACCGCGTCCTCGTGGCGGCCACGCCGCGCTGCGGCACATGCTTCTACTGCGCCGAGGGGCGGCCCGACCAGTGCACGCTGCTCATGGAGGAGCCCGACCCGGTCGTCGGGGCCACCCGGGACGGGCGCGAGGTGCGCGCCGCCGGACGGGTCGGCGGGTACGCCTCGCACCTGCTGGTCGACGGCGTCCAGGTGCATCCGCTCCCCCCGGCACTGCCCGACACGACGGCCGCGCTCCTCGGCTGCGGCATCTCGACGATGCTCGGCGCGGTCTTCACGATCGCCGAGGTGCGTGCCGGTCAGTCGGTGGCGATCGTGGGCCTCGGGCACCTCGGCCAGTGGGCCGCCCAGGCGGCGCGCCTCGCGGGTGCGGGCGCGGTGATCGGCATCGACGCGCACCCCGCCCGCCGCGAGCTCGCGACGGCGTCGGGCGCGACGCACCTCGTCGACCCCGCGCGCGTCGACCCGGTCGACGAGGTGCGACGGCTCACCGCGGGCCGCGGCGCCGACGTGGTGATCGAGGCCGCCGGACCCGCGCTCGCCGCGCGTCAGGCGGTGCTCATGTGCCGGCGCGCGGGCACCGTGGTGCTCTCGGGCGTCGACCACGCCGCGACGGAGCTGACGCTCCCGCAGCTCGCGCTGACCGTGCACGGCAAGCGCATCCTCGGCTGCCAGAACGGGCAGGTCGACCCGGTCGCCGACTTCCCCCGGTGGATCGGCATGCTCGAGCGCGGCGAGCTCGACCCGGGCCCGGTCGTGAGCGGCACCTACGCGCTCGGCGAGATCGACGTGGTCATGCGCCGGTCGATGGCCCTCGAGGACGTCACCGGTGTCTTCACCGAGTTCTGAGGCGGCTCAGCCGCCCGGCGGGTCACCCGCGCGGCGGCTCCCCCACCCGGGTGCGCGCGGCGAGTGCGTCCGCGATGGCCGCCAGGGTCTCGACCGTCGCCGCGAGCCGCTCCGCGTCTTCCGGCGTCACCGGGTCGAGCTCCTCGGCCCAGACGTCGCGGTACTTCTCGAGGTTCTCGATCGCGGCGGGGGTGGCGAACACCCGCACCTCGCGCCCGTCGGCCGCCGCCGACTCCTTGCGCAGCAGGCCCTTGTCGACCAGCGCCGCGACGCGGGTGCTCGTGTTGCTCTTGTGCTGGCCGAAGGCGCGCGCGATCTCGGTGACCGTCGTGCCGGGGATCTCCATGACGATGCGCATGATGTCGGACTCCGAGCGCGTGACGTGCACGAGTCCCTCGCGCGGCACGGTGACCTCGGCCTGCAGGTGGCGGAAGACCTCGATGATGCGTTCGCCCAGTTCTCCCAGCAGTTCGGGTCGCGCGGGCGTGTCGGGCATGGGTCGAGTGTATCCGCGCATGGGGCTCCGAATCCTTGTGCGGGGGGCGTGTCCACGGTATTGTTATACTAGTTATAATCACTGCGGTCCGGACGCGCTCCGGCATCGCGAAGACGCGAACGGAGGCACTGGAATGTCGATGGTGACGGAACAGGAAGCAGTCGACTCCCCCGCTCCCGAGGAGCTCGTCGGCCGCGCCCGCGCGATGCGCGGCCGGCTGCGGGAACTGCAGGCGGAGCACGCGGAACTGGGCACGTACTCGCCCGAGATCCACGAGGCGTTCACCGCGGCGGGGCTGTACGACCTCCTCCGGCCGAAGCGCTACGGCGGCTTCGAGGCCGGCCTGGAGACGTTCTTCCGCGTCGCCATCGAGATCTCGCGCGGCGACCCCGGCGTCGGCTGGTCCTGGGAGCTCGGCGCGAGCCACGCCTACCAGTTCGCGTCGCACTTCCCGCAGCAGTCGCAGGACGAGGTCTTCGGCGCGGCGCACCCCTTCGTCGCCCCGTCGCGCGCGTTCCCGCAGCGGGCGCGCGTCGAGCGGGTCGACGGCGGCTACCGCCTCACGGGCCGGTGGGACTACAACTCGGGGTGCACCTACAGCACGCACTTCATGCCCGTCGCGGGCATCGAGCAGCCCGACGGCAGCACGGTGCTGCACATGTTCATCCTGCCGCGCAGCGACTACACGATCATCGACGACTGGGGCTACGGACGCACGATCGGCCTGCACGCCTCGAGCTCGAACTCGATCGAGGTCGAGGACGCGTTCGTGCCCGAGTACAACGTGGTGCCGTTCAACTTCAAGGACATCGAGTGGGGCTCCGAGGGCACCCCGGGCTTCCAGCTGCACGGCAACCCGCTGTACCTCGGGCGCACCTCGTCCATCTTCATCGCCGGACTCACGCAGACGCAGGTGGGCGCCGCGCTGGCCTGCATGGACGAGTACGAGCAGCTGATGGCGCGCGGCTCCAGCTTCCCGCCGCGCGTGCCGCGGGCGGAGTCGCCCGAGTACCAGCTCTGGTACGGCAAGGTCACCTCGCTCGCGGAGGCGTCGCAGACGCTGCTGCTCGCCGCGGTGCGCGAGTTCGAGCGGCTCAACGAGGACTGGGTGAACGGCGGGCCCGAGTTCACGACCGCCGACGACGTGCGCATCCGCGGCCAGATCGTGCAGGCGGCGCGCCTGGCGCAGGAGGCCATCGAGGTCGCGTTCACCACGGCCGGCACGACCTCCGCCGGGCTCGCCGGCACCAAGCTGGGCAAGTACTACTCGGATGCCGCGATGTACCGCACCCACATCGGCGCGCAGCACGACGTGCTCCTGGCCTCGCTCGGCCGGGTGCTGCTCGGCCAGCCGCTGACCATGTGACCGCCGGCACGACGAACGGGGGCGGCGCTCGGATTCCGAGCGCCGCCCCCGTTCGTGTGAGACGAGCGAGACCTCAGCCGATGCGGGCGATCCAGTCGAGGATCGGCACGATCGCCGCATCCGAGTTGGCCTCGAGCATCATCGCGTGCCCGTTGCCCGGCACGCCCGCCTCGCCGAGGTTCATGAACTCCGCGTCGCTGCCCGCGCCGTGCAGGTACTCCACGACCTGCGGCGCCCACGACGTGAACGGCGACGTGTCGCCGACGACGACCACGACCGGGATGCCCTCGAGCCCGGGCAGCCGGTGCGCGCCGGGCGCGGCCTCCAGCTCGGCGGGCGAGGCGACGGGCGGGTCGTAGGCCAGCGGTGCGGCCGCGAGGCCCCAGTCGAGGCGCACGCCCGGGGCGAACTCGAAGAAGGGCGGACCCATCGGCTCGATCGCGACGATCGCCCGCACGAGGTCGTGCCGGGCGTCGGCGGCCAGCCAGCCCGTGGGCCCGCCGGCGGAGTGGGTCACGAGGATCGCCGGGCCGATGCGGTCGAGCAGGCGTGCGACGCGGTCCTGGTCGAGCCGCTGCGACTCGGCGAGGTCGGCGGGCAGGAAGCCCATCGACGCGATGAGCTGGTCGAGCATGGGATCGCCGATGCCGCCGCCCCACGGCGCCTGGTCGTGCCCCGGGATCGGGGTGTCGAACAGCCCCATGGCCATCTCGTAGCTGAACTGCGGGCCGGGCGCGCCGGCCACCTCGGGATGCGCCCACGACCTGCCGTGCGCGGGGCGGTCGACCCGGTACACGAGGTAGCCGTCGTCGACGAAGCGGTCCGACCAGCCGGGCCGGCCGTCGGGCGTGCCCGTCCAGTCCGTCAGCTGCCCCCCGCCGCCGTGCACGAGCACCAGCGGGTACGGGCGCGTGATCTCCGCCGGCGCCTCCCACTCCACGTACATGGGCGCGCGCTGCACCGTGCCCGTCTCGCCCTCGATGCGCTCGCCGGCGATCCAGAAGTGCCCGCGGCGCACCGTGCGCAGCGGGTAGTGCGCGAACTGCTCGGGGAGCGCCGCCGCGGTGGCGGTCACGGCGGTCATGCCTCGGCGAGGGCGTCGAGCGCGACCATCTTGAAGGCCGCGTCCCGCAGCTGCGGGTTGCGGTGTCCGGCCGCCTGGGCCATGTCGCGGAAGATGAGCTCGAAGCGCTGGCCCTTCTTCGACGCCGACGCTCCGATCGTGCGGTAGAGGTCCTGCTCCACCACCTCCCAGGCCTGCAGCATGACCTCGCGGCCGATGCCGCCGAGGAGGTTGTCGAGGGCCGGGCTGAACGGCGCGACGCCGGCGACGTTGTCGCGCGCCGCCTCCTCCCAGCGCTCCAGCGCGTGGTAGACCGCCGCCTCGCTGGTGGCGAGCTTGACGATCGCGCCGCCGTAGTAGCGCTGGAAGTCGGGGTCCTCCGAGCGCAGGCAGAACGGCGGGATCGTGATCTTGCGGCTCATCTGCGACGCGTACTCGTCGAGCGCGCCGTACGCGCCGCCGATGCACAGCACGCCGAGGGCGAGCGCGAACGAGCTGCCGTGGCGCGCCGAGTACATGGCGTTGCCGTAGGCGGCCGACCCGGGGCTGTCGCCGTCGAAGGCGAAGTCCATGAGGTTGGCGTCCTCGACCATGAACCGGCCGGGGAGGAAGGACTTCTCGAAGCGGATGCTGTTGGAGCCCGACGAGTTGAGGCCGAGCATGTCGCCCCAGTCGTCGAGGATCTCGTAGGTGCCCGCCGGCGCCAGGTAGAGGCCGAGGCGGGGCGAGCCGTCCTCGTTGCGGCCGGGGAGGATGCACTGGCCGAGGAAGTAGGTCGAGTAGGGGATGCCCGAGCAGTAGTTGACGACGCCGTCGATCTCGTAGCCGCCGTCGACGGGAGTGGCCTTCACGGTCGGCGCGTACATCGACGCGGCACGGAAGTCGCCGCCGTTGTAGACCTCCTCGTGGATCTCGGCGGGGAACCAGTTGGCGAGCATGAGCGCGTGGTTGGCCGAGAGGCAGAAGCTCCAGCCGATGCCCATGTCGGCCCGCGCGATCTCCTGCACCACCTTGAAGAACGTGGTCGGGCTCACCTCGAGGCCGCCGTGCGCCCGCGGGATGTACATGCGGTAGAAGCCCGCCTCCTCGAACCGGCGGTGGAGCGCCTCGGGGATGTGCGTGACGCGCTGCCCCTCGGCGGAGGCGTCCCTGATCTCGTCGCGCAGCTCGCGGGCGGTCTGCACCAGGCGGGCCTCGAGCCCGAGGGCGTCGTCGACGTCCGAGATCCTGAGGGTGGCGGTATCGGTCATCGATCTCCCTTTCTCCATTGAAGGTCCAGACCCGGACATCCATCTGTCCGCATGTCTGTCTATCATACAATCCATGGACCGTTGTGTACACCGATCATTCACAGTGCACACGCGAAGGCGGGCCGACCGGGCCACGACGGCCACGGGTCGACCCGCCTCGGTTCGGTGCTCAGATGACGGCGGTGCCGCGATCGACGTACAGGTTGACGGCCGAGACGCCCCGGTTGCGGAGCAGGAACTGGGTCGCGTCGACGACGTCCGCCATGGTCGCGAGCGCCCCGCCCGGCGTGTGCTGCTCGTACTGCTCGAGGACACCCTCTGGCTTGCCTGCCCAGAACGGGCTGTCGCCGATGATGCCCGGGTGCAGGGCGTTGATGCGGATCGGCGCGAGTTCGAGCGCGAGCGTGTTGATGAGGCCCGTGACGCCGCCGTTGATCGAGGAGACGGTCGTCGAGCCGGGGTACGGGAGGTCCTTGGCGCGGCCGCCGAACAGCACGATGCCGGTGTCGACCGAGGGCTCCAGGCGGTCGAGCAGGGCCGAGATCGTGGCGGAGTAGCCCACCAGCTTCAGCGTCACGAGGCGGATCGCGCGATCGATCGAGTAGTCGCGGATGCTGTTGGCGTCGCGCTCGATCGCCGCGAGCACGAGTCCGTGGACGGTGCCCACGCCTGCCAGCTGGCCCGCGATCGTGTGCGGCTCGGAGATGTCGAGCGCGATGCCGCTGGCCCCCTCGCCGAGCTCGGCGGCGATCGCCTTCGTGCGCTCCTCGTCGCGCCCCGTGATCACGACGCGCTCGCCGCGGGCGATGCAGTCCTTCGCGATCTCGAGCCCGATGCCGCTCGTCCCGCCGACGACGATGGTGGTCCTGTCGCTCACTTGCACTCCTTCATGCCGTCTCCGCGTCGCGGAGGATTCCCTGCTCGCGCGTGGCCGGACACCCCGCGCGCACGCCGTTCACCACACCGTGACCGGCGGTCACGATGGGCCGTCGGAGGAAACCGGAGCCAAGTAATACTGGACAACCATGTTCAGCGGTGCTTAACCTGAGTCAAGTCGACCGACCCCAGGAAGTCAAGCGCACCGAAGCGCACCCGGCCGACGGACAGCGTGCACCACATCGAGGAGGATGAGCGTCACCATGACAGACACCCCGGCACCCCAGACCGGTCAGCCCATCGTGTTCCGGAACGGGATCGTCCTGACCATGGACGATTCGCACACGATCATTCCCAAGGGCGACGTGCTCGTGGTCGACGGGAAGATCGCCGAGGTCGGCACCGGCCTCGCCGTTCCCGACGGCACCCACGAGATCGACGCGAGCGGCGGCATCATCATGCCGGGCATGATCGACACCCACCGCCACATGTGGCAGACCGCGATGCGCGGCTACGGCGCGGACTGGACGCTCACCCAGTACTTCGTCTGGTACTACCTCGAGCACGGCATGAAGTTCCGCCCGCAGGACATCGCGGCCGGCAACCTCGTCTCCGCGCTCGACGCGATCGAGTCCGGCGTCACCACGAGCGTCGACTGGTCGCACGGCCTGCGCACGATCGACCACGGCGAGGCGGCCTACGAGGCCCTGGCGGCCTCCCCGGGCCGCTACGTGCTCGGCTACGGCAACCTGGCCGGCGCCCCGTGGGAGTGGACCCAGGACCCGGCCATCCGCAGCCTCATCGAGCGCGCGCGCGACGACTCGCGCCTGTTCGGCGCCCAGCTCGCGTTCGACGTGCCGGGCGAGGAGAGCTTCCCCGAGCGCCCCGCCTTCGAGGCGGCCCGCGACCTCGGCCTCGCCGTCACGACGCACGCCGGCGTCTGGGGCGCGACGAACGACAACGGCATCCGCGTGATGTACGAGAACGGCGTCATGCAGCCCGGCAACATCTACGTGCACGCCGCGACCCTCAGCGACGACTCGTACCAGATGATCGCGGCGACCGGCGGCACGGTCTCGCTCTCCACCGAGAGCGAGCAGACCTGCGGTCAGGGCTACCCGCCGGCGCACGCCCTGCGCAAGCACGGCATCGGCGCCTCGCTGTCGGTCGACACGAGCGTCTGGTTCAGCGCCGACATGTTCTCCGCCATGCGGACGACCATCGGCGCCGACCGCGCGCTCGAGCACTACATCGCCCACCAGTCCGAGGACACCGTCACGCACGCGACCATCCGCGTGGAGGACGTCGTCGACTGGGCCACCCGCGGCGGCGCGAAGGCGCTCGGCAAGGACGACCAGGTCGGCAGCCTCGAGGCGGGCAAGCTCGGCGACGTCATCCTGATCAAGAACGACGACTCCCCCACCATGACGCCGATCGTGAACCCCTACGGCCACGTCGTCTACCAGGTGGGCCGTGGCGACGTGCACACGGTCGTCGTCGGCGGCGAGATCGTCAAGTCCGAGGGCAAGCTCACGGCCGGCGACCTGCCGTCGGTCAAGGCCAAGCTCGAGGACACCGTCTCGTACCTGCAGGGCGAGCTCGGCGAGGAGACCTGGAACGCCGGCATGAACCCGGAGATCCCCGAGGTCGAGATCCTGAGCAACCCGTACCAGTACCGCAAGGCGGCGGCGCACGCGCACTGATCCCGCCCGCGACCGACGAGGCCCTCCCCGGTGATCCGGGGAGGGCCTCTCGTCGTGCGGCGACGGCTCAGACGAGGATCGACAGGGGGTTCTCGATCCGCCGGACGAACGCCTGCAGCCACTCCGCGCCGACCGCGCCGTCGACGACGCGGTGGTCGGCCGACAGCGTCACGGTCATCACGGTGCCCACCGCGAGCTCGCCGTCCTCGACGACGGGCACCTGGCGGGCCGCGCCCACGGCGAGGATGCCGGCGTGGGGCGGGTTGATGATCGCCGAGAACGCGCTCACGCCGTACATGCCGAGGTTCGACACGCTGAACGACCCGCCCTCGAGCTCGTGCTGCTTGAGCCGGCCCGCACGCGCGCGCTCGGCGAGGTCCGCGACGGTGGCGTGCACCTCGCTCAGCGACATCCGGTCGACCCCGCGGAGCACGGGCGTGACGAGTCCGCCATCGATCGCCACCGCGACCGCGACGTCGACCGAGCGATGCCGGTGGATGACCGTCTCGCCCCAGGTGGCGTTCGCGTCGGGCACGTCGACCAGCGCGCCGGCCACGGCCTTCAGCACGAAGTCGTTGACCGAGACCCGCACCGGCGAGGCCTCGTTGACCTGGCGGCGCAGCTCGAGCAGGCGATCGACCCGGCAGTCGGCCTCGACGTAGAAGTGCGGCACGGTCGACTTGCTCTCGGCGAGGCGGCGCGCGATCGCCCGCCGCATGCCGGTGAGCGGCACCTCCTCGACCGACGCGTCGTCGGCCGCGGGCGCGGGGGTCGCGGCGGCCGGCGCTGCTGCGGGTGCCGTCGGCGCCGCTGCGGGTGCCGCAGGAGCCGATGCGGCCTCCCTGCGCTCCGCCACGAGTGCGTCGACGTCGCGGCGCACCACGCGGCCGCCGGGGCCGGATCCGTCCACGCCCGTCAGGTCGAGGTCCCACTCGCGCACGAGGCGGCGCACGATCGGGCTGAGGAAGCGCCGGGGCGCGTCCGCGTCGTGGCCGTTCGAGGCGGCGGGCGCGCTCGGCGCGGCACGTGCCGGCGCAGGTGCCGGCGCAGGCGCCGACGCGTCGGCCGTCTCCGCCGGAGCCGCCTCGTCGGGCCCGGGCTCGTCGGGCGCCGCGGACTCCCCCGGCGCGCCGATCACCGCGATCGGGTCGCCGATGGCGACCGGATCGCCCGCATCGACGAGCACCTCCAGGACGGTCCCGGCGACCTCGGCGGCGTACTCGACGACCGCCTTGTCGGTCTCGACCTCCGCGATGGGCGTGCCGACCGCGACCTCCTGGCCTGGCTCGACGAGCCAGGTCTGGATCGCCGCCTCGGTGACCCCGGTGAGCACCTCGGGCATGCGCACGGTGGTGGCCATCAGGCTGCCCCCATTCCCTCGCGCAGCCGTTCGATGCCGGCGACGACCTCCTCGGTGCGGGCGTGCGCGGCGCGCTCGAGCACCTTCGAGATGCTCGGGCTCGCCTCGCGACCCGTCACCCGCTGCACGGGCTGGTCGAGCCAGTCGAACAGGCGGCGCTGGATCTCGTCGGCGAGCCAGCCGCCGTACGAGGTGCCCGCAGCACCCTGTTCGACGATGAGCACGGCGTTGGTCTTCTTCACCGACTCGGTGATCGTCTCCCAGTCGACCGAGGCCCGGTCGAGCCAGCGCAGGTCGATCACGTCGGCGTCGAGCCCGGTCTGCTCGACGGCCTCCAGGCTGTGGCCGACCATCGAGAGGTAGCTGATCACCGTGGCATCCGACCCCTCGCGCCGCAGCGCGGCCCGGCCGAACGGCAGCTGGTAGTCGAGGTCGCCCTCGGGCACCTCCTCGACCTTGCCGTACAGGTCGATGTGCTCGAGCACCAGCACCGGGTCCTCGAGCGCGAGCGCCGCGTTCATGAGGCCGATGTAGTCGGCCGCCGTCGACGGTGCGACGATGCGCCAGCCGGGGCTCGTGGCGAAGATGCCGGCCGGGTCCATCAGGTGCTGCGAGCCGTAGCCCGAGCCGATGGCGACCTTGGTGCGCAGCACCAGCGGCACCGGGTTGACGCCGCCGAACATGTGCCGTGCCTTGCCGATCTGGTTGAACACCTGGTCGGCGGCGACCCACATGAAGTCGGGGTACATGAACTCGACCACGGGTCGGAACCGGCCGTCGAGCGCCATGCCGCCGCCGAGTCCGACGAACGCGTTCTCGCTGATCGGCGTGCCGAGCACGCGGCCCTCGAACTGCTTCGCGAGCCCCTTGGTGGCGCCGTTCGTGCCGCCGCCGAGGCGGTGGATGTCCTCGCCGAGCACGACGATGCGCTCGTCCTCCTCCATGCGGCGGCCCATGACGGATGCCACGGCGTCGACGAACTTCATCGAGGCCACCGGCCCATCCGCGGCGACCGGGTCGAGCGTGCGGGCGTCGGCCAGCTCGCTCGCGTCGCCGCGCACCCCGACGTCGACGAACTCGGTGTCGGGCCACAGCTCGGGGCGGATGCGGCGCTTGCCGTCGGTCTCGGGATCGGGCTCGAGCAGCTGGGCGGCCGCGATGCGCATGGCCTCCTGCGCCTGCTCGCGCACCGACGCCACGCCCGCCTCGTCGATGAGCCCCAGCTTCGTCATCTCGGTCGCCACGCGCGTGAGCGGGTCGCGCTCGCGCCAGGCGGCCTCCTCGGCCTTCGTCCGGTAGCCGAACGCGCTGCCGGGGTACGGGCCGTTCTGGTGGAAGTAGCGGTAGACCTCCGCCTCCACGACGGCCGGGCCGTTGCCCGAGCGCATGTACTCGGCCGCCTCGCCCATGGCGAGGTGCACCGCGAGCGGGTCCATGCCGTCGACGCGCCAGGACGGGATCGCGAAGCCGAGGCCGCGCGCCGACAGCCGCGTCTCCGCGGTCGACTCGTCGACGCCCGTCGACACCGCGTAGCCGTTGTTCTCGATGAAGAAGGCGAAGGGCAGTTTCCACGCCGCCGCGAGGTTCATCGACTCGAGCACCGAGCCGATGTTCACCGCGCCGTCGCCGAAGTAGCTCACGGTGAGGTCGGTGGTGCCCGCGTGCCGCTGCGCCCAGGCGTTACCCGCGCCGAGCGGCACGCCGCCGCCCACGATCGCGTTGGTGCCGAGCGCACCGGCCTCGAACCACTGCAGGTGCATCGAGCCGCCGCGGCCGCGGCAGTAGCCCTGCGCGAGCCCGAGGATCTCGGCGAGCGTGCGCTGGAGCACCTCCTGCACGGGTTCGGTGACGATGCCGGCCAGGTCGTGCCGTCCGCCGGCCACGTGGGTCAGCGCCTTCGCGAGGAACTGGTGGTGACCGCGGTGCGACCCGTTGATCGCGTCGGAGGAGCGCATCCCGATGATCGACCCGACGGCGCCGCCCTCCTGGCCGACGCTCGAGTGCGCCGGCCCGTGCACGAGCTGCTCGCCTGCGAGCTCGAGCACCGTCTCCTCGAACGCGCGGATCAGGTGCAGCTGCGCGAGCATGCCCGAGAGCAGCTCGGGGTCGGCGGCCTTCCAGTCGGCCGCGGTCGATGTCAGCTCCACCCATGGCGCCGCCGGGTCCAGGCGCTTGTGTCTGGGCATGTTCCCTCTTCTCCATTGATCAGGGCGCAGCGCGACCAGCGCGGCGTGGGTCTCAGCGTAGCAAGATTGAATCCAATCGCAACAGAATTCCCCGTCGATGCTCGACAATCCCGCGCGACACGGCCATACTTGGATCCAATCAAGGAGGATTCATGCCACTTCCCGGTCTCCGCGGAAGCGACCACATCGGCATCACGGTACCCGACCTCGACCAGGCCGACGACTTCTTCGTGCGCGTCCTCGGCGCGGAGCGCTTCTACGACCTCGGCCCCTTCGCGTTCGAGGAGGGCGACTGGATGGCCGAGCACCTCGCGGTGCACCCGCGCACCGTCATGCGGCGCCTGCGCTTCTACCGGCTCGGCCACGGCGTGAACTTCGAGGTCTTCGAGTACGAGAGCGCCGACGAGTACCGGCCCGCCCCGCGCAACAGCGACGTCGGCGGGCACCACGTGGCCCTCTACGTCGACGACCTCGACGCGGCGGTCGCCTACCTCCGCGCCGAGGGCGTCCGCGTGCTCGGCGAGCCGACCACGAGCCGCAACGCCAGCGAGGGTCAGCGCTGGGTGTACTTCCTCAGCCCGTGGGGCATGCAGTTCGAGCTCGTCAGCTTCCCCGACGGCAAGGCGTACGAGCGCGGGCTCGACCGCCTGCTCTGGCACCCCGCGCGGCCGGCCGAATGAGCGCCGAGGACGCCGCGGAGGTCGCCGACGCCGCCCGCACGACCCGCGGGGGCGACGCGGGGGCCCGCGTCGCCGACCGCCTCCGCCACGAGATCCTCGCCGGCGAGCACGCGCCGGGCACCCGCATCCGCCAGGAGGACGTGGCCGAGCGGTTCGGCGCGAGCCGCGTGCCCGTGCGCGAGGCGCTGCGGATCCTGGAGAACGAGGGCCTGGTCACACTCGTCGCCAACACCGGAGCGTGGGTCGCCACGCTGACGCTCGCGGAGTGCGAGGAGGTCTACCAGATGCGCGAGCGACTGGAGCCCCTGCTGCTCTCCTACTCCGCGCCGCACCTCTCCCCCGACGACCTGGCCGACCTCGCGGAGCTGGCCGAGCGGATGGCCGCGACCGACGACCTGGACCTGTTCCTCGGCCTCGATCGCAAGTTCCACCTCGCCAGCTACCGCGGCGCCCGCACGAGCCAGCTGGGCGAGCTCGTGACGAAGCTCTGGAACACGACGCAGCCGTACCGGCGCGCGTACACCCACTCGATCGACGCCGACGCGCGGCGCATCATGCACGACGAGCACCACCTGCTCGTCTCCGCCCTCCGCGACGACGACCTCGAGGAGGCGCAGCGCGTGCTGGCGAGCCACATCCGCCGCACGAGGCGCCAGCTCTCGCGGCATCCCGAACTCTTCACCGACCTCGGCGCACCGCGCTGACCCCGATCCCGACACGGAAGGCACCCATGCCCATCGCGACCATCAACCCCGCCACCGGCGAGACCGAGGCGACCTACGACGCGCACGACGACGCCGAGGTCGACGCGCGCATCGGCGAGGCGGCCGACGCGTTCCGCGCCCTCGCGAACACGGACTTCACGGCCCGGGGCGAGTGGATGCACCGTGCCGCCGACCTCCTCGACGCGGAGGTCGACGAGCTCGCGCTCGTGCTCACGACCGAGATGGGCAAGCCGCTCGCCCAGGCGGCCGCCGAGGTGCGGAAGTCGGCGAACGCGATGCGGTACTACGCCGACCACGCGGAGGACATGCTCGCGGGGCGTGCGCTCGACGACCCCTCGGTCGTCGGCGCCGGTGCCGCGTACACGCGATACGAGCCGCTCGGCGTGGTGCTCGCGGTCATGCCGTGGAACTACCCGATCTGGCAGGTCATCCGCTTCGCCGCCCCCGCGCTGATGGCGGGCAACACGGTGCTGCTGAAGCACGCGTCGAACGTGCCCCAGTCTGCGCTCTACCTCGGGTCGCTCTTCTCGCGCGCCGGGTTCCCGGTCGGGGCGCTGCACACCCTGCTCATCCCGGCCGCGCGCGTCGAGGCCGTGCTCCGGGACCGGCGGGTGGTCGCGGCGACGCTCACCGGCTCGGAGCCCGCGGGGCGCTCGCTCGCCGCGATCGCCGGCTCCGAGGTCAAGCACGTCGTGCTCGAGCTGGGCGGCTCGGACCCGTTCATCGTGATGCCGAGCGCCGACCTCGACGAGGCCGTCCGCACGGCCGTCACGTCGCGCACCTCGAACAACGGCCAGGCCTGCATCAACGCGAAGCGGTTCATCGTGCACGAGGACGTGCACGACGCGTTCGTGGAGCGGTTCACCGCGGCGATGGCCGCACTCCGCGTCGGCGACCCGCTCGACGAGTCGACCGACATCGGGCCGCTCGCGACCGCCTCCGGGCGCGACGAGCTCGCCGGGCTCGTCGACGACGCGGTCGCGCTCGGCGCGGTCGCCGCGACCGGCGGCACCGCGGGCGACGGCCCCGGCTGGTTCTACCCGCCGACGGTGCTCACGGGCGTGGACACGGGCATGCGCCTCTACCGCGAGGAGGCGTTCGGCCCGGTCGCCACGGTGTTCACCGCGCGCGACGCCGACGACGCGCTGCGCATCGCGAACGACACGACGTTCGGGCTGAGTTCCGCGGTCTGGACCCGCGACGAGGCGGAGCAGGAGCGGTTCATCCGCGGCCTCGACGCGGGCGCCGTGTTCGTCAACGGCATGTCGATCTCGTACCCGGAGCTGCCTTTCGGCGGCGTCAAGGACTCGGGCATCGGCCGCGAGCTCTCCGCCGAGGGCATCCGCGAGTTCGTCAACCTGAAGTCCGTCTGGCGCGGACGCTAGAGGAGCAGCCATGGAGTACACGCGACTGGGCGGCAGCGGGCTCGAGATCGCCCCGATCGCCGTCGGCAGCATGAGCTTCGGCGACCCGGAACGGGGCGACCACTCGTGGACCCTCGGAGAGGAGCGCAGCCGCGAGATCATCCGGGCGGCGCTCGAGCTGGGCCTCAACTTCTTCGACACCGCGAACGTCTACTCCGACGGCACGGGCGAGGAGTTCCTCGGTCGCGCGCTCCGCGACTTCGGGCGGCGCGACGAGCTCGTGATCGCGACGAAGGTGTTCGGCGCGATGGGCACCGGCCCGAACCGCCGCGGGCTCTCGCGCAAGGCGATCATGCAGGAGGTCGACGCGAGCCTCGCGCGCCTCGGCGTCGACTACATCGACCTGCTCCAGATCCACCGGTACGATCCCGCGGTGCCGCTCGACGAGCTGCTCGTCGCCCTCGACGACCTGGTCCGCGCCGGGAAGGTGCTCTACCTCGGCGCCTCGTCGATGCACGCGTGGCGGTTCGTGACGGCACGCGAGCGCCAGCGCGAGCTCGGGCTGGCGCCGTTCGTGTCGATGCAGAACCAGTACAGCCTGATCTCCCGCGAGGACGAGCGCGAGCTGCTGCCGTACTGCGCGCACGTCGGCGTCGGCGCGATCCCGTGGAGCCCGCTCGGGCGCGGGCGGCTGACCCGGCCGTGGGGCACCGAGACGCACCGTGCGGGCCGCGACCGGGTGGCCCTCGACAACTACCGCCAGGCGGTGGAGTCGGACCACGCGGTGGTCGACGCGGTCGAGGCGGTCGCCGCCGAGCGCGGGGTCCCGATGGCGCACGTGGCGATCGCCTGGCTCCGTCGTCAGCCGGCGCTCAGCGCACCGATCATCGGCGCCACGTCGGAGGCGCACCTCGCCGACGCGGTCGCGGCGCTGGAACTCGAGCTGACCGACGACGAGGCCGCACGCCTCGAGGCGCCGTACCGCCCGCGCATGCCCGAGCTGTACTGACCGGAACCGGCGCTCAACCGGCGATGACCGGCGTGGGCTCCGCGCGGCTGCGTGCCGCCTCGAGCGTCTCGGCCATGGCCGACAGCGGGCGGATGCGGCCCAGCATCGCCTCGGCGTCGACGACGCCGTGCTCGAGCATCGGCAGGAACCGCCGCATGTCGCGCCGCATGTCGAGGCGCCCGCTCTGCGAGCTGCGCACGTCGCGCCCGCGCAGCGCGAGGTCGAACAGCGGGAACTCGACCGTCGTGTCGCGCGTCACGTAGCTCGTGAGCGTGACGACGCCGCCGAGCCGGGTGGCCGCGAACGCGGTGCGGACGGAGTCGACCGACCCGCCCGCGTCGAGGCCGTGGTCGGCGCCGCGTCCGCCCGTGGCATCCCGCACCGCCTCCTCGACGTCGCAGGCGGCCGGGTCGAGCACGTGCGTGGCGCCGAGCCGTGCGGCGAGCGCCCGCCGATGCGCGAGGCGCTCGACGGCGACGATGACCTCCGCACCCGCCGCACGCGCGGCCTGGATCATCCAGAGGCCCACCTGCCCGCAGCCGACGACGAGCACGGATGCACCGGGGCGGACCTCCGCGACGTTGACGACCGCGCCCATGCCGGAGATCACCCCGCAGCCGAACATCGCCAGCCACGGGTCGGGGAGCCCGCTGTCGACGGGGAAGACCTGGATGTCGCGGATGACGGTGCGCTCGGCGTAGGTGGCGGAGGCACCCGGCGCGCGCACCGCGCGCCCGTCGCCGAGCGTGCCGATCACGGGCGGGGGCACGAAGAGCTGCGCGCACTGGTCGACCCGGCCCGCCCGGCACCAGAAGCAGCGCCCGCACTCCGGCGTCGCCGTGATGAGCACGCGCCGGCCGACCCGGTGCCGCGCACCGGCGCCGCGCTCGACGACGGTGCCGACCGCCGAGTGGCCGAGCACCACCGGGTACGCGTCGCCGGGCAGGCCGGTGTCGCCCCGCAGGGCGATCCAGTCGCTGTAGCAGAAGGCGGTCGCGTCGATCTCGACCACGACCTCCCCCGGCCCGGGGTCACGCAGCTCCAGCTCCTCGACGCGGAACTCGCGCTCCCCCGCGTGCGCCACCGCTGCCTGCACCGTCGTCGGCATGCGACCGTCTCCCTCCGCCCGTCAGGGCTCGTTCGTCGTCGGCTGCGGCACCGCGCCGGCGTCGCCGCTCGCGCGCGGTCGCGCCCGCCCGCGCACGGCGCCGAGCCCGGCGAGCGCCACGGCGGCCACGGCCAGGACCGCGCCGACGACGGCCCCGGCGGTGAGCCCGACGCGGTCGACCGGCACGACCAGGTCGAGCGCGATGGAGCCCATCGCCTGCCCGGCCGCGATGCAGAGCATCAGGCTCAGCACGCCGATGATGCGCACCGCGACGGCCGACACGACGCCGATCACCGCGCCGATCGCCCCGCCGAGGGGCGCCCACGGCGGCAGCGCCGCGAGGTCGATCGGCTGCGTGGCCAGCGCGACGAGCAGCGCGGAGCCCACGAAGAACCCCGAGACCGCGAAGTTGATCACCGACATGACCGCGGGCTCGCCCGTGACGACCACGATCCAGCCGTTCGCGGCCTGCTGGATCGCGATGATCGCGCCGGCGACGACCACGACCGGCACCGCGAGCGCGCTCGCGCCCTCGAACCGGCCGATCGAGCCGACGATGACCGCGAGCACGGCCACGGCGATGCCCGCGGAGCGCAGCGCGCCCATCGGCCTGCGCCCGCCCGGGCCGATGCCGAACGAGTCGGCCGCGACCGAGCCGGCGAGCTGCCCGAGGGTGACCGCCACGCCGACGGCGACCACGCCCATCGCGGGCGTCACGGTGATTATCGCGAGCACCGCGACGAATCCCATCAGGCCGCCGAGGAACCACCACCAGCGGACCTGCGCGCGCCGGGCGCGGATCGTCCGCGCGGCGCGGGGGAACGCCCCGGTCGCGAGCGCGACGAGCAGGGCGAGCGCGAGCGCGCTGCCGTGGTTCACCGCGGTCGCCACGACCGGCGAGTCGACGGCCACGCTCGCGTGCCCGTTGATCGACGTCTGCAGGGAGACGCCCACGCCGGCGGCCAGCGCCGCTGCGGTCGCCGCCGCGGCGCCGTTGTTCACGGCACGGCGCCGAGCATGGTGCCGAGCAGTCCGCGGTCCGGGGCGAGCTCTCCGCGCTCGATCCGGTGCGCGAGCTCGACCACCACGGCGTTCACCGGAGTCGCCACGCCCGCCGCCGCGCCGCGCGCGACGACGTGCCCGTTGAGGTCGTCGACCTCGGAGTGGCGGCCCTTCGTCCAGTCCTGGAGCACGGTCGTCGTCGCCCCGGGCACCACGAAGCCGGCGAACAGCTTGTCGGTCATCGTGTCGACGATCCGGTCGCGGTCGGCGATCTCCGATTCGGTCAGCCCGAAGATGGGCAGCGCCCGGTGGCCGATCGCGAGGCCGACCGCGAGCGCCTCGTTCCCGGCCGCGACCATCACCTCGCGGAAGCCGGGGACGCGCAGCGCGTCCGCCATGGGCAGCCCCAGGATCGCGCTCGTGACGAGCAGGGTGGCGTTGCTGACGAGCTTCATCCACTTCGCCGACAGGATGTCGTCGACCTCGGCGACCGTGCCCGAGTGCCGCAGCAGGCCCGCGACCTCGGCCACGCGCTCCGCGGGCCCGCCGGGCAGCGCGCCGACGGCGAACCACGACGCGTCCACGCCGGTGTGCCGGTGCACGATGCCCGGCTCGTCCATCGTGGCGGAGCACTCGATGACCGTGCCCACGGTGCGCGCCGGGCCCACCACGTCCTCCACGACTCCGGCCGTCATGCCGTTCTGCACCCCGACCAGGAGGCCGTCGTCGGCCAGGTGCGGTGCGATGAGCTGCGCGGCCCAGCGCGAGTCGTAGGCCTTCATGAGCATCAGCACGACGTCGAACGGCTGGCGGAGTTCGGCGACCTCGCAGAGGTGCAGGGTCCTCGGCCGCACGTGCAGCTCGCCCTGCGGGGAGCGGATCCGCAGCCCGTCGGCGCGCATCGCCTCGACATGGGCGGGCCACTGCTCGATCAGCACGACATCGAGACCGGCCTCCGTCAGGTCGGCGCCCACGGATGCCCCGTTCGCGCCTGCCCCCAGCACGGCGATCCGCGCATCGGCCATGGCGGCTCCCTCCCTCGTCGGATTGTCATACACCCTACAGCAGCGATGTACATTCCTGCGCTCTCGTCCCCGAAACGGGCCGGAATCCGCATCCGCATGTACACTTGCGCTACACACTCAACGAGGAGCGCACACGACATGATCCTCCACATCGCATCCTTCCGCTGGAACGACACCGTCACCGACGACGACGTCACCGGCCTGACCACGGCGCTCGAGGAGATGGCCGCGGGCATCCCCGAGATCCGCTCGTACGCGGCCGGCCCGAACCTCCATCTCCGCCCCGGCGGGGCGGACTACGGCGTCGCCGCGATCGTCGACGACGCGGCGGGGCTCGACGCCTACCTCGACCACCCGGCGCACCTCGCGGTCTACGAGGCGTTCCTCGGCCGCATGATCGGCGAGCGCTCGGCGGTGCAGCTGCCGATCGACGAGGGCGCATTCCGATGACCGCGATGCGCGCGGCTGTGCTGCACGACGTGGGCGACCTGCGCATCGACGAGCGCGAGGCGCCCGAGCCCGGCCCGGGCGAGGTGCTCATCCGCGTGACGCTGTGCGGCGTCTGCGGCAGCGACGCCACCGAGTACGGACGCCACCTGGTGCTCGCGCAGCCGCCCGTGGCCCTCGGCCACGAGTTCACGGGCGTGGTCGAGGCGGTCGGCGACGGCGTCTCGTCGATCCCCGTCGGTGCGACCGTCGTCTGCGGTGCGGGCATCTCGTGCGGCACCTGCAAGCCGTGCGGCACCGGGCGCACGAACCTCTGCCGGTCGTACACGACCATCGGGTTCCACCACGACGGCGGCCTCGCCGGCTACGTGGTCGCACCCGAGGGCATCGTGCTCGATGCATCCGACACGGGCCTGACCGACGACACGCTGGCCCTCGCGCAGCCCATGGCGATCGCGGTGCACGCGGTGCGCCGCAGCGGGCTGGGCAAGGGACAGGACGCGGTCATCGTGGGCGTCGGCGGCATCGGCGCCTTCATCACGGTCGCCGCCGCCGCGACCGGGGCGCGGGTGCTCGCGGTCGACCTCAACGACGACCGGCTCGCGCTCGCCGAGCGCCTCGGCGCGACGGCCGGCCTGCGGTCGGGCACCAGCACGATCAGCGAGCGACTCGACGAGCTCGGCATGGACGCCGACGTCTTCTTCGAGGTCAGCGGCTCGGCGCCGGGCCTCGCCTCGGTGCTCGAGGCCGCGCGCCCCGGCGCCACGATCGTGCCGGTGGGCATCCAGCGCGGCGAGCCGGCACTGCCCCTCGGCAACTGGACGCTCAACGAGTACACGATCGTCGGCACGGTCGCGCACGTCTACGCGGACGACTTCCCCGAGGCGCTGCGGCTGCTCGGCACCCGCCCCGACTGGTCCGACATCGCCGGCGAGGTGCTCCCGCTCGACGCGCTCGCCGAGCACGCGCTGCAGCCGCTCCTCGAGGGCCGCTCCGAGCAGATCAAGTCGCTCATCGACCCCTGGGCCACCGAGGCGCGCGCAGCGGTGCACGGGCGGAAGTAGTTCGCGCTCCTCCCGCGGGCCGTCGGCTCGCGGGAGGGCTCGGCCCGCGTCGCGAGCGGCTCAGTCCTCGATGTCGTCCATCGCGCGCAGCACGTCGACGGCCGAGGCGGGCATGCCCGCCGGGACCTGCTCGCCGCGGGGCGCGTCCGGGAGGCCCTGGTTGTGCGCCCGCCGCCCGAAGACGAACCACACGCCGCGGGCCACCGACTTCCCGTGGTTCGTGTAGAGGTGCGGCCGCACCGAGTCGAACTGCAGGGAGTCGCCCGGGTGGAGCACGTAGGTGTCGAAGTCGAGGTTGAGGGTGAGCTCGCCCTCGATCAGGTACGCGTACTCGAGCCCCGCGTGCCGCATGAGCTTGCCCTCGATCGAGCTGGACGCGCCGGGCTCGTAGGTCACGAGCAGGGCATCGGCCGGCCCGCCCTTCCCCGCGGCGAGACGCTCCCAGCGCACGCCGTTCTCCATCTCGATCACGGGGTTGTCCGCCGCCCGCTGCACGTCGGGCAGCTCGGGACCGGCGTGGCCGAAGACCGCGTCCTGCGGCGAGCCGCCGGCCTGGATGCCGAGCAGCTCGTCGAGCGAGACGCCGAGGTAGCTCGCGAGCGCGAGCAGCGTCGACACCGACGGCTGTGTCTTGCCGATCTCGACCTGCGAGATGAGGCTCGCCGAGACGCCGAGCGCCTCCGCGACGCTCCGCAGGCTGAATCCGCGCTCCATCCGCGCCGCGCGGAGTCGCGGGCCCAGGGCATCCGGCATGTCGTGCTCCCCACCTCGTGTCGGCGACCGCTGCTCGCCGTGGCCGTGTCGTCATTGTATGGCGCACGGCACGGGTCGCTGTCAAGCATGAGCAGATGATTCGTGGCGCGTGTCGCACGATTCGGCGTGATTTCGCGGCGGAATTCCGCCAACACTCGACCCGGTGGCATCCGAGTGTTAAGTTAGACTGCACGCGACAAGCGACTCTTGACAGCACACGGAGGACTCGATGAAGAGCACCGGCACCACCGGCACGAACGGCGTCGACTGGGAGGAGCGGGTCGACTTCGATCGCCTCCGGGATGCCCGGCTGGCGCGACTCCGCGCCGAGCTGGAGGCGTCGTCGCTCGGCGCGGTGCTCGCGTTCGACTTCTCCAACATCCGCTACATGAGCGCCACCCACATCGGCACGTGGGCCATGGACAAGCTCATCCGCTTCGCGCTGCTCACCCGCAACACCGACCCGATCGTGTGGGACTTCGGCTCGGCGGCCAAGCACCACGCGCTCTACAACCCCTGGCTCGACGTCACGAGCACCGAGATGGACGCCGACCCGAACGCACCGCACGAGGGCGCCAAGCGCCCCCGGCTCGAGTCCGGCGCGCGCGCCGGCATCTCGACCCTGCGCGGGGCGTTCCCGCCCGACGCCGAGATCGCCGAGGGCGTCGCGAAGAAGATCAAGCGCGAGCTCGAGAAGTTCGGCCTCGCGAACCAGCCCCTCGGCGTCGACGTGATCGAGCTCCCGATCCTCTTCGCGCTGCAGAAGGAGGGCATCGAGGTCGTCGACGGCCAGCAGGTCTTCATGGAGGCGCGCCGCATCAAGACCCCCGACGAGATCCGGCTGCTCACCCAGGCCGCGTCGATGGTCGACGCTGCGTACGAGGACCTCTACCGCTTCCTCCGCCCGGGCGTCCGCGAGAACGAGGCCGTCGGGGTCGTCGCGAAGACCCTCTACGACCTCGGATCGGAGTACGTCGAGGGCGTGAACGCCATCTCCGGCGAGCGCTGCTCCCCGCATCCGCATGTCTTCTCCGACCGCCTGATCCGCCCGGGCGACCCGGCGTTCTTCGACATCCTGCACAGCTGGAACGGCTACCGCACCTGCTACTACCGCACCTTCGCGGTGGGCTCGGCGAGTTCGGCGCAGCGCGACGCGTACACCCGGGCGCGCGAGTACATGGACCGGGCCATCGCACTGGTGCGGCCGGGTGCCACGACCGCCGACATCGTGAAGGTGTGGCCGACGGCGCAGGAGTTCGGGTTCCCCGACGAGGAGGCCGCCTTCGCCCTGCAGTACGGCCACGGGGTCGGCCTGTCGATCTGGGAGAAGCCGATCTTCTCCCGCCTCACCTCGCTCGACCACCCCGAGGTGCTGCAGGAGGGCATGGTCTTCGCGCTCGAGACCTACTGGCCGTCGGCCGACGGCTGGGGCGCCGCCCGCATCGAGGAGGAGGTCGTCGTGACGGCGACCGGATGCGAGGTCATCACGAAGTTCCCGGCCGAGGAGCTCATCGTGGCCGGCCGCAGCTACTACACGGTGGACGGGCCGCTGAACCTCAAGCGCGACTCGCAGTCGCACCTGAACACCACGTGGGGACGCGGCGAAGCGTGAGCACCCTCGGATTCCTCGGCCTCGGCTCGATGGGGCGCGGCATGGCCGCGCGCCTGGTCGGCGCCGGGCACGACGTCGTGGTCTGGAACCGCTCGACGGGCCCGGTCGACGAGCTCGTCGCGGCCGGCGCCCGCGCCGCGACGACGCCCGCGGAGGCGCTCGCCGCCGACGTGTCGTTCTCGATGCTCGCCAACGACGCCGCCGCGGAGGCGGTGCTGACCGACGAGGCGATTCCCGCCGCATCCGGTCGCCTGCACGTGATGATGGCCTCGATCAGCCCCACGCTCGCGGAGCGGCTGTCGGGCGCGTTCGAGTCCGCCGGGGCCGGCTACGTCGGCGCACCGGTGCTCGGCCGCCCCGAGGTCGCCGCGCGCGGCGAGCTGAACATCCTCGCGGCCGGGCCCGCCGGGCACGTCGAGACCGCACTCCCCTACCTGGAGGTGCTGGGCAGGCGGGTCTGGCGACTCGGCGACCGGCCCGAGGTGGCGAACGCGGTGAAGGCCGCCGTGAACTACAACATCATCCACGCGATGCAGGCCATCGGCGAGTCGGTCGCCATGACCGAGCGCCTCGGCGTCGACCCGAAGCTGTTCACCGAGCTGCTGTCGAGCACGCTGTTCGGCGGCGTCGTCTACACCGGCTACGGCAGCCTGATCGCCGAGCAGGCGTACTCACCGCCCGGCTTCCACATCTCGCTCGGGCGCAAGGACCTCGCGCTCGCCGAGGAGATCGCGGCCGCGGGCGGCGTCTCCCCCGCGACGATGCCGGCGCTGATCCATGTCTTCGAGACCGCACTCGCCGACCCTGAGCTGAAGGACGCCGACTGGAGCGCCATCGCCGAGGTGAGCCGGCGCGACCTGGGGTGAGCGCGGGCGCGCCGGGCGGCGATGCGAGCCGGGCCGGCGCGCCCGGGTCCTCCCCGGCCGCACCCGGCGTGGCCCCTGCAGCGCACCCCTACGCGCCGACGGTGCTCGCGTTCGCGGCCGCGGGGCTCGTCGCGTTCGCCGAGCTCTACGGCGTGCAGGCGCTGCTGCCCGCGATCAGCGCGGAGTTCGCGCTGACCCCGTCCACCTCGGCGCTCGTGCTCTCGGCCGGCGCGCTCGGGCTCGCGGTCGCCGTCGTGCCCTGGTCGATCGCCGCCCGGCACGTGCGCCGCGGCCTCCTGCTCCGCATCGCCGTGATCGCGACGATCGCACTCGGCCCCTTCGTCGCCGTCACCGACGGGTTCGCCTCCCTGCTGGCGGTGCGCCTGGCCCAGGGCGCGGTGCTCGCGGGCATCCCGGCCCTCGCCCTGACGCACCTCGGCGACGTCGTCGACCGGCGGCGGACCGCCGCCGCGGCGGGGTGGTACATCGCGGGCACGGCGCTGGGGGGCCTCAGCGGGCGGTTCGTCGCGGGGTTCGCGGCGACGGCCGCCGACTGGCGTCTCGCGCTCGTCGCCGTGTCGCTGCTCTCGGCGGGGGCCGCCCTGGTCTTCCTCCTGCTCGCCCCGCGGGCCGCCGAGCACCCGGCCGCCCCCGGCTCGACCAGGCGCGCGCTCGCGAATCCGCTGGTGTGGGCGATCTGCCTGCTGGCGTTCACCCAGATGGGCGTGTTCGTGGCCGCCTACAACTACACCGGGTTCCGCCTGCTGGGCCCCGGCCTCGGCCTGCCGGAGGCGGTCGTCACCGCCATCTTCGGCATCTACCTCGTCGGTTCCGCCACGGCCGCGCGGGCCGGCGCCCTGGTCGCGCGCCTCGGACGGCCGACCACCCTCACGGCGGCCGTGCTGACGCAGCTCGCCGGGCTCGCGCTCACCATCCCCGACTGGCTGCCGTCGATCATCGCCGGGCTCGTGGTGCTCACTGCGGGCTTCTTCGCGCTGCACGCGGTCGCCGCGGGCTGGGCGGCCTCGCTCGGTCGCGGCAGCGCACTGCCGTCCGCCCTCTACACGATCGGGTACTACGCCGGCGCGGCGCTCATAGGCTGGCTGCTCGGACTCGCCTTCGACCAGCACGGCTGGTCGGCGGTCGTCGCCTGGGCGGCCGTGATCAGCATCGCCGGGCTTGCCGGGCTGATCGCGACGCTACGCTCGTCAGTGCCCGCGACGGGCGTACCCGAGGAGAGGCCCGCATGATCGCCGCCCGCTACCGCCGCTACGGCGGCCCCGAGGTCATCGAGCTCGCCGCCGTCGCCGAACCCGAGCCGGGCCCCGGCGAGTTCCTCGTCGAGCTGCGCACGGCCGGCCTGAACCCGGCCGACGTGAAGGTGCGGCGCGGGGGCACGCCGATCGCGCCGCTGCCGTCGGGGATCGGCCGCGAGTTCGCGGGCGTCGTCGTCGGCGCGGGCGAGGGGGCCGAGGGCTTCGCGATCGGCGACGAGGTGATCGGCACCGGCGAGTGGGTCATCGGCGAGCGCGTCGCCGCCGGCGGCCACCTGCTCGCGGCGAAGCCCGCCGGTCTGGCGTTCTCGAGCGCCGCCGTGATCCCCGTCGCGCTGCAGACCGGCGCCGTGGCGACGGCCTGGCTCGACCCGGGCCCGGAGGACACCGTGCTGGTGAGCGCCGCGGCCGGCGGCGTTGGGTACACGGCGTGCCAGCTCGCGGTGCGCCGCGGCGCACGCGTGATCGGCACCGCCGGCGAGCGCAACCACGACCTGCTCCGGGAGATCGGCGTGGAGCCGATCGCCTACGGCCCCGGGCTGGCCGACCGCCTCCGCGGGGCGGCCCCCGACGGCATCACGGGCGTGCTCGACCAGCGCGGCCCCGAGACCATCGAGGCCGCGCTCGAGCTCGGCGTGCCGCGCACCCGCATCAACACCGTCTCGGGCTACGCCGAGCGGTACGGCGTCGCGCACGTCGGCCGGAAGGGCATGGACCGCGCGCTCGTCGAGCGCCTCGCCGCGGAGCTGGCCAGCGGCGAGCTCCGGGTGCGCATCGACGCGGAGTTCCCGCTGCACGACATCGTCGAGGCGTACCGGCGGCTGGAGACCGGGCACCCGGCGGGCAAGGTCGTGCTGACGGTGCCCTGAGCGCCCGTGATGGGGCCGACGCGCCGCCGGCCCCATCGCACCGGGCACGTCAGGTGCGCGCCATCTCCTTCTCGGGCGTGGCCTGCGCGTCCGTCGGCCCGTCGCTCGGCGGGTCCGTCTTGTTGCTCTTCGAGAACGGCAGGGCCCGTCGCACGGCGCCCGCGCGCCGCGCCGTGCGCTCCCAGCGGGAGAGCCCGACCGCGGCCAGCAGCGCCACGCCGTTGAACAGGTCGCTGACCCAGTTCTGCGCGCCGAGCAGCTGCAAGCCCTTGATGCCGACCGCGAGCACGTAGACCGAGATCACCGTGCCCCAGACGTTGAACCGGCCGCCCTTGAACTGCGTCGACCCGAGGAAGACCGCGGTGAGCGCGGGCAGCAGCAGGCCGGGGCCGACCGTGGGGTCGCCCGCGTTGATGCGCGAGGCGAGCAGCACGCCGGCGAACCCCGCGATGACACCGCCCGACATGAGGGCGATGATGCGCAGGCGGTCGACGTTGACGCCCGACAGCCGTGCGCCGTCGGGGTTGTAGCCGGCGGCGTACATGCGACGGCCCGCGGGGGTGCGCTCGAGGAGGTACCAGACGACCAGGGAGATCACGAGCATGATGAACACCGGGTTGGTGATCTTGAAGTTCGGGTTCTCGACCGACAGCGAGAGGCCGCCGGTGGCGAACTGGCGGAAGCCGTCCTGGAGGCCGATGATCTGCCGGTTCTCCGAGAGGAACGAGAGCCCCGCGAGCAGGACCGAGCTCATGCCGAGCGTCGCGATGAACGAGTCGATCTTGACGCGCGTGATGAGCAGGCCCGACACCAGGCCGATGAGCGCGCCGGCGAGGATCGTGATCGGCACCGCGAGTCCCCATGGCACGTTGAGTTGCACCTGGAGCACCGCGACGAGGATGACGGCGAATCCGACCTCCGCGCCGATCGCGAGGTTGAACGCGCCGGTGACGAGCGGGATGAGCACCGCCACGGCGGCGAGCACCGTGATCGACTGCGCGTCGAGCAGCACGAGCCAGGTGCCGGGGGTCAGGAACGTCCGCGGGGTGAGGATCGCGAAGATCGCGAAGAGCACCACGAAGATGTAGATCGCGCTGATGTTCTGGAACGACAGCGCCCGCCGCCACTTGCCGGGCTGCGCGGTGGGCGTGCTGCCGGTCTCGACCGTGGTGATCGCTTCGGTCTTCTTCACTTCGTTACCTCGACTCCGAGTCCGTACCCCTGCTTGACCAATTCCGTCTCGTTCAGCCGCTCACCCTCGAGGGTGGCGACCACCTTCCCGTCCCGGAGGACGAGCACGCGGTTGCACAGCCGGACGAGTTCCTTCGCCTCCGACGAGCACACGAGCACCCCGGCACCGCCGGCGGCGGCCATGTCCACGGCGTCGTAGATCGCGCGCTTGGCGCCGATGTCGACGCCCTGCGTGGGCTCCTCGAGCAGCAGCAGCGCCGGATCGTTCCGCAGCCACTTCGCGAAGACGATCTTCTGCTGGTTCCCGCCGCTGAACTGGGCGAAGGTCTGTTCCGGCCGGGGCGGCTTGACGTCGTAGCGTTCGACGAGTTCGGCCGCGTGCCGGCGCTCCCTGCTGATGCTGATCGCCCCGAGCTTCGTCGTGAGCGAGCCGAGCTCGGGGAGCGTCACGTTCTCGCGGGCGTTCATCGGCCGCACGGATCCCAGGTGGGCGCGGTCGCCGGGCACGAACGCGATGCCCCGGCGGATGCTCTCGGCCTCGCTGCGGTTGCGATACGGCTTGCCCTGCAGCTCGTAGGTCTCGGCGGTCGCGTCGATCGACCCGAACAGCATCGCGGGCAGGGCCTCGCGTCCCGAGCCGAGCACGCCGGCGACGCCGACGACCTCCCCGCCGTGGATCGTGAGGTCGATCCCCTCGAGAGCCTCGCCCGCGAGTTGCTCGACCCGCAGCACGACCTCCTGCAGGTCGCCGCGGAAGGGCTCGCCGGTCTCGGCCTCGCCGATCGGCACGCCGGTCACGTACGAGACGAGCCGGTCGTGGTCGAGCGTGGCCCGGTCCTCGTCGGCCACGCACTTGCCGTCGCGCAGGATCACCACGCGGTCGGCGAGGTCGAGCACCTCGTCGAGGCGGTGGGAGATGAAGATGATGCCGGCGCCCTCGGCCGCGAGCGTGCGCACCGCGTCGAAGAGCACCTGCACCTCGCTCGCGTGCAGCGCCTCGGTCGGCTCGTCGAGGATGAGCACGTTCCGCGAGTGCTTCCACCCGTCGAGCGCGCGGGCGATGCCGATGATCGCGCGCTGCGCCGGCGCGAGCCGCGCGATCGGCACGTTCAGGTCGAACGGCTCCCCGAAGCGCCGGATGAGCCGCTCCGCGTGCTCCTGCTCGCGCGCCCGGTTGTACGGGGCCAACGCCTCGCGGCCGTGGTAGCGGGTGATGCCGAGGTTCTCGATGCCCGTGAGCTCCTTGGCGAGCCCGAGGTCCTGGTGGATGATGTGGAGCTCGGTCTCCTCGCCGTCCGTCGAGGCGAGCTCCACCGTGCCGCCGTCGTCCTGGTAGACCCCGGCGAGGATCTTGACGAGGGTCGACTTGCCCGACCCGTTGTGCCCCACGACCGCCACGATCTCGCCGCTGTGCACGTCGAGGGAGACGTCGTCGAGCGCCCGGTTGCCCGGGAAGTCCTTGGTCATGCCCTCGATCCGCAGCAGCGGTTCGGCCTCGGATGCCGCGCCCTGCGCAGGCGACTCGCTCATGCTCTCGTCCTCAGGTTTCGGGGTGGGGGCACTCGCGGGTGTGCGCGCGCTCCGTTGCGTCTGGGTGCGGCATCGCCGCGTGCCGGGGGACCCGGCGGGTGGCGGTCCCGCCCGTGCCGGTGGCACCGGCACGGGCGGGACCGCGCGTCGCTCCTACTTGCCCCAGAGGGCGAGGAAGTCGTCCTCGAAGCCGGGGTAGGCCACGAAGCCCTCGACGTAGTCGCCGGCGTTCTCCTGGGTGAGCACCAGCGACACCGAGCGGTTCACGGCGTCCCAGTCCGCGTACTCGCTGAACACGCCCTGCTGCTTGCGGAAGCCCTCGTCGAGCAGCATCCACATGAACATGTTGAGGTCGACCGCGAAGCCGGCGGACTGCTGGCCGTCGACGAGCTGCTGCACGTTCGGCGGCAGCGACGACTGGCCGAAGCCGTAGGCGTTCTCGATGCCGGCGAGGCTCGCCTTGTCGGCGAGGCCGACCTGGAACTGGTCACCCGGGGTGATGAAGTAGTCGGTCTCCGGGTGCGACTGCAGGTCGCTGACGATCTTGTCGGCCGGGCTCGGGTCGGCGATCGAGATGTCGACGACGCGGAGGTTGCAGTCGGGGCACAGCTCCGCGAGGTACTCCTCGGTCGACTCGAGCTGGATGGCCGAGAAGCCGAGCTCGGGGATGTTGTAGAACACGAACTCGTCGCCCGTGCCGCAGGTGAAGTTGATCGCGCCGGCCGCGAGCACCTTGCCGTTCACCTGCGAGCCGTTCAGGCCGCCGAGCGAGTCGTTGGTGCCGAACTCCTCGGCGTTCGGCTGCGACGCGTAGACGACCGCGACGCCGTCGTCGAGCAGCGTGGCCAGCTGGTCCTGGAAGAACGTGGCGTCGATCGCGACCGAGATCACGATGTCGGGCTGCAGCTCGATGACCGAGTTCAGCGCCGAGTTGATGCTCTGCGCGTCGGTGCCGGTGCTCACGTTGACGAGCTCGACGCCCGCGGTCGCTGCGGCCTGCTCCATGTACGCGTACATTATGCCCGCCACGGCCGTGTCGTTGTTGAGGAACGCGACCGTGGTGTCCGACGTCACCGCCTCGGGGAGCGGCTCGGTCTCCAGCAGGCCGGTCGACGGCTGCTGGAACGAGGTGACGTACGCGTTCGCCTCGTCGAAGTTGATGCCGTCCGCGGGACCGCTCGCGCAGCTCCCGTCGGCTGCCATGTAGGTGAGCTCGACCTCGCTCCCCTCGGAGTCGCTGGCTCCGGCGTCGCCGCTGCTCGCGCAGCCAGCGAGTGCCACGACGGAGAACACCGCGGCCACCCCCAGTGCGCTCTGAATGCCTCGATGCATGTGATTGCCCACTTCCTTGAGTGACTTCGTTGTCGCATCGCCCGTCATTATTGTCGGACAATGAGGCAATCATACACATAAGGTTGCAGAAGGTATACCCATTTTCCACGCGTTCGCGGGGGTCGCGAAAGCGCCCGCCGGCGGGGCATCCGCGGCGGGGAGATCGGCGTGACGGCGGCGATCGGCGGGCGCGGCGGATCGGCGTGGCGGCGGCGGCCGACGGCGGGGACGACGAGCGGGCGGCGGGGACGAGGCGCGCGCCGCGCGGGCCGCTCAGGCCCCGAAGTACCGCCCCGGCCGGTGGTTGAGCGCGAGCACCAGGTTCAGCAGCGCCGCGCCGAGCAGCGAGTACGCGAGGCCCAGCGGGCTGATCGTCGCGATCGCGGCGAGCACGGTGACCAGGTCGAACGCCATCTGCACGTAGCCGGCGCGCCAGCCGAGGCGCTCCTGCGCGAGCAGCGCGACGACGTTGTAGCCGCCGAGGCTCGCGCCGTGCCGGAACAGCACGAGCAGGCCGATGCCCGCGAGCAGGTTGCCGGCGATCGCGCCGTAGAGCGGGTCGACCTGGAAGCCGGGCATGGCGAGCGGATGCAGCGACGACAGCAGCGACACCGCCACGATCGCGATCGCGGTCTTGACCGTGAACCGCCAGCCCTTCCGCAGCGCGGCCAGCACGAAGAAGGGCGTGTTCACGGCGAGGAAGACGATGCCGAACGGGATGCCCGTGGCGTAGCCGATCAGCAGGGAGAGGCCGGCCGTGCCGCCGGTGACCATCTGCGCACTGTTCAGGAGGAACAGGCCGAGGGATGCCACGAAGACGCCGGTCGCGATGCCGGTGACGTCGTCGAGCACCGAGTGGCGCACGGATGCCCCTTCGGGCGCGCCGACCGGCGCGGGCGCGGCGGCGGGGCGGGCGTCGGCTACGGGGCGCGCATCGGTCGTCATGATCACCGATCATCGGTTCGCAGTGCCGTGCATCGCAACTCAGTGGCATCCGACTGCGACAGATGCCCTCGTTTGCGCTAGAAATGCGGCAGAATGCGCAGCATGGACGAGATCGACCCGCTCGACGCCCGCATCCTCCTCGCGCTCGACGACGAACCCGACGCGACGATCCTCACCCTCTCGCGCCGCCTCGGCATCGCCCGCAACACCGCGCACGCCCGCCTGCGCCGCCTCGCCGACCGCGGCGTGCTCGGCGACACGAGCCGCCGCATCGACCCCGCCGCGCTCGGCCTGAAGCTCACCGCGTTCATCTCGCTCGAGGCCAGGCAGGCGGATGCCCCCGCCACCGAGTCCGCCCTCGTGCAGATCCCCGAGGTGGTCGAGGTGCACTCCACCACCGGGGACGCCGACTACCTGCTGAAGGTCGTCGCGCGCGACACCTCCGACCTGCGTCGCATCACGGCCGACATCCTCGCCATCGACGGCGTCGAGCGCTCGGGCACCGTCATCTCGCTCGACGAGGTGATGGGCCCGCGCGTCTCCGCCCTGCTGGAGCGCGTCGCCGCCGGCTAGCCCGCGCGGCGGGTCAGCCGCAGGATCGGGAACTCGCGGTCGGTCTTCCGCGCCGTGCGCGCGAACGCCGGGAGCGCCTCGACGATGCGCGCCCACTCGGCGTCGCGCTCGGCGCCCGCGAGCTGCTCGACGTCGACCGGCACGTGCTCGCCGTTTGTCTCGACGGCGACCCGGCCGGGATTCGCGGCGATGTTGCGGTACCACTGCGGATGCCGCCTGGAGCCCGAGGCGGATGCCAAGACGATCCAGCCCCCGTCCGCCGGGAACCACCCGACCGGCGTACGCCGTTCCTCGCCGGTCTTGCGCCCGATCGTGACGACGACGATCGCCTTCGTCAGCATCGCGCGCCCGTCGGCGGCCGCGAGACGCCGCACCATCCAGTCGGCGGCGCCCCGCGCGAACCTCCCCGGGTGCCGCGGCTCGGGCCCGCGCGTGCCCTCCGGAATCGGCGCGAGTGCCATGCGATCGCCCTCCCCCGGCGCGCACCGCGCCGCCACGGCCCACGCTACTCCGGCGTCGGCGCGCACGCGGATGCGGAGTCGCGCGACGACACGCCGGTGCGAGGACTGTCCGCCCGGCGTGTCATCGCGCGACTCCGCAACCCGCTCCATGGAGGGGCGCGCCGGGCCGGTGGCATCCGACCCGCTCCGCCGGCACCTGGTCGCACACCCCGCGACGAGATGTCGGGCGGCGGATTCGGGCCAGGGCGTGTCGTCGGCTCGGCGCGGCGTGTCGCCCACGACATCCGACACTTCGCCACGGCCGGGGCACGGCGCAGCGGGCCAGTGGGCGCACGGACCCCATGCGCGCGCGGCGGGCGTAGAGTTCGATCGAGGTCCTGATGCGGGCGACGACGACGCGAGTGACGACATGGGCCGCCGTGGGCGGCGTGTGCGGGCTCGCGTGGGCGGCGTCGTTCCGCGCGTACATGGCCGAGATCAGCGGCGCGATCTCGGCGGTGCACTGGGTGGGCACGTTCTTGGCGCTCCTGCTGCCGGGCGCGATCATCGGGGTGGCGCTCGGTGCGTCGGCCGTGGCCGACCCGGTGCGTCATCGCCGGGCGCTGCACTGGGCGGCATCCGCTCCCCTGCTCTTCGCCGCGTTCCCGCTCGCGCTGCCCGGCGCGCTCGTCGACTTCCTCACCCAGGGTCTCGGCGGCGGCGCGCTCGGCGTCGCGCTCGCGGCCATCGCGGGCGGCTACGCGATCGGCGGGCGCCGGACGTGGGCGCGCTGGACGTGCGGGCTGCTCGCCGTGCTCCTGCTCGCGGGCATCGCGGCGAGCGTGCCGAGCATCGCGGGCGCCGCGCTCGCGTTCACGACGCCGCGCGGCATGTGGGTGGTCGTGCTCGCCCTGTCGCTGCTGCTCGTGCTCTACGTCGCCGCGGCGATCCCGTTCCGGCGGCTGAACGCGCCGTACCGGGCGGGGCAGGCGGCGGATGCCTCGTCAGCGACCGCCTCCTGACGGCCGCCGCGACCTAGCGGTAGGCGCGCTCGTACGCCGGCGGCGTGTAGTCGAGGTCGACGCCCAGCTCGCGCGCGGCGCGCAGCGGGAAGTTCGGGTCGCGCAGCACCTCGCGCCCGACGAGCACCACGTCGGCGGCGCCCGACGCGACGACCTCGGCGGCCTGGTGGGCGTCGTCGATCAGGCCGACGGCCGCGGTCGGCACGCCCGTCGCGGCACGGAGCCCCGACGCGAACGGCACCTGGTAGCCCGGTCCGAGCGGGATGCGCGCGTGCACGTTGCCGCCCGACGACACGTCGACGAGATCGATGCCGCGGTCGGCGACCCAGCGCGCGACCTGCTCCATCTCCTCAGGGCTCCATCCGCCCTCGGCCCAGTCGGTCGCCGAGAAGCGCACGAGCAGCGGCACCGACTCGCCGACCTCGGCCCGCACCGCGTCGACGACCTCGAGCACGATGCGCGCCCGCCCCTCGAGCGCGCCGCCGTAGGCGTCGGTGCGCCGGTTGCTGAGCGGCGACAGGAACTCGTGCAGCAGGTACCCGTGCGCGGCGTGGATCTCGAGCAGGTCGAACCCGGCGTCCACGGCACGGCGGGCGGATGCCGCGAAGGCCGCGACCACCTCGGCGATGCCGTCGAGGGTGAGCGCCGTGGGCACCGCGTACCCGTCGAAGGCCACCGCACTCGGTGCGACGGTCTCCCAGCCGCCCTCGTCAACAGGCACCGATCCGCGCTCGGCCGCCCACGGCCGATAGGTCGACGCCTTGCGCCCGGCGTGCGCGAGCTGGATGCCCGCGAGCGCGCCCTGGCCGTGCATGAAGTCGACGATCTGCCGCAGCGCGTCGCGCTGGTCGTCGTTCCAGATCCCGAGGTCCTCGGGGCTGATGCGCCCCTCGGGCACGACCGCGGTCGCCTCGACGATGACCGCACCGGCCCCGCCGCGGGCGAGTGCGCCGAGGTGCACGTGGTGCCACTCGGTCGGCATGCCGTCACGGGCATCCGCGTGGTACTGGCACATGGGCGGCACCCAGATGCGGTTGCGGGCCGTGACGCCGCGGAGGGTGATCGGGTCGAAGAGCGAGGCAGGCAGTGGGACTCCCGGGTCGAGGCGTGGGGCGACGGTCACGTGCCCCGGGCGATCATCGCACGACGGCGATGGTCACCCGCAAGGCCCAACGCGACGACCGACGCGGGTGTTCCCCACGATCAGGCACTGCTCGGAGCGCGCGGATGCCCCGAGGTGCACGACCCGGCGTACGGCTCAGAGGCAGCTCGAAGCCAGGGCCGCGCCGCTGTCGTAGCCCATCAGTCGCACACCGCGTCGGGGGTCGCCGTCTGGTAGATCGTGCCGCCCGGCGTCGGGGCGTACGCATAGAAGATGACGAACTCGCCTTCCACGGGGTGGTCGACCACGTCGTAGAACGCGCTGCCACCCGGCGGGATGACGGTGCCCGGCTCGTTCGTGACCAAACCCGTGCGCGTATACAGGGAGAAGCCCTGCACCTCGATGGGGTCGTCGCACGGGTTGGCCACTTCCGCCCGGACGGTTGCGTACAGGTCGCCGTCCTCGTCCCGATGACACGCCTCCAGACGCATCCACCCCTGGCAGTCCGGGTCGGGTGGGGGCTCGTCGGACGGCACGCTCGCGGCCGCCTGCGGCGCGGTCGCCGCGACCGCGATCACGGGCACCGACCATGCCGCCGCGCGCAGTGCGCCGCGCCGTGACGTACCGGGCGTCGTCGCGTCGCTGTCGTCGGGAAGTGGTGCACGTTCGTCGGTCATGGCCGCCCCTGATCGGTCCGTCGCTCCTGAGGGTGGTGCACACGCATCGGCGCGTTCCGACCGAGAGTAGCGGATTGCACGGGCCGCTTGCCAGAGGGGGCGCGGGGGATGCGTCGCCTCGACGCACCGCACTGACTAGGGGCACACCCCGACCGGCACGGAGGCGGACACCGGCTCTCCGATGGTCGGCACGACCGACACCGTGAACGCCGTCGCGCCGGGGTGGTCGGACAGGGGGTAGGTGTCCCAGACCGACACCTCGCCTCCCGCGACCGGCGTGCGGTACAGCGCGGGACCGTCGATCACCGTGCCCTTCTGATCGGTCACGGTGATGCTGTAGACGAGCACCTCCGTGCATGTGGTGCTCACGGTGTACCTGAGCGTGTACACGGCCACACCGGCGCACGCCTGCACGAACCGGATCGTCGCCGCGCACGGGGCCTCGCCCACGGGCTCGCTCGCCGCCGCCTGCGGCACCGTCGCCGCGACCGCGATCGCGGGCACCGACCAGGCGGCGCCGCGGAGCACCCTGCGCCGGGTGGCACCCTGCGGTGCACGTGCCTCGGAATCGGGAAGTCCTGCTCGCTCGTCGGTCATCGCCATCCCCATCGCAGCCGTCTCGAAGCGGGAGGTGTGCACCCCCACCCGGAACTCCGGATGCCAACGGACGACCGACTCCCTCTACGGGCCTGTGGAGAACTCGACGCGAAGCGCACCTTATTAGAGTGTTTATACTACGAACATGACGGATGCCCCCGCAGCCGAACGCCGCCCGCAGCGCACCGCCCGCCGCCGCGACGAACTGCTCGAGACCGCCCTACGCCTGTTCAACGCGCACGGCACCGCCGCCGTGTCGGCGAACCGCATCGCGGCCGCGACCGGCATCAGCCCGGGCAACCTCTACTACTGGTTCCCGAACAAGCAGGCGATCATCCGTGCGCTGTTCGCGGAGTGGGCGACGGCGTCGACCGCACCTGAGGCGCTGCCGACGGATGCCCCGGACGCACTGCGCGCGTTCGTCGACGCGCTCGCGGGCCAGCCGCTCGTCACCTCGCGCTTCGCGTTCTTCTCGCGCGAGCTCACCGGCCTCCTCGCCGCCGACCCCGAGCTCGCCGCCGCGTACCGGGCCAACTTCACCGCCAAGGTCGACGCGATCACGGGGCTCGTCGCGCTGCTGGTCGACGCCGGCCTGCTGCATCCGCTGGCCCCCGGCACCGACCCCCGCGAGGTCGTCGTCGCCGCCTGGATCGCCAGCGAGGCGACGCCCGCGTTCCTCGAGGTCGTCGACCCCGAGGCATCCGCCCACACCGCCCCCGCGGTCTCGACCGCGCTCGTCCGTGCGCTCCTCACCGAGGAGGGCGCACAGGCCCTGCACCCGCCCGCCGACTGACACCGGCACCACCTCGGAGAGGACGCACCATGGCACCGTCCCGACGCACGAAGCAGCACGAGCCCGGCGAGCCGGCAGACAGCCGACCCACGCGCCGCACCGCGCTCACCGCCCTCGGCCTCGGAGCGGGCGGCCTCGTGCTCGCGGGCGCGGGCGTCGTCGGCGTGCGCGGTGCCCTCAACGGAGTCTGGACCAGCGGCCAGGGCGACCCGTACGAGCTCTGGTCGGCGTGGCCGACGCTCACCGGACTCGACGCGATCGTCGCCGCCGGCGTCCTCGCCGCCAATCCGCACAACACGCAGGGCTGGCGGTTCCACGTCGACGGGGCCGACGCCGACGGCGCCGTCATCGAGGTGCGCGACGACGCGAGCAGGCGGATGCCCGTGACCGACCCGTTCTCGCGCGAGCACCGCGCGGGCCTGGGCTGCGCCGTCGAGAACGTGGTGACGGCGGCCCGCGGGCAGGGCGTCGGTGCCGAGGTCGAGCTGCTGCCGGAGGCATCCGACCCAGAGTTCATCGCGCGCATCTCGCTCGCCGCCAGTGCTGCGCCGGGCACGCTCGACCGCGCCCGAGCCGGGGCCATCGCCGAGCGCCACACGAATCGCGGCCCGTTCGCCCCCGGCCCCGTCGACCCGGCCGACCTCGCCGCACTGGAGGCCCTCGGCGACGACCGTGCCCGGCTCGTGCTCGTGACGGATGCCGCGAACCGCACCGCCCTCGGCGACCTCTACGTGCGCGCGACCGAGGGCATCGTCGCCGACGACGAGCAGTCGGTCGAGGCGTTCGCCTGGTTCCGCAACGATCGCGCCGACGTCGACCGCTACCGCGACGGACTCACGCTCGACGCGCAGGGCCTCGACGCCTTCACGCTCGCGATGGCGAAGCTGCTGCCCGCGACCTCGCGCACGAAGGGCGACGCGTTCTGGGTCTCGTCGACGCGGGACACCCACACGGCGACGGCCGCCGCCTACGGCGTGATCGTCGTCCACGACGCGCTCGACCCCGCCGCGCAGGTCGCCGGCGGCCGGCTCCTCCAGCGCCTGCACCTCGAGGCGACCCGGCTCGGCCTCGCGTTCCACCACATGAACCAGGTCACCGAGCGCATCGACCGCGCCCGCGCGACCGGCGCCGTCGACGCCTACTCCGACGAGTGGGCCGCCCTCATCGGCGCGCCGGCCGCGCAGGGCCTGGTCGCGTTCCGCCTCGGCCACCCCGAGCGCGCCCCGCGCCCGAGCCCACGCCGAGCCCTCGCCGACGTGGTGACCACCTGACCCCACCCGAGACCCGTCAGGAAGCTGCGCTTCCGCGCTGCAGAGCGCAGTTTCTTGACGGGCCTCAGGGCACGAGCGGGCCTCCAGATGTTCCGGGGTTCTTCTCGGGCGTTGACGATCCGCACAACTCAACGGACTCGATGGTCCGTACAACTGTGCGCGTCCCCGAAGTTTCGCGGCCCGGCATGGCATCCACCGCTAGCTTTCGTCGTGAATTCCGCTGATCCCAAAGGAGGGACTGTATGCGACGCACAACGGTGTGTGCCGTGATCGGGGCTCTGACACTCGGCCTGCTCACCGCGACCCCAGCCAATGCCGAGGGGTCGTTCTACGATCCGCCATCCGAGCTCACCGGGTCGCCCGGCGAACTCGTCCGCTCCGAGCCGATGCGGCTCGGCGTCTCCGTCGACCACGACGGCGACGTCAGCCCGCTGCCCGGAACCGCCACGCGCATCATGTACCAGTCGACGGATGCCCTGGGCGAACCCGTCGCGGTCTCGGGCGTGTACATCGAGCCGTCGAAGTCCTGGCAGGGCGGCGGCGACCGGCCGCTGGTCTCGTTCGCCGAGGGCACGCAAGGCCAGGGCGACCCGTGCGCACCGTCGCGCACGCTCGAGCAGCTCCTCGTCGTGGAGGACGGCTCGATCTCCATCGGCTACGAGATCCCGAGCATCTACGCGTTCCTCGACAGGGGCATCGCGGTCGTCGTGACCGACTACATCGGGCTCGGCACGACCGACCGCGTGCACTCGTACGTGGTGCGCCTCGACTCGGGCCACGCGGTGCTCGACGCGGCGCGCGTCGCCAGCACGGTGCCCGGCGCGAGCGTGACGGCCGACTCGCCGGTCGGGCTCTACGGGTACTCGCAGGGCGGTGGCGCCGTGGCATCCGCCGCCGAGCTCGCCCCGACGTACGCGCCCGAGCTCGAGCTGAAGGGCGCCTACGCGGGCGCACCCCCGGCAGACCTCGCCGAGGTCATGCAGACCGCCGACCGGACCGCGCTCACGGGGGTCATCGGCTTCGCGCTCAACGGCATCTCGCAGTACGACCCCGCGCTGGTCGCCGCGCTCGAGCCCGAGCTCAACGCGAATGGTCGGGCCACGCTCGACGCGCTGTCGGAGCGGTGCATCGGCGACGCGCTGCTCGGCACGGGCACGGCGTTCGGCTCGACCTCGTCGTGGACCACGAGCGGGAGCTCGCTGTACCAGGTCGCCCAGCGGACGCCGGCGGCGCTCGCGGCGATCGACGCGCAGCGCATCGGCACGCTCGAGCCCGAGATCCCGGTGATGGTGCTGACCGGTACGAAGGACGACATCGTCGGCCACGACCAGGCGAAGCAGCTCGCGAAGGACTGGTGCGCGAAGGGCGCGGCGGTCCGCTACGTCTCGGTCGTGCAGCCCGCGTCGTCGCACGGCACCGGCCTGAACCACCTCACGCCGCTCATCACCCGAGCAGCGCAGGGCCAGTCCTGGCTCGTCGACCGGCTCGAGGGCCGGGCGGCGTACGGCAACTGCGCCTTCCTCCCCGTGCTGCCGTAGCACGACGGATGCCCCGGGCGGCACGTTCCGCTCGGGGCATCCGGCCCCCACGACCCCGGTGCGGGGCAGCGGGCGGGAAGGCCGTTGGTCCCTGCCCGGGCGCCGTCGCGGTCGTAGCGTGGTCGCCGACGGACCAGTCGAGTCGCGGGAGGCGATCGCCATGTCGTTCGGGGAGTCGATCCAGACGGTGTTCCGCAAGTACGCCGAGTTCCGCGGGCGTGCGACGCGGCCGGAGTACTGGTGGTGGGTGCTGTTCCTCGTGCTCGTGTCGGCGGGGCTGAACGTCTTGAACGTGATCCGGCTCGACGACGGGGTGCTGCTCGGCTCGATCCTCGGCGGGATCTGGGGGCTGGCCGTGCTGCTGCCGAACCTCGCGGTCACGGTGCGGCGCCTGCGCGACGCGGGCTACGGGTGGGGGAACCTGTTCTGGCTGCTGCTGCCGGTCGCCGGCTTCATCGTGCTGATCGTGATGACGGCGCAGCCGACGAAGGCCCCGGTGACCGCGCCGCCCGCGGGCGGCGCTGCTCCCGGCACGCCGCCGCCCGCACCCGCGACCTGAGGACTCGCCGCTCAGACCCGCGCGAAGACCGCGGCGAGCGCCTGGCCGCCGCCGATGCACATGGTCTCGAGCGCGAGGTCGCCGTCGAGGTCGGGCAGCTCGTGCGCGAGGGTCGCGAGCATGCGCAGCCCGGTCGCGCCAATCGGGTGCCCGATCGAGATGCCGCTGCCGCGCGGGTTCAGCCGCGGGTCCTCGGCGTCGAGGCCCCAGTCGGCGAGGCACGCGAGCACCTGCACCGCGAACGCCTCGTTGAGCTCGATCACGTCGAGGTCGGCGAAGCCGAGGCCCGCGCGTTCGAGCGCGCGGTTCGCGGCGGGCACCGGCGCGACGCCGAAGCGCAGCGGGTCGTTGCCCGCGGCGGCCCACGACACGAGGCGCAGCACCGGGGTCAGTCCCAGCGACTCCGCCCGCTCCGGGGTCGTCACGATGCAGGCGGCGGCCGCGTCGTTCTGGCCGCTGGCGTTGCCGGCGGTCACGGTGGCGTCCGGGTCGTTCCGCCCGAGGATCGCCCGCAACCCGCCGAGCGCCTCGAGCGTCGTGTCGGCCCGCGGGTGCTCGTCGCGGTCGACGACCGTCGCGCCGCGCCGCCCGGGCACCGTGACCGGCACGGTCTCGGCGTCGAAGGCGCCCGACTCCCAGGCCGCGACGGCACGCTGGTGCGAGCGCAGCGCGAGCGCGTCCTGCGCGGCACGCGAGATGCCGTACTCGCGCCGCAGCAGCTCGGCCGACCCGACGTTGCCCTCGGGCGTGGGGAATCGCGAGCCGCCGACCGTCTCGCGGCCGCGGCCGAGCGCGTCGTGCAGCATGAGCCCGCCAGCGGGCAGCCCGCGCCGCCCCTCCTCGGTATAGAGGGGTGCGTTCGACATCGACTCGGCGCCGAGGGCGACCACCACGTCGGATGCCCCGGTCTGCACCTCCATCGCCGCGTTGACCACGGCCTGCAGGCCCGATCCGCAGCGGCGGTCGAGCTGGTAGCCGCCCGTGGTCACGGGGAAGCCCGCGTCGAGCGCGGCGACCCGGCCGAACGCCGGCGACTCCATGGTCGGGTACCCCTGCGAGCCGATCACGCCGTCGACCGCGGCGGGGTCGATGCCGGTGCGCTCGAGCAGCGCCTCGAGCACCGTCACCGCCAGGGTGCGCGCGTGCACGGGCGCGAGCGCCCCGCCGAAGCGCCCGACGGGCGTGCGCAGGGGCGCGCAGATGACCGCGGTGCGCAGCTCGGTCACGCCGCCACCCCCTCGGCGACGGTGAACGGCGCCTCCGTGGCATCCGTCACCTGCTCCAGGGTCACGTCGGGCGCGAGCTCGATGAGCACCAGCCCGGAATCGGTCACGTCGAACACCGCGAGGTCGGTGATGATGCGGTCGACGCAGCCCCGGCCCGTGAGCGGCAGCGTGCACTGCGGCACGATCTTCGACGAGCCGTTCTTCGCCACGTGCTCCATCACGACGAGCACGTGCTCGGCGCCGTTGACGAGGTCCATCGCCCCGCCCATGCCCTTGACCATCTTGCCGGGCACGGCCCAGTTGGCGATGTCGCCGCCCTCGGACACCTGCATCGCCCCGAGCACGGCGTGCGTGACCCGCCCGCCGCGGATCATGCCGAAGCTCGACGCCGAATCGAAGTACGCCGCCCCCGGCACGACCGTCACGGTCTCCTTGCCGGCGTTGATGAGCTTCGGGTCCTCCTCGCCCTCCCACGGGTAGGGGCCGACGCCGAGGATGCCGTTCTCCGAGTGCAGCACGACCTCGACGCCCTCGGGCAGGTGGTTCGGAATGAGCGTCGGCAGTCCGATGCCCAGGTTCACGTACGAGCCGTCCTCGAGCTCGCGGGCCGCGCGCGCGGCCATCTCGTCGCGGGTCAGCGGCATCAGACGTCTCCTCGGGTGCGCACGGTGACCTTCTCGATCGGCAGGTCGGCCGACTGCTCGGGCGTGAGCTCGACGACGCGGTCGACGTAGATGCCGGGCAGGTGGATGTCGTCGGGGTCGAGCACGCCCGGCTCGACGAGCTCGTCGACCTCGGCGATCGTGACCTTGCCGGCCATGCCCGCGAGCGGGTTGAAGTTGCGGGTGGCCTTCTCGAACCGGAGGTTGCCGTGCCGATCTCCGACGGCGGCACGGACCAGCCCGTAGTCGGTGCGGATCGCCTGCTCGAGCACGTACTCGCGGCTCGCGCCGAACGTGTCGAACGGGCGCAGCTCCTTCGGGTCGCTCGCGAGGGCCACCTGGCCGTCGGGCGCGTAGCGCAGCGGCATCCCGCCGTCGGAGACCGCGGTGCCCGCACCGGTCGCGGTGTAGAACGCGGGGATGCCGACGCCGCCGGCACGCAGCCGCTCGGCGAGCGTGCCCTGCGGGGTGAGCTCGACCTCGACCTCGCCCGACAGGTACTGCCTGCCGAACTCCTTGTTCTCGCCGATGTAGCTGGCGATGATGCGGCGGATGCGGCCGTCGGCGAGCAGCAGCCCGAGGCCCCAGCCGTCGACGCCGCAGTTGTTCGACACGATCTCGAGCTCGTCGACCTCGCGGGCGAGCAGCGCGCGGATCAGCACGATCGGCACGCCCGAGAGCCCGAACCCGCCGACGGCGAGCGACGATCCCGACGGGATGTCGGCGACGGCCTCGTCGGCCGACGCGTACGTCTTGTCCATGTGTTCCTCCGGTCGGGTCAGTGCGGGTCGGTCGAGCCGGGCTCGGGGTCCGATGCACGGTCGGATGCCTCGTCGGCGGCGACCTCCGCGAACACCTCGCGTGCGATCGCGAGGCCGCCGTTCACGGGCGGCAGCCCGGCGTAGAGCGCGGTGTGCAGCAGCACCTCCGAGATCTCGTCGGGGCTGAGGCCGTTCCGCAGCGCGGCGCGCACGTGCATGCGCAGCTCGGCCTCGTGGCCGCTCGTGACGAGGCTCGCGAGCGTGGCGATCGAGCGCTCGCGGCGGCTCAGGCCGGGGCGCGACCAGATCTCGCCCCACGCGTAGCGCGTGATGAAGTCCTGGAACGCGGCCGTCTCGGGGGTCGTGCCGGCGATCGCGCGATCGACGTGCGCGTCGCCGAGCACCCCACGGCGGGTCTGCATGCCGCGGGCATGGGCGGCGGATGCCTCGGCGCCGGCCTCCGTGCGCAGGATGTGGCCGAGCAGCAGGTCGGCCGCCGCATCCGGCGCCTCGAGCACCGCGAGGTGGGAGACGTCGTCGAGCTCCACGTGCACGGCGTCGGGCATCGCGTCGGCCATCTCCTGCATCGAGGCCGGCGTGGTCACGGCGTCGTGCTGGCCGCTCACGAGCAGCGCGGGCACGTCGATCGCGGGCAGGTCGGCCGTGCGGTCGAACCCGGCCAGCGCCTCGGCGCAGCGCGCGTACGAGTCGTCGTCGATCTCCACCAGTGCGTGCAGCGCGCGCGAGCCGGCCCCGTCGTCGGCGCCCAGGAACCCGGGCGCGAACCAGCGCTCGGCGCTGCCGGTCACGAGCGACGCGGTGCCGCTCGCGCGCACCGACGCGGCCCGGTCGGCCCAGCCGTCGGGCGTGCCGATGCGCGCGCCGCTGCACGAGTCGAACAGGCTGCGCACCCGGTCGGGATGGGCGGCGGCCAGCTCGAGCGCGACCGTGCCGCCGAGCGAGACGCCACCGACGTGGAACGCGCCGCCGCCGGCCTCGTCGACGATCGCGAGCACCGCCTCGGCGAGCTCGGCGATCGTGAAGGGCTCGGTCGCGACGGGGCTCGCGCCGTGGCCGGGCAGGTCGACGCGCAGGATGCGCAGGCGCGCCCCCGCGGCGTCGGCGCGCAGGCGGGCGACGACGCCGTCCCACAGCGCGGTCGTGGTGCCGAGCGACGGCAGCAGCACCAGCAGCGGCTGGGTGCCGGCGGCGACGGTGCCGGGCGCGAACGATCCGCGCAGCACGGGCACGCTCATGCGTCTCCTCCTGGGTTCGATGCGTCACGGACGGCGGCGAACCGGGCGACGGCCCGGTCGACGATGCGGTCGGATGCCGCGAGCACGACGTCGTCCGCCGCCCCGACGCCGCTCGCGGCGAGCAGGTCCGCGGCACGCTCGGGGTCGAACGTCATGCCGCCGCCGAGCCGCGCCGATGCGGCCGACGCCGACTCGGCGAGCGCGAGCAGCCGGCGGAACGCGCCCCAGCCGGCGTGCCACTCCCCCGCGGGCCGCTCGTCGGCGGCGGACGCGGCGGCGGTCGCGGTCGCGACGAGCCCGGGGGCCTCGACCGCGGCGGCGGTGAGCGCCACCGCGTCGACGGGGTTGCGCTTGTGCGGCATGGCCGATGAGCCGCCGCCGCCCGCGAGCACGACCTCGCCGAGCTCGGGGCGGGAGAGCAGGGTGGCGTCGCGTCCGATGCGCCCGAGCGCCGCGACCACGGTCGAGGCCGCGTGCGCGACCGCGAGCACCGCGCTGCGCTCGGTGTGCCAGGAGCGGCCGGGATCGGCGAGCCCGAGACGCGCGGCGAGCGCCGCGCGCACCTCGTCGGCGGCGCCGGGGCGCCCGGCCGCGGCATCCGCCTTCACGCCCGTGCCGACCGCGCCGCCGAACTGCACCGGGAACTCCAGCGCGTCGATCGCGGCCACGGCGGAGGACACGCCGTCGAGCCAGTCGGCGGCGAGCACGCCGAGCGTCGACGGGGCGGCCGGCCGGGCGAGCGTGCGGGCCACCCGCGGGTCGCGGCGACCCGTCACGGCGAGCGCCGCGAGCGCCGAGCCCGACGCCAGCAGCCGGTCGCGCGCGTCGGCGAGCGCGCGCGAGGCGACGAGCATGAGCGCCGAGTCGACGACGTCCTGGCTCGTCGCGCCGAGGTGCAGGTGGGCGGAGGACTCGCCGGCGTCCTCGAGCTGCGCGCTCAGCAGCGGCACGAGCGCGACCACCACGACCCCGTCGCGGGCCACGCCCTCGACGAGCGATGCGCGATCGAGCGCGCCGGCGTCGAGCACCGCGGCCGCGGCGTCGTGCGGCTCGCCGAGCACGTCGCCCCAGGCGCCGAGCAGCGCCGCCTCGACGTCGACCATCGCGCGCAGCACCTCGTCGTCGCCGGTCGCCGACGCGCCGGCGCCGGCGGGGTCCAGCAGACCCCACGAGGCTGCGGTCATATCTCCGTACCGTAGTCGAGGAACACGGTCTCGCCCTCGCCCTGCAGCACGATGTCGAAGCGGTACGAGCGCTCGGCGTCGGGCACCGCGATCAGCGTGTCGCGACGGCCCTCGTCGATGCGGCCGAGCAGCGGGTCGCTCGCGTTCGCCTCGGCCTCGTCGCCGAAGTACGCGCGCGTGAAGAGGTGCTGCAGGATGCCGCGGCCGAACACCGCGACGAGCAGGTACGGGGCCGAGCCCTCGCGCATGGCACCGGGCTTGATGGTCGTGAACGAGTAGTTCCCGGCGCGGTCGGCGGCCGAGCGGCCGAAGCCGGCGAACCCGTGCTGGTCGCGGTCGAACGAGCCCAGCTCGGTGGACGGCCTGCCGGTAGCATCCGCCCCCCAGATCTCCACGAACGCGTCGGGCACGCCCTCGCCGGCGCCGTCGAGCACCCGGCCGTGCAGTCGCACGGCGTCGGGCTGCCAGGGCGCGCGCACGTCGGGGCCGCCCGCGTAGGGCAGGGCGTAGCCGAAGAACGGACCGACCGTCTGCGACGGGGTCTGCAGGTACTCGTGCTCGGACTGCTCAGGCATGATCGGCGTCCTCCGGTTCCATCCAGGTCGACTTCGGTCCGGTGAGCACCACGTCCCACCGGTAGCCGAGCGCCCACTCGGGCTCGCTCACGTCGTGGTCGTAGCCGGCGACCAGGCGGTCGCGCGCGGCCGGGTCGACGATCGACTGGTAGATCGGGTCGAGGCCGAACAGCGGGTCGCCGGGGAAGTACATCTGGGTGATGAGCCGCTGGGTGAAGGCGCTGCCGAAGAACGAGAAGTGGATGTGCGCCGGACGCCACGCGTTGCGGTGGTTCTTCCACGGGTACGGACCGGGCTTGATCGTGGTCAGCCGGTACGAGCCGTCGTCGCCGGTGATGATGCGGCCGACGCCGGTGAAGTTGGGGTCGAGCGGCGCGGGGTGCTGGTCGCGCTTGTGCACGTAGCGGCCCGCGGCGTTGGCCTGCCAGATCTCGACGAGCTGGTTGCGCACCGGCCGGCCGTCGCCGTCGAGGATGCGGCCGGTCACGATGATGCGCTCGCCCTGCGGCTCGCCCGAGTGCTGGATGGTCATGTCGGCTTCCTCGGGCGCCACGTCGGTGTGGCCGAATGCCGGGGAGACCAGCTCGATCTCCTCGGGGTCGGCACGCACGAGCTCGTGGGTGGGGTGCCGGAGGGTCGTCGACCGGTAGGGGCGGAAGTCGCGACGCGGATGCGACGGGAGCGCGCCGCCCGCGGCGGCCTCGCGCTCGGCCGCAGTGCGCTCGGCGATCTCGTCGTCGATCTCGCCCTGGGTGAGATCTGGTTGGTTCGCGACGGGGTGCATGCTCACGGATCGCCTCTCGCGTCGTCGGGAATGGGACGTGTCCACGATGCACCCGCCGTGCTCGCCGTGGGGATCGGTTTCCACTCAGTGGAAGCCGAATCGAACCGTTTCAGGTTCCCGGCGCGCGGTACCCGAGCGCGGCCGAGATGCCTCGGGCCGCGATGCGCACGCCGAGGCCGAACTGCGGCTCGCCGAGTCGCTCGACGTGGGCGATGATCGACACCGCCGCGACCACCTCCCCCGTGGCGTCGCGCACGGGGGCCGCGACCGAGAACGCGCCGCGCGTGAGCGCCTGCACGCTCGTCGCGATGCCCGTCTGCCGCACCTCGGCGAGCCGCCGCCGAAGCTCGCCTTCGTCGGTGATCGTGTTCTGCTGGAACCTCCGCAGGCCCGCCGCGACCACGTCGTCGTACACGTCGGCCGGAGCGTGCGCGAGCAGCGCCAGCCCGACGCCGGTGGCGTGCAGCGGCAGTATCGTGCCGATGTCGGACACCATGGCCACGGCCTTCTCGCCCGAGCGGCGCTCGAGGTAGACCACGCCGAGCCCGTCGCGCACCGCCAGGTGCACATGCTCGCCGGTCGCGTCGAGCAGGTCCTCGAGGTAGGGCATCGCGGCGTTCCGCAGCCGGCGCGCGGTGGGCTCGCGCACGCCGAGCCGCCACATGCGCATGCCCACCCGGTAGCGCCCGTCGTCGCCGCGCACCAGGCCGCCCCACTCGGTCCACTCGCCGACGAGACGGTGGGCGGTCGACAGCGGCAGTGCCGCGCGCGCGGCGATCTCGCTGAGCGTCAGCTCCTCGGCGCCGGCGAACGCGTCGGCGATGGCGAAGAGCTTCTCGGCCACCGAGCGGTCGTCCCTGCCGCCTCCCGACATGCGCTCACTCTATCGAGCGGCCGCGGCCGCCCCTCGACGTGGTGGGCCGGGCTACCGTGGGACGGTGCGACGAAGCGGCGAAGGGGCCGAGATGACGGAGTTCCTGTGGGGCGTGGCGACAGCCGGCCACCAGAACGAGGGCGGCAACACCGAGAGCGACACCTGGTTCCTCGAGCACGTGACGCCCACGGTCTTCAGCGAGCCCTCGGGCCCGGCGTGCAACAGCTGGGAGCTGTGGGAGACCGACCTCGACCTCGCCCGCGGCATGGGCCTGAACGCCTTCCGGTTCTCGGTCGAGTGGGCGCGCATCGAGCCGCGGGAGGGCGAGTTCTCCGACGAGGCGCTCGCGCACTACGAGGCGGTGGTCGACGGATGCCTCGCGCGCGGACTCGCCCCGGTCGTCACCTTCAACCACTTCACCTCGCCGCACTGGTTCGCGTGCCGCGGCGCGTGGCTCGACGAGGAGGCGCCGGCGCTGTTCGCCCGGTTCGCCGACGCCGTGATGCGGCGCTTCGGCGACCGGATCGCCGTCGCGGTCACGTTCAACGAGCCCGACCTGCCCCAGATGCTCACCTGGGCGGGCCTGCCCGACTTCGTCGCCGACCTCGAGCGCGCGACCCTCGACGCCGCGGGCGCTGCGGCCGGCGTGCCCCGGTACCGCGCGTCGAACGTGATGCTGCGCGAGGACTTTCCCGCGATGCGCGCCGGCATGACGGCCGCCCACCTCGCTGCGCGCGACGCGATCAAGGCGCACCGGCCCGAACTCCCCGTGGGCCTGTCGCTCGCGATCGTCGACGACGTGGCCGCCCCCGGGGGCAAGGCACTGCGCGACCGCAAGCGCGCCGCGGTCTACGACCACTGGCTCGAACTCGCCCGGGGCGACGACTTCATCGGGGTGCAGAACTACGAGCGCATCGTCTACGGGCCCGACGGCCAGCTGCCGCCGCCCGAGGGCAGCACGGTGAACCAGATGGGAACGGCGGTCGAGCCCGACTCGCTCGGCGGGGCGATCGAGTACGCCCACCGGGTCAGCGGCAGGCCGGTGTTCGTCACCGAGCACGGCATCGCCACCGACGACGACGGCGTGCGACAGGCGTTCCTTCCGCCGGCGATCGCGAGCATGGACCGCGTCATCGGCGCGGGTGTGCCCGTCATGGGCTACTGCACGTGGACGCTGCTCGACAACTTCGAGTGGATCTTCGGCTACTCCAAGCAGCTCGGCCTGCACGAGGTGGACCGGGAGACGTTCGCGCGCACGGCGAAGCCCAGCGCCGGCGTGTACGCCGCGATCGTGCGCGCACACCGGGGCGCGTAGGCCCGGCACCGCCCGCTGCACGGGGCCGCCCGCTTCCCCTCGCAGTCCCGCCCGCTCAGGGCAGGACGACGATCTTCCCCGGGGCGTGCGACGTCTCGAGCGCCGCGAAGGCATCGGCCACCTCGTCGAGCGGGAACGTGGCCGCGACCGGCAGCACGAACCGGCCCTCGGCGAGCCCCTCGGCGAGGCGGGCGAGGTTGTCGGGTGTACGCGCGGCGCGCTCGACGATGCCGACGCCGAGTTCGGCGAGCGCCCCGTACGCCGCGATCGCCGTCATCCGTTCCACGGGCACGCCCAGGGCCACGCCAGCATCGAGCGCGCCGCGGCCGTGGCAGTCGATGACCGCGGTCGCACCGCCCGCGGCGGCCACCCGGCCGGCGAGGCCGTCGCCGTACGCGACCGGCTCGACGCCGAGCGATCGCAGCAGGTCGTGGTTGCGCGGCGCGGCGGTGCCGACGACCCGGGCTCCCGCGTCCACCGCGAGCTGGCACACGAGCAGCCCGACCGCGCCGCTCGCACCCCCGACCAGCACGGTGTCGCCGGCACCGACCGGCACCGTCGCGAGGCATGACACCGCCGTGAGGCCGGCCGTGCGCAGCCCGCCCGCGACCGCGACCGGAAGCGCGTCGGGCCGACGCACCAGGGCGGATGCCTCGGCGAGCACGCGCTCCGCGATCGCGCCGGGCGCGCCGCCGAGCACCTCGTCACCCACGGCGACCGGAGCGCCGTCCGGGTAGTCGGCGCCGTCGCCGACGGCCTCCACGGTGCCGGCGAACTCCCCGCCGATCCGACGCGGGAACGGGGCATCCGATGTCAGGAACCCCGTGCGCACCTTGGCGTCGTACGGGTTCACGCCCGCGGCGCGCACCCGCACCGCGACCTGCCCGGGCCCCGGGTCGACGTCCGCGATCTCCTCGACCCGCAGCACCCCCGGACCGCCCACCTCGTCGTACCCCGCCGCTCGACTCACGCGCGCTCCCTCCGCCGGCTTCCGAGCCTACGGCCCCTCCCCGGAACGAAAGCAGAAGGCGATTTGGTTTTAGGGCCCACTCCGGCGACACTTGTCCGGTTCCATTTCTGCGGCACTCCCCCACGCACGCCGCCGAACCCCGAAAGGCCGACCTCAATGGCGACAGATCTGCCCTCCGACTCCGCACCCGCGCAGGACGCGGCTCCGACGAAGCGCACCAAGCGGCGCGGCCTCGGCAAGCGCATCCTGAAGGCCACCGGCCTCGTGCTCGCGCTCCCCGCGCTGCTGCTCGTCGCCGGCCTCGGCTACCTCGCCTTCGAACTGCTCACCAACCGCCCCGACGACTCCCCCGAGCACGAGGCGCTGAAGGAGGAGTACCTCACCAACCGCCTGAGCACGGCGGCGGCGACCTCCGGCGAGTCCCCCAACGTGATCCTCGTGCACTACGACGACCTCGGCTACGGCGACCTCGGCTTCATGGGCGACACCCCCATCGAGACGCCGAACCTCGACGCGCTCGCCGAGGACGGCGTGGTCATGACCAACTACCACTCGCCCTCCGCCGTCTGCACGCCCTCGCGCGCCGCGCTGCTCACCGGCCGCCTCGCGCCCCGCGCCGCCGTGCCCGACGTGCTCTTCCCCAACGAGGGCGTCAGCAGCCTGATCAACGTCGTGTCGGGCACCTTCGGCCTGACCCAGGCCGAGATCACCATCCCCGACGTGCTCCAGGCCTCGGGCTACGAGACCGGCATGATCGGCAAGTGGCACATCGGCGACACCGAGGGCTCGCTCCCGAACGACTTCGGGTTCGACTCCTTCCTCGGCTCGCGGTACTCGAACGACATGGTGCCGTTCCAGATCTACGAGAACGACGAGGTCCTCCTCGAGACCGTCGACCAGACGGAGCTCGACGCGCTCTACACCGACCGCGCGGTGGAGTTCGTCGCCGACGCCGCCGAGACCGAGGACCCGTTCTTCCTCTACTTCGCGCACAACTTCCCGCACGAGCCGCTCTTCGCGGCCGACGAGAACCTCGGCCGCTCCGACGCCGGCCTCTACGGCGACATCGTCGAGGGGCTCGACGACGGCATCGGCCGCATCGTCGACGAGCTCGAGGCCACCGGCCAGCTCGACAACACGATCATCATGGTCACGAGCGACAACGGCCCGTGGTTCCAGGGCGACGCCGGCGACCACCGCGGCCGCAAGGGCATGATCTCCGAGGGCGGCACCCGCGTGCCCTTCCTCGTGCACTGGCCCGACGGCCTCGAGGGCGGGCGGACCGTCGACACCATGGCGATGGGCACCGACGTGCTGCCGACGCTGCTCGACTGGCTCGACATCCCCGCGCCGACCGACCGCGTGCTCGACGGAACGAGCATGGCCTCGGTCCTCGAGGGAACCGGCGACACCGTCAGCGAGTATTACTACTCGTACGCGAGCAAGAGCCTGCTCGCGGTCAGCGACGGCCGCTTCAAGTACTACGCGGAGCAGCCCTACCTCTACACGATCAGCGGCACGTCCTTCGCCAGCCCGTTCACGCAGGGACCGTGGCTGTTCGACCTCGAGGCCGACCCCAGCGAGGCGTACGACGTGAGCGCGAAGTACCCCGACGTCGCGGCGGAGCTCGCGGCCGAGCTCGAGCGCCGCAACGCCGAGACCGAGGAGAACCCGCGCGGCTGGCTCACGACGAGCAACGCCGCGGGCTGACCCCCGGCGCCGACCGACCTCAGCTCCCGCGGCCGACCCAGCCGACGACCACGTCGCCGATCATCGCGCGATAGTGGTCGCGGCGGTCGGCCGCGAGCAGGTCGCGGTCGAACAGGTAGCCGAACGTGTACTGGTTCGCCACCTGGAAGAAGCAGTACGAGCTGATCACGAGGTGCACGTCGAGCGCGTCGACGTCGTCGCGCAGCGTGCCGTCGGCGCGGCCGCGCTCGAGCACGCCGTCGAGCAGGCCGAGCGCGGGCTGGTTCAGCTCGCGCAGCGACTCGAGCCGGCGGATGAAGTTGCCGCGGTGGATGTTCTCGATCGACACCAGGCGGATGAAGTCGCTGTGCGCGAGGTGGTGGTCGTAGGTGATCTCGGCGAGCCGGCGCAGCGCCTCGACCGGCTCCAGGTCGCCGACGTGCAGGGCCTGCTCGGCCTCGCGGATGCTCCGGTAGGCGCGCTCGAGCACGGCCATGTAGAGCTGCTCCTTGCCGCCGAAGTAGTAGTAGATCATGCGCTTCGTCGTGCGGGTGCGCTCGGCGATCTCGTCGACGCGCGTGCCCGAGAACCCCGACTCGGCGAAGGACTCGGTGGCGACCGTGAGGAGGTCCTCGCGCGTGCGCTCGGGATCGCGCTGGCGGACCACGGGTTGTTCGCTCACGTTCCCACCCTAGTTCTCGGGGCCCATGCCGCCCGGCAGCGACAGGGCAGGGCCGACCGGATGCGACCTGCTCATGATCCGCTGAGCACCCGCCTCGGGTTGCCGACCAGCATCCGCTCGATCGTCGCGTCGTCGACGCCCGCGTCGCGCAGCCGGGGCAGGATGCCGGTGAAGACGTGCTCCATGTGCCAGTCGGGCGCGTGCTCGGCGCGCCACGACGGCGGGGTCACGCGGCTGAAGAACGCCGCGTCGTGCGAGAGGACGATGCGTTCCGCGTAGCCGAGCTCGAGCAGTGCGAGCAGCATGCGCACGCGGTCGTCGTCGGAGCCGACGTGCGCCATGCCGAAGCGGTCGAACCCGAGGTACGAGCCCGCGTCGGCCAGCTCGCGCAGGTAGTCGAGGTCGGTCGAGTCGCCGCTGTGTCCGATCACGACCCGGTCGAGGGGCACGCCCAGCTCGCGCAGCATCCGCTGCTGTTCGCGTCCGCCGCCCGACTGGGCGTGCGAGTGCGTGGTGATCGGCACCCCGGTGCGCAGGTGCGCCGCGGCCGCCGCCGCCCACACGCGCCGCACGTCGGGCGTGAACCCCTCCACGTCGGAGACGACCTTGATCATCCCGGCGCGGATGCCCGTGCCCGCGATGCCCCGCTCGATGTCGCCGACGAACAGCTCCGCGAGCGGGTCCGGCCCCTCGACGAGGCGGCCCGGCCCGTGCATGCGGATCGCGTGCGGCAGCACGTCGGCGGTGTAGTACCCCGTGGCGACGACGATCTCGACGGGCACGCGCTCGGCCACGCGCCGCACGTGTGCGACGTCGCGGCCGAGCCCGGGCACCGTGAGGTCGACGACGGTCCGCACGCCGAGCGCGTGGAGGCGCTCGAGTCCGGTCACGGCCCGCTCGACCGCCTGCGCCTCGTCCCACTCCGGGTGGGGCAGGTTCAGGTCGAGCTCCTGGTGGCCCACGAACAGGTGCTCGTGGATCAGGGTCGTGCCCAGCCGCTCCGCCTGCACCTCGCCGGTGCAGGTCGGAACCGTGCGGACCATCGTCGTATCGTCAGTCGGTGCGGTGTCCGATCACTCCGAGGTGGCGCGGATCGCCTCGAAGACCGCGAGCGACTCGCCCTCGAAGGTCTCGAGGAAGAACTCGACCGCGGGGCCCTGGAAGGCCTCGACGTCCACGTCCTCGATGACCTCCCAGTCATCGCCGTTGCGCCACTCGTCGAGCACGACCTCCTCGTCCTCGGCGACGCAGGCGGTGACCTCGGTGACCGCGGTCTCCACCGCGGCGGTGAGCGCGTCCTGCTGCTCGCTGCTCAGCTCGTCCCAGATCGGGCTCATCACGACGAGGTTCGTGTTGAGCTGGTGCTCGGACAGGCTGACGTAGTCCTGCACCTCCTGGAAGTTCTGGGCGACGATGTTGGTGATCGGGTTCTCCTGCCCGTCGACCGTGCCCTGCTGCAGCGCGAGGTAGAGCTCCTCGTACGCGACCTCGGTCGCGTCCGCGCCGAGCGCCTGCGCGTTCAGCAGGTACTGCGGCGAGCCCGGGAAGCGCATGCGCACGCCCTCGAGGTCCGCGGGGGTGCGGATCGGCACGTTCGCGGTGAAGAGCCGCGCGCCGGCCGACCAGGCGCCGAGCGTCTGCACGCCCGAGGCCTCCTTGAAGCCCTCGACGAGCACGGCCGAGTCGTCGCTGGCCATGAACGCCGCGAGGTGCTCCGGGCCGTCGAACACGTACGCCGCGTCGAGCACGCTGATCGGCTCGTAGACGGCACCGAGCGCCGAGGCGCCCTGGATGTCCATGTCGATGTCGCCGGATGCGACGGACGCGATGCGGTCCGCGTCGCCGCCCAGCTGGCTGGCCGGGAAGATCTCGATCGTGAGGCCCACGTCGGCGGCCTCGACCTCGTCGGCGATCACCTGCGCGCCGCAGCGGTGCTGGGGCTGGTCCTCGGTGTAGCTGTGGGCCAGCGTGAGCTCGATCGTCTCCTGCTCGCTCGACTCGTCGCCGGTGTCGGTTCCTCCATCGGAACCGCTCGAGCAAGCCGCCAGCAGGAACAGTGCCGGCGCCGCTGCCAGAGCGATCCACGTCGTTCGCTTGGTGCGTCGTGCAATCACGGTTGCATTCCTCTCATCGGTGCCATGGTGGTGTGGTCCCGCTCGCCTCGACGGCGACCAGGTCTGTGAGATCCGCGAGCATGGCCTCGCGGTCCGCAGGTTCTCCGGTGAAGATCTCGAAGGCGTCGGCCGCCTGGTGCATCGCCATGCCGAGACCCGACATGACGCGGCACCCGCGGTCGCGCGCGGCGACGAGCAGTTCGGTCTCGACGGGCCGGTAGACCACGTCGGCGACGAAGGCGCGGCCGGGCACGAGCCCGACGTCGAACGCCGCGCCCGGGTGGGCGGCCATGCCGAACGGGGTGGCGTTGACCACGCCGTCGGCGTCGGCGAGCGCTCCCGCCAGCTCGTCGGTGCCGATGGAGCGCACGCGCCCGGTCGACACCTCGGCGACGGATGCCGCGAGGGCGGCCGCCCGTCCGGGGGCCGCGTCCGCGATCACGAGCTCGCCCACCTCGCGCGCGGCCAGCGCGCTGGCGACCGCCGCGCCCGCGCCTCCGGCACCGACCAGCACGACCAGGTCGCGCGGCGCATCGCCGAGCGTCTCGTCGAAGGCGGCGCCGAACCCCGTGACATCCGTGTTGTGCCCGATCATGCGGTCGCCGTCGAAGACGACCGTGTTCACGGCGCCGACGGTGCGCGCCGCGGGCGCGAGCTCGTCGAGCAGCGGCAGCACCGTCTGCTTGACGGGGTGGGTGACGTTCAGGCCGTCGAACCCGAGCCGGCGCGCGTCGGCGAGCAGGCGGCCGACGTACTCCTCGGTGCTCTCGCCGGGCGCGAGGTCGATCGTGCGGTACACGTAGTGCATGCCGTGGCGCGCGCCCTCGAGCTCGTGCATCGGCGGCGTGAGCGACGGGGTCACGCCCTCGCCGATGAGGCCGATCAGCACGGCCCGGCGCAGCGGCACCTCGGGTACGGCGTCGATGGCGGTCACAGGCCCAGCACCCCCGGCAGCCACATCACCCAGTCGGGCACGAGGATCAGCAGCACCATGATCACGAGCGACGGGATGAGGAACGGCAGCGCGCCTCGGAACACCTCGCCCACGCGTGTCCTCGACACGGACGCGGTCACGAAGAGCACCGTGCCGACCGGCGGCGTGAGCAGGCCCACCATGAGCGAGACGATCATGAGCACGCCGGCCGCGATCGGGTCGAGGCCGTAGTCGCGCACGATCGGCAGCAGGATCGGCACGACGAGCACGAGGATCGCGGTCGCGTCGATCACGGTGCCGAGGATCAGCATGAGGATCGCGATCAGCAGCAGGAAGACCGTGGGGTTGTCGGTGATGCCGAGGAAGAACTCGGCGAGCAGCTGCGGCAGGCGCTCCTTGGCGAGGATGTAGCCGAGCAGCGACGCGGAGGCGACGATCAGCATGATGCCCGCGGTGGTCAGCACCGCGTCCTTCACGGCCTCGAAGAAGCCGCGCCAGCTGAGCGAGCGCTGCAGGATGCCGACGATGATGATGTAGACCACGCCCACCGCGGCCGCCTCGGTCGGGGTGAACACGCCGCCGAGGATGCCGCCGAGGATGATGATCGGCGAGGCCAGGGGCAGCAGTACGCCCTTGAGCGACGCGACGAACTCGGCCCGGTCGAACTCGCCGCGCGTGATCTTCGGGTTGCGGCGCACGAGCACCCAGACGACGACGCAGAGGCCGATCGCCATGAGCAGGGCGGGTATGACGGATGCCGCGAAGAGGGCGCCCGTCGAGACCGCCGCGAGTCCCGCGAAGATGACCGCCGGGATGCTCGGCGGCATGATCGGCGCGATGAGCGAGGACGCGCCCGACAGGCCGACCGCGAAGCGGCGGTCGTACCCGTTGCGGAGCATCGCGGGGATCTGCACCTTGCCGAGCGCGGCCGCGTCGGCCACTGCCGACCCGCTCATCCACGAGAAGCCGACGCTCACGCCGACGGCGACGTAGCCGAGGTTGCCGCGGAGGCGGGCGAGCAGGGCGAGCGCGAACCGGAAGAGCTTGTCGGCGATGCCGGCGTGGTTCGCGAGCGCACCCAGGAAGACGAACAGCGGCACCGCCAGCAGGGGGAAGCTGGCCGCGGCGTTGGTGACCTGGCGGAGGGCGAAGCCCGTCGACTGGCCCTCGATGGCCAGGTAGACGAGGGCGGGGCCGAGGAAGGCGAACGCGACGGGCACGCGCAGCACGAGCAGCAGCGCGATCGCCAGACCGAGGAGTGCGAGCGTCATGCGGTCGCCTCCTGCTCGTCGGACTCGGTCGTCGTGATGACCGGGCCGTTGACCGCGACGTCGATCGCGGCGATGGTCGCGCGGATCGCGGTGCTCGCCGCGCCGATCAGCACGGGGATGTAGACGTACGACATCGGCAGCCGCAGCACGGGCGACTTGATGATGCTCTGGGTCTCGACGAGCGCCCACGCCTCGAGGGTGAGCCCCACGCCGGTCGCGGCGACTACCAGCATCGCGAACACCTGCACGACGCGCACGAGCACCTGGTTGCGCGCGACGTCGACGACCTCGAGCGCGATGTGGCCGCGGCTCGTGACGAGCAGGCCGGCCGCCGAGAAGGTGAGCCAGACGAGCGAGAACCGCGCGAGCTCGCCGGTCCAGGGGAAGCCCTCGATCGGCAGGTACCGCTGCAGGGCCTGCAGGAAGACGAAGGCGAGGATCGCGAGGAGCGCGATCGACCCGATCGCGAGCTCCGCGATGAAGACGATCCTGGAGATGCGCCGCAGCACGGGCACGCGCCCCTGCGGTCGTTCTGGTTCGGTCACACACGCCCTTGTCTGTTCCGACGCCCCAGGCGACGATGCGCTGGGCCGTAGTTATACGTACCGGTTATTACATTAGGTCGGATCCGGTCACGACCTCCACCCCGAAAGGTCTCGATCAGGTCTCGGAATTCACCTCGGCACGATATGTACGAACTGGTACATTACACACATGCGCACATCGATCGCCACCGTCTGCCTGTCGGGCGGGCTGGTCGAGAAGCTCCATGCCTGCAGCGACGCCGGCTTCGACGGAGTGGAGATCATGGACGCCGACCTCATCGGCGCCATGGAGTCCCCCGAGGAGATCCGGGCACTCTGCGCGAGGCTCGGGCTCTCGATCGACCTGTTCCAGCCGTTCCGCGACCTCGAGGGCGTCGCCGACGACGTCTTCGCCGACAACCTCCGCCGCGCCGAGGCGAAGTTCGCCGTGATGGAACGGCTCGGCGCCGACACCATCCTCGTCTGCAGCAACGCGGGCACCGCCACGATCGACGACGACGACGTCGCCGCCGCGCAGCTGGGCGCCCTGGCCGACGCGGCCGCGAAGCGCGGCATCCGCATCGCCTACGAGGCGCTCGCCTGGGGCCGGTTCGTCGACGACTACCGGCACGCCTGGCGCATCGTGCAGCTGGCAGACCGGCCGAACCTCGGCGTGTGCCTCGACAGCTTCCACATCCTCTCCCGCGGGCACGACCCCGCGGCGATCGAGGAGATCGACGGCGACAAGATCTTCTTCCTCCAGCTCGCCGACGCGCCCGCGCTCGACATGGACGTGCTCTCCTGGAGCCGCCACCACCGCCTCTTCCCCGGCGAGGGCGACTTCGCGCTGACCGACTTCCTCGCGCACGTGCTGCGCGCCGGGTACACCGGCCCGCTCTCGCTCGAGGTGTTCAACGACACCTTCCGCCAGACCGACGTCGTGCGCACCGCCGGGCACGCCCGCCGGTCGCTCACCTGGCTGGCCGACCGCACCGCCGCCGCCAACGGCTGGACCGACGACCTGCTCGGCGAGCCGCAGGTGGCACGCGGCATCGACTTCATCGAGATCGCGGGCGCGGACCTCACGGCCGTGGACGAGACGCTCGAGCGGCTCGGCTTCGCGTTCGGCGGCCGGCACCGCAGCAAGCGGGTGCGCCTCTGGACCGCGGGCGAGGCGCGCATCATCCTCGACGAGCAGGTGCGCGACGAGACCCCGCGGCTCACCGGCATCGGGCTGATGGTCGACGACGCGGACGCCGCGGTGGACCGCGCGGTCGCCCTCGGCGCGCCCGCGGCGTTCCGGCGCACCTATGCCGGCGAGCAGGAACTGCGGGGCGTCGCCTCACCCGACGGCACGGTCGTGTACTGGAGCGACCGCCCCGCCGACACCTCGTGGATCACCGAGTTCGAGGGCGGCTCGCCCGGCTCGGGCGCGTGCGAGAGCGGCGTGGTCGACCACGCCAACGTCGGCTACCGCTGGCAGGACTTCGACGAGGCCGTGCTCTTCGCGTCGAGCGTGCTCTCGCTCACCACGCAGTCGTCGGCCGACGTACCGGGCCCGCAGGGCCTCGTGCTGAGCCAGGTCATGCGCACCGAGGACGGCGTGGTGCGCCTGCCGATGAACCTCGCGCCGCCGACCGCGCCCGTGCCCGACCGGCACGTGGCCGTGCGCTGCGACGACGTGGTCGCCGCCGCGCGCGCGGCCCGCGCCGCGGGGCTCGACTTCCTGCGCATCCCCGAGAACTACTACGACGACCTCGCCGCGCAGTTCGACCTCGACCCCGACCTGCTCGCCGAGTTGCGCGAGCTCGACCTGCTCTACGACCGCGACGGGTCGGGCGGCGAGTTCATCCACTTCTACACGCCGACCATCGGCGGCGTGTTCTTCGAGCTCGTCGAGCGTCGCGGCGGCTACGACGGCTACGGCGCCGCGAGCGCCCCCGTGCGCCTCGCGATGCAGCGCCGCGCGAGCGCCTCCGCCTGACGTCGAAGACCGTCACTTTTCAGGAGCCCCAGCCGGCCCGACGGCGGATTCCGCCGTTGCGGGCCCGGATCCGGCCTGTCCGGGCCGAGATCCGGGCCACCGCGCAGCATCCGTGCGCGGCGTCGCACGCAACTCCTGAAAAGCGACCCGAACGTCAGGGGCGGACGATCGCCACGTCGTTCGGGGCGAGCACGAGGCCCTCGGCGGCGGAGCCGGTGAGCAGGTCGGTCCCGCTGAGCAGCACGCGGGCGACGGATGCCCCGTGGTTGATCACGAACGTCACGTCGCCGCGCCGCACGGTCTCGACCTCGTCGCCGGTCGCGGCGGGCTCGGGCGCCTCGACGCCGGCGTCCGACGCGAGGGCCTCGGCGAGTGCGCGCAGCGACTCGGGGTCGGGCAGGGTCGCCACGTACCACGCCGCGCCCTCCCCCGTCGCCCGCCGCGTGATCGCGGGCGATCCGGCGAGCGCGCCGTCGGTGAACGTCGCGCGCACCTCGGCGTCGGTGACGCGCACGACCTCGGCCCAGGTCGAGCCCGTGGCATCCGCCCCGAGCACCTCGCCCGACAGCCCGACCGTCGGCACCGCTCCCCCGCCGGTCGCCTCGAGGTCCGGCCCCGCGGGCGGCGCGAACTCCTCGATCCAGACGCCGAGCGCGTCACGCAGCGGCTGCCCGAGGTAGCCGCCGAGCCGCACGTGCAGGTGCTCGTCGGTGATCGCCGTGCCGAAACCCGCGACGAGCGTGCCGCCGCCGGCCGCGTACGCGGCGAGCCCGTCCACCTGGGCGTCGGTCGCCACGAAGTGCGCGGGCGCGACCACGAGCCGGTAGCCCGACAGGTCGGCGTCGGCGCGCACGAAGTCGACCGTGTGGCCGAGCGACGTGAATGCCCGGTGCCAGGCGAAGAGGACGTGACGGTACGACACCGTGGTCGGCGAGGCGGGCTGCTCGATCGCCCACCAGCTGTCCCAGTCGAGGGCGATCGCCACCGCCGCAGGCACCCGACCGCCCTCGACTCCCCGTTCGGGGCCGGACAGATCGCGCAGTTCGCCTCCGAGCTGCGCGATCTCGCGCCACACCCGGGTGTCGGTGCCGCCGTGCGGCACCATGCCCGAGTGGAACTTCTCCGAGCCGGCGGCCGACTGCCGCCACTGGAAGAACAGGATGCCGTCGGCACCGCGCCCCACGCACTGGTACGACCAGGCGCGCATCTGCCCGGGCGCCTTGGGCGCGTTGCGCGGCCGCCAGTTCACGGCGCTCGGCGCCTGCTCCATGAGGATCCACGGCTTCCCGCCGCCGAGCGAGCGCATGAGGTCGCGCTCCATCGCGCCGTACGCCGGCGAGACCGGGTCGACCGGGTCGGGGTAGGCGTCGTCCGAGACGATATCGACGAGCGGCGCCCACTTCCAGTAGTCGACCGGCTTGAAGAACCCCATGAAGTTCGTCGTGATGGGCAGCTCCGACGCCGCCCGGATCACCTCGACCTCGGCCGAGTAGCACGCCATGAGCTCGTCGCTCGAGAACCGGTCGAAGTCGAGCAGCTGCGTCGGGTTGCGGAAGCTCGGCGCCGCCGACGGCGGTGACACCTCGTCGAACGCGTCGTACCGCTGCGACCAGAACGCGGTGCCCCACGCCCGGTTCAGCTCCTCGACCGTGCCGTACCTCGCCTCGAGCCAGGCCCGGAAGGCGTCGGCCGACGCCTCGCAGTAGCAGCGGCTCACGTGGCATCCGTACTCGTTGTTGACGTGCCAGAGCTCGAGTGCCGGATGCCCCGCGTAGCGCTGGACCAGCTGCTCGACGAGGCGCTTCGCGTACGACCGGTACACCGGCGAGCTCGGGCAGTACTGCTGCCGGCTGCCGACCGCGAGTCGCACGCCCTGCTCGGTGACGGGCAGGGTCTCCGGATGCAGCTTCGCCAGCCACGGCGGTGGCGATGCGGTGGCCGTGGCGAGGTCGACCCGCACGCCGCCCGCGTGCAGTGTGTCGAGCACGTCGTCGAGCCAGCCGAAGTCGTACTCCCCCGGTCGGGGCTCGAGCCGCGCCCAGGAGAACACGCCCACGGTCGCGAGGCTGATGCCGCCGCGCTGCATGAGCGCCACGTCCTCGTTCCAGACCTCGCGCGGCCACTGCTCGGGGTTGTAGTCCCCGCCGTACCAGATGGTCACGATGCTCCTTCCGTGGGGCGCTCGCGCGCCGCATCCGTCGACCTGTTCATCCCTTCACCCCGCCGGTGGCGAGGCCCGACTGCCAGTACCGCTGCAGGAACAGGAACGCGATCACGAGCGGCAGGATCGACACGAACGACCCCGTGATCACCGTCGAGAACAGCGCCTGCGAGCCGCCGCCAGCTGACGCGGCCGATTGCAGCTGCGCGAGGCCCACGGTCAGCGGATACAGCTCCGAGGTGTTCAGCATGATCAGCGGCAGGAAGTAATTGTTCCAGGTCGCCACGAGGGAGAAGAGGAACACCGTCACGAGCCCCGGGCCGAGGAGCCGGAGGCCCACCTGCCAGAAGATGCGGAACTCCCCGGCACCGTCGACGCGGGCCGCCTCGATCATGCTGTCCGGGATCGCGTCGGCCGCGTACACCCGCATGAGGTACACGCCGAACGGGCTCACGAGCGACGGGACGATGATCGCCCACGGGGTGTCGGTGAGGCCGGCGCGCGAGAACAGCAGGTACGTCGGCAGGGCCAGCGCGGTCAGCGGGATCATGATCGCGCCGAGCGTGATGCTGAACAGCGCCGCGCTGCCCGGGAAGCGGTACTTCGCGAACGCGTAGCCCGCCATCGCCGAGAGCAGCGTCGCACCGACGGCGGCGGTGCCCGCGTAGAACACCGTGTTGAGGATCCAGCGCCCGAAGAGGCCGCCGCGGATGGTGAACAGGGTCTGCAGGTTCTCCCAGAGCGACAGCTCGGGGGCGAACCAGAGGCCGAACGTCGAGAAGAGCGCCGAGTTGTCCTTGGTCGACGACACGACCAGCCACCAGATCGGCAGGATGAAGTACAGCACGAGGAGCCAGAGCATGATCGTGATCAGCCAGTTCCTGCGGCGCTCCGGGGCGAACCGGCGGTGCGTCGCGGCGGACTTGCGTGAGCGCGGCGGGGCGCCTTCGGCGCCGACCGTGACGGCGGCGCGGGTCTCCATGTCGGTCATGCTCCGCTCCTCTCCTTGCGCTCGCGTCGTTGCTCGTTCAGCTGCACCACGTACGACGTGATCGCGATGACGATGCCGAGCAGGAACGCGATCGCCGCGGCGTAGTTCAGCTCCTGGTTGATGAAGGCGAGGTTGTACGCGTAGTAGTTCGGCGTGAACGAGTTCGTGATCGCGTCGGGCGCGATCGCGTTCAGCAGGCTCGGCTCGTTGAACAGCTGGAACGTGCCGATGATCGAGAAGATCACCGTCAGCAGGATCGCCGGGCGGATGGCCGGGATCTTCACGCTCCACGCGGTGCGGATCTGCCCCGCCCCGTCGATCTCGGCCGCCTCGTAGAGCTCGGACGGGATCGACCGCAGGGCCGCGTACATGATGATCATGTTGTAGCCGATGAACTCCCAGCTGACGATGTTCATCATCGAGCCGAGGATGTTCTCCGGCGACAGGAAGTCGGGCGTGCCGAACCCGACGGAGCGGGCGATCTGCGCGATCGGCCCGAAGTCGGGCCCGTACAGGTAGCCCCACATGAGCGTCGCCACCACGGCCGGTACCGCGTACGGCATGAAGACGAGCAGGCGAACGCTCCTGGATCCGCGTGCACGGCCGCTGTCGAGCGCGAGGGCGAGGAACAGCGACAACCCGAGCATGATCGGCACCTGGATGACGAGGAACAACGCCATCCGGCCGAGGCCGGCGAGGAAGTCGGGGTCCTGCACGGCGCGCGCGTAGTTCGCGAACCACGCGAACGTCTCGCCGCCGATGAGCTTGCTCTCGAACAGGCTGAGGTACCCCGCGTAGACGAGCGGGATCACGAGCATCGTCGTGAAGATGACGAAGAACGGGAGGATGAACAGGTACGCGGCGCGGTTCAGCTTGCGCTGGTTCGCGCTCGTACGGCGCTTCTTCCTCGGGGCGGCGGCGGAGGGGCGCTCGTCATCGAGCGCCGGTGCGGTGGACACGACGGCTCCTTACTCTCTGGGCGGTGCGGGGGCGGGTGCGCCCGTCGACATCGACGGGCGCACCCGTGGCGGACGGGGTGCCGGCCGGAGGCATCCGACCGGCACCCCGCGGCCTCACTCGACGGTGAAGCCCTGCGCCTCGGCGTAGTCGACGAGCTCGGCCTGCCACTCGTCGAGGGCGGCGGCGATGTCGCCCTTCTCGGCGATCACCGTTCCGATCGTCTCGCCGTAGGTGGAGTAGACGAAGTCCATGAACGGCAGCCACTCGAAGTCGGTGTCGACCGTCTCCGAGATCTCGGCGAACAGCGCGTTGACCTCCTGGCCGCCGTAGAACTCGAGCTGCTGGCCCGAGAACTCCGGGTCCTCCAGCACCGACAGTTGCGGCGGGTACAGGAACTGCTCCGTCGCGAGCCGGAAGGCCGACTCCTCGTCGTGGTTGATGAACTTCGCCAGCTCGTAGGCCGCGATCGGGTTCTCGCTGGTCGCGAGCACCGCGTCGGACGAACCGCCCCAGTTGCCCGAGACCTGCTCACCCGCCGACCACTGCGGCAGCGGCGCGGCGCGCCACAGGCCCGAGGTCGACTCGGCCGTGCCCTGGAGGAAGATCGGCCCCCAGGCGGCGGTGAGCCAGCCGGCGTACTTGCCGCTCGCGAGGCCCTGGTACCACTCGTCCTGGAAGTCGACGTCGACCGAGATCAGGTCGTCCTGGATCAGGCCGGTCCAGTAGTCGGCGACCTGCTTCGCCTCCGGTCCGTTCACGTTGATCGAGACCGTCTCGGCGCCGTCGTAGCCGAAGGGCTTCGCGCCCGCCTGCCACATGAAGCCGATCATCTGCCCGGCCTGGGTCGCGCCGAGGTTCGAGATGTACGAGCCCGTCTCATCCTTGACCGACTGGGCCGCAGCGGCGTAGTCGTCCCAGGTCGCGGGCGCCTCGTCGATGCCCGCCTCGGCGAGGATGTCCTCGCGGTAGAGGTTGCCCATCGGGCCGACGTCCTGCGGGATCGCCCAGGTCTCGTCGCCGGGCGAGACCTGGTTCCAGGCCCACTCGACGTAGTCGCCCGAGATCTCGTCCGAGCCGTACGGCACGAGGTCGAGCAGCGCCTCGGTCAGCACGAACGAGGAGATGTACTGGTACTCCACCTGTGCGACGTCCGGCGCGCCCTGACCCGCCTCGAGGGCGCTGCGGAGCTTCTGGTAGTGCTCCGCACCCTGGCCGACGTTCTCGACCTTGACGCTGATCGCCGGGTAGGCCTCCTCGAAGAGGTCGACCTCGTTCTGGATGTCGGGCACCCACGTCCAGAACGTGAGCTCGGTGGGGGTGTTGAGCGCCTCTTCGCGCTGCTCGTCGGTGATCATGTCACTGCTCGAGCCGGAGTCGCCTCCGTCACCCGACGAGCACGCCGTGAGGAGGAGTGCTGCCGCAGCCGCGACGGATCCCAGCTTCAGTGCTGTTCGTGATGCGTTCCTCATGTCCTCTTCCCTGATTTCTCTGGTGTTCCCTTGGTGTTCCCGCCGGTCCGGCGGGTTCACCCGTCGAGCAGGGTCAGCGTCGACCATGCCTCGAGGGTGAGTTCGGTGCCCGCGACGTGCGCGGTGCCGGTGACGGCATCCACGACGTCGCGGGAGAGCGTGATGGTGGTCTCGTCCCAGCTCCAGTTGAACGAGAACCAGGCGCGGCGACCGTCGGGCAGCGTGCCCGACGAGACCGTGACGGGCAGGGCACGCTCCGCGGCGAGCCCGTCGGCGATGGGCGCGGGCACGGCCCAGCGCACCAGGTCGGCCGCGAGCGCGGGTGACGGCACGGTGCCGACGACCGTGATGCGACCGGCGCCGTGCGGGTGGGTCGTGACGGCGGGGAAGTCGCCGAAGCGCGGGTGCGCGTACTGCGCGACCGCCTCGGCCCCGTCGGAGATGAGCCCGTCGGCCCACAGCCGCCCCGCGGCATCCGCTGCGGTCTCGAGGCCACCGGCACCCGTGACCGGCACGTCGGCCTGCAGGTTCGAGAACTCCTCGTAGTGCACGCCGGCCGCCTCGGCCAGCCGGGCGGGCGCGACCTCGACGCGGGCGCGCGCCTCCTCGTCGCCGTAGCCGGTGCGGATGCCGACGACGAGGTGACCGCCGGCCGCGGCGTAGTCGCGCAGCAGGTCGAGGTCGGCATCGGATGCCACGTAGAACGCGGGCGCGATGAGCACCGGGTACCTGGCGGCGAGGTCCGCCGCGCCGAGCGCGTGGGCCTGGCCCGCGTGCAGGATGCGCGACTGGGCGCCGGCCTCGAGCACGCCGCGGTGGAACGCTTCGACCGTGCGGGTGTACGACATGCGGTCGGGCTCGCCGTCGGGCAGGGCGAGGTTCGGGAAGAACTCGAGGGCGAAGTTGCTGTCGTTCGACCAGAGGATCGCCACGTCGGCATCGGGCTCGTAGCCGTCGAGCGCGTCGCCGATGGCACCGAGGTCGTGGCCGACGCCCGCGAGCTCCTCGTAGACGCGGCCCGGCTGCAGGCTGTGCGGGATGACCCCGCCCCAGTACGTCTCGGTGCCGTAGGGCAGCGTGTGCCAGTGCCAGTACTCGATCATCGCCGCGCCGCGCGCGATGAACGCGAAGGCGGCCTGGCGGAGCTGGCCGGGGTACGGGGGGAGGTTGAACGCCGAGCCGCCGATCGCCTGGGCGTCGGTCTCCGTCACGAAGAAGCGCGACTGGTTCGACGAGAAGAGGCGGTCTGCCTGGCGGAGCATCGACGCGACGCCCGAGGTGGTCCAGTGCGTGACCGGCTCGAGGTCCTTCGTGAGGTCGAGGTGGTCCTGCATCGCGTAGTACGGGTTGCCGGCGGTGATGTCGAGGTTCGCGACGAGGTCCTCGTCGTCGAGCGCGGGCCGGTTGTAGGCGATGCAGGTGGTGACGAACTGCTCCGGGCTCGCGTACTCGCGCACGATGTCGGCCTGCCAGGCGATGAACTCGGTCGTGAGGTCGGCCTGGTACCGGCGCCAGGCGAGGTCGTACTGCGGCAGTGAGTTGCCGTCGGGGGTCCACAGGTCCGACCAGTCGGAGAGCCGGTGCGACCAGTAGGTGAGGCCCCACTCCCGGTTCAGCGTCTCGACGTCGCCGTACTGCGCCTTCAGGCGGCGGACGAAGCGCGCGAAGCTGCCGCGGTTGTGGAACAGCTCCATGCCGGGCTCGTTGTCGACCTGGTAGCCGATGACCGCCGGGTGGTCGGCGTAGCGGGCGACGACCGCGCGGATCACGCGCTCGGCGTGGAACCGGAACGCCGGGTGCGAGTAGTCGACCTCCTGCCGCGCGCCCCACGGCACCCGCTCGCCCGTGCGCCGCTCGGCGGCGATCTCCGGGTACGCGGTCTGCAGCCACGGCGGCACCGCGTAGGTCGGCGTGCCGAGGATGACCGTGATGCCGCGCTCGTGCGCCCCGTCGAGCACCGGCTGCAGCCAGTCGAGGTCGAACTCGCCGTCGCGCGGCTCCCAGGTCGACCACACCGACTCCCCCACGCGGATGACGGTGAAGCCGGCCTCGCGCATGAGGTCGAGGTCCTGCGCGGTGCGCTCCTCGCGGTGGTACTCGGCGTAGTAGGCGGCGCCGAAGAGGATGCCGGTGGGGTGGTGGGCGTGCTGGTGCGAGGTCATGCGCTGCAGAACTCCATCGTGGTGCGGTGCGGCGTCGTCGTCGACGTCCTGCCCGGGAAGCTACACGCGTTTGTTACCGGTAACAACCCCCTCGTTATCAAGTTGTTACCGGTAACACGTTTCACCCGGGCGTCGCATGGCCCGACGCGCCGGGGCAGAGAGCGCGACCACGCGCAGCATCCGCGGGCCGGACGCGTTCAGCGCGGCGCGGGCGCCGTCGACCGACGCACGATCAGGTCGGGCACGTTCGGCGGCTCGGTGTACGCGCCGGGCCCGTCGATGAGTTGCAGCAGGCGGCCGAACGCGATGTGCCCCTGGAGGTCGAAGTCCTGCCGCACGGTCGTGAGCGGCGGCCGGAAGAACCGCGCCTCGGGGATGTCGTCGAACCCCACGACGCTCACGTCCTCGGGCACCCGTCGCCCGTGCTCCTCGAGCGCGAGCATCGCGCCGAGCGCCATCTGGTCGTTCGCCACGAGCAGCGCCGTGGCATCGGTGTGCACCGCGGCCCGGTGCGCCGCCGCGTAGCCCGAGGCGGGCGACCAGTCGCCCTCCGCCTCGCCGAGCGATGCGATGCCGTGGTGCTCGAGCGCGAAGTGGTACGCCGCCGCGCGGTTGCGCGCCGAGGACCACCCCGACGGACCGGCGATGTAGAAGAACCGGCGATGCCCCAGCGCCACGAGGTGGTCGACGGTGAGCTTCATGCCGTGCCCGTGCACGGTCTGCGGGTCGTTCGAGCGCAGGTCGTCGTCGTCCTCGTCCTCCGGCACGATGAACGCCGGCATCCGGAACTCGGTCGCCGCGAACGCGGCCGCCATCTCGTCGGTCGTCGACATCGCGATCACGCCGGCGAGATCCTGCCGGTTCACGAGTTCGAGCGCCTCGTCGATCGCGGCGCGGTCGCGGAAGTCGAGCGAGATGAAGTCGAGCACGTAGCCCGCATCGTGCGCGCCGCTCGACGCACCCTGCGCGGTCTTGCTCGGGCCGACCTGGACGATGTCGTGCACGAGCGCGGCCACGCGGTTCGACTTCCGCGTCGCGAGCGAGCGCGCGGTCATGTTCATGCGGTAGTCGAGCGCCTTGAGCGCCTGCTCGACCCGCTCGCGCGTCGCCGGCCGGATGCCCTCGTAGCCCTTGAGGTACCGGCTCACGGTCTGGTGCGAGACCCCGGCGAGGCGCGCGACGTCGTAGATCGTCGCGCGCTTCCCGCCCGCGGGCGCGGCGGCGGCGGGCGCCGCGACGGCGTCGGGCGCGGCACGCTCCGTGTCCATCGGGTCACCTCCCCGCGCGGCATCCGCCCGCGTTCACCCCCCGACTGTAGACCCATGGCACTCCGTCGCCGACGCATTCTCCATCCGGCATGCACACCCGCGCACCTTCTCGAGTCGTCATGAAGTGTCGCTTCGAGGCGCGAGATTCCGACACTTCATGACGACTCGCGGGCGGGTGAGCGGGCGAGCGGATGTCTCCCCGGCGACCCGCGCGTCAACGACGCCGCAGCTCCACCACCGGGATCACCCTGCTCGTGCGGGCCTGGTACGTGGCGAATCCGTCACTGGCGGCGGTGAATCGCTCCCACGCGGCATCCCGCTCGGCACCCTCCAGCTCGACTGCGCGCACGGCTACCTCGCCCTCCCCGGGCACCTCGACGATCGTCTCGGGGTGGGCGGCGAGGTTGTGGTACCAGCCGGGGTGGTCGGGCGCCCCGCCCTTCGACGCGGCGATCAGCCAGCCGACGTCGCTGCGCACGGCGAACAGCGGCGCGACCCGCTCGACCCCCGACCTCGCGCCCACGTGGTGCACCAGCACGAGGTTCCGCCCGAACCCCGCGGTGCTCACGAACCCGCCGTTCGCCCGGAACTCATCGATGATCCGCTGGTTGAAGTCGTTCACGGATGCCTCCTGTCGCGCGTTCCCCCAGTCCAGCGCCTCCCGGGCCTCCCGTATTCCGCGCGGGCTCGCACCACCGACCGCTCCGTGCCGCTCGTAGGACTCATCGCGCGACACGCCGCGCGCAGCCCTCCCACGGCGCCGAATCTCCTCCGTTTCGCACGCGCCGACCGCGCCGACCCGAGCCGAACGTAGGACTCGATGGCCGACACGCCGTGCTCCCGTCCGCCCCTGGCGCGAATCGCCTACGTTTCGCACAACGCGCGTGGCCGAGCGGACGCCGGGCGCGTGTCGGATGCCGGTGCGACACTGGCCGCATGGCGATCGAGGTGCGCCCGGCGTCGGAGTTCGCCGACGTCGCGACCATGGTCGGGCCCAAGCGGCCCGACGCCAACGTGTGCTGGTGCCTCAGCTACCGCATCCCGTCGCGAGAGCACCGCGAGCTCGGCGGTCGCGGGCGCGGCGAGCGCGTCCGCGAGCTCTGCGCGGAGGACCCGCCGCCGGGCGTGCTCGCGTACGACGGCGACGAGGTGGTCGGGTGGGCCGCGGTGCATCCGCGTGCCGACACGCAGTTCGCCCGCAACCGGAAGATCCCGCACGTCGACGACCTCGACGTCTGGTCGGTGTGGTGCATCCGCATCCGTCCCGGCCACCGCGGGCAGGGCGTGTCGCACCCGCTGCTCGCGGGCGCCGTCGAGTTCGCGCGCTCCTACGGCGCGCCCGCGATCGAGGGCTACCCGCTCGACAACCGCGGCGCGAAGATCGAGCAGACCATGGCGTACGTCGGCACGCGGGCCCTGTTCGAGCGAGCCGGGTTCACGAAGGCGGCCGACACGACGTCGGTGCTGAACGGCTTCCCGCGCATCCTCATGCGCCTCGACCTGCGCTGAACCCGGACGCGCCGCGATACCGCGCCCGCGCCTCGGTGCCGCCCGCGCTTCGGTGCCGCCCCGCATCCGGCGACCGCCCGCGCGGGGCTAGAGTGTGGACACCCGCATTCCGTCGCGCCCAGAACCGGCGCGGCGGCCGACCTGGAGGCCCCGTGACGGACCAGCTGCCTCGGCGACCGGCGCGCATCTCCGACGTCGCGCGCCTCGCCGGCGTCTCCCTCGGCACCGTCTCGCACGCCCTGAACCACCCGAGCCGCGTGCGGCCGGCCACGCTCGAACGGGTCAACGACGCGATCCGCGAGCTCGGCTTCGTGCGCAACGCCAACGCGAGCACACTCGCGACCGGGCGCAGCACCAACATCGGCATGGTCGCGATCGCGTTCGGCAACTCGATGTTCGTCGATATCGCGCGCGGCGCGCAGCGGGTCGCGCGCAACGCGGGGTACAACCTCCTCCTCGCCGGCAGCGAGGACAGCTACGACACCCAGGGGCAGTTCGTGCAGTTCTTCGACGAGGCGCGCGTCGCAGGGCTCCTGCTCGCACCCATGGAGGACTCCTCCGAGCACGTGGACCGCATGGCCTCGCACGGCCGCCCGGTCGTGCTGATGAACTACGACGGCCCCGAGGACGCCTGCAGGGTCGTGGTCGACAACGAGCAGGTCGGCTACCTCGCCGCGCGCCACCTGATCGAGCGCGGATGCCGCCGGATCACGGTCTTCGGCGGCGGCGACCAGTTCCAGCCGGTGCAGCTGCGGAGGCGCGGCATCGCTCGTGCGATCGAGGAGGCGGGTGGCGCCGTCGAGGTCGACGCGGTCACCACCGACGGCCTCACCCCCGCCGCCGGCGAGGCGGCGGTCGCGCCCATCGCCGCGGCCGCGCCGGACGGGCGGCCCGACGGCCTGCTCTGCCTGACCGATGCGATCGCCGTCGGCGCGATCCGTGGGCTGCAGGCCGCGGGAGTCGACGTCCCCGGCGACATGCTCGTCATGGGCTGCGACCACAACACCCAGTCGTGGGACGGCGACGTCACGCTCACCACGGTCGCCATGCGCGGGCTCGAGATCGGCGAGACGGCCATGGGGCTGCTGCTCGAGGAGCTCACGACGCCGGCGTCGGAGCACGCCCACCGCAGGGTCGTCGTCGAGCCGCGCCTCGAGGTCAGGTCGTCGACGACGCGCTGACCGGCGGCGTCGGCCCGCCGGCGGCATCCCACGCGACCTCACCGGGCCCGGCGAACTCCCGGCCGGCCGCGCGCACCGTCACCCCCGCGGGCACCTCGACCCGGAGGCGGACACGGTCGGCGTGCACGAACAGGTCGCCGGCCGGCGTCGGCACGATCGCCGCGGCCCACGCCAGTTCGCCGAGCTCGGGCTCGACCAGCACGGTGCGCCAGCCGTCGTCGAGCGGCCGGATGCCGAGCACCGCCTCGGGCAGCAGCGCGGCGGGCCCGGACGCCCAGGCGTGCGCGAGGCTCCGACCGAACGGCCGCCCGTACATCGCCGCGTGCGACCCGTCGTCGTCGACGCCGAACTCCTCCCAGAACGTCGCCGCCCCGGCGTCGAGCATGCCGCCCCAGCGGGCGCGGATCCGCGCGACCGATACGGCGCGTCCGCCGAGCCGGGCGAGCGCGAGCAACGCGAACGCCTGCATGAACGGCGTCCCGGTCGCGGTCGCCGTGATCGCGTCGGCGCGTCCGTCGGCGCCGGCCGCCGCGGCACCGGCCCCCGCGGCATCCGCCTCGAGCCCCGCGAGCACCGCGAGGAAGTTCGGGTACCCGGCCAGCGCCGCATCGTCGCCGGAGGGGACCGCCCCGGCATCGTCCAGGTAGGTGCGCCAGGCACCCCGGTCGGCGTCCCAGGCCCGATCGACGAGGGTCGAGCGGATGCCCCGGGCTCGCGCGGCCCACCCCTCCGCCTCGGGCGCGCCGGCCAGTTCGAGCACCTCGGCCCCGTCGCGCACCGCCCAGTACCAGAGCACCTGCAGCGCGGTGGGGTCGCGCCCGTCCTCGAAGGCCACGCCCCAGTCGATGAAGACCGCGCGCTCGCCGGCCGGCCCGAACGCGTCCTCCCCCGCCTCCGGGCGCAGCACGCCCTCGGCGTCGGCGAACGCGTCCATCGTCTCGAGGAACCGCCGCACGTGCGCGGCCTCGCGCCTCGCGAACGCCCGGTCGCCGAACTGTCGCACGTACGAGCGCACCGCGATCAGCCACCAGAGCGAGTAGTCGGCGATGCCGTTGACGAACCCGTGCCGCGGGCGGCCGAGCGCGACGAGGCTGTCGCGGGCGATCCCGGCGTCGCCGAACGCGAAGGCGTTGGCGAGGATGCCCAGCGCGTGGTCGCCGATCCACGGCATGCGGTCGCGCTTGATGCCGTCGATCATGAGCGACTGCATGCAGGTCGCGAGCGTGCGCGCGCTCGTGGCCCAGATGCGGGTGAGCGCGTCGTCGCTGCACGCGTAGGCGCCGCTGCGGGGCATTCGTCGCCGTCTGCCCTCGACCCGGATGCCGCGGAGTTCGCCGGGCTCACCGGCCGACGCCTCGCCGGGCTCGACGTGCAGGTATCGCATGGCGACCTCGTGCGAGGTGGTCCAGACGCCCGGCGCGGCCTCGACGACCTCGATGCGGGTCTCGGAGTCGTGCCCGCCTGAGCTCGTGGCGAGCGCCTCGGCCGCGGTCTCGCCGACGCCGAGGCGCGGGCGGGCGGGGCTCTCGACGTAGGGGCGGCCGAGAGCCGGCGCGACTTCCCAGTCGGCGGGGCCGAGACGCCGCACGGGCACCTCGACGAGCGGCTCGCCCGCATCGTGCGGGGCGGTGGCGGCGGTGCCGGGGCGGGGCTCGGCGGGCACGAGGCCGTCGGGCGTGCGGAGGAGCCACGCGGAGGCACCGCCGAGCTCGGCCAGGGCCGGCGGCACGCCCTCGGCCGCATGCACGGCGACCTCGATGCGGGCGGCCCCGACCGGGGGCGACACGTGGAACTCCCCCGCGCCGCCGCGGGCCTCGACGCGCACCCCGTCGACCTCGACGGTGGCGGAGCCGGAGGCGGTGAGCCGGAGCTCGGTCTCGTCGGCGTCCAGGTCGCGAACGAAGGTCGTCACCGGGTCCGTCGCGCCGAAGTTCATCGCGTAGTGCACGAACCGGTTGGCCGCGAACCCCTCGCGCACGAGCCGGTGGAGCACGCCGAGCTCGTACTGGTCGGGCGCGTACCACCAGGTCGTGGCGCCGTCGGCGGCGCGCTCCCAGGAGGCATCCGCCACCGCGTCGCCGCCGTCACGGGCCGCATCGCCGGATCCGCCGAGAGGACCGCCGGAGGCATCCGTCGCCTGTTCCCCCGCCACCGCCGCGAGGTGGCGGCGCAGGCCATCCGGGGTGTCTCCGGGCATCTTCGCTCCGATCCGAACAAGGGGGTTGACCGTCCGTCCTCACGACCCTACTGTGTGAAGCGTTTCATTGAACCGCTTCATGCTCATCGGGTACGCGAGCACCGCTGCGGTGGGTGAGACGACGACCACGAACGGTCGGACCCCGTCGAGGGGCTCTCAATGAGGAGGGGAAGTACGCAATGACGCATACGCACACGACGGGCCGGCGGCCCGCCTCACGACGGCGGGGGGCGGTGACGGCACTCGCCGCATCCGCGCTCGCCGCACCCATGCTCTTCGCCGCCACCGCCGCACCGGCGGCCGCCGAGGAGGTCGACTGCTCGACCGTCCCGTGGATGGACACGTCGGCGAGCGCCGAGGAGCGGGCCCACGCCCTGCTCGACGCCAGCGAGCAGCACCAGATCTACCGCTGGCTGGTGGAGCAGCCTGCCAACGACCCGACCCGCACCGAGTGGCGGCCAGGGTTCAACGGCGAGGACGACATCGTCTACCCCGAGCAGGTGCCCTGCACCCCGCTCGTCATCTACGCGAACGGCCCCGAGGGCCTTCACCGCACCTCGGGCACCACCGCGTGGCCGGCACCGCTCGCCGTCGCCGCGACCTGGAACCTCGAGCTCGGCGAGGCGAAGGCGGTCGCCACGGCGGCGGAGTCCTTCGACAAGCAGCACGCCGTCATCCTGGGGCCCGGGATCGCGTCGGGACGCAACCCGCTCTCGGGCCGGACCCCGGAGTACTTCGGCGAGGACCCGATTCTGTCGGGCCTCATGGGCGCCGCCAACGTGCGTGGCCTCGAGGATGGGAATCCGGACAAGCCGGTGCTCGCGAACCTGAAGCACTACACGGCGAACGAGCAGGAGTTCGCGCGGCAGTCGAGCTCGTCGAACATGGACGAGCGCACGTTCAAGCAGATCTACGATCTCCCCTACGAGATCGCGGTCCGCAGGTCCGATCCCGGCAGCCTCATGTGCGCCTACAACCAGGTCAACGGCGTCTTCGCCTGCGAGAACGAGATGCTCACCACGAGCCTGCGCGAGGACTACCCGTTCGAGGGCTACGTCATGAGCGACTTCGGCGCGGTCCACTCGACGGCCGAGTCGCTCAACGCGGGCCTCGACCAGGAGCTCAACCGCCCGCGGTGGTTCAGCCCGGCGCGGCTCGACGCCGCACTCGCGAATGGTGAGATCACGCAGGAGCGGATCGAGGAGGCGGCATTCCGCGTCGTGCGGTCCTACATCGACGTCGGTCTCTTCGATCACCTGATCCCCGACGAGGAAGCCGGTGACGTCTCCACCGCGGAGCACAAGGCACTCGCCCGCGAGATCGCGGAGCAGAGCACCGTGCTGCTGAAGAACGACGGCGCGCTCCCGCTCGCCGAGGGCGACCTCACGGTCGCGGTGATCGGCCAGAACGCGTCGACCACGCCGACCGACGGCGTGAGCTCGGAGACGTCGTGCGCGGCGTTCATTCCGTTCGGAGGAGGCGGTCCGGTGCTCGATTGCACCGAGATGGTCGATCCGCTCACGGCGATCACCGAGCGCGTCGAGGCTGCGGGCGGGACCGTCGTCTACGACAACGGCGCCGACCCGGCGCAGGCGGCCGACGTCGCCGCAGGGGCCGACGTCGCGATCGTCTTCGGCTACCTCCTCATGGGCGAGTTCGGCGACGCCGAGGACCTCAACCTCGACGGCAACGGTGACGAGCTGATCGCGGCGGTCGCCGCCTCGGCGCCGTCCACGGTCGCCGTGCTCGGCGCGGGTACCGCGGTCGAGATGCCGTGGCTCGACGACGTCGACGCGGTGTTCCAGGCCTGGTTCTCGGGCGAGCAGGGCGGTCCCGCGCTGGCGAGCCTCCTGTACGGAGACGTGAACCCGTCGGGCAAGCTGCCGATGACGTTCCCGGCTTCCTTCGAGGACACGCCGGTCGGACAGGACGCAGCTCGCTACCCCGGCATCGAGGACAGCGAGGGCGTGTACCAGGTCGAGTACAGCGAGGGCCTGAAGGTCGGCTACCGCTGGTACGAGTCGGAGGGCATCGACCCGCTGTTCGCGTTCGGACACGGGCTCAGCTACACCGAGTTCTCGTACGAGAACGTGAAGGTGACTCCGCAGTCGACCACGGGCGACAAGGAGATCCGCGTGCGGTTCAAGCTCACCAACACCGGTGACGTCGCGGGCACCGAGGTGGCGCAGGTCTACCTCGAGCTGCCGGACGCCACGGGCGAGCCCTCGAAGCGCCTCGTCGGCTGGGAGCGCGTCACGCTCGAGCCCGGCCAGCACCGCAACGTGCAGGTCACCCTGTCGGCGGAGGACCTCGCCGACATGCACCTGCTCGAGTACTGGGACACCGCAGCCGGTGACTGGTCGACCGCCCCCGGCACCTACGTGGTGACCGTCGGAGGCTCGGTCGAGGCCGACGCTGCGGCATCCTTCACCATCAAGTAGGTCCCTGAGGCGACGGGGGCGGGGCCGTTCGGCTCCGCCCCCGTTCGTCGTCTCCGGCCGGCCGATTCCGAGACCCGTCAAAAGGCTGCGCTTCTCGAGCCCAGAGCGCAGTTTCTCGACGGGTCTCGGAGCTGGCCGGCGGGCTACGCGGGCACGCCGAGGCGGTCGAGCGCGTCCTGCACGATCGTGAGGCCGCCGAGGCCGGGCATCGAGCTGATCGAGTCGTCGACCTTGCGCGCGGCCCGCCGCCCCTCGGGCCCCGCCATGAGCTGGCCCATGACGTGCCGCACCTCGTCCTCCCGCATGATGCTCGACCCGACCGGCGCCCAGAACCGCTGCAGCGCGAACCGCGTCACCTGCTGCGCGCGCCGGCTGGCGGCGAGCCGTTGCCTGGCCTGCGACGTGTAGAACGCCACGTGCCGCGCCTCCTGCTTCGCGATGCGCTTCAGCAGTTCGGCGAGCACCGGATGCCGCTCGAGCTCCGCCATGCGCTGGTACGCGGTGATCGCCGACCACTCGTTCGCCGCGCCCCACGACATGTGCACCGCCACGAAGTCGGCGCCGACGAGTGCGCCGGCGACGGACTGCTTGATCGGGTCGATCCGGTCCTTCCAGCCGAGCTTCACGCGCTTGGCCCGCAGCTCGTCGTAGTCGACCGTGACGCCGTGCCGCGCGAGCACCGCGGCGAGCGCCTCGCCGTGCCAGAACTCCTCGCGGTTCCACATCGTCATGAACGCGCTCACGTCAGCCTCGCGGTGCGACGGCGTCGTCAGCAGGTCCCGCGTGTAGCAGACCGTGTGGTACTCGACGTCGGTCATGTACCGCAGCGTGCGCAGCGACTCGGGCGGCAGCGGATCCCGCTCGAAGGCATCGAGGTCGAGGTCGTCCCACTCGACCCGCACCGACGTCGCGGTGTAGCGATCGATGTCGAAGGCCACCGGATGCCTCCCCTCGGCGCCCGCCCCGGCGCTGCCGCGCCCTGTCCTCACCCTAGGTCGCGTGCGTCGCGTCCGCACCGGTCGTCGCCGCACCCAGCCGTGTCGCGACGACCCGGGCCGTGGCCTCAAGCCCCGGCACCGCCCCGACCTGGGCGACCACGGCCGCGGCCGCCTCCCGGCCGCCGTCCCCGCCGAACGCGAGCCCGAGCAGCGCGTCGCGCTCGGTCTCAGGCACGCCCCCCGCCCCCAGCGGCAACGGCCACCGCCGCAGCTCCCGCGCCGCGAGCCGCGCCGCCCGCCGGTCGCCGCTCCCGCCGCGTCCGGCTCCGTCGTCGTCGACGCCTGCGAGCCGCCGCGCGACCTCCTCGCGCAGGAACGCGTCGTGCCGGGCGGTGATCCGCCCGATGCGCTCGACCGCCTCGGCGAGCGCCGCGGCACCCCCGGGCCCTGCGCCACCCTCGCCGGCCGCGTCCATGCGCGCCGCCTCCACCACCCGCGCCGCGATCGCGCCGAGCACGAGGTCGTCGACGAGCAGCGCCGCGAGGTGCGCGCCCACGATCGCCCGCCCCTGCACGAACCCCGCGAGGGCGCGCCGCACCGGGCCGGGCCCGCGCGACGCGGTCGCCCCGACCTCCGCGGGCTCCGCGGCACCGGGCAGCTCAGGGGCATCCGTCGCCCCCTCATTCAGCGACGGCACGTGTGCCGCCGCGATCGCCGCATAGGCATCCGCGACCCAGTACCGCTCGTACGCCCAGGTCACGAGGAACGCGGTGACCCGGGCGTCCTTGTGCGTCGCCGTGACCAGCATGTTCCGCAGCACGTCCATGGTCGCGCCCTCGAGCCGGCCGAGCACGCCGACGCCCTCAGCGACGGCGGGCGCGAGCGGGCTCGTCGCGAAGGCCTCGAGGTCGAGCTCGCCCCGAAGGCTCCCCTGCGCCGACCGCGCGAACTCCCGCACGTCGAACCCCACGCCGGCCTCCCCTCGTCGCGTCCAGCGCGCGCTATCCCGCCGAGAGGAACTCCACGGCCGCGCGTCGGAAGTCGCGCGACCCGGGCGCGTTGAAGTGGTGGCGCCCGGGCAGCTCGACGAACGTGCCGGCGGGCGTGAGCTCGGCGAGCCGGCGCGAGCGCTCGAGGATCGCGTCCTCGCTGCCGGTCGCGAACAGGATCGGCTGCTGCGGCGGGTCGTCCGGGTCGGGGTCGGCCTGCCCGTGCCGCATCCCCTCAGCGAGCGCCACCAGTGCACGCAGGTCGTTGCCGGGCACGCGCTCGGCGAGCGTCACGTAGTTGTGGGTGACCTTGTCGTCCACCGGCGTGCCCGACTCGGCGTACGCCCGGGCCTGCTCGATCTGCAGCCGGGCGAGCGGCCGCCCGTCGGGGATGCCGCCGAGCACCGCGCGCTCGACCCGCTCCGGATGCGCGACCGCGAACTGCCAGCCGACGCGCGCACCGAGCGAGTAGCCCACGTACCGCACCGAGTCGAGCAGGTACGTGTCGAGCACCGTGTCGAGGTCCTCGACGAGCCGGTCCATGTCGTAGGCCCGGTACTCGTACGGCTTGTCGCTCGCCCCGTGCCCGCGCTGGTCGACGCCCAGCACGCGGAACCCCGCGCGGGTGAGGTCGCGCACCCAGCCCGTGCTGACCCAGTTGTCCCGGCAGCTCGAGGCGAATCCGTGCACGCAGAGCACGACCGGTCCGTCCTCCGGACCCCACAGGTAGGTGGCGAGCCGCCGGCCGTTGACGCTCATGACGAACTGCGGGTCGGGCATCTCGGTCATGCCGGGGAACGCTGCGCTCATGCCTGCCATCATGCCGCGTCCCGGCGGCACGGTCGGTGCACGCACTGTTGACGGGTCCATCACCGAGCCGCGAGGGTGGGGCACACCGAGAACTTGGGGGTTGCTCATGAATTCACGTCGTTCCGCGCTGCTCGCGCTCCTCGCCGCCGGCGCGCTCGCGCTCTCCGCGTGCGCGTCGTCGACCTCCGTCGACGGCGCATCCGACGAGGCGGCGAGCGAGTCGTCGAGCGAGGACACCGGCACCGAGGACAGCGGCGAGGACGCCGGCGGCGACTCCTCCGGCGGCGCGGGCTCGGCGACCGTCACCGTCGACGGCGAGACCTGGGAGTACGGCAGCTACCTCTGCGTCACCGGGTACGCGAACACCGGCAGCGACGTCTACTCGTTCAGCTCGACGGCGTTCACCACGGTCGACGGCGAGGGCGTGCAGCTGCTCGTCGACGTGCGCGACGACAGCGGTCAGGACCGCGTGTCGGGCGACGGGGTGGTCTACGAGATCACGGTCTTCGACACCGATTCGCCTGAAAACCCCTCGGTCGACGTCAGCGCCACGGGCACCGAGGGCGTGACGATCACCGAGACCACGGTGCAGGCGGACGGCACCTTCACCGACCTCGGCGGCGAGTCCCACAGCATCCAGGTCGACGCCACCTGCAACGGCTAGCGCCCGCCATCCGGAGTGAGCCGGGGGCATCCCACAGCCCCCGAATCCTCCGCGCGCCCAGCGCCTAGCATGGACGCCGTGGAGCACTCCGGATGATCGAACGCACCGATCCGACCGAGGTGCAGGGCGAGCGCGTCGACGTCGACACGCCGCTCGGCGCCTTCCCCGCGATGGCCGACGGCGACGTCGTGCGCATCCGCAACATCCGCTACGCGCGGGCCGCGCGGTTCGCGAAGCCCGACCCGGTCGCCCCCGACCCGGCGGAGTCGGCCGACCTGCAGCAGGTGCGCCTCGCCTTCCCGCAGGCCGAGGGCCCGCGCGCCTCGCTCGTCGGCTTCCCGATGCGCGGCTGCACGTTCGACGAGGACGCCCTGCGGCTCTCGATCACGCGTCCGAGGCAGGTGGCGGATGCCCCCCTGCCGGTGCTCGTCTGGCTGCACGGCGGCTCGTACGCGTGGGGCGCCGGCGACATCACCGGGCACGACGCGGGCCCGATGGTGCGCGAGCAGGGCGTGATCGTGGTCACCGTGACGAGTCGCATCGGGCTGCTCGGCTTCGTCGCCGACGAGTCGCGCCCGGCGAACCTCGGGCTGCTCGACGTGATCGCGGCGCTGCGCTGGGTGCGCCGCCACATCGCCGCGTTCGGCGGCGACCCCGACCGGGTCACGGTGTTCGGGCAGTCGTCGGGCGCCGACACCCTGGCGCACGTGCTCGCCGCCGACGGCACCGAGGGCCTCGTGACGCGCGCGATCCTCCAGAGCGCGCCGCTGGGCATCCGCGGCGGCCGGGAGCAGATGCACGAGCGGATGCTCCGTGCTGCGGGCCCCCTCGACGCGGACACCCCCGTGGCCGATCTGCTGGCCGCACAGGAGCGCGCGAAGGAGGCGGCCGCCGGTGACGGGCTCCGCTCGGCGATGGCCTTCGCCCCGCAGTACGGCCGCGCGCCGCTGCCCGCGGAGGACGAGCTCGAGGATCGCTGGCGCGAGCGCGCCGCCGGCCTCGACGTGCTCGTCACCTGGACCACCGAGGAGTCGGCATTCTTCTTCGAGGCCGACCCGAAGCTGACGGCGCTCGCCGAGCGCCCGGTCGTGGGACAGATGCTCCGCGACCTCGTGATCCGCTTCCTCAATCGCGCGGTGTACTCCCGCGACGGCCGCCGCCTCGCCCGGCTGCTCGGGCGGGCCGGGGCGCGCGCCCAGGTCGCGGAGCTCTCGCTGCGCCCCGACGACAGTCCGGTCGGCGCGGCGCACGCGATCGAGGTGCCGCTGCTGTTCCCCGGCGGCCCGTGGACCGACGCCCCGCTGCTGCGCCCGGAGGGCGGTCGCACCGCCGCCGAGGCCGGCGCACCCCTGCGCGCCGCGTGGGCCGAGTTCGCCCGCGAGGGACGCATCGACGCCGCGCAGATCGCGGCCGGGCCCGGGTGGTCGGGCGAGGTCCGGGTGGGCGAGGCGTAGTGACGCCGGGCCGCGCGGAACGCTCCGTCCTCCCGGGCGCGCTCAGGTACCCCGGAGGTACCCCCCGAATTGGAGCCACTTCCCCGCAATGCCCACGCGGCAGAATGGTCTGATGCCGCTCTTCGGAAACCGCTCTCGCAGCGCGCTGCCGCCCCTGGCGGAGCTCGTCGAGCAGGAGCGGGAGTGGATCGACGCGCACCTCGACCTGGTCGAGGGAACGGGCACGGATGTCGCCGACGCCGATCAGGTCCGCGGACTCTACGAGCACTGGGCCGGCCGCTGGAAGCGCATCAACCCCCCGGAGCGGAGCGACCCGCGCACGCGCATCAACGCCCTCGGCGTGGCGCTCGGCGAGCACCTCGTCCGTTGCACCTCGCTCGAGTGGCGCATCACGACCGACGAGTACCGCCCGGAGCTGGTCGTCATCAACCCGCGTTCGCGGACCATGCTCTCGCCGGTGCAGCTGGTCGAGCAGAACTGGCTCGCCGAGAAACCGGGCACCTTCATCACCGAGGTGGTCGAGGTCGAGCGCGCCCGCAACCCGGCGAAGGGCAGGCGCGGGCGCCCCTGACCCCCGTTCGCCCGCCTCTCTATGGCGCCCGACCGCGCCGTCAGCCGTTCGTAAGGAATCGGCATTGATCCCATCGCCCGCTCGGAGTTGACTGGGGTCGTCGAAGGGGGTCGATGATGACCGCGGTCGAGGCGGAGGTGCCGGCGAATCCGCTGGCGTCCCCCGTCTCGCGCATCCTCATCGCGGTCGTGCGCGTCGGCGTCGCCCTCATGTGGATCCAGAACGTGGCGTGGAAGCGCCCGCCCGACTTCGGTCGCGCGGCCGACAACGGGCTCTATTTCTGGGCGGGACAGGCGGTCGAGTACCCGGTGCTGCCCCCGTACTCCTGGTTCGTCGAGACGCTCTTCCTCCCGAACATCGAGTTCGTCGGCTGGATCATCCTGCTCGTCGAGGGCGGCCTCGGCGCGTTCCTGCTGATCGGCCTCGCCACGAGGCTCTGGGCCGTCGTCGGCATGGCCCAGACCGTGGCGATCGCGTTGTCGGTGCTGAACGCGCCGCACGAGTGGCACTGGGCGTACTACCTGATGTTCCTCGCGCACCTCGCGCTGTTCGCGGTCGCCGCCGGTCGCTGCTACGGCGTCGACGGCGTGCTGCGCCCGATCTGGCTGCGCTCGGACACCCGGTTCGCGCGCACGATGCGGAGCCTGTCATGACCGACGCCGAGTTCGCCCGCACCCAGCTGCCGCGACTGGACCGCGCGGCCGCGGTGCTCGGCGCCGGGAGCGTGCTGGTGGCGCTGTACGCCTTCGGGTCGGGCCTGCCGACCGAGGCGTACTTCGTGCACGTCGGGTTGTGGGGCGCGGTCGCGCTCGTGGTGTTCGGCGTGCTGGGCGTGCTCGGCGGCGAATTCCACCGGCCCGCACTGACCTGGGTCGCGGGCGGCGGGCTCGCGCTCGCCGCGCTCGTGCAGCTCGCCACGCTGCACCTGGCCCCGGGGCTGCTCGGCCACGACGCCTCCGCGATGGCCGCGCTCGGCGGATTCGGCGTCGGCCTGCTGGCCGTCGCGCTCGCGCGCCGCTCCCTCGCCGACCCCGAGCCCGCGGGCCCCCGCACCTGAACGACCCACCACCACCGGAACCGACGACCGAGAGGGCATACCGATGGACCTGCACGACCGGCTCGACCCCGTGCTCGCGACCGCGCGCGAGCACGCCACCGACGTCGACCAGCGCGGCCGATTCCCCGACGAGGCCGTGCAGGCACTGCGCGACTCCGGGCTGATGGGCCTCACCCTGCCCCCCGAGGTCGGCGGCCTCGGCGGCGGACCGCAGGAGCTCGTCGACGTGCTCGGCGAGATCGCCGGCGCGTGCGGCTCGACGGCGATGATCACCCTCATGCACTTCGCGGCGGTGGCGCCGTTGTCGCAGGCGCCACCGACCGGCATGCCCGACCTGCTCGCGGACCTCGCGTCCGGTCGCACGCTGGGCACGCTCGCATTCTCGGAGAAGGGATCGCGCTCGCACTTCTGGTCGCCGGTCTCGCAGCCCGAGGAGGTCGACGGGCGCCTGCACGTGGTCGCGAACAAGAGCTGGGTCACCTCGGCCGGGTACGCCGACGTCTACGTGAGCTCGGCGAAGACCCCCGACGGCACGGGCGTCGACCTGTACGCGCTCGCCGCGGGCACCCCCGGGGTGAGCATCGACCAGCCGTGGTCGGGCATGGGCTTCCGCGGCAACGCGTCGAGCCCGATGACCTACGACGTCGATCTCGACGACTCGATCCGGCTGGGCGACGTCGGCGCGGGCACCGACCTCATGCTGGGCGTCGTGCTGCCCTGGTTCAACCTCGGCAACGCCGCGGTGTCGCTCGGGCTGAGCCGCGCCGCGGTCGACGCGGCGATCCGGCACACCACGGGGGCGCGCCTGCAGCACCTCGACCAGACGCTCTCGGCACTGCCGACGATCCGGGCGCAGCTCGCGCGCATGTCGATCGAGCTCGCCGCGGCATCCGCCTACCTCGACCGGGCCGCGGGCAAGGTCGCCTCGCCCGAGGAGGACACCCCGCTCTTCGTGCTCGGCAGCAAGGCGGCCTCGAACGACGCCGCGCTGCGGATCACCGACACCGCGATGCGGGTGTGCGGCGGGGCGGCGTTCTCGCAGCACCTGTCGATCGACCGGTACTTCCGCGACGCACGCGCCGGGCACGTCATGGCGCCCACCGCCGACGCGCTCTACGAGTTCTACGGCCGAGCCATCACCGGGCGCCCGCTCTTCGACCCGCCCGCGGATGCGGAGCCGGCGAAGCCCGCCGACGGGGAGGCCGCGGCATGACGGCCGAAGCGGATGCCCCGGGGCCGGCGCCGCTCGTCATCGGCTCGGTCGCGTACACCCCGAACGTCGTGACGATCTGGGAGGGCCTGCGCGACTACTTCGCATCGACCACCACCCCGATCGACTTCGTGCTCTACTCCAACTACGGGCGTCTCGTCGACAGCCTCGTCGCGGGCCACGTCGACATCGCGTGGAACACCAACCTGGCATACGTGCGCACGGTCGCCCAGACCGGCGGTGCGTGCCGCGCGCTCGCGTCGCGCGACACGGACCTGGTCTTCCGCACCGTGTTCGTCTCGCGCGCGGGTGCGGGCCTCGACGGCATCGGCGCGGTGCGGGGCCGCCGGCTCGCGCTCGGTTCCCGCGACTCGGCGCAGGCCGCGATCCTCCCCGTGCACTTCCTGCGCGAGGCGGGCATCGACGACGGCGAGGTCGAGTACCTGCGCATCGACAGCGACGTGGGCAAGCACGGCGACACCGGGCGCAGCGAGCTCGACGCCCTGCGGGCGGTGCTCGACGACCGTGCGGATGCCGCGGCCATCGGCGTCAACACCTGGGAGTCGATCGCGCGCGGCGACATCATGGCCGGCGCGCTCGAGGCCTTCTGGACCTCGCCCGAGTACAGCCACTGCACGTTCACCGCGATGCCGGCACTCACCGACGATCGCGCCGAGGCGTGGGTCGCGAACCTGATGGCCATGGACTGGGAGGACCCGGCGCACCGCGAGATCCTCGAACTCGAGGGGCTGCGCGCCTGGGTGCCGCCGGACCTCGACGGCTACGCCGGCCTGTTCGCGGCGGTGGAGGAACAGGGGATCCCCGCCCGATGGTGAACCACGCGCTCATCCTCGACCTCGTCGAACGGCTGGCCGGCACGCCGGTCGGCCAGCCGGTCGAGCTCGACGTCGCGGCGGGCACGTCGGACGCCGACGAGGTCGCGGCGAACACCGACCTCGTCGCGGCCTGGTGTCGCGCGAGCGGGAACGAGCTGATGGAGGTCCGGCCCGCATCGGTGGTGGTGCGGCACGGCCGGCGACGCGACCCGCTGGCGTCGCTCGACCCCGAGCTCCTGCCCGGCACGCGCCTCTGGATGTACACGAACTTCGACTGCAACCTGCACTGCGACTACTGCTGCGTGGCGTCGTCGCCGCAGACGGAGCGGCGCGCGCTCGGCGCCGACCGCGTCGACCGGCTCGCTGCCGAGGCGGTGGACGCGGGCGTGCGCGAACTCATCCTGACCGGCGGCGAGCCATTCCTGCTGCCCGACATCGACGTGCTCGTCGCGTCCTGCAGCGAACGACTGCCGACGACGCTCCTGACCAACGGCATGCTCTTCCGCGGCGAGCGCCTCGAGCGCCTGCGCCGGATGGATCGCGACCGGCTCACGCTGCAGATCAGCCTCGATTCGGCGACCCCGGAACCGCACGACGCCCACCGCGGGCCGCGCGCGTGGGAGCGGGCCGTGGCGGGCATCCGGCTCGCCCTCGACGAGGGCTTCGACGTCAAGGTCGCGGCGACGCTGCCCGCCGAGCAGGCCCACGAGATCGACGGGTTCGTCGAGTTCCTCGGCGACCTCGGGATCCGGCCCGAGCATCGCGTGATCCGCGCGATCGCGCACCAGGGCGTCGCGGAGGAGGGCATCGAGTTCACGGCCGCGTCCCTCGTGCCCGAGGTCACGGTCACGGCCGACGGGGTGTGGTGGCACCCGGTGGCGGCGATCGACGACTCGCTCTTCGTGCGGCGCGAGATCTTCCCGCTGGCCGACGCGATCGCCGACGTGCGCGAGCGCTTCACGCGCTACCGCGAGGCCGCGGACCAGGCGGCCGAGTGGTTCCCGTGCTCGTGACCGCGGCGGCAGCGCCGGCCCGCGCCGCCGGTCGCACCGCGTCATGAACGCGGCCGTCCGGCCGCTCCCGCGCTAGCATCGCTGTCGGCCCCGAGCCGCACGAGAGGACTGCCCGCATGACCGAGATCCAGACCACCACCGCTGGCAGCCTGCCCCGCACGCAGGCCCTCATCGAGGCGAACGCGGCCCGCTCGTTCGCCGAGGACGGCTTCACGCTCGAGTCGACGCCCGAGTTCGAGCAGCTCGTCGGCGAGGCCGTCGCCGACGTCGTCTCGCGCCAGCGCGAGGCCGGCATCACCCTGGTCGGCGACGGCGAGTTCGGCAAGGCCATGTCGAACGCCGTCGACTACGGCGCGTGGTGGTCGTACTCGTTCCAGCGCGCCGCTGGCCTGTCGCTCACCGAGGTCAACGCCTTCAACGAGCCGGCAGTGCGCTCGGAGCCCGGCGAGATCCGCCTCACGTCGTTCCTCGACCGGCGCGACCGGCAGCTCTTCCCGAACGTGTACGCCGAGGCGGTGGAGGTCGGCGCGGTGGCGACGGCGTTCCCGACCACGACCGGCCCGATCTCCTACCGCGGGCAGGAGGCGGTGGCCTCCGACATCCGCCACCTGAAGTCGACCCTGGGCGAGGGCGAGCAGGGCTTCCTCACCGCGATCGCGCCCGGCTCGGCCGCGCGCGTGCGCAACGACTACTACCCCACCGACGAGGAGCACATCTTCGCGTGGGCCGACGCGCTGCGCGAGGAGTACCGCGCGATCGTCGACGCGGGCCTCATCGTGCAGCTCGACGACCCGTCGCTCGCGGAGAACTTCGACCAGATCAACCCCGAGCCCTCGATCGAGGACTACCTGGCGTTCACGAGGATCCGCGTCGACGCGATCAACCACGCGATCGAGGGCCTGCCGAAGGAGCAGGTGCGCCTGCACCTGTGCTGGGGCTCGTGGCACGGGCCGCACACCACCGACATCGAGCTGCGGGAGATCCTGCCCGTGGTGCTCGGGGCGAACGTCGGCTCCATCTCGTTCGAGGCGGCCAACGTGCGCCACGAGCACGAGTTCGCCGTGTGGGGCGAGGTCGACGTGCCCGACGACCTGGTGCTCGTGCCGGGCGTCGTGGGGCACGCGACCAATGTCGTCGAGCACCCCGACCTGGTGGCGCAGCGCATCGGCCGGTTCGCCGACATCGTCGGCCCCGACCGGGTGATCGCCTCGACCGACTGCGGCCTCGGCGGCCGCGTGCACGCCGACATCGCGTGGGCGAAGCTCGCGTCGCTCGGCGAGGGCGCCCGTCGCGCGTCCGCGCGCGTCTGAGCTCGCGACCGTTGCAGCTCGCCACGCACCGCGCGTAGGTTGAGGAGCGCTCGGCTTCGAGGAATCCCCTGCACGTGACCGATTGGGGGCGGGTACGTGTCTGCAGCCCTCTTCGCGCTCGGCCGCTGGGCGTACCGCGCCCGCAGGCTGGTCGTCGTGGGCTGGGCGCTCGTGCTCGCCGCGCTGCTCGGCATCGCCTGGCTCGTCGGCGTCGGCACCGACAACACCTACGCGTTCCCCGGCACGCAGTCGCAGGACGCGCTCGACTCGCTCTCGCGCACGTTCCCGCAGTTCTCGGGCACCTCGGCGCAGCTCGTCGCGGTCGCGCCCGACGGCGGCAGCGTCACCGACCCCGCCTTCCAGCAGGCCGTCGAGGACGCGATCACCGCGATCGAGGCCATCCCGCAGGTCTCGGGCGCAACCGACCCGTACGGCGGCACCAGCACCGCGAACATCGCGACCGACGACTCCGCGGTGCTCGTGCCGATCCAGCTCTCGGTCGTCGCGACGGCGGTCGAGCCGTCGACCTCCGACGCCCTCCAGGCCGAGGGCACGACGCTGCAGCAGGCGCTGCCCGACGGATCGCAGGTCGCGGTCGGCGGCGCCCTGTACTCCCAGGTCGACCCGGGCATCGGCATCAGCGAGCTGACGAGCCTGCTCATCGCGCTGGTCGTGCTGCTGCTCACGTTCGGCTCGCTGGTCGCGGCCGGCATGCCGCTGGTCACCGCCATCACCGGGGTCGGCGTCGCGGTGGCGATCGTGCTCACGGGCACCCAGTGGGTCACCGTCACCTCGACCGCGCCGCTGCTCGCGGTCATGCTCGGGCTCGCGGTCGGCGTCGACTACGCGCTCTTCATCGTGAGCCGCCACCAGGACCAGCTGAAGCACGGAATGCCGCCCGAGGAGTCCGCCCCGCGCGCGGTCGCGACCGCGGGCTCGGCGGTCGCGTTCGCGGCCACGACGGTCATCATCGCCCTGCTCGGCCTCTCGGTCGCGCAGATCCCGTTCCTCACCGTCACGGGCGTCTCCGCGGGCCTCGCGGTGGCCTCGGCGGCGGCGGTCGCGCTCACCCTCACCCCCGCGCTGCTCGGCTTCGCCGGCTGGCGGGTGGTGCGGCGCCGCGACCGCCCCGGGGCAGCGGACGACGCGACCGGCGATGACGAGAGCGAAGCGGATGCCCCGGAGCAGGCCTCCCAAGACGACGAACCCCCGCCCGAGGCATCCGCCCCCCGCCCCGGCGGCTTCTTCGGCCACTGGGTGCGCGCCGTCACGAAGTGGCCGCCCGTGACGATCGTGCTGGTGACCGGGCTGCTCGCCCTCGCCGCGTTCCCCGCGCTCGGGCTGCGGCTCGCGCTGCCCGACTCCGGGTCGCTGCCCGAGGGCTCCCCCGGCCGCGTGACCTACGACCTCATCGCCGAGCACTTCGGCGCGGGCGCGAACGGGCCGCTCATCCTCACCGGCTCGGTCATCCAGTCGACCGACCCGGTCACGCTGGTGGACGACATCGCCGCCGAGGTGGCGGACGTGGCCGGCGTGGCATCCGTGCCCCTCGCCACCCCGAACGAGACCGGCGACACCGCGGTGATCCAGGTGATCCCGACCGGCGCGCCCGACTCGGCCGAGACCGAGCAGCTCGTGCAGCGGCTGCGCGGCCTGCACGACCACTTCGTCGAGCAGTACGCCGTCTCGCTCGCGGTCACGGGGTACACCGCGCTCGGCATCGACATCTCCGAGCGGCTCGGGGCCTCGATGCTGCCGTTCGGGCTGCTGGTCGTGGGACTCTCGCTCGTGCTGCTCGCGATGGTGTTCCGCTCGGTCGTGGTGCCCGTGACCGCCGCGCTCGGCTACGCGCTGTCGATCGGCGCCGCGTTCGGCCTGACGAGCCTCGTGTTCGTCGACGGCTTCCTCGCCGGGCCCCTGAACGTCGAGTCGGTCGGCTCGGTGACGAGCTTCATGCCGATCATCGTGATGGGCGTGCTGTTCGGCCTCGCGATGGACTACGAGGTGTTCCTCGTCAGCCGCATGCGCGAGGACTGGGTGCACCACCACGACCCCAGGCCCGCCGTCGAGCGCGGCTTCCATGCGTCGGCGCGCGTGGTCACGGCCGCGGCGATCATCATGACGAGCGTGTTCGGCGGGTTCATCCTGAACGGCGAGGCGTCGATGCAGCCGATCGCGTTCGGGCTCGCGGTGGGCGTCGCGATCGACGCCTTCATCGTGCGGATGACGCTGATCCCGGCCGTGCTCATGGCCTTCGGCCGGCACGCCTGGTGGCTGCCGGCGTGGCTCGACCGGGTGCTGCCCGCGTTCGACGTCGAGGGCGAGGGGCTCACGAAGGAGGACGCACTGGCCTCGTGGCCCGAGCCCGGCGACCGGCTGGCGATCGCGGCCGAGTGGTGCCGGCACGAGCGGATGCCTCTGGAGGCCGATGCGCTCGACATCCGCGTGCCCGCGGGCGACGTGCTCGTCGTCTCGGGCGGCACGCGAGCCTCCCGTACCGACCTGCTGCTGGCGCTCACCGGTCGGCTGGCGGTGACGGACGGGCGCTGCAAGGTGGCCGGGCTCGTGCTGCCGACGCGGGCCGCGTCGGTGCGCGGCCGCTCGGCAGTCGCCGACCTCGGCGGCGACGACCCGGTCGCCGCCCTGCTCGCCGCCCTCGACGGCGACCCCGGCCTCGTCGCGCTCGACCGCGCCGACGGGGTCGCCGACCCTGCCACGCGGGTCGAGCTCCGCGGCATCCTGGACGACGCGCGGCGCAGCGCCGCGGCACGCACGGGGCATCCGCTCACCCTCGTCGTCGCCGGCACCGCAGCGGCCGACGTCGCCGACCTGCTGCCCGCTGGAGCGGCCCGGGTCGCGCTCGAGCTGGCGGACGCGCCGCAGCTCGCCGAGTCGTGGGGGCGCTCGTGAGGCCGCCGTTCGACGCGACGCGGGGGGTCGAACGGCCCGCCTGGGTGACCGTCGTCGGCCTCCTGCTGCTGCCCGTGCTCGTCGCGGTGCTGCTCGCGTGGGCGCTCTCCGCGCCGGCGCAGCACCTCGACCGCATCACCGCGGCGATCGTGAACGACGACCAGCCGGTGACGATCAACGGGCAGACCGTGCCCCTCGGGCGCGAGTTCGCCGCGAATCTCATCGGCGGCGACGCGGGCCTGGGCGCACCCGACGATCCGGGGCCGGATGCCACGGCGACCCCCGCCCCCGCCGAGCCGAACTTCACGTGGGTGCTCACGAACGACGCCGATGCCCGCACCGGTCTCGAGGCGGGTACGTACGCGGCGGTCGTGACGATCCCGCCGTCGTTCTCGGCGAACGCCACCTCGATCTCGGGGCCGGCGGCCGACGCCGTGCCGGCGAGCCTCGACGTGACCACGACGCCCGCGACCGCCTACCTCGACCCCGCGCTCACCGCCGTGCTCGTGCAGCAGGCCGTCGCGACCCTGAACCAGCAGCTCACCGAGCGCTACCTGTCGAACGTGTACGACGGGTTCAACCAGATCAACGCCTCGATCGGGCAGGCAGCCGACGGTGCGGCGCAGCTGGCCGACGGCGCCGCGAGCCTGGCCTCGGGCACCGGCGAGCTCGCGGCCGGCGCCGAACAGCTCGCGGCCGGTCTCGACACGCTCGACGCGGGCGCCGAGTCGCTGGCCGCCGGGCTCGCGCAACTCGACGCGTCGGTGCAGCCGCTGCCGGGCGAGACGGCACAGCTCGCCGCCGGCTCCGCCCAGGTCGCGGCGGCGATCGACGCCGGCTCGGCCGCGCTCTCCGGCGCGACGGCCGAGTTCGCCACCGTCGTGGACGACCTCTGCGCGCTGCCCGGCCCGGGCGGGCTGTGCGACCGGGCCACCGCGGCGCTCGCGCGACTGCAGTCGGCGAACAGCGATGTCGCCGCGCTCGCGGCGGGCGCCGACCAGGTCGCGGCGGGCAACCAGCAGCTCGCGAACGGCATCCCCGGGCTCGTGGCCGGCGTCGACCAGTCGGCCGCGGGTGCGAACGAGGTCGCGGCGGGGGCAGGCGAGTCCGCGGCCGGCGGCGCCTCGGTCGCGGAGGGCGCCGAGTCCGCGGCATCCGGAGCCGCCGAGCTCGACAGCGGCGCGGCGCAGCTCGCCGACGGGCTCGCCGAGGCGGTCGACCAGATCCCGACCTACACCGACGACGACATCACGACGCTCTCCGCGGTGGTCGCGCAGCCGGTCACCGCCGAGCTCGACCTGCCCGCCGCGGGCTCCCAGTCGGTGCCGCTGTTCGCGGTCGTCGCGCTGTGGATCGGCGGCCTCGTGATCGCGCTCGCGGCCCGGGCGGTGCCGGCCGCGCGGCTGCTCGGGTCGGCGTCGTCGTTCCGGCTGATGCTCGCCGGCGCCTGGCCCGCGGCCGCGCTCGGCGCGGGTCAGGGGCTCGTGGTCGCGCTGGCGACAGCGGGCTTCCTCTCGGCCGGCCCGGCCTACTGGGTCGGCTTCGGCGCGGCGTGCGTCGGCATCGGCGCGGTCTTCGCGGTCGTGAACCACGGCCTCGCGGCCGCCTTCGACGGCGTGGGTCGCACGCTCGCGGCGCTGGTGGCCGTCGTCGCGCTCGTCGTCGGCACTTCGTCGACCGTGCCCGACGCGCTCGAGTCACTCGCCGCGTTCCTGCCGACCGGCCCGGCGAACGTGCTGCTGCTCGCCGCGATCGACGTCGGCTCCGGCTGGGGTGCGCTGGTCGCCCTGGGCGTGTGGTCGCTCGTCGGGCTCGGGCTCGCCTACGCCGGCGTCTCGCGGCGGCGCAGCGGCGACGCCGCGCTGGAGGCGGCGCGGGCCGGCTGAGCCGCGCCCGACTATGCGCCGAGCTGGGCGTCCATCGCGCCCGTGTCGACCACTTCCCAGATGTCGGTGAGGCGGTCGCCGTCGAAGCGGAAGAACATCGCGTGCGGCACCGACACCCGGTTGCCCGTGGCCGCGTGCCCGTTCCACTCGCCGAGGTGCGTGCCGGTGAGCGTCAGGTGCACCGCGATCTCGTCGCCGGCGTCGACGATGCGGTGCACGTCGAACCGCAGGTCGGGGAACCCGATGCGCCAGCGCGCGAGCAGAGCGTCGGTGCGCGGCACGTCGAGCTCCATCGTGCGGCCGCCGACGTGCACCCGGTAGTCGCCCAGCCAGTCGGCGGTGGGCCCGAAGTCCCCACGGTTCCAGCCGTCGTCGAACAGGGAACGGACCACGTCTTCGCGCTGCATCCCCCGATGCTACCCAGCAGCGGATGCGGGCAGCCGGGCCTGTCCTCAGCCCACGAAGTGCTCAGCCCTCGAAGTCCTCCGGGTCGACCGTGTCGAGGAACTTCCGGAACTCGTCGAGCTTCTCCTCGTCGCGCGCGAGGTCGACCATGTCGGCCGGCACGCCGGCCTCGTCGAGCACCTCCTCGGCGACGAGGATCCGCGCGTCGGCGCGCACCGCGAGGGCGATCGCGTCCGACGGCCGCGAGTCGAGCACCTGCGTGCCCGAGGGCGTCGTGAGCGTGAGCTCGGCGTAGAACGTGCCGGAGTCGAGCCGGGTCACCTCGACGCGCTCAAGCGACGCGTCGAGCGCCCCGAACAGCGTGGTGATCAGGTCGTGCGAGAGCGGCCGCGGCGCCCTGGCGCCCTCGACCGCGATCACGATCGATGTGGCCTCCTGCGAGCCGATCCAGATCGGCAGCACGCGCCCCTCCCCCGCCTCGCCCTCGAGCGGCTCGAGCAGCACGATGTGCTGGCCCGACGCGTCGAGCGCGACGCCGAGCACCCGGACCCGGATCATGGCACCTCCCGGATTGCGGCGGGCGTGACCCCTCCATCGTCCCACGTTCGGCGCTTGACGTCCCGGCCCCGGGCGACGCAGACTCGCCCCATGCCGGAGCTGGTGGTCGTGAGCGAATCGGATGCCTCCGGCGACCGCGACGGCACGGGCGACGCCGGCCCCCGCATCCTCGCCCGCCTCGGGGCATCCGATCGCCGACGGCTCGACACCGCCACCGCCGCGCAGCGCACGCGATTCCTCACCGGGCGCCGTGCCGCGCTGGCCGCGGTCTCCCGGCTCACGGTCATGCCCGCCGACGCGTTCACGATCGACGCGGTCTGCCCGCGCTGCGGCGGGACGCACGGTCGCCCCGCGATCAGCGGGCCCGGCCGGCCCGTGCACGTCTCGATCGCCCACGCCGGCGGCCGTGCCTTCGCGGCGGCCGCCCGCTCCCCGGTCGGCATAGACGCGGAGCCGCTCGATGCACCGGCGGAGCGACTCGACGTCGCTCGCGCGATCACCGGCGGCGGCCGCGGCGACCCGCTCGCACGCTGGACCCGCGTCGAGGCGGTGCGGAAGGCCGACGGCCGCGCGCTCCCGGTCGATCCGGCCGAGGTCCACCTGGCCCTGCACCGCGCCCGCATCGACAGCACCGACACGCGCTATCGCGTCCACTCGCTGCGCCGGGACGGCTGCGTGGTCGCCACGGCGCTCGCGCTGCCGTGATCGCGGCGGCCCCGCGGCATCCGCGACTGCACCTGTCGGCGGCAGGTGCGAGACTCGACGCATGACCGCCCAGATCGGCACCCCCGGCGGCACGCCCGAACGGCCGGCGCTGTTCTTCTCGGGGCCGGAGGAGTTCCGCGCCTGGCTCGAGGCGCACCACGAGACCGAGACCGAGCTCTGGATGGGGCTGTACAAGACGCACGTCCCCGACCGCGGCCTGACGTGGGAGGAGGCCGTGCCCGAGGCGCTGTGCTTCGGCTGGATCGACTCGGTCGGCCAGCGCATCGACGAGGACGCCCGGCGCCAGCGCTGGACCCCGCGCAAGCGCACGAGCGTCTGGTCGGCCGTCAACATCGCGCTCGTCGAGCGGCTGACGGCGGAGGGGCGGATGCGACCTGCCGGCACCGCCGCGTTCGAGGGCCGACGCGCCGACCAGGCCACCGGGTACTCGTCGGAGACCCGGCTCACGGAACTGCCGCCCGAGTACGCCGAGCGCCTCGCCGCATCCGCTCCCGCCACCGCCTTCTGGAACGAGGCGACGCCCTCGTACCGCAAGACCGTGACGAACTGGATCCTCACCGCGAAGCAGCAGTCGACCCGCGACCGGCGGCTCCAGCAGCTCATCGACGACAGCGCGGCGGGACGCATCGTGCCGTTCCAGCGCTACGGCGACCAGCCGAGATGGGTCGAACGCGCTGCTGCGGCGGCGCGGGCGGAGTCGTAGAGTGACCCCATGGGGGAAGACACGCTGAACGGTGTGGCCCGTCCGCACCTGAACGACTTCGGACAGAACTCCGGCTGGGCGGTCACCGTCACGGCCGGCGACGGCAAGGTGCACGACATCGTCGTGGTGCACGCCAAGGACATCGGCGACGACGGTGAGGAGGCGGCCATCCGACATCGCCTCTCGGGCAGCTACGACCTGTCGGATGCGGAGCTGACGCGCACGTCCGAGGTCACCGACGACGGCTTCCGCGCCGGCCTCATCCGCATCTCGGGCCTGCGCGCGACCTGACCCTGCGCGCGACCTGACGCGGTACCGTGGGCCGGGTGATCACCGACGCGGCCCACGAGTTCCTCGCCGAACGCCACCTCGCCACCCTGTCGACGCTCGGCCGCGACGGACGCATCCACGCGGTGCCCGTCGGCATCACCTACCTCGACGGCATCGTGCGCGTGATCGGCAGCCGCGGCTCGCAGAAATTCGTGAACGCCGAGCGCAGCGGCCGCGCGACCGTCGCGTCGGTCGACGGCGGGCGCTGGATCGGCTTCGAGGGGCCCACGCGCATCCTCACCGACCCCGAGTCGGTCGCCCTCGCCGTCGAGCTCTACGCCGCCCGGTACCGGGAGCCGCGTCCCAACCCCGAGCGCGTCGTGCTCGAGCTGACGGTGGAGCGCGTGCTCGGCTCGGCCGGCATGCGCGCGGACTGAACCGGCCGTTCCTGCGCCCGGACCTCGACCTGCACGACGGCGACGAGCTAGCCGAACAGCGCCTGAGCCGGCTGCACGTCAGGCGGCGCTGAGCCGCTCCAGGCCGAGGAAGTCGAGCTCCACGCCGTGACCGGGGCGCTCCGGAGCGACCACGAGACCGTCCCGAACGGCCATCGGCTCGGCGATGTAGTCGTCGAGTCCGAATCCGTGCGCCTCCATGTACGTGCGGCTCGGGGTCGCGGCGAGCGCGTGCACGGTCAGGTCGTGCACGCCGTGGGACGTGAGGCGCAGGTTGTGCGCCTCGGCGAGGGCGGCGACCTTCCGGAAGGTGGTGAAGCCCCCGATGTTGCTGACGTCTGGCTCGGGCAGGGTCAGCGCCCCCGCGTCGATGGCACCGGCGAAGTCGTAGATGGTGTGCAGGTTCTCACCCGCAGCGATGGGATGCCCGCCGTGCGCCACGATTCGGGCGTTGCCGACGAGGTCGTCGGGAATCGTCGGTTCCTCGATCCATGCGAGGTCGAACGGCGCGAACGCTCGAGCGGCCCGGAGCGCCTCGTCGACGGACCACTTCATGTTGGCGTCCACCATGAGCGGGAAGCCGTCGCCCAGGTGCTCGCGCATCGCACCGACCCGGGTCACATCTTCTCGGAGATCGGCGCGTCCGACCTTCATCTTGATCGCGCGGAACCCGTCGGCGACGAAGCCGTCCGCCTGTTCGAGCAGGGCCTCGAGCGGGAGCTCCAGGTCGATGCCCCCGGCGTACACCGGAACGACCGGATCGTAGCCTCCGAAGAGCCGCCAGAGCGGAAGGCCCGCGCGGACTCCGGCGAGATCCCACAGCGCGATGTCCACCGCCGACATCGCCGACGTCTGATGCCCGCCCCGACCGGCGTAGTGCAGGCGCCACCACATGTCCTGCCAGCGCTGCTCGATGCGCGCGGGGTCCGCACCGACGAGGCATCCGGCCAGATCCCGCTCGACCATCGTCGCGACTGCCGCACCACCGTGGTTGACGGTGTAGGTGTAGCCGAGGCCGACGGCCCCGTCGGAGTCCTCGACCCGCACGGTGACGAGCTCGAAGTCCATCATGACGCCATGCGTGCTGTCGGTCAGATGGCGCTTGAGCGGCACCCGATAGAGGTCGGTGGCAACGCGCTCGATGGTGGTCATGCCGGTCGTCTGCTTTCTCGTGGGGAGTTCGGTGCTCGTCATGACGCGGCTCCGAGCGGCGCGCCGCCGCCGTCGAGAGCCGCGGTCTCGGGGCTGATCGCCCGCTCGTACAACTGCTTCATGCGCTCGTCGACGCGGAAGCCGCGGAGGTGCCCCCACGGCCCGGTGACGTCGTGGCACAGCCCCCAGCGCAGGCCGTCCAGCGGCGCGCTCGTCGGCTCGTCACCACGGAACGGCCCGGCGGCGACCGGCGGGTCGGGAACGTATGAGCGGATCTCGAAGTTCACGCCGTCCTCGGCGAACTGGATGGTGTTCCGCTCCGGACCGTCTGTCGTGAGCAGGGCGGCGACGCCGCCGTCGTGCAGCCAGAGGCAGGTCTCGTGCCCGCTGTTGGTGATCGGGTTCAGCGGCGACTTCTCGTACGGCCCTTCCACCCGGTCCGCGATCGCGACGCCCCACCTGGTGGAGCGACCGCCCGAGGTGTACCGCTCCCCCATCTGCTCTCCCTTGTAGTAGAGGAAGAAGCGCCCGTCGAACGGGAGCAGCAGTGGGTCGTGCACCTTGAGACTGTCGAACGAGCCCTGCGAACGCACGGCGAGCCGGTTGTCGTCATCACCGACCCACTCGCCGTCGGCAGCCGGGACGATGAGCGGCGCATCCGACTTGACCCATGGACCGCTGGGGTCGTCCGCGCTCGCCATCGCGATCGACTCGAGACTGCGGAGGCGGTACGGCGAGCGCACCACCTGGTAGACGAGGTGGTACCGGCCGTCGTGCACGAGGATCTCGGGCGTGAAGACGCTCCGGTCGTCGTACGCCCCGTCGTCGCCGACACCGACCGCGCGGTCGCGCTCGACCCAGTGCAGCCCGTCGTCGCTCGTGGCGTGCCACACCTCCGACCAGTCCCACGGGAAGACCTTCGCGCGAGGGTCGTCGGTGCCGAACCCGACGGCGTCGCCCACCGACTTCGTGTACCAGACGTGAAACACCCCGTCGATGCGCAGCACACTGGTCGGATCGCGCCGGTGCACGCCCTCCTCGGGCTCCAGGCCGGTCAGGGCGTAGCCGGCGAAGTTCGCGAACCACTCGGGCGAGCGCGGGTACGCAGCAGCCCGACGAGTGGCGGCGCTCTCGCGCGAGGGGCCGGGTGTCATCGAGCTGGTCCTTCCGTGCATCATCGCAGTCGGCCGGAACTTCTGTAGAGAACCGGTTTACCAAAGTGTAGACAGCAGGATGCCGCGCACGCAAGCCGACCCGGATCGACCGGGCGCGGGTTCGGTGTCAGGCGTCTGCGGACGCACGCGCGCGCGCGACGGACGCCCGCTCCACGATGTGATAGCCGCCGTCGATGCGCCGACCCACCGGCTTCCGGGTCTCGATCTGCTCGACCAGGGCGTCCACGGCGGCGGCGCCGAGCGCGTCGAGCGGCATCGCCACGGTGGTCAGCGGCGGATCGAGATAATCGGCGACCGCCAGGTCGTCGTAGCCGATCACGGAGAGGTCGCCGGGCACCGATCGCCCCCGGTCGCGCGCGGCTTTCAACGCTCCGACGGCCTGGCCGAAGTTCGAGACGTAGACCGCCGTCAGTTCGGGCCGGTGCTCGAGCAGCCGCAGCGTGGCCTCGTATCCGCCCCGCTCCGTGAACTCGCCCGACTCGGTGGCCGACGCGTCGAGCCCGAAGTCGCTCATCTGCCGTGCGAACCCCGCGGTGTGCGCTCGCGCCGGCGCAAGCTCGATCGGACCGCTGGTATGCCCGATGCGACGATGGCCCCGGTCGCGGAGGAACTGCACGGCGAGCGCCGTGGCACCTTCCAGATCGAGGCCGATGTTGCGCGCGGATCCGTCCACCTCGCGGTTGACGAAGACGTGGGCGATGGAGTCGGGCTCCTGCTGCAGGCGCTCGACGAGCGGGTCACCTGGCCGCGCGGACGCCACCAGGAGCCCGTCGACGCGACCGGATGTCACGAGGTCGGCGTACTCGTCCGCGCCCGCCGGATCCGACGGCGTGTCCTCCGCGAAGAGCATGACGTAGCCGTGCTCGCGCGCCCGTCGGAACGCCCCGCGCGTGATCGCCGCGTACACGCTGTTCCGCAGGTCGGGGATGATCAGCGCGAACGCACCGGTGCGCGAGACCGAGAGCGCCCGGGCGCCCGCGTGCGGTCGGTAGCCCAGCTCCGCGGCCACGCCGAGCACGCGCTCGCGTGTCTCCGGACGGATGCGGAGGGTGTCGTCGCCGTTGATGATGCGCGACACGACGGACTTGGTCACCCCGCTGCGCTCGGCGACGTCGATCAGGCGCGCCCGGCCCCGCAGCCCCGTGGCTGCCGTCGTGCCCCCGCCACCGTCGCTCTCGAGTCCCATGTCGCACTCACCCGTCCGATTCGTCCGTCCGGCACTCCACGCGCCACGCACCATGCGTCGTTCGTGCCTACCACAACGCGCGGATCCTGCACCGCCGGCCGCGCGGCCAGTCTATGGCAAACCGGTTCACCACTGCGGTCACGGGCGACCGGCGCCGCTCAGCCCTCGCGCCAGTCGCGCAACGCCGTGAGCGGCACGCGTGCCGGCGGCTCGACCGTCGTGGAGAGCACCTCGCGCGTGCCGTGCGCGGCCGCCCGGTGCAGCGCCTCCATCACCTCGAGGACATGCAGCCCCATCGCACCGCTCGCCCGGTCGTGTCCGGCGACGAAGTCGAGCAGGCCGATCCCCCGGCCCGCGTCGACGTATCCCGCCGATGGCGGCAGCACGGTCCACGTCTCGTCGCCGGTTCGACGCATCGAGACCTCTCCCCCGTGCGTGTTCGGGTCCGGCACGACCAGGGCGCCGTTCGTCCCGTAGACCTCGAGGGGCCGTGCAGAACTCGCCACTGCGTCGAAGCTCATCGTCACGCTCGAGATCGCCCCGTCCGCGTGCTCGAGCACGCCCACGACGTGGGTGTCGACGTCGACCGGCACGGTGTCTCCCGCGCGCGGTCCGGTGGCGATCGTCCGCTCGGCGTGGGCGCGCGAGGCGGCCCCCGACACGGCGACCACCGGGCCGAGGAGCTGCACGAGGCTCGTGAGGTAGTACGGTCCCATGTCGAGCAGCGGCCCGCCGCCCTCGCGGTAGTAGAAGTCGGGGGCGGGGTGCCAGTGTTCATGCCCCGGCGACACCCAGGTCGCGGTCGCCCCGACGGGGCGACCGATCCGACCGTCGTCGACCGCCGCGCGTGCGGTCTGCACCCCTGTGCCGAGCACGGTGTCGGGCGCGCAGCCGAGTCGGACGCCCGCGGCCTGTGCCGCTTCGACGACCCGCTCGGCGTCGGCGAAGGTGGCCGCGAGCGGCTTCTCGCCGAACACGTCCGTGCCGTGGGAGATGGCAGCGAGCGCCACCTCGGCGTGCGCGGCGGGAACGGTCAGGTTCAGCACGGTTCCGATGCTCGGGTCGGCGACGAGGGCTGCGGTCGACATCGGCCGGCACCCGTCGATCGCCGAAGCTGCGGAGCGGGCGCGCGACTCGTCGAGGTCTGCGACCGCCGCGATGCGCAGCGCCGGATGGCCGGCGAGCGTCTCGAGGTAGGCGCCTGAGATGACGCCCAGTCCGACGATTCCTACCTGGTGCGGGCCGCCCACAGCATTCCCCTCTCGATGATTGTGCGCACGCTGACGTCCGCGAGGATGTCCGGGCTGTGCCCGGGCGTCGCGACGAAGATCCGTCCCGATCCCCAGCGGCGGGTCCACACCGCCGGGGACGTGAGCGGACGATGCCACGGGTGATGCGGACGGGTCGGATGCGTCGTGGTGGCGAGCACGTCGATGAGGTCGTCGTGCAGCACCCAGTACTGCTCCGTGTGCAGCGTGAAGTCCTCGATGCCTCGCGTGATCTCGTGCTCGCGACCGAGATCCGTCATCTCGATCCGATGGTCGAGGTAGTTGTCCGTCTCGTCACCGCGCGTCTCATCCGGATGCTTCGACGGATGCGTGGCGAACTGGCCGCCGACCAACTGGAGGTAGTCCGCACTCGCCCGATACGAGTCCGCGATTCCGCCGTGCCATCCGGCGAGGCCGGTTCCGGCCTCCACTGCGGTTCGCAGCCCGCGAAGGGCATCATCGCCGATCTCCGACATCGTCACGGACTGCACGATGAGATCGACGTCGACCATCCGCTCTGCGTCGGCGTAGACCTCGGGATCCTCCTCGATCGTCACGTCGAACCCCTCGTCTCTCAGGAACGGCAGGAACAGTCCGGTCGCAGCGGCGGGACGATGGCCCTGCCATCCGCCGCGGACCACGAGGGCGTTCCGGGTCATGCATCTCTCCTCTGCTCGGTGCGCCGGCGCACCGTCCTCATCACCGCGTCGTTCGCCGCGCTCTGCTCGACGGCCGCGAGCACGCGCTGCAGGTCGGCAGCCTCCCCGAACGTCGGGGCGCCTGCATCCGTCGCGCCCACGGTCGCCCAGACGAAGTCGACGACCTGGTGGACGAACAGGTGCTCGTAGCCCAGCCCGTGGCCGGCCGGCCACCACGCCCCCGCGTAGGGGTGCTCGGACTCGGTGGCCTGAATCCGGCGGAAGCCCTGCCGGCCGGCCGCGTCGGCGGCATCGTAGTATTCGAGTTCGTTCATCCGCTCGAAGTCGAACGCGATCGAACCGGCCGAGCCGTTGATCTCGATGCGGTTCGCGTTGCGCCGCCCGGTCGCCATGCGGGTCGCCTCGAACACGCCGAGGGCGCCTCCCTCGAATCGGGCGGTGAACGCCACCGCGTCGTCCACGGTCACGGGCAGCCGAGCGCCGCGCGCGCCGGTGCCGCCCAGGCCGTTCGCGCGAGCCATCGGCGGCCGGTCGGGCACGAACGTGCGGACCGTCGCCGAGACCTCGGCGATCCGGTCGCCGGTCAGCCACTGCGCCGTGTCGATCGAGTGGGCGCCGATGTCGCCGAGCGCACCCGAGCCGGCGCGATCCCGGTCGAGTCGCCAGGTGTGCGGCGCGTCCGGATCGCTCAGCCAGTCCTGCAGGTACTGCGCGCGCACGTGGCGGATCGCCCCGATCCACCCGTCGGTGATCATGCTCCGTGCCAGGGCCAGCGCGGGCGTGCGGCGGTAGCTGAAGCCGCACATCGCCACGCCGGTCGCGGCTGCCGCCGCGTCGGCCATCCGATCGGCGTCCTCGACCGAGTTCGCGAGGGGCTTCTCGCAGAGCACGTGCTTGCCTGCGGCGAGCGCCGCCAGCGCGATCTCGGCGTGGGTGTCGCCCGGCGTGCAGACGTCGACCACGTCGATGTCCTCCCGCTCGACGACCTCGCGCCAGTCGTCGGAGTACTCGGGCCATCCGAGCGCCGAGGCGTCCGCCGCGCCGTCCCGCCGGCGGCCGACGAGCACGGCCGGCTCCACCCGACGCGGGAGACGGAAGAACCGCGGCGCGGTCCGCCATGCCTGGGTGTGCATGCGCCCCATGAACCCGCCGCCGATGACGGCGACCCGCAGGCGTTCGTTCGAGGTCATCGTCGGTCCGTTCGACTCGAGTCCACTCATCATGTCGCGCCCGGCCCGGAGCCGCTCACGCGGGGTCCTTCTCGACCCACATGTCGGGCCAGTACCGGTAGATGCTGTGCCCGTGCTCGCGCGATCGTTCATCCGCCTCGGCCTTGAACGCCAGGCTCCGTGCCTTCGCGGTCTCCTGGTCGTCGACCAGCAGCACGTAGGCGTTCTCCGCCACGCCGGCTCCAGTGGCATCCGTCAGTCGAAGCTCGACCCCGAAGGTCCCCTCGGCGTCGCCGGGGACGTCCCAGCGCACCGGGCAGACTTCGATCGAGCTGTCCTCCTCCACCTCGACCGCGGACGTTCCGGAGGCGACGACCGCGCCGCCGGCGCCGCTGACGCTCCAGTCGAGCGTCAGCGTCCCGAGGGCGCGTTGGTAGTCGTTCACCACCCACGCCGAGCCCTCGAACGTCGTGCCGGGCGCCCACCGCCGCCGATCGAAGGCGAGGCTCGGCAGGAGAGGCTGGTAGGTGCGTCGCAGCCAGTCGAACGAGGCCTTCCTCCTGCCGTAGTAGTCGATGACGCCCCACTTGATGTCGGGCACGTGGGTCATGAAGTGACAGAGCGAGACGCCGCTCATCCTCGGCTTCCGCCGACGGTACGTCTCGAGCGCGAACTGGATGACGGTGCCCTGCGCGACCTGCGTCGCCTCGACGAACTCGTCCAGGCTCCCGTCGCGGAAGTCGCCGAACACCTCGAGGTTGATCGCCTTGAGGATGTCGATGTCGGCGAAGTGATACGCCCAACTCGGCCCCATCGGCCAGAGCTCGTCCTCGGGGATGAACCGGCGGAGGCTCTCGACGTCGGGTGCGGATGCAGCGGTCAGTTCCGGGATGATCGCGCACTCGAGCGCCGGGTAGTACTCCTCCATGTACTCGGCGCCGCCCTGGTAGTAGTGCTCGTTGGCGTGCATGCTCTCGTTGGGCTTGAAGCCGAGCCGCTGCCCGGCCTCGGAGCTCAGCGGCGAAGCGAGCCCGTACGGCACATCCGTGCGATCGGCCACCGCGGCGCCGATCGCCTGCATCAGTGCGAGGTTCCCGCTGCGTTCGTGGGCTCCCGAGAAGAACACCTCCTCGCCTCCCATCCAGAAGATCTGCGACGGGTGGTTGCGACGCGCGTCCACGACGGCGACGCACTCGTCCACCACGGCTGCGACGAACTCCGGGTCGTCCGGGTACGCCTGCGTGGCGAGGCTGAAGTTGGTCCAGACGGTGATGCCGGCTTCGTCGCACAGCCGGTAGAACTCGGGGGCCTCGGGCGGATGCCACCCGAAGATGCGCAGGTTGTTGATGTTCGCCTCGCGCACGAGCGCCACCCGGTCCTCGTACTTCTGCGGCGAGTTGCGGCCGTACAGGAACGAGGGCTGGCCGCCCCAGCACGCGGAGCGGAGGAAGTGGCGTCGCCCGTTGATGACGAACGTCCACGGGTGTTCGACCTGGTCCGCGGTGAAGCCCGGGTTGTGCTGCATCTCGATCTCGCGCAGCCCGATCCGCTCCGTTCGCGCATCGAGGAGTTCGTTCGCGTCGCGCACCTCGACCACGAGGTCGTACAGGTGCTGCTCACCCATGTCCCACGGCCACCAGAGTCGGGCATCCTCGACGTCGATGTGCACGGTCGCGGAGGTGCGCCCGGGTGGCGCGACGACCACGTCCTCGGTGCCGATCGTGTCGACGTCGACGTTCCATCCGCGCAGGAGCGTCGACAGCGCGACCTCCCGTTCGGAGTCGCCGTGGTTGACGAGCTCGGCGGTCATGCGCACGGATGCGCGGTCGTCGCCGTGCACGCTGACATCGGTTCGGATCGAGTCGACCCGCACCGGCCCGGTCGCCTCGAGGCGCACCGGACGCCAGATGCCGAACGGCACCAGGCCCGAGAAGTAGTCGCCGGAGAAATTGACCTTCCTGCCGCCGCAATTGCGGTAGTTCTTCGGCGGGGGGTCGAGCTTGACCATGAGCATGTTCGCACCGTCGCGCCAGTCCTCCCAGCTCACGACGTCGGTCACGTCGAACTCGAACGACGAGAACATCCCCTCGTGTCGACCGAGGAAGGTGCCGTTCAGCCAGACGTCGCAGCTGTAGTCCACGCCGTCGAAGACCAGCCGGATGACGCGACCGCGCATCGACGGGTCCACCGCGAAGCGCCTGCTGTACCACCACTCGTACTCGGCCGCCCACTTGGCCCGGTGCATGCCGCGACCGACGTACGGATCGTCGATCTCGTTGGCGCGGTGCAGGTCGGTGTACACGTCACCGGGAACGGACGCGAAGTTCCAGCTGAAGTGCGTGCCCTGGTATTCGGCGGGGAGCAGGTGCAACCCCTCCTCGGTGCCGCGACCCGGGCGCATTCGCTCCATCTGCCATCGGTGGCCGCTCAGGTCCTGCTCGATACGTCCCACTGCTGCTCCTTCGCCGCGCATGCTGGCCGAGTGCGTCCGAATCTGCGGACTCGCGACCAAGGATACCGGTTTTTCACTGCACAGTGCGCAGTCGGACCGTGGTGGTCGCGGACGCGGGCGAGTTCTGGCTCTCCCGTTGCCTCAAGCCGAGAACCGGTTTACCATCGCGGCGAGCTCAGTCGTCGATCGGAAGGTCGACGGCGAGATCGCACCGCTGGCCCCGGCGGAGCACCAGAGGAGGATCCGCATGACCGCACAGCCCCCGAACGTGCTCCTGATCGTCACCGACGACCAGGGGTACGGTGACTTCGGATGCACCGGGAACCCGTGGCTGCGCACGCCGGCGCTCGACGCGCTCGCCGCCGATTCGGTACGGCTCGATGCCTTCCACACCGATCCGATGTGCGCACCCAGCCGGGCCGCGCTGCTGAGCGGGTGCCACTCCGCACGCGCCGGAGTGTGGAGCACGCTGTCGGGACGCTACTTCCTCAACCGCGACCTGCCGACGATCGCAGACCGCTTCCGCGCGTCGGGCTACCGCACCGGCATGTTCGGCAAGTGGCACCTGGGCGACGGGAAGCACTATTTGCCCCAGGATCGGGGTTTCGACGAGGCCCTGTACCACGGAGGCGGAGTCATCGGCGAGATGCCCGATCACTGGGACAACGACTACTTCGACGCGGTGTTCCACCGCAACGGGCGGCCGGAGCGGTTCGCGGACACGTACTGCACGGACGTCTGGTTCGGCGAGGCGACCGACTTCATCGAGCGATCCGTCGACGCCGACGTCCCGTTCTTCTGCTATCTCCCGGTCAACGCACCGCACGTGCCGCTCGACGTGCATCCGCGCTACGCGGAGCCGTACCTCCGTCAGGGCGTGCCCGACGACCGGGCGCGCTTCTTCGGCATGATCGCCAACATCGACGAGAACGTCGGACGCCTCCGGGCTCGTCTCGCCGAGCTGGGGATCTCCGACGACACGATCATCGTCTACCTCGGCGACAATGGCACGGACGGCGGCGCCGAGGTCGACGCCGAAGGCGCGCTCACCGACGGTTGGAATGCGGGACAACGCGGCAAGAAGTGCTGGCCGACGGATGGCGGGCACCGCAACCTGTGTCTGCTGCACTGGCCCCGCGGCGGATGGAGCGGCGGGCGGGACGTCACCACGCTGACCGCCCACTACGACCTCCTCCCGACGCTCGCTGCTCGCTGCGGGCTGGCGCACCCCGACGGCGCCGCACCCACTGACGGACGCGACCTCTCCGGCATCCTCACCGGCGCCGCCGACGACGCGCTCGACGGGCGTGCGCTCGTCGTGCACAACCAGCAGCGCGACAACCCGACGAAGTACAAGGACTTCGCGGTGCTCACTCGCGACTGGCGACTCGTGCAGACCACCGAGTGGGGCCCGGGGAGACGGGAGCTCCACGCCGCCCGCGACACGGGCCAGGTGCACGACCTCGCGGCGGAGCATCCGTCGGTCGTGACCGAGCTGATGCGCGTCTACGACCGGTGGTGGGACGACCTGGGCGACGCGTTCGAGCAGGTCTGGCCGTTCTACGCCGCGGACGACGGCGAGGAGCTCACCCTGACGGCGCACGCGTGGCACGGCACGACCGAGCGGCCGGGCATCTACGACCAGAACCACTGCCGGACGGGCGAGGTCGCGAACGGCTACTGGCTGGTCGACGTGCGCGATCCGGGGCGATACCGGCTGGAGCTGCGGCGCTGGCCGCGGGAGGTCGACCGACCGATCACCGCCGGGCTGCCCGCACGGGTCGGCGTCCCGCACGTCGCGGACCGGCCGGAGGGCGTCGCCCTCACGATCCGAACGGCGCGAATCTCCGTGACTCCGGACTCCGCGAACACCGGCCTCCCGCGACTCGATGTCGAGACGTCGGTCGACGCGTCCGCGACCGCCGTGACCCACGAGTGGGACCTGCCGGCGGGCCGCTACCGGGTGCAGACCTGGCTCACCGACGACGCCGGCGTGGAGCGCGGTGCGTACTACGCGTACCTGACGCACACGGGAGTCCGGGCGGCGCAGGAGCGGTGAGCGGATGCGGGCGGGCCACCGCCGCCCGCATCCGCCACGGCGTCGGAATCAGCCGTAGTTGAGGTAGACCGTGCGGCGCTGGAGGTAGCTCTCGATGCCGAAGACCCCGTCCTCGCCTGCCAGCCCGCTTCGCTTGTGGCCCGAGTGGTAACCCTGGATGTATCCGGTGATCGGCTGGTTCACGAACACCGTGCCCACCTCCATGTGGTTGATCGCATGGAAGATGGTGCTGGCGTCGCGGGTGAAGATGTACGCCGAGAGCGCGTCCTCGCGGTCGTTGCAGATCTCCAGTGCTTCCGCGTAGTCGGCGACCGTCACGATCGGGAGGATCGGCCCGAAGATCTCGGTCGTGGCGAGCGGCATGTCGCGCGTGACGCCGCTGACCACGGTCGGCAGGTACCAGTGGCCGCGCGCGAAGCGCGGGTCGGACGGACGGGCTCCGCCCACCTCGACCGTGGCACCCATCTCGACGCTGCTGCGGAGCATGCCGTCGATGCGCTCGACGCTCGCCCCGGTCGAGCTCGGGCCCATGCCGGTTCCGTCGGCCGGGTCGGCGAGTTGGATCTCGCGCACGCGCTCGGCAACGCGGGCGGTGAATTCCTCGGCGATCGCCTCGTGCACCAGCACCAGCTCGTTGCAGATGCAGACCTGTCCGGCGTTGACGAAACGCGAGGTCACGGCCGCCTCGACCGCCGTGTCGAGGTCTGCGTCCTCCAAGACGATGAACGACGCCTTGCCGCCGAGCTCGAGCACGAGGCCGGGCACGTTGTCGGCGACCGAACGATAGATCGCCTGGCCGGCTCGCGTGCTGCCGGTCAGCGAGACCAGTCGCGTGAGCGGATTCGTGACCAGGGCCGAGCTCGCCTCGATGCCGGAGCCGGTGACGACGTTCAGCACACCCTCCGGAAGGCCGATCTCGGCGGCGAGGCGGCAGAACTCGGACGCGGTGACCGGAGTCGCCTCGTGCGGCTTCAGCACCATGGTGTTGCCGGTCACGAGCGCCGGGCCCACCTTCCGGCCGATCAGGGCGAGCGGGTAGTTGTACGCGCACATTCCGACGGTCGCACCGTACGGCACGCTCTGGATCCAGAGCTGCTCGCCGGGGTTCTCCGACGGGAAGATCTTGCCCTCGATGCGCCTCGCCGCCTCCGCGGCGTAGCTGAGGTACGTGACGGTGTCCGTCACCTCGGCGTCCGCCTCGCCGGCGGGCTTCCCCTGCTCCCGTACCAGCAGGTTCACGAAGTACGCGCGCCGCTCCTCGACCGCCTGGGCGAGGCGCCCCACCCACCGGCCCCGCTCGATCGCAGGCAGGTCCGCCCAGGCGCGCTGGGCGGCGTGGGCGCTCTCGATCGCGCGGGCCGCATCGTCGGCGTCGAAGTCGGGCACGGTCGCCCAGATCTCGCCGGTGGCCGGATCGTCCACCTCGACCACCGCGCCGGATGCGGCGTCGACGGGCACGCCGTCGATGAAGCACGGATAATGCTGAATCGCAGCCATTCGGTTGCCTGATCCCTTCCTCACGGCCGCGCGGAGTTCCGCGCGGCGCCGGTGTCGTCCACGTCGAGTGCGCTCATCGACCCTCGAACCGTGGTGGACGCTTCTCCAAGAATGCCGCGAGTCCCTCAGCGGCATCCGCGCTCGCGACGAGGTGCGCCCCCTCGCCCGCCTCGATCTCGAGCGCTCGTTCGAGATCGACATCGACCCCGCGCTGCAGCGCCCGCTTCGTCGCGGAGAGGGCGAGCGGAGCCGCGACCGAGATGCGACGCGCGAGCAGCGCGGCACGCTCCTCGAAGTCGATCGGGTCGTGGAGCTGCGTCACGAGTCCCCATTCGAGCGCGTCCTCGGGGGTGAACGGTTCCCCGGTGAGGAGCAGCTCGGCAGCCCGGGCGCGACCCACGATGCGCGGCAGTCGCTGGGTCCCTCCGTTGCCGGGCATGAGGCCGAGCGCGATCTCGGGGAGCCCGAGGGTGTACTGCGCGCGCGAGGCGATCCGGATGTCGCAGGCGAGCGCGAGCTCTAATCCCCCGCCCAGCGCGTGGCCGGCGATTTCGGCCACGAAGATCAGCCCGGACGTCTCGATCCGGGCGCAGGTCCGCCTCGCCGCATCCGCCAGTGCCGACCGCGCTTCGACCGAGCCGGCGGCGTAGTCGCGCAGGTCGGCTCCCGCCGAGAAGAACTTCGGGCTGGCACTGCGGAGCCGGACGACTCGGACCCGGGGGTCGGCCTCGAGCAGGTCGATGGCGTGGACGAGCTCGGCATGGCACGCGATCGTGTACGCGTTGGCCGGCGGGCGGTCGAGCGTGATGGTCGCGATCGCGCCCTCCCGTTCCACGTCGGTCCACTCGCGGCCGACGGCCCGGGTCGCTGCGTCGTGCACGATCGCCTACTTGCCCGCGCCGGCGGTGACGCCCGCGACGATTCGCCGCTGGAAGATCAGGAACAGCACGAGCAGCGGGAGCGAACCCAGCACCGCCGCAGGGAAGAGCTGGTCGGGAAGCACGTTCTGGTTGCCGACGAAGCGGTAGACCGAGATCGTGACGGTCTGCTTCGCCGGGTCGGTCAGCAGGAGCAACGGGTAGGTGAGGTCGTTCCAGACGAACAGCATCACGAACAGCGACAGGGTCGCCGTCGCGGGGCCGAGCAGCGGACGGACGATCCGCCAGAACACCTGCCAGTCGTTGCACCGATCGAGGCGGGCCGACTCCAGCAGCTCCCTCGGGATGGTGCTCATGAAGCCGATGTAGAAGAAGATCGCGAGCGGCAGGTTGAGCGCCGCATACGCGAGGATGATGCCCGGGTACGTGTTCAGCAGGCCGAGATCGCGGAAGATCACGTAGATCGGCGTGATCACCACGAAGTTCGGCGTCGCCATGCCGAGTGCGACGACCATGATCATGATCCGGGTCCACCAGCCGGCCCGCATGACGATGGGGAAGGCGGCCATCGAGCCCAGGAGCGCGGTGAGCGCCGCGACCGCCACCGTGATGATCACCGAGTTCAGGATCGCCTGCGCGTAGTTCATCGCCGGGAGCGCTCGAGCGTAGTTCTCCCACGCGGGGTCGAGCGGGAGGCCCAGCGGCGCCTGCGCGATGTCGGTGGGGGTGCGCAGCGACATGGTGAGCATGTAGAGCACCGGCAGGAGCATGATCGCCACGACGACGAGCACCCCTCCGTTGGCGAGGACTCGCCCGACCCGGTTCCGTCGACGGTTCATACGGCGTCCTCACGCTTCCTCAGGTACCAGTTCTGCAGCATCGCGATCACGACGATGACGACGAGCATCACGGCCGAGAGCGCCGACGCGAAGCCGAAGTCGAAGTTGCGGAACAGCTGGTAGATGATCTCGAGGCTCAGGGTCTGGGTGGCGCCGTCCGGGCCGCCTCGGGTCATGATGAACGGCAGCTCGAACGTCTTGAGCGTGCCGATGGTGGACAGGATGATGTTGATCGTGAACGAGCGCGACAGCAGCGGCAGCTCCATGAAGCGGAACCGCTGCCACGATGACGCCCCGTCGATGCGGGCGGCCTCGTCGATCTCGGGCGAGATCGCCGCATATCCGGCGAGGAAGATGGCCGTCGTGTAGCCCGTGAACATCCACACGTGGGCGATGGCGATCGCGTACAGCGCGATGTCCGGGTTGCCCAGCCACCCCTGCGCCAGGAAGTCGAGTCCGACCGATCTCAGCAGGGCGTTCAGCCCGCCGGAGAAGGGCGAGTAGATGAACTGCCAGACGTAGCCGACCACCACGAACGACATCATCGCCGGCGTGAAGAGGGCGGCTCGGCTGAAGTTGCGGATCGCCGGCAGGCGGTAGAGCAGGGCGGCCATCACAAGGCCCGCGAGGGTCTGCACGACCACCACGACGAACGTGAAGCGAATCGTGATCCAGAGCGCCTCGAGGTAGTCGGTGCGCGTGAAGATCCGCTCGTAGTTCTCGCCGCCGATGAAGGTCGCGTCCCCCACGCCCGTGAAGTCGGTGAGGCTCATCTGGACCGTTCGCACGATCGGGTAGATGAAGAAGACGAGGAGGAAGATCACCGCCGGTGCGGCGAACGCGATTGCTGAGCGTCTGGACATCTGTGTCATCTCTGCCGGCGGAGTCCGCCCGCGTCGTGGGTCGCGCGCCGTGCCCGGCCCGCCGGGTCCGCCCCGGCCGGGCCGTGCACGTCGCGTTCCGGTTGGGTCAGTTGGCGTCGGCCACCGACGTGTCCCACCGCTCGAGCAGTTCCCCGCTCGACGAGGGCTCCAGCAGGTAGGCCGTCAGGCTGTCCCAGATCTCCTGCTCCAGCGGCTTCGGCCACTCGAGGGTCGCGAACGGGTAGGCGATGATCGCACCATCGGCGCGAGCCGAGTCGTACGCGGCGGTGAGCTCCGGCGTTCCGCTCGCTGCGTCCTCGAACGGCGAGTAGGCCGACTCGGCGTCCAGCAGCACCTGCAGGTTCTCCGGGTCCGCGAAGAAGTCGACGAACGCGCGCGCTGCCTCCTGGTGCGCACTCGCCTCGGCGATCGACCAGCCGAAGCCGAAGAGGTCGAGTGCGACGCCCGGCGCGGATGCTCCCGGAATCGGAGTGAACTCGTAGTTGAGCCCGTCGACCTGGTCGAACGCCGCGATGTTCCACGCACCCTGGGGCATCATCGCGAAGTTGCCCGCCTGGAACTCGGTGAGCGCGGTGCTCCACGGGTCGAGACCCGCCTGCGCCGAGGCGTCGAAGCACTGCGCGTCGGAGAGTTCCCCGATGAGGTCGACGGTGTCGTTGAAGGAACTGTTCTCGACGAAGGTCGCCGCGCCTGAGCCGAGGTCGCCGGCAGCATCACTCGACGACTCCAGTCCGTTCGCGATGACGGTCAGCGCTGCGGAGAACCCACCGGTGAAGATCATCGGGTTGATGCCGGCGTCCGACAGCGCGACGCACGCGTCCTTCAGCTCGTCGATGGTCTGCGGTGCGGCCTCCACGCCGGCCTCTGCGAGGAGGTCGGTGTTGACGAAGTTGCCCATGCCGATCACCTCGAGCGGCATGATGTAGGCCGCATCACCGGTGGTGAGGATGCCCTGGAGCGGGTCGGGGATGCGCTCGTACCACTCGGAGTCGGTACCCAGGTCGACGAGCAGCCCCTGGCTGCTCCACTGGTCGACGAGTGCCATGTCGGTCATCATGACGTCCGGCGGGTTGCCGCCCTGCAGCCGCGGCGGGAGTACGACATCGGTGTCGCCACGGCCGATGTAGGTGAGCTCGACCGCGACGTCGGGGTTCTCCGCCTCGAACTTCTCGATCAGTTCGGGAAGGCCGGCGGGCTCGACGTCGTTCCCCTTCCACGCGCTCACCTCGATCGTCACAGGGCCGGAGCCGCCGTCGGAGGTTCCGTCGCTGCTCGTGCAGCCGGCGGTGACCAACGCGGTCGCCGCCGCCATGACGACGAGCGAGGTTCGTGTGATGGACATTGGGTTTCCCTCTACTTCCTTGTACGCGGGATGGTGGTCGCGCCGGTGACGCGTTGCGACACCACCATACCTGAACAACCGGTTTTCCACTAGCCACAGTGAATCACACGATGCGGCAGGGAGTGACAACGCGCGGCGCGGATGCGCGCCATCTCGGCGAGTCCCCATCTGCCGGTTGAAGCAGGAGCACGAGCAGGTCACGCGGGGGCGGCACAACGCGAAGGGAGCGTCAGCGAGCCGACGGCGAGAACACCCTGTTGTCGTTCTTCGAGGAATCCGGGACGATCTGCAACACGTCCCAGTGCTCGACGACCTTCCCCTCGGGCGGCGCAGCAACGACGTGCGCTCCGCCTGAGCCGGCACCCCACCTCGACCGCCACGCGACACCCGCGTTCATCGCGTCCTCGTACGACGCCTTCATCCACTCGTCGGGCCGGAGTTCACGCAGGTACCTGGGAAGCTTGCGACGGAACGGCGGGCCGGTCGCCGGCGCCCGCTGCAGAACGAGAAGAGCCGGGAAACTCGAACGACACGACCTCGTCGATCTCGACCTCGCTCAACTCGACTTGGATGCGGCCGTCGACGCGGACCCAAGCAAGGTCCACGCGGGCGCGCACCGCGCGCACCCGTGCGGGGTCGACGGCACAACGCAAGGAGAGCACGACGGCCGATCGCGGCACGACGACGTCGTGGTATTCGAGATGCTGAGGCGAGCGCCTGACTGCACCCGCGAAGTTCAGGGCGTGCACGTTCAGGCGCGCGCCGGCACCGACGGGATCCGCCTGGACTGTCGCCGTGAGCTCGAGGGTCGGCCCGGCCTGGGTGCGCAGCAGCGGCTCCGGAGCGAGTCGCTCGAGCACGACGTCGAAGAGGCGACGGTATACGTGGTACCCGTGCCGGTGATAGCTCGTGGCGACGGGGAACGCCACCGCTGCGACTCGGTCGCGATGCACGGCCAGCGGCAGCCCCGTTCGCGTGGCGACCGGTGACTGCGCATGACTGGTGTAGTGATCGGGAGCGCGTTGGAACGCCGGCTCACCGAGGGTGGCGATCACCTCGGCATTCCAAGCTCCGTGCCATCGTGCAGCACCGTCGTACAGCGCGAACTCGAATCCGGTCGTGCGCTCGCCCTCGTCCCCCTCGAACATCACGTACGCGGGCTCGTAGGGGCTCGGTTCCGCGCGCTCGAGACCGAGGTCCACGAGCCACGGGTAGCGCGACGCATCCTCGTCGGGGAACATGCTGTGCAGTACGCGCCCGCCACCGTCGAGATAGCGCGAGACGGCTGCGATCGTGGCATCGGAGAGCGTCGCGCCCTCGGCGACCACGAGCAGTGGGTAACGTTCGAACGGGACGGTGCCGGCCTCGATCACATCGAACTGTACGTGGGCCTCGGTGAGGAGCTTCGCAGCACCGAGCGCCGATGTCGGGAGGCGCTCGCCCCCATGGCTCTCGGCGCGCGCAAGGTCCGAGAGCGAGAGACCCTCGACGAGTACGGCCGCCTCGGCGACACCGACCGCGCCGGCGAGGACATCGTCGATGTCTGCGAGCGCGCCGAAGGCCGCGCCGATGGTGTCGTACACGGCCGGGTCGAGCCGCCCGGAAGGCCCGGGCTGGTCACCGATCGCGACCTCCGCCCCGAGGGCAGCGATGGCCGCTGTCTCCAGCCGCAACTGCGCCTCGGACTTGAGCCCGCCGAAGTCGGCCCACGCCCGATGGAATCGCCCTGTCTGCCCGCAGTGCGGCAGGCCGACGCCGCGCACGAGTCGTGCGGACAGCGGAAAGTACCCGTAGCCCCAGCCACCCGTTGGAAGCGCCTCGATCTCGACGTTCTCGAGCCAGGTCGCCCGGCGGCCCAGGCCGAGACGAGTCTGGTTGTTCTGCTCGACGCCGCATCCGGGCTGGATCGACTCGATGTGCCGTCTGGATGTCTCCAACCAGCGCGTCAGGAGCATCTCAGCACGGTCGCGCTGCGTCTCGATGTCGAGCGGGTCGCGGCCCTCCGCCCGCAGCGCCTCGAGGCATCGCGCGCAGAAGCACTCCCCATCGAGGTTGGTCATCGGCATGTCGTACCAGATGCCGTCGGGCCGATACCGTTCGAGGATCTCCGTCGTGTGGTCGAGCATGAGCTGCACGAAGTCGTCGTTCGCCAAGCACAGCGCGGTCCAGGCAGGGGTCTCGTCGAAGCCGGGAAGGTACGTCCGCCGCTCCCTGGTGAAGCACAGCCACTCGGGACGGTGCTCGGCGAGGAAGTTGTCCCAGGTGGTGCAGTAGTAGGCGTACACCGCGATGCCAACCGAACGGCACGCTGCCACCTGCTCGCCGAGGAGGTCGCGGGAGCCGAGGCCCGGATGCACCGGGCCGTGCTGCGACGGGTAGTAGAAGTACCCGTGCATGTCCTTGGCGAACACCACGATCGAGTCAACCCCCGCGTCGGTCAGTCGCCGCGCGAACTCCTCCGGCTCGAACCCTGCTCCGACCTCTCCCACATGCGGCGTGTTGTGGAAGTCGAGGTGGATCTTGCGGCGTGGACGCGGCGACTGGACGACGAGGTCGGGATGAACCCAGACCCCGAGCTCGCGGGCGAGGCGCACGGACGGATGAACGTCGGGGGTCGATGTCACAACGGCGACGTTAGCCGCCGCAACTCCGTTGCACAATCGATTGATCTATGTGACTTGTCGCCAAATGATCTGATGAGTCAAACCCCGCCCGCGTCGAGGATGCCCGGCGGGCGCCCGTCACGACCGCCGTGCGTCCGGTCAGGTCGAACAGGTTCATCGCCCGATCCCTGTGTCCTGCACGTCGACGAGGATCTTCATCGCGCCTCCGGCTTCGAGCGCGGCGAATGCCTTCGGTGTCTCGGAGAGCGGTACGACGTCTGTGATCAACGCGCCGATGGGGATCTCACCCCCGGTGAGCAACTCGATCGCCCGGTCGAAGTCGCTGCGTTGGTAGACCCGGGCGCCGACGATCGTGAGCTCGCGCCAGAACACCCGCTGCAGGTTGATCGGCCGTGGCTCGGGGTGGATCGCGACGACGACGATGCGCCCTCGCACGCGGGCGAAGTCGACCGCACCGAACACGGCGGCTGCAGCACCCGAGACTTCGAACACCACGTCGGCCCCCGCGCCCCCAGTCCACTCCTCGACCCATCCCACCGCGTCGGCGCGCGGGTCGAGGGTCTCGAAACCGAGCGCTTCGACGGCCGCGCGGCGGTGGTCGTCGAGCTCGATGACGACAACCTCGGCGCCGAAGGCGCGCGCGACCGAGGCGATGAGCACGCCGATCGGGCCGCCGCCGATGACGACGGCGCGTTCGCCCGGCTCGAGCTCAGCGCGGCGCACGTCGTGCACGGCCACCGCGGTCGGCTCGACGAGGGCGGCATCGCGCAGGCTCAGGCGCTCGGGAAGCGGCACCAGCAGGTCGGCGGCGACGTTCCACCGCGACTGCAGTGCACCGGGCGAGTCGATGCCCACGAAGTCGAGGTTCTGGCAGATGTGCTCGTTTCCGGCACGACAGGCGGGGCACGTCCCGTCCCAGGCGAGCGGCATGACGGTCACGTGATCTCCGGCACTCCACCCGTCGACTCCGGGGCCGACCTCGGCGATCGTGCCGCTCATCTCGTGCCCGATCACGGCCGGCATGGTCACCCGGGCGTCCATGTGCCCGTGCAGGATGTGCAGGTCGGTGCCGCAGATGCCGTTGAACGCGACCGCGATCTGCACCTCGCCCTCAGCGGGCGGGCGCGCCACGACCTGCGCGATCTCGATCCGGCCGTCTCCGGCGTATCGCGCGGCGACCTTCCTCGTGAGCGTCGCGTTGCTCTCGCTCATTTGATCCACCTCGTCTCTCGTATTCGGCAGGTGCGGCTCGCTGATCTTCATCGGCCCCGCAGAGTCGAGACTCCGCCGTCGACCAGGGCCGTGCCTGTCGGAGGTCCGGCGTCCGGAACTCGCGCCGGGTGCTCAGACGGTAGCTCGTGGAGCCGCTCCGACGGCCCACGTCCACCGGTCAGCGATGGAAGGTGTTCTCGCCGTGTCTGAGCACGAGGATCACGGACCCGATCCCGCCGAGTCGTGGCGACGCCGAGAGCGCCCTCTGCCCTCACGGGTCGACCATCGTGGAGCCGAGGCCGACGCCCTCGGTGTCCTGGGACTCGTACGCCGCTTCGACGACCGCCATGGTGCGCAGCACGTCGTCGACCGAGGTCGGCAGCGTCGGCACCGAGCCCTCGACGAAGCGCTGCACGGCACCCATGGAGCCGATGAACGCGTCCGGGAACCACGACCCCTCGAACGGAACCGGACGCCATCCGGCCTCCCGGTCCTCCAGGAGCGCGAGCTCGAGCGAATCAGGCCCGCCATCCGGGTAGTCGAGCAGCAGGCCCATCTGGGCACGGATCGCACCGGCCGTGCCCTCCCACTTGATGAAGCTCTCCTCATGCGCGGAGCCGAACGCGTGGTCGTGGTTCGTGCTGATCGTGACCCGGACCGGTCGGTCCCGGTACCGCATCACGATGAGCGAGCGAGTGTTCGCGATCTCGGGCTTGTCCGGGTGCGGCAACGTGACCGCACTCACCGAGTCCGGATCGCCGAGGAACGACCGGATGAGATCGACGTAGTGCACCGAGTGCATGTTGATCTCGAGCCGCTCCAGCCCGAAGACGTTCGGGAACAAGTGCCAGGGCGTGTCCACCGAGACCCGGATCTCGAGGTCGACGAGGTCCCCGATGACGCCGTCGGCGATGAGCCGGCGCGCCTCGGCGACGTACGGCGCGAAGCGCAGCTGCGTGTTCACGGCCGCGATGAGCCGCTTGCGGTGGCAGAGGTCGCGCAGCGCCTCGCCCTCGGCGAGCGTCTGGCCGAGTGGCTTCTGGATGAGCACGGGCGCACCGTCGGGGAGCTGCTCGAGCGTCTCGAGGTACTGCTCGGGCATGAGTGCGATGTCGTAGACGGCGTCAGCCGGCGCGGCGGCCACAGCCTCTGCCACGGTTCCGAACACGTGCGCGATGCCGTACTCGTCGGCGAGCGCCTGCGCCCGTGCCACCGTACGGTTCACGATGCCCCAGACGGGGTACCCCGCCTTGCGGTAGGCGGGCAGGTGGGCGTCCTTGACGATGCCGCCGGCGCCGAGGATGACGATGGGTCGCGGATGCTCCGGCAGCCGGAGGGTGTACGCCTCGGCGGGGTGCCGTTCGGGTCGGCCGGTCACGTCGGCGGTCATCCCTTCACCGCTCCCACGGTCTGCCCGCGGATCAGGAACCGCTGCGCACCGAGGAAGACGGCCAGCAGGGGGACCATCGAGATCACGGTCGCGAGCGCGAGCTGCGGCATGTACAGCTTCACATCGAGCCCGGCCGCGACTGTCGCGTTGAAGAGCGGGCTCGCACCGATCAGCTCCTGGATGCCGATCGAGATGGTCTTGTTGTCCTGGTTCGAGGTGAGCAGGGCCAACGGGAGGAAGAAGTTGGTCCAGTTCGCCACGAACGAGAAGAACGCGATGAGCGCCGTGACCTGCTTGCTGATCGGCAGGGCGACCTGCAGGAACGTCTGGATCTCGCCGAGCCCGTCGATACGAGCGGCCTCGACCAGCTCCGGAGGCATCGTGGTCATGAAGTGGATGTAGCTGAGGTAGACGCCGAACGGGAAGAATCCCATGATCACGGCGACCGGCCAGAGCTGACCGACGGCCCCGATCGCGTTGACCTCCAGGAACAACGGGATGACGAGGACGGTGTTCGGCATGACCATCGCGAGGAGCGTGGCGAACAGCCAGAGGCGGCGGAATCGGAACCGCAGGCGTGCGAGCGCGTATCCCGCCGGCAGCGCTGCGACGAGGGCCAGCACGCCGCCCACGATCGCCACGATGAGCGAGTTCAGCATCCAGCGGAGGAAGAGCCCGCCGCCGCCGGGCCCGAAGCCCATCAACTGGCCCCAGCTGTAGATCGCGTTCTGTATCGACATGCCGCCGAGGCCGAGGAAGCCGTCCCCGCCGGCCTCGATGCCCTCCTGGCTGCGGAAGGCCAGCGCGACGAATCCCAGAATCGGCAGGATGAATCCCGCGGCGAGCACGAGCATGACCGATACGCGCGCGACGCGCCCTGCGCTCCACCGGCGCGAACCGACGATGCGGTGGGTCTCGGTGGCGCTCATCGTGCACGCTCCTTCGCTTCTCCGAACAGTCCGCTGCGGAAGACGATCACCATTCCGATCGCGAGCGTGATCACCAAGAGGATGATCGACATCGCGGCCGCGGCCGGGAAGTTCCGGTTGGTGAAGGCGAACGCGTAGCCCAGCTGCGTCGGCGCCCATTCGCTGTCGATCGACCCGGCCGAGATCTGCCGCATGAGGTACGGCTCCAGGAAGAGCTGGAAGCCGTAGGCGAGGTTCATCAGCGCGGTATAGCCGATCCAGGGGCGGATGAGCGGCAGCTTCACGCGCCATGCGAGTTGCCAGGCGTTGGCCCCATCGAGCGCGGCGGCCTCGTAGATCTCGTCCGGAATGCCGTTGAGGCCACCGTTGACGATCACGATCCAGGTGCCGAGCCCCTGGAAGAAGAGCATCGCGGTGAGAATCAGCGGCAGGTTCTGCGTGGTGACGACCTCTTTCAGGTTCGTCATGCCGAGGTCGAGCCAGAGGAATGCGATGGGCGACTGCGCGGGGTTCAGCAGGTAGACCCACAGCACGAAGTTCGCGATGCCCGCAAGTGCGCCGGGAATGTAGTAGACGAAGCGCATCGCACCGCCGAAGCGGCCGGGGCTCGCATGGATGAGCAGCGCCATGCCGACCACGCCGAAGATCATGATCGGCAACCAGATGATCATGACCGTGAAGATGTTCACGAACGTGGCGAAGAACCGGTAGTCGGTCACGACGGTGATGAAGGAGTCGAATCCGCCGAACCCGGTCTCCGGATTCACGAGGGTCGGCGCCTTCTGCATGCTGATCCAGAAGGCGTAGCCGATCGGGATCGCAGCCGCGACCAGGAACAGCAGGATGTACGGGGCGAGTAGTACGTACGCGCCGCGTGTCTCGGCTCGATGCGGGGCCTTGCGTTTCGCCGCGTCGCGGCGCGACCCTGGCGCCGGCTGCTGGGTCGTCCGTTCGTCCTTGACGGTCGCCGTGGTCATGTCGTCATCCTCTTCGATGCGTCGAATCACTGTCCGGTGGTGCCCGCGGGGGCGCCGGCGTCCTACGCCGACGCCCCCGCGCGGTCGTGCTACTGCACCGTATAGCCGACCGACTGCGCCTGGTTCACGAGTTCCTCGCCGAACGCGTCGATCGCGTCCTGCATCGACCCGCCGGAGATGAGCGTGGGACTCACGGTCTCCGTCCAGACCGAACCGGTGTCGTACAGCATGTACGAGTAGGGCTCGACCGCCCCGGCGGCTGCCTTGAACGCCGACTGCACTCCCGGGATGTCGGCGAAGTAGCCCTCCGCCTCGAGGTTCTCGAGCCAGGCGTCCTGGATCGGACCGTACCCGGGAAGGCCGGTCGAGAGCTCGACCTGCCACCGCGGATCGGTGTTCACGAACGTGGCGAACGTCAGCGCGTTCTCGAGCTGCGTGCCGGTGATGTGCGAAGAGACGCCCCAGAGGCCGCCGCCCTCGTTGCCGGCGGACGGCGACGACTCGCCCTCCCAGGTGAGCGGCGCGACAGCGCTCATCTCACCCGCCGGGATCTTCCACGTGTCGCGGAACAGGTAGTTGCCCCACCACACGGCGCCGGGGCTCATCACGAGGTTCACGCCCGCCGCAGCCGCGTCACCGTCGAAGATGCCCTGGGTCGAGAGCGCCCCGCCGTCGTACATCGTCGCGAGCAGCTCGGTCGCCCGCTCGCAGGCGGGGTCGGAGAGGTCGATGTGCGCCTCCGACTCCGACACGCGGTCGTTGGTCGGGCAGCCCGCCGCCTGCAGGTAGCGGTTGATGCCGTAGGCGTCGCCGAGGAAGCCGCTGATCTTGTCGGGGTGCTCCGCAGTGATCTCCACCGCGAGGTCGCCGTACTCCTCCCAGGTCGTGGGCACGGTGTACCCGTTCTCGTCGAAGAAGGCCTTGTTGTACCAGAACACGTCCGGCGCGGCGTCGTTGCGCAGGCATCGGATGCGGCCGTCGAAGTCGCAGAACGACAGGACCGCAGGGTCGTAGCCCTCGATGACTTCGGGCAGCAGGTCGGTGAGGTCGGCGGCGTAGTCGCTGCTCGAGCTCGTCGCCCAGGCGATGTCGTCGTTCGACGGGAAGAAGATCGCGTCCGGCCAACCGGAACCCGCGGCGTCGAAGTTCGCGAACGCCTGCTTGACCGTCGTGCCGCCGACGGTGCCGTCGATCTGCACGACGTCGATCTCGATGTCGGGATAGGCCTCCTGGAATGCCTCGGCCGCTGGCACGCGGGGCGGGTCGACCCAGACGGTGATCTTGCCGCCCGAATCGGTCTGCTCCGGAGCGGCGGACTCGCCCGCACTGCACCCGGTGAAGATGACTGCACTCGCAATGGCGAGGGCCGCGGCCGGCGCGGCCGCGGACGGGAACCTCGTGGTCTTCATTGACACTCCTCTGGTGGTTCGGCGCTGACATCACGCCGTCGTGCTGTTCAGGTGACACTCGCAGTCTCGGAGTGCCGTGCTCAAACGTTAGCCTAGATCTCGACGGGAAAGCAAACGTTTGAGCAACTTGTCCACAGAGAGCTTTCGGATGCGGTGGCGCGACGCCTCGCCACGTCGATCTCGCACCTGTCGAGGGCGTCAGCCCAGCCCGAGGCGCGCCGGCGAGAGCCGATAGAACGAGGCCGCGGTGCGGCCGAGCACCTGCTCGCGCTCATGCGGTGCGAACCGCTCGAAGATCGGGCGCAGCCCGTTCCAGACCCTCGTGTAGCCACCGGCCAGGATCGAGATGGGCCAGTCCCCGCCGTACATGAGCCGGTCGAAGCCGAACACCTCGACCGCGCGGTCCACGAACGGCTCGACCAGCTCGGTCGTCCATGCGGCCGGGTCGCCGGTCGCGGAGTACAGCCCGCTGATCTTCGCATGCACGTTCGGGTGCTCGGCCGCGGCGGCGATGAGGCTCCACCACGGCTCACGATCGGCCAGGCCGATCGGCGGCTTGGAGAGGTGGTCGATGACGAGACGCAGGTCGGGATGACGCTCGGCGATGACCGGCACGTGCTCGAGGTGACGCGGCAGTACCGACACGACGTCGAATGCGAGACCGTAGCCCTCGAGCACGGAGAGCCCCTCATCGACATCGGGCCTGAGCAGCCAATCCGGATCCGCCTGGTTGTGGATCAGGGTGCGCACGCCGACCATGAGCGAGTCACCTGCCCAGGCCTCGATGGTCGCCGCGCACTCCTCCGGACGGTCGATCGGCGCATACCCGACGATGCCCGCGACTTCGGGATGCATCGACGCCGACTCGATCATGAGCGCGGTATCGTCCGGGTCGTCGGCCGACTGCACCTGCACCGTGAAGTCGACGCCCGCGTCGCGCAGTTCGTGACGGAGCTCGTCGAAGTAGATCGGGCGATCGATCTCGGCGAGGTCGGGCCCGAGCCACTCGTACGCGGCTCGCTTCGGATCCCAGATGTGCTGGTGGGTGTCGATCACTGGATGACTCATGGCGCTCCTCACAGGACCCGGTGGCGGTCCCAGACCGACCGGAGGGACTCCCCCGCCAGCAGCTCCTCGAGCACCGTCGCCTCGCGGGCGGCTCGCTCGCGCGCGAGGCCGAGGACCTCGTCCTCGTGGTCTCGCGGAACGGCGACGACGCCGTCGTCGTCTGCGATCACCAGGTCGCCCGATGCGATGCGCACACCTCCCACTGCGACTTCCGTGTCGGTCGAGACGATCCGCATCCGGGCACGGTAGTCCATCGGGCGCCGCGACCGACCGAACGCGGGGAAGCCGAGCGCGGCGATCCGATCGGTGTCCCGCAGGTTGCCGTCGGTCAGCACGCCGACCGCACCGTGCCCGAGGGCCGCGGCGCTGAACAACTCTCCCCAGAACGCCGAGTCGTTGCTCGCGGCGGTGGCGATCACGACGAACTCGCCCGGACCGATCCCGTCGATGAACTCGATCGCATCGCGGTACGGGTCGTCGGGATCATCCTCCAGTGCCGGGGCGAAGCGCACGGTGCGCGCTCGTCCGAGCGCACGGGTTCCCGGCACGAGCGGCGCGAGCCGGTGCTGCAGAACCTGCTCGCGCAGTCCTGCGGCATCGCACGAGTCGCTCACGATCGGAGTGGTCAGGCGTTCGTCGCCCTGTTGGACGACGAAGCCGCGCTCAGCGGATGACATGGCCACCGCCCGCCTGGAACGCGAACCGGCGTTCGATCTCCTCTGTGAGCTGCACGCCGAGCCCCGGCGCACTCGGGGCGCCGATGGTGCCGTCGACGAAGTCGGTCGGCTCGATGAGGAGGGCATCGCGAAGCGGATTCGGCAGCGTGCAGTACTCGAACAGCTCGACCGTCGGCTCGGCGAGCGCGGCGTGGAGGTTCGCGGCGAAGGTCACGCCGCTGCCCCAGACATGCGGCACGCAGTCGACGCCGGCGCCGTGCGCGAGCCGGGCGACCCGCGAGAATGCTCGGAAGCCGCCGACGAAGGTCGCGTCCGGCTGGGCGAGGTCGACCCCGCCGGCGCCGATCAGCTCGGCGAACTCGCGCACCGTGCCGTTGGACTCCACGCCTGAGACGGGAACGTCGACCGCGGCGCGCACCCGTGCGAATCCGGCGACGTCGTCCGCCTGCATCGGCTCCTCGTACCAGAGCGCGCCGAGCTCGGCAGCTCGCGTTCCGACGCGGATCGCGTCCTCGGCGGACCATGGGGTGGAGGCGCACGCCTGCACCGCGTCGATGACGAACCTCGTGCCGTCAGGCAGTGTGGCGGTCACGTGATCGAGCAGCCGCAGCGTCGTGTCCGGGTCGGACATCGCCCGGAACTTCACGATCTCGAACCCGGCGGCCACCTGCGTCGCTGCCCAGTCGGCGACCTGCTCGAACGTGGTGCCGAGACCGCCGCTCGCGTAGGCCCGGATGCGATCGCGCGCGGCCCCGCCGAGCAGTTCGTGGACGGGCACCCCCGCTCGCTTCGCCACCGCGTCGCATGCGGCGATCTCGATGGCGCCGGCCACGCCGGAAGCGATGCCGCCGCGCGACCAGAACGCCGTGTACGCGCGCAGGTGATCGGCGACCTCGAGCGGCGATTCGAACGCGGCGCCCACGATGTACGGTCGGAAGGCGTCGACGAGCCCGGGCACCGCCGTGGCGGCCATGATGCCGGCGCCCGCCTCACCCACGCCGCGCGTGCCGTCGGAGAGCACGACCTCGACGAGCGCGGCATCCCATGAGCGGATGGTGCCGCCCACCCACGTGAGCTCCTCTCCCTGTGGGTAGCGGTGCGACAGGAGGACGGCGCGCACCTCCGTCACGGTGAGCGACGTGGCGGGTCCGGCGCGGCCGTCCCGTCTCGTCCCTTCCTGAGTGGTGCCTGCGGGGGGCGACGTCGTCATCGCTGATCTCCTGTTCTCCGGTTGACGAGGTAGAGGTGGGTGAGCACCATCACGGTCTGGCCGCGCTGGTTCACGACGGTCACGAGTTCGTGCACGTAGCCGAACTGCTCGGGCTTCTTCGGGTGCTCGGATTTCTCGGTGATCTCGGCGGTCACCCGGATGGTGTCGCCGATGAACACCGGGTTGATGAAGCGGATGCGGTCGTAGCCGTAGCTCATCGACTGCGGGTTGATGTCGCCGGCGGTCATCCCGACGGCGACCGCCAGCGTGAGCGTGCCGTGAGCGATCCGCTGGCCCGCGGGCTGCGTCGCCATCCACTCGGCATCCATGTGATGGGGGAAGAAGTCGCCGGTCTGCCCGGCGTGGAGCACGATGTCGGCCTCGGTGATCGTGCGGCCGACGGTCTCCCGTCGCTCGCCGACCTCGATGTCCTCCCACCAACGGTCGATGGTCTGCATGTCAGCCCTCCAGGTGGCGTGCCGTGGCTTCGTCGAGGCGGTCGATGGCATCGTCGATGTCGACCCGTCCCGCGAGCACGTCGGTGATCATGGACCCGACCTCGTTCTGCAGCTCCGGGTACTCCGGATGCCGCGGGCGCACGTATGCGGTCTCGAGCGTGGTCCGGGTGTTGCGGAAGAAGTCCAGGCTCAGCGCGTTCGTACGGTCCGAGTCCCATGCGACCGCGTTGCCCGGCTGGCCCCCACCGTCGAAGTAGACGCCCTCCTGCACCTCGGCGGAGTCGAGCCAGAACGCGTGGTCGATCGCGGCCTGCGGATGGCGGGAACGCGCCGAGACCGCGATGCCCGCGCCGCCGAGCAGTGAGCCGCGCACGCCGAGCGGTCCCGCCGGAATGTCGACGTACGCGATCGGATGCTCCCGGAACCCCTCGCGCGAGTAGTTCGTGTACCCGAACAGCAGCGGGCTGTACGCGTACTGCTCCCCCGTCGCGAGCCGGTCGGCGACATCGATCGGATTCAGTGTCAGGTTGTCCTCCGGCACGAGCGACGCGAGCCGGCGCATCAGTTCGAGCGCCTCGCGAGCCGCGTCGCGGGGCAGGAAGATCCCGGGCTCGCGGAGCGCGTCGGCGCCGAAGCTCGCGGCGACGGTGAGCAGGCTCGAGTATGCGTCGACCGGCTTCGCCGGCCACAGCACGCGCCCCTCCTCGGCGAGCGCGAACACCTCGTCCCACGTTCGCGGTGGCGCGTCGATCAGGTCCGGGCGCCACGCCGCGACCTGGGCGGCCGCATCGGTCGCGAGCCCCCATTGGCGGCCCTGGTGCTGGTACGACGCGTGCGACGGCCCGATCGTCTGAGCGGCGAGCGTCGCGAGCTCGTCGTCGTGGCCTGCACCGTCGAGCGGCAGCAGCAGGCCGCGCTCGGCGGCGAACGGGATGTGCGGATGGTCGATCACGAGCAGGTCGACGCCGTCGACGAGCTCGTCGAGGCCCTGGTCGCCGAATGCGAGCAGCGACCGGTACTCCCAGACGACCTCGACCTCGGGTGCCACCTCGCGGTAGGCCTCCGCCGCCGCGACGACGCTGCCGTACCCCCGCTCGTGCTCCCAGGTCATGCCCCGCAGCGTGGTCGTCATGCGTCCACCCGCTGCCGGGGGAACTCCGTGCGGATCGCCTCGTCGTCCTCGCCCAGGCGTGGCGCGGCCTTCGCGCTCGACAGCACGCGGCCGTCGACCCGGATCGGCCCGCGCGTGGTCGCGATCCGCACCCCGTCGCGCTCGACCTCCTGCGTCATGCGAATCGCTGCGAATCCGTCGGACTCCATCAACTCGTCCAGCGTGAGCACGGGCGCGCACCAGACGTCGGCGGTGTCGAGGATGTCGAGCCAGTGCTGGGTCGTGTCGGTCGCGAAGCGCTCCGCGAGCATCTCCTCGATCTCCACCTGACGGTCCCACGCCTCCTGCGGGTCGGACATCAGCTCGAGCTCCCGGATGCCGAGCAGGCGGCCGAGCGTGGGGATCGCGTTCATCGCGAGGGCCAGGTAGCCGTCGGTGGTCGGGTAGGTACCGTAGGGCGCGGCCAGGAAAGCATGCGCCGAGTGCGACCCGCCGCGGCGGACCGTGATCGTCTCGTCGTTCAACCGCGTGCTCAGCAGTTCGAACTGCAGGTCGAGCATGGCCTCGAGGAGGCTCGACTCCACCAGCCCGCCTTCGCCGGTGCGGAAGCGGCGCACGAGCAGCGCGGTGACGCCCTGCGCGATGTGGCAACTCAGGAGGTGGTCGGCGATCGACACCCCGACCGGCACCGGGCCGTCCTCGCGCGACCCGCTCAGCCACGGCAGCCCGGAGATCGACTGCGCGAGCAGGTCCTGCCCGGGGCGATCCTTCCACGGCCCCTCCGAGCCGTAGCCGGTCGCGCTCGCGTAGACGATCGACGGGTTGATCGTCTTGACCGACTCGTAGTCGAGGCCGATGCGCTCCATGACGCCGGGGCGGAAGTTCTGGATGATGACATCCGCCCTGGCCACCAGCTCCTTGACGTAGGCGAGGTCATCGGCCGACTTCAGGTCGGCGGTGATCGACTCCTTGTTCCGGTTCATCGCGTGGAACGAGACGGTGTCGCCGTCGATCCGGCGACCCGCGAACGCGAGCGTCCGTCCGATGTCGCCGACGCCGGGGCGCTCGACCTTGATCACCCTCGCTCCGAGATCGGCGAGGCGCATGGCCGCCACCGGGCCGGCGAGGAACTGGCTGAAGTCAAGGACGAGCACGCCCTCGAGTGGGAGCGGTGGAGCGGGGGACATGGGTGCCTTCATTTCACGCGCGGCATCGCGCCCTCTCGGGCGGGGTGCCTATCGAACTTCATTGATCAATCGTTTGTTCATGAGATTACACGACGCACGCGGACATCGGCAAGCTCATCCCTGATCCGCGGCGACTCAGCACATGGGGAGCCCGCTCGATACGTGTCCGGTGGTTGCGGCGCCCCGTCGCCGGCGACTGCGCGCTCGGAGCGAGACGGCTCCCCGAGCTGCTACCGAGCGGGACCCGCGGTCGACTCCCGCACGATCAGCTCGGGCGCGGGATCGGTGACCACGAGGTCGGTCGCCACCCCCGTGGTGATCCGCTCGAACATCGCCGTCATCGCACTCTCGCCCAGGCGGCGGAGCGGCATCCGTACGGTGGTCAGCGGCGGCCAGGTGTTCTCGGCCGTCCATGCGTCGTGCATCGCGACGATCGAGAGGTCCTCGGGCACGCGCAGCCCGTGGCGACGTGCCTCGAGAAGCGCGCCGATCGCGGCGTTGACATTCGCGACCACGACCGCCGTCGGGGGCTCGTCATGATCGAGGACGACCAGAAGTGCCTCGCCGCCCGCGCGCGGCTGGTAGCCGAGCGTGGTCATCAGCTCGGCCTGCGGCTCGATCCCAGCCGACCGCATCTCGTCGACGAAGCCCTCGCGTCTGCGGCGGGCCGTATCCGAGTCGGCGAGGCCACCGAGGTATCCGATCCTGCGGTGGCCGAGTTCGATCAGATGCCGCACTGCCACGCGGATGCCTTCAGCGTCCTCGAGGAGTACCGAGCCGGGATGGTCGAGATGATCGGAGTTGACGAGGATGACCGGAAGCCGACCGTCGAAGAGTTCCCCGAAGTCCGTGACCTTGCTCGCGTCGCCGAGTTGCACGATCGCTCCGTCCACCCGACCCTCGCCGATCAGGCGCGGGATCGCGTCGGGCTCAGTCGTGAGGTTCTCGGCCCGCGCCAGAAGCACGCCGTACCCGCGGCGATTCCCCTCTTCCTCGACACCCGTCATGAACTCGGTGAACATCGCGTTCGTGAGGTCCGGAACGACGACGGCGATGACGTTCGTGCGTGCGAACTTCAGCGCGCGCGCGGCGAAATTCGGCCGGTAGTCCAACTCCTTCGCGGCGTCGAAGATGCGCGCACGGGTCTGCTCGCTCACGCGCGCGTCGGGCGCATTCGTCAGGACCCTGGACACCGCGGAGACGGAGACCCCTGCCTTCGATGCGACGTCACTGAGAGTGGCCATGGGCTCAGTGTACGGAGTTCACTGCGCGAACCCGGTGAATGCGTGGCGCGTCTGCGCAAACGACTGCGCAGCGCTCCTGACGGACGAACACGTTTGTACACCTCGTATCGGCGCGGAACGCCGTTGCATCTCCGCGGAAGCGGTCAACTCTGGTGGAAGACCCGCGCCAGCAGGGCGATGTTGCGGTCGTCCAGGTGCGCGAAGTCGTCGAGGGGTGTCCGGAGGAAGTCCGCGACCGGAGGGAATCCCGCGTCGTACGTCTCCGGCGCCGCGTAGCAGTACAGACCGATGCCTTCCTCTTCGGCGTAGGCGACGACGTCCTCCCCCTGCAGGCTGTTCCGCTGGAAGAAGCTGTCGCTGAACGTCGTCAGGAGCTCCGTCTGCTCGCCGATCTGGCTGCGCACCTCATCGATGGCGCGCTTGTCGCCCGCTTCGTTCTGGAGCCAATCGACCTCCCTCAGCAGTGGTTGGCGGACGATCTCGGGGTGATCCAGGATCGAGCACGACAGCCAGATCTTGCACGAGGGCTTGACGGCGCGAGTGGTCGCCTTCACGGCCTGCCAGCAACGGTCGATCGCGCGGCGGTTGAACGTCAGCTGCATCTCCTCGGTGACGGCAGCGGCACCGGGGAACGGCTCGCCCATCAGTTCCCGGTACATCTCCTGCTCGCAGGCCAACCACCGCTGCTCGCTCGTGCCGGCGCCATCGACCCCGAGTCCGGTGGTCGGACTCCAGAACCAGTCGATCATGTAGCCGTCCATGTCCGTCAGCTCGATCGCCTCCCGGATGGATTCGCACAGGAAGTCGATGTAGGCCCGCGTGTAGGGGATGTGGGGCGCCGACGGTGTTCCGTAGCTGAGTTCGGGATGGGTCGTCGCCCACCTGGTGTTCGACCCGAAGCAGAAGTACCCGAAGACCTCCAGGCCCTCCGCACGACCGATTCTCACCATCTCGGTCAGATAGTCGGACTCCAGGCCCGGCTGCTCGGGAACCCGGCCGTTCTTGTACCAGGCGTATCCGTTGGAGGACACGGCGAACGTCTGGATGACGTTCACCCCGAGATCCTTGTGCCACTGCACCTGATCCGCCGGGTTCAGGCTCGCCCAGGCGCCTGGCGGAGCGAACTCGTTGGTGCTGTGGCTCGTGAACTCGGTTCTGCAGACCCAGTTGACGTCGAGACAGAACGCCTTGATCGACTCCAATGTGCCCTCCTCTGGTTGATGGGGGGAAGTAGACGGTGCGGGAGATGCTCGCGGCGGGTCAGCGGAAGACGCCACCGAGCGCGATTCCCTTCGTGATGAATCGGTTGAAGATGAGGTAGATGATGATCACCGGGATCGTCGCAATGCTGAGTCCGGCGAACAGGGGGCCGAGTTGCGCGGTGAACTGCCCCTGGAAGCCGAGTACACCGACCGAAACGGTCTGCGAGGTCGACTCCTGCAGGAGGACGATTCCGAGCTGCGCTTCAGCCCACACGAACACCAGGGCCAGCATCCCGACCGCCGTCAGCGCGCCTTTCGACAACGGGAGCACGATCTGGAGGTACGCGGAGAACTCCCCGAGACCGTCGACTGTCGCCGACTCGATGAGCTCCTGGGGAAAGTCCGCGTAGTAGGAGGTCAACACGAGCACCGTCGTCGGGAGGGTCAGCACTCCGTAGGTGACGCCGAGCACCGCCGGTTGACTCAGCAGGGAGAGCGCGTTGAACACCTGGAAGTACGGGATGATGATCAGGACGAACGGCACCACGCTCGCCGTCAGGAAGATCGCGAGGAAGAGTGCTCGCATCCTCGCTCCGAGCTTGGTCGCGAAGTACGCCGCCGTGGAGCCGACCGTCAATGTCACGACGATCGCCACTCCGCCGGCGATCGCGGTGTTCGTGAAGTAGTCGATCATGCCGGCGCCACCACCCGGGCCGTTCCACGCGATGACGTAGTTCTCGGGGTGATATTGCCCCCCGATGCCGAGCGGGTAGGCGAACAGGTCGGTGTTGCTCCGCAGCGAGTAGATCGCGATCAGGATGAACGGCACGATTGCCAGAATCGTCCAGCCGATCAGCAAGAGGTGGCCCATTCCGAGCCCGAGCACGCGCTTGATCATGTTCAGAACTCCTCCTGCTTGGAGCGGCTCAACCGCATCGCGAACATGCCGACCGCGATGAGGATGATGCCGCCCATGATGGCGACGGCACTCGCCATGCCGAAGTTCAACTGCTGGAACGCCTCCCGATAGACCAGCACCGGCAGCACGCTCGTTGCGAACCCCGGGCCACCCTGCGTCATGGCCCAGATCACCGTGAAGCCGTTGAACTGCCAGATCATCTCGAGCACCATCGTGACGACGAAGACCGGTCGGATCATCGGAAGCGTCATCCCGAAGAATCGCCGAACCGTGCCCGCACCGTCGACGCGGGCCGCCTCGTAGATCGAGACGGGAACCTGCTCCATGGCCCCGAGCAGGAGGAGGAATGCGAAGCCCACGCTCGCCCAGATCGTGACGAATACCGTCGGGTACAGGGCCGTGTCGGCCCCTGCGAGCCACGCGTGGTCGCTGCCGAGTCCGAGCGCACCGAGAATCACGTTCACCACGCCGATGTTGGGCTGGAACGCCGTCGCCCAGAACACACCGGCCGCGGCGATCGGTGCGATACCAGGGAGAAACCACACCACTCGGTAGAACGCGGCCCCGCGCACGCGCGCACTCACGGCTGCCGCGAGCAACGTCGCGACCGCCATGATGCCGGCCGTGCTCAGCACGGCGTAGACCACCGTCAGCCAGAGCGCGGGAAGGAACTCCGACCCGGTGAAGGCATCGATGTAGTTCTCGAGCCCGATGAACTCGATCGGGCCCAGGCCGCGCCAATCGGAGAAGCTGATTCGGATGCCCTGCACAGCCGGCGCCCAGAGGAACGCCGCGATCAGCAGGACGGCGGGAAGGATCGTCACGGCCATGATGATCCTTCGCCCGCGGACGATTCCGATCCGCCGCCGTCCCCCCTTCCGCATCTCGGGCGGCAGCACCACGGCCACCGTGTCCATCTCGTTCGTGCGCGTCGCTTCAGTCGTATCGCTCATTGCTCTCCGCCTCGCCGGCGGGGGCCACCCGGTAGCGGTGGCCCCCACCACGATTCGTTCGGTGCCTACTCGGCGCGCATCTCCGTCAGCATGTCCTCGACGGTCTGGCCGACGCCGGCCGGCGTCTCGTTCCCGTTCAGCATCTCCTGGATTCGCGGGTCGACCAGCTGCTGCCCGAGACCGCCAGGAACCACCGAGGTCCACCCCGGCTGGCCGCCGAACTCAGCGACATCCGCGAGCATCTCCTGCACCTGCGGGATCATGACCGAGTACGACTCGGCGGGCACGTCGTTGATCGACGGAAGCGCACCCTTCTCGATGAGCGTCTCCTGCGCTTCGACGGACATGACCACCTCGAGGAACTTCTTCGCGAGGTCGGGGTTCTTCGCACGGGCCGGGATCGCGAACGCGTCCCCGTTGTAGAGCGTGAGCTGGGTCATCGCGCCCGGGTCCACGGGAGGCAGCATCGCCCAACCGAACTCGTCCGTCATGCCCTCGTCGATGAACGGCTGCGCCGCGTACTGGCCGTTGAGCATCATGCCGGCCGCTCCCTGGACGAACAGCGACTGCGCGGTCGCAACGTCCTGCCCGAGGTAGCCGTCCTGGAACAGGTCCGCCTCACCCATCGCCTTGATCTGCTCGATCGCGCGCAGGAACGGCTCATCGGTGTAGGAGATCGTCTGCTCGACGCCTTCCTGCCAGCTCGTGAGGTAGTTCTCGAGCTCCTCCGGCGTCGACGATGTCGGCAGGTAGGCATCGATCATCCAGCTCGACTGGTAGTTGTCGGCGGGCCCGATCGCGAGGCCCTGCTTGCCGCCCTCCTTCAGGGCGGTCACGGTCGCCTCGAGCTCGTCGAGCGATTCGAACCGATGGTTCTCGGGTTCGGGAATCCCGAGTTCTGCGAAGAGATCCTTGTTGTAGTACACGACGTTGTAGATCGTCGAGTCGTACGACACCACGTACGGGGTCCCTGCCGTCTTCAGCGCTGCCGCGAGCGACTCGCCGTACCGCGCATCCAGATCCGCCGCCTCCCACACATCGTCGAGCGGAACCAACTCGCCGGCGGCGGTGAGCTCGCTGAACACCTGCGTGTTCGTCGGGACGACTGCGACGTCGGGCGCGCTGCTCGAGGTCAGCACCTGGAGGTTCGACCCCGTCTTCGCGGTCTGCGAGACCGCCTGGGTCTCCACGGTGACGTCGGGATACTGCTCCTCGAAGACGCTCAGGAACCCGGCGACGTTGGCTTCGGCTCCTGCCTGCACCTGCAGCACGAGCGTGTCGCTCTCAGCTGCGGGGTCGTCGGATGCAGTGGAGCATCCGGCCAGCAGTAGGCCCGAGACGGCGACCGTCGCCGCCGCCCAGAGGCCTCGCGATCGGGGTCGTGCCCGAGTGGTCAGTGCCGTGACGGGCGTGTTGTTGTCAATCATTGCCTCTCCATCGATTCAATCCAGACAGGACGTCGGTGCGCGCCTGCACGCACCAGCCGCTCGCTTCCTCGTCGAGGACGCGGCGACGCATGGGTGCGTTCGCCCCCGGAAGTGGGACGAACGCGCTGCGATTCCCACGTCGCATCGAAGGAGCCTCGGGCGCTCGCGGCTGCGATGCGCATCGCTTCATCGGCGGCGTCGATGAAGGCGAGGTGAGCAAGAGCCCCGCTGACATTCGACATGCGTTGGTCCTCCGTTGGACGTTCGGGTTGTACAAACGTTACGGGCAAGCAGTTCCATTGCGCAAGCGTTTGATCAAAGAACTTTCGAGCGCGGTGCCTCGCTTAGGCACCTCTTGAACTCGTAACGTTTCGCTAAAATCTCGAACCAGACCCGCCTCGCGGGGCGGTCGTCCCGCCTACTGCATCGAGAGGAAACGCCCATGACCGCAGCAGAACTCGCCATCGGAGTGCTCGGTGCCGGCGGAAACACTCGGGAACGACACCTCCCGAACCTCCAGTCCATCCCCGGCGTCAGTGTCGTCGCCGTGCACAACCGAACCGATGCCTCCGCTCGACGGGTGGCAGAGGAGTTCGGTATCCCCGACGTACGCGCGGACTGGAGGGAGATCGTCGAGGACCCACGGATCGACGCCATCGTCATCGGCACCTGGCCCGACACGCACGCACTGTTCTCGATCGCGGCGCTCCGCGGCGGCAAGCACGTCCTCTGCGAGGCTCGGATGGCCGCGAACCTCGCGGAGTCCCGCGCCATGCTCGAGACCTCGCGCGAGCATCCGCAGCTCGTCGCTCAGCTCTTACCCGCGCCGACCACTCTCCACCTCGACGCCACGATCGCCCGCATGATGTCCACGGGCTACATCGGCGAACTGCTCGCCATCGACATCGCGGAGCGTTCGGGGTTCGTCGACCCGACGCTTCCACGGGGGTGGCGCCAGTCGACCGAGTTCAGCGGCGTCAACGTCATGAGCCTCGGGATCCACTACGAGCAGGTGCTCAGGTGGACCGGAGCCGCCGCTCGCGTCATGGCGATGGGCCGCACCGTCGTCGACACGCGACCCGGACCCGATGGCGAGCCCATCCCCGTCGACGTGCCAGACCACGTCGAGGTCAGCGCCGAACTGGAGGGCGGCGCCACGCTCCGAGTGTCACTGTCGCAGGTGACGGGCGGTGCGCCGGCCAACGCGATCCACCTGTTCGGCAGCGAGGGAACGCTCCGCGTCGTCGATGGGCAGCTCGAAGGGATGCGGCGCGGCGAGCGTTCGTACGCGCCCATCTCCCCCGACCCGACCGCGGGCGCGAGCGACGGATGGCGCGTCGAGGAGGAATTCGTCGGCGCGATCCGCGGCGCCGAACCGGTGACGCGCACGTCCTTCGAAGACGGCGAACGCTACATGCGCTTCACCGAGGCGGTCTGGCGCAGTATCCGCGATGGCCGCGGGGTGTCGCTGTCCGAACTCTGAACGATCTCGTCGGCCGCCCTCGGGCGAGCCGCTGACGGTGGGTCACTCGGTGCCCGTGCCCGTTGGTCCTGCCGGACCTGCGAGCCTCCGGCTCCGTATCGCCCTGGGCGACGCTCCGAGGTGGCGTCGGCACGCCTTGTTGAACGCCTGCAGGTCGTGGAACCCGACCGACGCCGCGATCGAGGGGATCGACTGTGTCGTGTGCTCGAGGAGGTGGCGTGCCGTTGCCAGACGCCGCGACCGCACGTATGCCGCGGTCGTCATCCCCGATTCCGCCAGGAACAGCCGATCGAGATGCGTGGGCGAGTACCTCGCCACCTCGGCGAGACGCGCGACGGTGAGCGAGCCCCAGAGGTGGTCGTCGATGTACCGGGCGAGGCCCATGACCGCGGGGTGACCGTCGGGCTCGGGCCGTTCGCGCGGAAGGGTCGCGGCGGCCCAGAGCACGCTCCACACTTCGGCGGACTGCCGGGCCGGGCTGCCTGAGACGGCGACTCGCTTCAGCCGCTCCATGATCGACGCCGCGTCGTGGCCGAGGTCGCGCACCACGGGTACATGAAGCGTCGGCTCGCCCGTCATCTCCAGGTGCGCGTAGAGGTGCGACGAGCGCCCCAGCAGACGGAACTCCATGAGCGCACCCGGCGGCACGACGGAGAGTCGACCGGGCCGGATGCGGTGCACGGAGCCGTCCACGAGCAGGGTCGCCTCATAGGTGTAGAGGTGCACCGAGTAGAGGCTCGGCAGTCGCCAGCTCTCGACGACGCGGTCGGTGCCGTGCAGGCCCATTCCGATCGCCCGAACGATCGGCGGCCGGTCGAGGCTCAGGGGTACGAGACGGGCGGTGGGCGACATGGGGGAATCGAACCACTAGTGGCGAACGGCGACCACGACGCGCCGCCTCCGCCGACCTACCGTGGGGCCATGAGCACACGAGTACCGCGCAACGACACCACCGACGGGAACGAGCGGATGCGGAGGGGCAACCACGGCAACCTGAGTCCCGAGCAGGTCGACCGCTATGACACAGAGGGCTATCTCGTCATCCCCGACTTGCTCGACGAAGCCGACATGGCTCCCGTACGCGCGGCGATGACGGAGAAGGTCGACCGGATCGCTCACGACCTCATCGACGCGGGACTCATCGACGATCCGCTCGACGATGAGCCCTTCGCAACGCGCCTGGCGCGACTGTTCGACGGACTGGATTCCGACCACTTCCTCACGTTCGGCCGAAGCTGGCGTGACCGGATCCCGGGGTACTTCACGCTCATGAGCAACCCGAAGATCCTCGACGCCCTCGAGAGCCTCATCGGTCCCGAGATCTTCGCCAACCCTGTCTACAACGTCCGGCCGAAGGTCCCGCGCGTGGCGGCGGGAACCGTCCCCTGGCACCAGGACAAGTCGTACTGGCCCGACGCGAACTCCAACCCCGTCGTCACGGTGTGGATCTCGTTCGTCGACGCGACGCTCGAGAACGGGTGCCTCCACGTCTTGCCGCGCACCCAGAGGGAGAAGGTGCATGCCTTTCACCGGGAGACGTACAGCGGCACCGGCTTCACCGAACTCGACATCGAGGCGATCGGGCTCGTCCGCGACAAGTCGATTGCGCTGCCGGTGAAGGCGGGCACGGCGATCCTCTTCAACGACCGACTCGTCCACAGTTCGACGCGGAACGATTCGGACCACGTCAGGTGGAGCGTCGACCTCCGCTACCAGCCCACGAACCAGGACCCGATGACCGCGCACGGCGCGGGCTTCCTCGCGCGCTCTCGCTCGCGCCCCGGACGCGTCGCGGAGCTCTCGGACTGGCTGGCGGAGCGGCCGGAGCGGATCCCGGATCACACGGCTGAGCCTGACTGACACTCGACCGGCGTCACCCGAACCGTACCGCCCGCCGCCGATCGGCACACGTCCGTCCACCTGCGCTCACCCATCTAGTTGTGGAGCAGGTCGTCACGGCGCCGTGTCGGCGCCGGGTGGCGCAGGGTGATGCGAATCCCGAATCCGTGCGACGTGTCGGCGTCCGGAGGCAAGCTCACGCGGAGTGCCTCGTGGGCGCGCTCGAACTGGAGCGGGCGGAGGGAACCGAGTTGCTGGACGCCGGCGATGTCTCCCTCGAACAGCTTCGAGTGGCTGCCCAGGGCCCGCACGTCGATCTCGTGTACGTCGCCCTGCGCCGCGAGTACGTAGAGGTACTCGACGTCCCCGAAGGAGCGCCGCGTGAACCGGAGATCCCCGGGGACGAGCACGAAGGGTGTGTCGTCCACGAACGATCCGTCACGCGACGAGGTCGGTCCCTCACCGTAGACCAACCACGGCTCCGTACCGAACACTCCCTCACCGTTCAGCGCGAGCCAGTCGCCGACCTGTTCCAGCAGGCGGACCTCCTCGGGCGGGAGCGTTCCGTCGGGCTTCGGCCCCACGTTCAGCAGCAGGCAGCCGTTCTTCGCGACGACGTCGATGAGGTCGCTGATGATCTCGCGGGACTCCTTGTAGTCGTGCGCGTCGATCCAGCCCCACGAGTTTCGAGACACGGACGTGTCGTTCTGCCATGGCAGCGGCCGGATCCCGCTCGATGCACCGCGCTCGACGTCGAACACGGCCGTGCCCTCGCGGAACGCGTCGTTCTTGTACTGCAGGACGACGCCGTGCCCCCACTCGACCGAGCGGTTGTAGTAGTACGCGGCGAGCGTGCGCAGGTACGGTTCGAACGCGGGGCGTTCGATCCACCAGTCGAACCAGAGCACCTGCGGCCGGTACCGGTCGATGATGTGCACCGTGCGGATGAGCCAGTCACGGAGGAATGCCTCACTCGGATCGATCTCCTCGCGCTCTGCGGCGCCATACAGGTCCGACCACTCGGGGTCTGCGACATCGGAGGGGAACGACCTGCCGCCGTTGAAGTAGAACCAGTTCTCGGCACGGTGTGACGAGGCCCCAACGGTCATCCACTGGTCGCGGGCCTCGGAGAGGAGTTCGCCGAGGGGATCCCGGCGGGGCCCGACCAGCGGCGCCTTCCACCTCGTCCGTGGCTCGTCGTACATGCAGAATCCGTCATGATGCTCGGCGACCGGCACGATGAACCGCGCACCCGAACGCCGAATTGCCGTGACCATCGCCGACGCGTCGAAGTTCTCGAATGTGAGCTGCGGAAGGAAGTCCTTGTAACCGACCTCCCTGTGGTCGCCCCAGGTTTCCCGGTGATGAGCGAATTCCACCGAACCTTCCTTGTACATCCGGCGCGCGTACCACTCCGAGCCGTAGGCGGGGACCGAGTACGCACCCCAGTGCACGAAGACACCGAACTTCGCCTCGCGGAACCACCTCGGGGTCTCGTATGCGGAGAGCGACTCCCAGGTCGCATCGAACGGCCCGCTCGCGATCACCGCCTCGATCGCGGCGAGCTCGTCGGCGTCGCAGTCGGCCTCGACACGAGGCGGCACCCAGGTCAGATCCTTCGTCATGTTCGCCCTTCGTCGGGTCCGGTGAGATCAGAGCGAAACGATACGTTAATTGAGCGTACCCGCGCAACTGCCGAGTTGCCGCTGCCCTTCGATGAACACCCGGCAATATGAGGACTGGTGTCCGTGCAGTGGGCTAGAATCGTTGCGCAACGTTTCGTTTTCGGGAGGGCGATATTCTGTGATGAGATCATCTCTCGGTAGGCCACGACGCGCCGGCGAACAGATGCGGGAATCGAAGCGACGACGGGAGCGGGCGTGAGCGGGTCTCCGACGTACGTCGACATCCAGGAACTCACCGGGCTGTCGCTCTCGACGATCTCGAAGTACTTCAACGGCGGGAATGTCCGCGAGCGCAATCGGATCACGATCGAGGACGCTGTGGCCCGCCTCGGATACCAGGTGAACCAGCACGCTCGGAGCCTTCGCGCTGGCCGTTCGTCGACCGTAGGCGTACTCCTGCCGGACTTCGGCCAGTCATCGGCGTTCCATCTGTCGATCATCGGCGGCACCGAGGAGATCCTGCGCAGCCGCGGCATCGGCCTCATCGTGAGCACGGCCGGCGCACGACCGTCCGGAGTTGACTTCCTGCGCGCGCGAATGGTCGACGGCATCATCGCGGTACCCGACCCCCGCGACGAAGCCGAGCTCAAGGCGGCCGTTGCGCGCGACATCCCAGTCGTGCTCATCGACCGCCTCATCGACGACGTCGATACCGATGCCGTTGTGCTCGACAACCGGCATGCGGTCCGCATCGCCGTCGACGCACTGGTCGAGCAGGGACACGAGCGCATCGCGCTGATCTGCGGAACCGACGAGATATGGGCACTCCGCGAGCGGGCGGCGGGATTCGACGAGGCACTTCGCGCTCACGGCATCACGCCACGCCCTCGATTGATTCGGCGCGGACCACTCACCGCCGAGTTCGGAGATCTCGCCGTCCAGTCACTCATGGGTGGCGACGAAGAGATTCCGCCGACCGCGATCGTCTGCGCGAACGACGCGCTGACCCGAGGCGCAATGGGAGCCGTCGTACGACTCGGCATCCACGTGCCGGACACACTGTCCGTCATCGGCTTCGATGCCGAGGAGATCGCCGACGTCACAACTCCACCACTGCACTACGTTCACCAGCCGACCAGGCAGATCGCGGAGGAAGCCGCGCAGCTCATGATCCGTACGCTCAACGACGAAAGCGCGCGGTCAGCGCGCACCGTCGTCCTGAGGGCTCGGCTCGTCGCCGGCCGTTCGATAGCAGCACCATCGGGTACCGAGCCGCACGCCTGAGCGCGCTCACTCGGCGCCGCGTCCAGCTCGGCAGGCCTTCCCTGCGCCCGTCGGCATCACCTACGTCGACGGCATCGTGCGCGTGATCGGCAGCCGCGGCTCGCAGAAGTTCCTGAACGCCGAGCGCAGCGGGCGGGCGACCGTCGCGTCGGTCGACGGCGGGCGCTGAGTCGGCTCGAGGGGCCGGGGCGCATTCCGACCCGCGCCGCGCACGGTCCGCGCCCAGTACCTCCGAACCGGTCATCGGTCAAGCCGGTGGCGAACGGCGACTCGACGTCACAGGGTGGGAGCACCGACCACGACCAGGGAGGCCGCGATGACGGATGCCACCGGAGCCGACGACACCGCTCCTGACGAGACGCCGGGCGAGCCGGACACCGAGGCGGTCCCCGATGAGGAACTCGAGGAGCCGAGCACCGAGACCGAGCCCGGCGAGGAGCCGCGTTCGGCGCAGCCGGACGACGCGGAGTCGGACGAGGCGGAGCCGGACCACCGCGCGATCGGGCTCGGGGTCGACGGACCGGAACCGCCGGCCCCCTGACGGGGTCCGGCCGCCGGGGCGGGTGCCGTCCCGCCGCTCAGCGCCGCGGCGTCCAGCCCGGCGGGAGCGGCCCGTCGACGTCGGCGCGTTCGAGGTCGGCCTGCGCGGACCATCCCTGCGCGGCATCCGTGCCGTCGAACCCGCCGCGGGCGACGCGGAAGCCCACGTCCTCGTGGTGCATGCGCGGCGCGCCACCGCGCCGGGTCGAGGCGCGCACGCTCCAGGCGTCGTCGGCGAACCCGCCGCCGCGGAACACCCGGTAGTCGTCGTAGCGGGCGGGGTCGAGCAGGTCCCAGCACCACTCCCAGACGTTGCCGAGCGTGTCGAACAGGCCGTTGAGGTTGGGCAGCTTGCCGCCGATGTCCTGCGGCGCGGTCACGCCGTCGGCGCTCGTCCACGCGATCTCGGCGAGCGGGCCGTACTGCGGCTGGTTCGAGCCGGCGCGGCACGCGAACTCCCACTCGGCCTCGGTCGGCAGCCGGTAGCCGTCGGCGTCGACGTGCCAGGTGACCTCCTCACCGTCGAACGCGTACGCGGGGTCGAGGCCCTCCCACTCGGATGCCGCGTTGCAGAAGCGGATCGCGCGCAGCCAGCTGACATCCGTCGCCGGCCGCCGCGGGTGGTGCGCGGTCTCCCCCAGCAGCTCGGCGAGCTGCTCCTGCGTGACCGGGAACACCCCGATCTCGAACGGCTCGAGCTCGACGCTCCACCGCACCTTGCGCCGGGCGTCGTGCAGCCGCACGGTGCCGCCGTCGATGCGGGCGAGCTCGATGTCGGTCACCGCGTCAGTCTCGCACGGCGGCAGCCCGGCAGGCTCGGGGCTCAGCGCGCGGCCGCGACCACCCAGGCCACGACCCGCTCGAGCAGCGCGGCGTCGGTCGGCTCGCGGAGCAGCCGGCGGTAGGCGCCGAGCGACGGGACGTCGGGGTCGTCGCGCAGCAGGTGGGTGAGGTCGGCGGGGCGCCGGGTCTCGACCGGCCCCGGCGCCGCCGCGGCGATGCGCTCGAGGTCGTCGGGGTCGACCTGCAGGTCCTTGCCGCCGGTGATCGCCAGGATGGGCGCCGCGACCTGTGCCAGGTCGCGGGCCGGGTCGGACGCGAGCAGCTCGCGGTGCCACTTCGCGTTGACCCGCTGCCCCTGGATGCGGATCACGTCGTCGGTGCTCGCGAGCAGCCGGTCGAGGGTGCGCCGCTGCTGCCGGACCACGTCGATGCGCAGCACCCGCACGACGAACCTGGCGAACGGCGGCAGCGCGTCGGCCACCCGCTGCGCCTGCCACGCGAGCATCTCCTCGCCGGTCACGCCCGGTGCCGCGAGCAGCACGACGCCCGCGAGCGCCGCGTCGGCGGCGGCGACCTGCGTCGCGATGATGCCGCCCTCGCTGTGGCCGATGAGCACGACCGGCAGGCCGGGCACGGCCGCGCGCAGCTCGGCGAGCGCCGCCGTGGCGTCCGCGACGTTGTCGCTCAGCCCGGCCGAGAGGTAGTCGCCGCCGGATGCACCCACACCGCGCTTGTCGTAGCGCAACGAGGCGACGCCCGAGTCGGCGAGCGCTGCCGCGAGGTCGCGCGTCACACCCAGCCGCATCCGCCTGTGGTCGCTGTTGCGATCGACCTGCCCCGACCCGGGGATCAGGAGGGCGGCGGCGACGGGCTCGCCCTCGGGGCGCGCCAGCGTGCCGACGAGTGGGACCCCGTCGGATGCCTCGAAGCGGCGCTCGGCCTCGGTGCCGGTCGTGCGGACGTGCGATGCGGTCATGCGGATCCCTTCCGCTCTCCATTATTCTCATTCATGAGAACAATGCAAGCCGGGCTCACTCACGCTCCTCGTCGGGGATGAGCACCGTGGAGAGGACTCGTCGCCGCCGGCCCGGGGCGGGGGCATTGCGCGACCATCGCTTGGCGAGGCCGCCGAGCTCGCCGACGAACTCGTCGAGTTCCTCGTCGGTCATCCAGAACGCCCGGTGGCGGAAGCCGACGCCGTCGACCGCGAGGTCGGCGCCGTCCCTGGCGAGGTAGGCGTCGAAGTCCGCGAGCAGGCCCGCGACGAAGGCGGCGAAGGCGGCGCGGTGCGCCTCCGGGCCGAGGCCCGCGAGGTCGGCTCCCCCGACGTGGGCGGCGCCGTCATGCAGCTCGTAGGTGCGCTCGGTCGCCCCGCGGGCGGCCCGCTCGCCCACCACGTCGAGCACCCCGGCGTCCGCGAGCGTCGACACGTGCCGGTACAGCGTCGCGGTCGCGACGTCGGGCAGCTCGGCGGCGAGCTCTGCCGTCGTCATGCGGCGCCCGCCGAGCAGCGTGCGGATGACGCGCAGGCGCACCGGATGGAGGATCAGGTCGGCGGTGCCGTTCGCTCGGGCCATGACCCGATGATCTCACCGCCGGCGCACCCTGGGGGGGGAGCACGCCCTGCTCAGAGCCGGTCGAGGAGGCGCAGCCCCGGCTCGGCGCGCTCGGCCCACCAGGCGATGCGGGCGTGGGCGGGATCCTCGTCCGAGCCGCGGTCGGTCTCGTAGTCGACGAGGACCGCCGCCATCATCGCGAACACGGCCGTCATGCACAGGTCGATGTGATCGTCCCACCACGACATCGACCCATCGGACCCCAGTGAGGCCGCAAGCATGGCGCGGTAGTCGGCGATGGCTTCGTCGGGTGACATGACCGCGGAGGGCTGCGACATCAAGAGCAGGTAGGCCAGGTCGATGCCCGGCGGCGCCACGGTCGGGCGAGCCCAGTCGACGAACGTGGTGCGGCGCCCATCGAATGCGACGTTCGCCGGCCTGACGTCCGCGTGCACGAGGGTCCGCGGCGCACCGGCCAGCGCATGGACGACCGGGGACGGATCCACCACCAGCGATCGCAGGTCCCGGGCCAGCCCCGACCCCACGGGGCCCGCGAGGTCGGACCAGCCCTCGTCGATCAGGTCGATGATGAAGTGTCCCGGGACCGCCTGCCGCAGTGCCGGCAGCCGCGCCGGTCCCAGATGCCCCAGCACCTGCTCCAGATCGCACAGCACCCCTGCGGATCGACCCAGCACCGGATGCTCCCAATAGGCCGCGTGCATCGCCGCGAGCGCGCGCAGCACTCCCGCGACCCACTCCGCGGTGATCGGCTCGTCCTCGGCGAGGAACTCCGCGGAGCGATCGTGCATGAGCAGCGAGGAGCTCCGTTGAGTCCTGGCAGCGGCCACGATCGCGTGATCGACCCCCGACGGCAGCATGTCCAGCAGGCCGGTCTCCCACACGGCCACCTCGCGATCGACCGAGTCGCCGGTCGCGATCGACACCCAGTCCCGCGCGCGGTCGACCGTCTTGAGGAACAGGCTCGGCGCGGCTTCCCCGTCGATCAGCACTCCCTCGAACCGGGCCTCGGTCGACGAGTGCCCCTTCGTGGCTACCGGGACGCGACCGACGGAGCTCACCGGGCGCGCGAGCGCGTCCGACACGGTCGCGGGGTCGAGCATCTCCTCCACCGTCGAGCACACCCGATGCATGCCATCACCCTCGACTCGGACCCGCATCGACGACGCCCGCGCACTCGTCGCGGGATCCCATCAGTGGGACCATCGCCCAGTCGGCCGTACCGGCGTCATCGAGTTCGCCCGCCCACACCAGCTCCACCGGGTGCTCCGGGTCGGAGAACTCGCTTCGCGTCCGCCGCAGGTCGGCCACCGTCGCATCGGCGGGGTCGTTGTCGGGTCCGATCCAGCCGTCCCACCTGGCGGCGCGGCGCTTCGCCGGGGCGCTGTCGCCGCCGACCCAGATCGGCACGCGCGGTTGCTGCACCGGCACCGCAGCTAGGGTGACACCGTCGACGGTGAAGTGCTCGCCGTGATGGTCGACCCGCTCGCCGCTCCAGAGCCGGACGATCACGTCGAGCGCCTCATCGAGTTGCGCCGCCCGCACCCAGCGATCACCGCTCTGGCCGAACATCTCGAAGCTGCGCGCCACGTCGCCGATGCCGACGCCGAGGGTCATCCGCCCGTCGGAGAGCACGTCGAGGCTCGCAACGATCGACGCCACGACGTACGGCTGGAACGCCGGGAGCGGTGCGATGCACGTGCCGATCCGCATGCGCGATGTCGCCGATGCGACGGCGGCGGGCACCACCCACGGGTCGTAGGTCTTCGGCGGGGCGTCGCCGGAGACGAACCCTCCCCAAGTGAAGTAGCCGTCCCAGCCTGCCTGTTCCGCTCGCTGGGCCAGGCGCGCCGCCTCGCGCGGGTCCCCGAACGGACCCCAGTGCGGAACGGCGAGCGCGAACCTGGTCACGCGGCCACCCTAGCCCGCGGGCGGAAGCGGCGTTGCGGTGGTGCACACCGCGCACGCGAAGGGGCGGATGCCGGCCGCATCCGCCCCCTCTCTGTGCGCGCCCGGGCCGCCCGGGTCGTCTGGTGGAGGACTAGAAGTCCCAGTCCTCGTCTTCGGTGTTCACCGCCTTGCCGATGACGTACGACGAGCCCGACCCCGAGAAGAAGTCGTGGTTCTCGTCGGCGTTGGGCGAGAGCGCCGACAGGATCGCCGGGTTCACGTCCGTCGTCTCCTTCGGGAACATCGCCTCGTAGCCGAGGTTCATCAGCGCCTTGTTGGCGTTGTAGTGCAGGAACTTCTTCACGTCCTCGGTCAGGCCGACGCCGTCGTAGAGGTCCTGCGTGTACTGCACCTCGTTGTCGTAGAGCTCGTAGAGCAGCGAGAACGTGTAGTCCTTGATCTCGTCGCGCTTGGCCTGGTCGACCCGCTCGAGCCCCTTCTGGAACTTGTAGCCGATGTAGTACCCGTGCACGGCCTCGTCGCGGATGATGAGGCGGATCAGGTCGGCCGTGTTGGTGAGCTTCGCGCGGCTCGACCAGTACATCGGCAGGTAGAAGCCCGAGTAGAAGAGGAAGCTCTCGAGCAGCGTCGAGGCGACCTTGCGCTTCAGGGGCTCGTCGCCGCGGTAGTACTCCATGACGATCTCGGCCTTGCGCTGCAGGTTCGGGTTCTCGACCGACCAGCGGAAGGCGTCGTCGATCTCCTCCGTGGAGCAGAGCGTGGAGAAGATGGAGGAGTAGCTCTTGGCGTGCACCGACTCCATGAAGGCGATGTTCGTGTACACCGCCTCCTCGTGCGGGGTGAGCGAGTCGGGGATGAGTGAGACGGCGCCCACGGTGCCCTGGATGGTGTCGAGCAGGGTGAGACCCGTGAACACGCGCATCGTGAGCTCCTGCTCCCCCGCGTTCAGCGTGGCCCACGACTGCACGTCGTTCGACAGCGGCACCTTCTCGGGCAGCCAGAAGTTGTTCACGAGGCGGTTCCACACCTCGAGGTCCTTGTCGTCCTGGATGCGGTTCCAGTTGATCGCGTTGACCTGACTGACGAGCTTCACGCCGCCCTGGTGCGCCGGGTCGTGCGCCGCCGAGTTGACCTTGTCGGTGAGTGTCATGATTCGTTCTCTCCTGCTCTCCTGGCTGCATCGTCGATGCAATGCCGGCACGTCTCCGAGAAGACGCCCTTGTTCGTGTGCCAACGGGTGTGCGCGCTTCGCACACTCGACGGCATGGGCTTGCCCCGCCTCGCGGCGGACATCTTCGCTCGCGTCTCGTCGCTCGCGGCCTTGCCGAAGTTCGGGTTCAGCTCGCCTACACGCATCTCGGAGAGCCGCTGCTTGGACTCCTCCGACATCCGACGGCCGAAGCTCGGGTGATCAGCGCCGAACTTCCCGAAGTTCGGATTGCGCTCACCGGTGTTGGTGCCTTTCCGTTCCTCCGACCACTTCTGACGCTGTTCGGCGGTGTGTCGCTTGCCGTAGTGGGGGTTGCGCGGCCCGGGAAGGCTCACGCCCTTCCGACCCTTCTGACGGACGCTCGCTGCTGCTCGCTGTTCTGCCGTCCACTTCACACCGCCGGACCCCGCACCACCGTCGGCGAGATTCATCAACCGATCACCAGCCGTACGGAAGTACGTGATCCAGGACTCCTCAGCGAGGCCGAGGTCCTCTCGACTTCGCGTGACGTGCTCGAGCACCACAACCTCGTACTCCGCCGCATCCGTCTTTCGCATCCAGTCGTACAACGGGAGGCGGCGTCCACGCTTCGCGGCATTGACGTGTTCGGCGATCCGCCGCTCGACAGGTTTGGTCGTCAACCCGACGTAGCGGAACTCACCGGTCGCCCGCATGCGGAAGCCGTACACGACTCCCACCGCGGGACTCCCGGGCCCGTACTCGGGCCTCCACTCCGTCGTCGCGATCATGGTCTCAGAGCATGCAGGAGACGCAACCGTCCACGCCCGTGCCCTCGAGCGCCAGCTGCCGCAGGCGGATGTAGTAGATGGTCTTGATGCCCTTGCGCCACGCGTAGATCTGGGCCCGGTTGATGTCGCGGGTCGTCGCGGTGTCCTTGAAGAACAGCGTGAGCGACAGGCCCTGGTCGACGTGCTGCGTCGCCGCGGCGTACGTGTCGATGACCTTCTCGTAGCCGATCTCGTACGCGTCCTCGTAGTACTCGAGGTTCTCGTTCGTCATGAACGGCGCCGGGTAGTACACGCGCCCGAGCTTGCCCTCCTTGCGGATCTCGATCTTCGACGCGATCGGGTGGATCGACGACGTCGAGTTGTTGATGTACGAGATCGACCCGGTGGGGGGCACGGCCTGCAGGTTCTGGTTGTAGATGCCGAACTCGCGAACGGATGCCTCGAGCTCGCGCCAGTCCTCCTGGGTGGGGATGTGCACGTCGGCGTCGGCGAAGAGCTGCGCCACCTTCTCGGTCTGCGGCGCCCACGGGGCATCCGTGTACTTGCGGAAGAACTCGCCGGAGGCGTACTTCGAGTCGGCGAAGCCGTCGAAGGTCTCACCGCGCTCCTTCGCGATGAGGTTCGACGTGTTCAGCGCGTGGAACAGCACCGTGTAGAAGTAGATGTTCGTGAAGTCGAGGCCTTCCTCCGAGCCGTAGTGGATGTGCTCGCGGGCGAGGTAGCCGTGCAGGTTCATCTGGCCGAGGCCGATGGCGTGCGACTTGTCGTTGCCGTCCTCCACCGAGCGCACCGACGAGATGTGCGACATGTTCGACACGGCGGTGAGGCCGCGGATCGCCGTCTCGACGGTCTTGCCGAAGTTCGGCGAGTCCATGGTGAGCGCGATGTTTAGCGACCCGAGGTTGCAGGAGATGTCCTTGCCGATCTGGGCGTACGACAGGTCCTCGTTGTAGGTCGTCGGCGTGTTGACCTGGAGGATCTCCGAGCACAGGTTCGACATGTTGATACGGCCCTTGATCGGGTTCGCCTTGTTCACCGTGTCCTCGAACACGATGTACGGGTAGCCCGACTCGAACTGGATCTCGGCGAGGGTCTGGAAGAACTGGCGCGCGTTGATCTTCGTCTTCTTGATGCGCGGGTCGTTCACCATCGCGCGGTAGTGCTCGGAGATGGGCACGTCGCCGAACGGCTTCTTGTACACGCGCTCGACGTCGTACGGCGAGAAGAGGTACATGTCCTCGTTGTTCTTCGCCAGCTCGAACGTGATGTCGGGGATGACCACGCCGAGCGAGAGCGTCTTGATGCGGATCTTCTCGTCGGCGTTCTCGCGCTTGGTGTCGAGGAACCGCATGATGTCGGGGTGGTGGGCGCTGAGGTAGACGGCGCCGGCGCCCTGGCGGGCCCCGAGCTGGTTCGCGTAGGAGAATGAGTCCTCCAGCAGCTTCATCACCGGGATGATGCCCGACGACTGGTTCTCGATCTGCTTGATCGGCGCGCCGGCCTCGCGGATGTTGCTGAGCGACAGCGCGACGCCGCCGCCGCGCTTCGACAGCTGCAGGGCGGAGTTGATGCCGCGCGAGATCGACTCCATGTTGTCCTCGATGCGGAGGAGGAAGCAGGAGACGAGCTCGCCGCGCTGGGCCTTGCCCGTGTTGAGGAACGTCGGGGTGGCCGGCTGGAAGCGGCCGGCGATGATCTCCTCGACGAGGTGGGTCGCGAGGTCCTCGTCGCCCTGCGCGAGGCCGAGCGCGGTCATGACGACGCGGTCCTCGAAGCGCTCGAGGTAGCGCTTGCCGTCGAAGGTCTTCAGCGTGTAGCTCGTGTAGTACTTGAACGCGCCGAGGAAGGTGTCGAAGCGGAACTTCTTCGAGTACGCCAGGGCGTTCAGGCGCTCGATGAACTCGAACGAGTACTGCTCGAGCACGGCGCCCTCGTAGTACTCCTTCTCGACCAGGTAGTCGAGCCGCTCCTTGAGGGAGTGGAAGAAGACCGTGTTCTGGTTGACGTGCTGGAGGAAGTACTCCCGTGCGGCCTCGCGGTCCTTGTCGAACTGGATCTCCCCGTTGGGGCCGTACAGGTTCAGCATCGCGTTCAGCGAGTGGTAGTCCATGCCACTCGACGTGCGCGGCGCGTCGATCACTGCGGTTGCAGCTGCATTGTCCAAAATGCGTCCAATCCCTCATTGACGGCGCTGACGTCGTCTGGCGTTCCGAAGAGTTCGAGCTTGTACAGGAAGGGCACGTGGCACTTCTCGGCGATGATGTCGCCGGCGATGCAATAGCCCGACCCGAAGTTGGTGTTGCCCGCGGCGATGACGCCGCGGATGAGCGAGCGGTTGTGCGGGTCGTTCAGGAACCTGATGACCTGCTTGGGTACGGCGCCGGCTCCGTTGCCGCCGCCGTAGGTGGGGAGCACGAGCACGTAGGGCTCGTCGGCGACGAGCGGCTCGTCCGAGGGGTACAGCGGGATGCGCGCGGCCTCGCGGCCGAGCTTCTCGATGAACCGATGCGTGTTGCCCGAGACGCTGGAGAAGTAGACGAGGTCCGTCATGTCCGCCTCCGGTCGTGTCTGGTCTGCTGGGTCGTGTCGTGGTGGTGCATCATGAGCCGCCGGGCGATCCCGGGCGGGAGGAGGATGCGGCACCGACGAGGTCGGAGCCCGTCCGGCTCCCGACCCGTGGGACCTGCCTACGCGAGCCGGGAGGCGAGTTCGGCGATCTTGTCGGGGCGGAACCCGGACCAGTGGTCCTCGTCGGCGATCACGACCGGAGCCTGCAGGTAGCCGAGCTCCTTGACCTGGGCGAGCGCCTGCTCGTCGGTCGAGAGATCGAGCACGTCGTACTCGATGCCCTTGCTGTCGAGCGCGCGATAGGTCGCGTTGCACTGGACGCACGAAGGCTTGGTGTAGACCGTCACCGACATCTGATGTTCCCCTCTGATTTCCGGGCCCCGGAGGGGGCTCCGGCCCCTGGTACCTCAACTGCCCGACCGATACTACATCTAGTGTTCGCCCCGGGGAACGACCACAAGATGATGTAGTTACACGCGTGTAGTTTTCCACCAGTCTTTCCACCGGTTGTGCACAGGCACGGATGCCCGCGAGCGGCGGATTTCCGCGCTTTCCCGCCGGTTATCCACACCTGTGCACGCCCGCGAAAAAACTTGCTGTGGAGTGCCCTTCGGCGTGTCGCGCATCCGTCCTCCGACGGTCGCTCGACCACTACATGTTGTGCTGCGGCAGCAATGCTGCCACTACCCACCGACACCCGGATGCCACGGGCCGGCGGGGTCGCCGCGGGAGCCCTACTTGGCCTTCGCCGCCGCCTTCGCCGCGCGCTTCGTCTCCCGCACCTTGGCGAGCGACTCGGGCGAGGTGATGTCGGCGACCGAGCGGAACGACCCCTCCTCGCCGTACGCGCCGGCGGCATCGCGCCAGCCCGCCGCCTCGAGCCCGCACTGCTTGCCCAGCAGCGCGAGGAAGATGCGCGCCTTCTGGTCGCCGAACCCGGGCAGCGCCTTCAGGCGCTTCAGCACCTCGGCGCCCGACGGGTCGCCCTGCGTCCAGATCGCGGCCGCGTCGCCGCCCCAGTCGTCGCGCACGGCCGTGGCGAGCGCCTGCACGCGCCCGGCCATCGAGCCGGGGAAGCGGTGCACCGCGGGCGGCTGCTTGAACGCCGCCACGAAGGCGTCGGGGTCGACCGCGGCGATCTCCGCTGCATCCGTCGTGCCCAGCCGGTCGCTGATCTTGGCGGGCCCCGCGAACGCCGTCTCCATCGCGACCTGCTGGTCGAGCAGCATGCCCACCAGGAGCGCGAAGGGGTCGTTCGTGAGCAGTTCGTCCGCGGCGTCGTCACCGGTGATGTGCAGTGCCATGCCTCCATCCTCCCATCCGCCTTGCGGCGCCCCGCCGCTGCGGCCAGTCTGCGTAGTCGCGGCCAGCCATAAGAGGCTGGCCGGAGCCACGCAGACTGGCCAGCGGCATCAAGCGTCAGCGACGCGGTACTCCGTGAGCATCGAGCAACTCGGCGAGCCGCCGTGGAGAGCGGGCGACTCGCCAGTCCCAGCGCACGAATCCGCGGACACCGGGATGCCGCCGCAACTCGTCCTCTCGTCGCTTCTCGGCAACGACCACCTCGGCGGGCGTCCGCCCACGCAAGTACTCCTCCCTCATGTACTTCTGTGCGCCATCGAACTCGCCGACTATCCCTCGCGATCGCCAGAAGTAGTCCACGTCGGCGTGGCCGTGCTGCCGTTCGAAGCGCACCTGGAGTTCGGGCACCTCGAATCCGAGTTCGTGCATCGACGCCCGAGACCACGACTCGCCCGGGCTCCCGCTGCGCGAGTCCGCGAATCCGATCGCCCGGGTCGCCGCACGCCGACCGCGACGGATCCCCGCGCGGGAGAGCTCGGCCAGGAGGACCTGCGCGGTCAGCTCCGCCTCCCCGTTCCCATCGGCGTCGGGGATCGTGCGTCCCATCGCTGCGTCGAGCACGCACACCGCCGTCGCGAAGGGCTCGGTCGACGCGATGTCGACCGCGGTACGAGGCAGCGACGTGACCGTGATGCCCTCGATCTCGACAGTCGCTGGTCGTGCGCCTCCGCGATGGGTGCGGATGCCCGGCGTCGAGCTCCCACCGCCGGCAGCACCATCCCAGAGCTCCACCGCGTCGGGCATGCGTCCGATGATCGGGAGCCCGTGCACCGCTGCGGCCGATAGGTGGCTGACCGGACGGTCATGGCGCGTCTGCGCCGTAGCGGTCGCCCGTATGAGTTCGACGTGGCGCTCCTCTGGGCTCGCGGCCGCCCACGCCGCACGCGGTGCGAACGCACCACGTCGCACGCGGATGAGGCTCCCTTCCCGGACGGCCTGCCGAACCTGACGGTGGGTGGCTCCCGCACCCAGGAGTTGGGCGGTGCTGAGACGTTCCGGGTCTCCGAGACGCGCGCGTGCGCCGATCATGCCGTCGTCCATGGTTCGAGCTTCGACGAGCGGACGTGCGCGGCCACCGACGGCGACCGGTGCGTATCTGCAGCACGTATTCCGCGCGCTGTGGAGACCGGTGACCGTTCCTCGGCCAACTCGGCCCGCCGAGATCACGGCGGCCCGCGCTGCAGCCCGGGCCCATGCGATCCGGCCGGGCCGGTGCGATCGGCACGTGCCGGCGGCAGGGGTCAGGCGCGGGGCGGGGGCGCGGTGCTCGCGCGCACGATGAGGGAGGGCGCGCGGGGGGCGGGGTCGTCCACGGAGGCGGGCTGCGAAGCGGATGCCCCGGGGCCGGCGAGCAGCTCGGCGACGAGCGACATGGTGTCGCGGCCGAGCGCGTCGAAGTCCTGGCGGAGCGTCGTCAGCGGCGGCGCGAAGTGGGCAGCCTCGGGCTCGTCGTCGAAGCCGACGACGCTGAGGTCGTCGGGCACCCGCCGGCCCGCGTCGCGCAGCGCGTGCAGCAGCCCGAGCGCCATCTGGTCGTTGCCGACGAACACGGCCGTCGCCGTCGCATCCGCCGCCAACTCGACACCGGCGGCGTACCCCGAGTCCGGCAGCCACTCCCCCTCGATCGGCGGGGCGACCCTCAGCCCGTGCGACGCCATCGCCTCGCGCCAGCCGCGCACGCGCTCGGTCGCGTCCATCCAGCGGTGCGGCCCGGCGACGTGGCGGATCTCCCGGTGGCCCAGCCCGACGAGGTGCTCGACCGCGGCACGCGCCCCCGCCGCCTGGTCGATCGCGACGCGGCGCACGCCCGAGACGGGCTCGGATGCCACCGCGACGACCGGCACGCGCACGTCGACGGACCCGACGACCTCGACCGCCTCGCGCTCGCCCGAGATGAGCACGATCGCCTCGACCCGCTGCGCCACGAGCCGCCGCACGGCCTCGCGGAGCGCCGACCGCTGCAGCGAGCGCATGCTCACCTGGCTGACGGTGTACCCGGCCGCGTAGGCCGCCTGGTTGAACTCGAGCGCCGCGCTCGACGGGCCGTAGTCGGGCCGCCCGGCGAGGATCAGCCCGAGCGAGCGCGAGCGCCGGCTCGCCATCGCGCGGGCCGCGGGCGACGGCGTGTAGTGCAGGTCGGCGATCGCCTGCTGCACGCGTGCGCGCGTCGCCTCCGCGACATCCGCCCGGCCGTTCAGCACCCTCGAGACGGTCTGGTGCGACACGCCCGCGAGCCGGGCGACGTCGAACATGGTGGGCACGGATGCCTCGCCGGCAGCGGTGCCCGCCGACCCACTCGCATCCGTCGCCATCGCGCCCCGCTCCCGCGCCTAGAGCCCCTGCGCGAGCCGGAAGTACGCCTGGTTCCAGCGCACCTCCTGCTCGAAGCCGCGCTGCGTGGTCTCCTCGTCGATGACGAGCAGCTCGAGGCCGGCCATGGTCGCGAAGTCGCGGAACACGTCCACGCCCACCGCGGTCGACATGACGGTGTGGTGCGCGGCGCCGGCCGTGAGCCAGGCCGCGGCGCTCGTGGCGAAGTCGGGCGCGGGCTTCCAGACGGCGCGGCCGACCGGCAGCTTGGGCAGCGGTGACGGCAGGTCGACGTTCTCGACCACGTTCGCCGTGAGGCGGAAGCGGTCGCGCATGTCGCTCATCGCGACCACGACGGCGGGGCCGGGGTCGGCGGTGAAGACCAGGCGCACCGGGTCGTCCTTGCCGCCGATGCCGAGCGGGTGGATCTCGAGCGTGGGCTTCGCGGTCGTGAGCGACGGCGACACCTCGAGCATGTGCGCGCCGAGGATGAGCTCGCTGCCGGGCGTGAGGTCGTAGGTGTAGTCCTCCATGAGCGAGGCGCCGCCGGGCAGGCCCGCACCCATCACGTTCGCGACGCGCACGAGGATCGCGGTCTTCCAGTCGCCCTCGGCGCCGAACCCGTAGCCCTCGGCCATGAGGCGCTGCACCGCGAGGCCCGGGAGCTGCTTCAGCGCGCCGAGGTCCTCGAACGAGGTCGTGAACGCGCCGAAGCCGCCCTCCTCGAGGAACGACCGGAGCCCGAGCTCGATGGCCGCGCCGTCGCGCAGCGACTGGTGGCGCTCGCCGCCCGCCCGCAGCTCGGGCACGACGTCGTAGAGGTCCTCGTACTCGGCGACGAGCTGGTCGACCTCGGCGTCGGAGGCCGCCGCGACCGCGTCCGCCAGCTCGTTCACGCCCCAGGTGTTCACCTGCACGCCGAGCCGCAGCTCGGCCTCGGTCTTGTCGCCCTCGGTGACGGCGACGTAGCGCATGTTGTCGCCGAACCGGGCGAGCTTCAGCGAACGGGATGCCGCGAGGCCGGCCGCCGCACGCTGCCAGGTGGTGAACCGCTGCTGCACCCGCGGGTCGCTCACGTGGCCGGCGATGGTCGTGCGCGGCACGCCGAGGCGGGTCTGGATGTAGCCGAACTCGCGGTCGCCGTGCGCGGCCTGGTTGAGGTTCATGAAGTCGAAGTCGATGTCGCCCCACGGCAGCTCGACGTTCGCCTGCGTGTGCAGGTGCGCGAGCGGCTTCTGCAGCGCGTCGAGCCCGGCGATCCACATCTTCGCGGGGCTGAACGTGTGCATCCAGGCGACGACGCCGATGACGTTCGGTGCGGCGTTCGCCTCGAGCACCACGCGCTTGATCGCGTCGGAGTCGGTGAGCACCGGCATCCAGACGACGTGCACGGGCACGTCTGCGGCGGCGTTCAGCGTCGCGGCGACCTTGCGCGACTGCTCGGCGACCTGCTGCAGCGTCTCCGGGCCGTAGAGGTGCTGGCTGCCGGTGAGGAACCAGACCTCGTACGCGTCGAGCGAGGTGGTGAGCGGGGTGCGGGTCATGATGTCTCCTTGCGGATGGTGCGGGTCGAGAGGTACGGGGCGGATGCGACGTGGCGGACGGACGCCGCGGAGCACCCGCCCCGGGTCAGAGCGCCTTCACCGCGGCGGCCTCGGCGGCGAGGCCGGCCCGGTAGCGGTCGAGGTAGGCGGTGAAGCCGGCGACGTCGGCGGCGTCGGGGTCGACGGTCTCGATGTCGGCGCCGGCGAAGACGCGCTGGTCGAGCCAGGTGGCGAGGTCGGGGTCGGATGCCCCGGGGCCGGATGCCTCGGCCAGGTAGCGCGCGAGCACGGCGATGCCCCACGCGCCGCCCTCCGACGCGGTCTCGCCGACCGCGACCGGCGCGTCGAGCGCGCCCGCGAGGAACCGCTGGGCGACGCCCGCGGTGCGGAAGATGCCGCCGTGGGCGAACATCCGGTCGATGGCCACGCCCTCGCCCGCGAGCACGCGCATGCCGAGCGCGAGGGTGCCGTACACGCCGTAGAGCTGGGCGCGCATGAGGTTCGCGAGCGTGAACCGGCTGTCGGGGGTGCGCACGACCAGCGGCCGCCCCTCCTCGAGTCCGGCGATCGGCTCACCCGCGAGGTGGTTGTAGGCGAGGAGGCCGCCCGCGTCGGGCTCGCCCGCGAGCGCCTCGCGGAAGAGCGTCGCGAACGCGGCATCCGTGCCGACCGGCGCACCGGCGGCCTCGGCGAACCGCTCGAACACGCCGACCCACGCGGCCAGCTCGCTCGCGCCGTTGTTGCAGTGCACCATCGCGACCGGGTCGCCCGCGGGCGTGGTCACGAGGTCGAGCTCGTGGTGCGCGCTCGCGAGCGGGCCCTCGAGCACGACCATGGCGAAGATGCTGGTGCCCGCGCTGACGTTGCCCGTGCGGGGCGCGACCGAGTTGGTCGCGACCATGCCGGTGCCGGCGTCGCCCTCGGGCGGGCAGAGCGGGATGCCGGGCTGCAGCGCACCGGTCGGGTCGAGCAGCGCCGCGCCCTCGGGGGTGAGCGAGCCTGCCGGCGCGCCCGCGGGCAGCACCTCGGGCAGCAGCCCGGCCACGGAGAGCCCTGGCGCGCGGCCTGAGACGAGCTCGTCGTACGACGCGACGAGCGCCGCATCGTACGTGCCTGTCGCGGAGTCGATCGGGAACATGCCCGAGGCGTCGCCCACGCCCAGCACGTCGCGCCCGGTGAGGCGGCGGTGCACGTATCCGGCGAGCGTCGTGATCGACGCCAGCCGCGGCACGTGCGGCTCGTCGTCGAGCACCGCCTGGTGCAGGTGCGCGATCGACCAGCGAAGCGGGATGTTCAGGCCGAAGCGCTCGCTGAGCTCGGCGGCCGCGGGGCCGGTCGAGGTGTTCCGCCAGGTGCGGAACGGCACGAGCAGCTCGCCGTCGGCGTCGAACGCGAGGTAGCCGTGCATCATCGCCGAGACGCCGATGGCGCCGAACGAGGTGGGCGCGACGCCGTGACGACGCCGCGCGTCGGCGACGAGGTCCGCGTACGCGGCCTGCAGGCCCGCCCAGACGTCCTCGAGCGAGTAGGTCCAGGTGCGGTCGACGAAGGAGTTCTCCCATTCGTGGCTGCCGACGGCGAGCACCTCGGTCGGGTCCTCCCCGACCAGGCACGCCTTGATGCGGGTCGAGCCGAACTCGATGCCGAGCGCGGTGCGCCCCTCGGTGATCTGCGTCGCGCTCATCGCCGGGCGTCCCCTCCCTGGCCGTACACGTTCTGGTAGCGCGCGTACAGCGCGTCGATCCGCTCCTGCGGAATGGGGATGAGCGGGCCCGCCTCGCGCGCGTAGTGCACGCTGCGCGCGGCATCCTCGACCATCACGGCTGCCTTCACGGCGTCCTTCGCGTTCACGCCGATGGTGAACGGGCCGTGGTTCTGCATCAGCACGGCGCGCGAGCGGTGCCCGGTGAGGGTCTCGACGATGCCGCGGCCGATCGAGTCGTCGCCGATGATCGCGAACGGCCCGATCGGGATCGGCCCGCCGAACTCGTCGGCCATGCCGGTGATCACGCACGGGATCTCCTCGCCGCGCGCCGCCCAGGCGACGGCGAACGTGGAGTGCGTGTGCACGACGCCGCCGACCTCGGGCATGTGGCGGTACACGTAGGCGTGCGCGGCGGTGTCGCTCGACGGGTTGCGCTCGGAACCCGGGGTGCCTTGGATGACGTTGCCGTCGAGGTCGCAGAGGATCATGTTCTCGGGCGCGAGGTCGTCGTACGAGACGCCCGAGGGCTTGATCACGAACAGGTCGGCGCCGGGCACGCGGCCGGACACGTTGCCGCCGGTCCAGACCACGAGGCCGTAGCGGGTGAGCTCGCCGTGCAGGCGGGCGACGTCGGCGCGCACCTGCTCGATCGCTGCGGTGACGTCTGCATCGAACTCAGGGGTGGTCACGTGTCTCCTTCGACCGGCGTTAGCGCTAACGGAAACAACGTTAGCGCTCACGGAGGGTGCGTGCAACCGGTGCGAAGCCGCCGGGAACAGCGAACGGGGCGGATGCCGCAGCATCCGCCCCGTTCGTCGCACCCCCGCGTGCTCAGCTGCCCGAACGCCGCTTGTTGTAGACGTCGAAGGCGACGGCGAGCAGCAGCACGAGGCCCTTCACGGCCTGCTGCCACTCGATGCCGATGCCCATGATCGACATGCCGTTGTTGAGGACACCGATGATCAGACCACCGATGATCGCGCCGCCGATGGTGCCGACGCCGCCCTGCACCGCCGCGCCGCCGATGAAGGCCGCGGAGATCGCCTCGAGCTCGAACCCGTCACCGGCCTTCGGGCCCGCGAGGTTCAGGCGGGCGGTGAAGATGAGGCCGGCGAGCGCGGCGAGCACGCCCATGTTGACGAAGAGCAGGAAGTCGACCCGGCGGGTCTTGATGCCCGACAGCTCGGCCGCGTGGCGGTTGCCGCCGATCGCGTAGATGTGACGGCCGAACACCGTGCGGTTCATCACGATGCCGTACACCAGCACGAGCACGGCGAGGATGATCAGGGTGATCGGGATGCCCTTGTACGACGCGAGCGAGTAGGCGAAGAACGAGATTCCGACGGCGACCAGCACCAGCTTGGTGATGAACCACGCGATCGGCTCGACCTCCTGGCCGTACTTGATGCGGCCGCTGCGGCTGCGCACCTGCTGCACGACGATCGCGATGATCGCGATGACGCCGACGCCGAGGGTCAGCGGGTCGATCTCGAACTCGCCGAACACGTCGTTGACGAAGCCGTTGCCGAGGGCGCGGTACTCGGTCGGGAACGAGCCGATGTTCGCGTTGCCGAGCACGACCAGCGCCAGGCCTCGGAAGATGAGCATGCCCGCCAGCGTCACGATGAACGCCGGGATGCCGACGAACGCGATCCAGAAGCCCTGCCAGGCGCCGACCAGCGCGCCGATGCCGAGCGAGAGCAGCACGGAGAGCCACCACGGCAACCCCATCTGCACCGCGAAGACACCCGAGCAGGCGCCGACGAAGGCCGCGACCGAGCCGACCGACAGGTCGATGTGACCGGCGACGATGACCATGACCATGCCGATGGCGAGTACGAGGATGTACCCGTTCTGGACGACCAGGTTGGAGATGTTCTGCGGACGGAGCAGGATTCCGTCGGTCAGGAACGAGAACAGCACCACGACCGCGACGAGCGCGATGAAGATGCCGTTCTTGCCGAGGTCGGCGAGCACGTGGCTCAGCCGCTCGGTGAACTTGTTGTCCACCGGGTTCACGTTCGAGCCGGCGGCGTGGGTTTCCTCGGTGACGGGTGGGTTCGGATTCGACATGCGTGAGTCTCCTGGGGTGATTCGCCAGCGGCGGCGCTAGCGGGGCTTTTCCATGGTCATGAGCTTGAGCATCGACTCGGGCGTGGCCTCCTCGACCGGCATCTCACCGGTGATGCGGCCCTCCGAGAGCGCGTACAACCGGTCGCAGATGCCGAGCAGTTCGGGCAGCTCGGAGGAGATGACGATGATGCCCTTCCCCTCCCCCGCGAGCCGGTTGATGATCGAGTAGATCTCGTACTTGGCGCCGACGTCGATGCCGCGGGTGGGCTCATCGAGGATGAGCACGTCCGGGTTCGCGTAGATCCACTTCGACAGCACGACCTTCTGCTGGTTGCCGCCCGAGAGCTTGCCGGTCTTCACGAGCACGCTCGGCGCCTTGATGTTCATGGAGCGCCGGTACTCGTTGGCGACCGCGTACTCCTCGTTGTCGTGCACGAGCCCGAACTTCTCGAGCTTCTTCAGCGACGCCATCGAGATGTTGCGCTTGATGTCCTCGATGAGGTTCAGGCCGTAGGTCTTGCGATCCTCGGTCGCGTACGCGATGCCGTTCTCGATCGACTCGGCGACCGTGCGCGTCTTGATCTGCTCGCCGCGCAGGTAGACCCTGCCGCTGATGTTCGAGCCGTAGCTGCGACCGAACAGGCTCATCGCGAACTCGGTGCGCCCGGCGCCCATCAGGCCCGCGATGCCGACGATCTCGCCCGCCCGCACGTTCAGGTTCACGTTGTCGACCACGACGCGGCTGGAGTCCTGCGGGTGGTGGGCGGTCCAGTCCTCGACCCGCAGCAGCTCCTCGCCGATGTTCGGCGTGTGGTCGGGGTACCGGTGCTCGAGGTCGCGGCCGACCATGTCGTTGATGATGCGGTCCTCGGTGACATCCGCCTTGGCGATCGTCTCGATCGTCTTGCCGTCGCGGATGACGGTGACCGAGTCCGCCACCTTCTTGATCTCGTTCAGCTTGTGGCTGATGATGATCGACGTGATGCCCTGGCCCTTCAGGTGCAGGATCAGGTCGAGCAGGTGGTCCGAGTCCTCGTCGTTGAGCGCTGCGGTGGGCTCGTCGAGGATGAGCAGCTTCACCTGCTTCGACAGGGCCTTCGCGATCTCGACGAGCTGCTGCTTGCCGACGCCGATGTCCATGATCCGCGTGCGGGGGTTCTCCTTGAGGCCCACGCGCGCGAGCAGCTTCGCGGCCTCGAAGTCGGTCTTGTTCCAGTCGATCAGGCCGCCGGGGCCCTTCAGCTCGTTGTTGAGGAAGATGTTCTCGGCGATCGACATGTAGGGGCTCAGCGCGAGCTCCTGGTGGATGATCACGATGCCCTTGGACTCCGAGTCCGTGAGGTCCTTGAACTCGACGACCTCGTTCTCGAAGACGATGTCGCCGTCGTAGGTGCCGTGCGGGTACACCCCCGACAGCACCTTCATGAGGGTCGACTTCCCCGCGCCGTTCTCGCCGCAGATCGCGTGCACCTCGCCGCGTTCGACGCCGAGCGTCACGTTCGCGAGGGCCTTCACGCCGGGGAACGTCTTGGTGATGCTGCGCATCTCGAGAATGTTGGTGGTCATCCTTGCTCCTGCTCCATTGCCGGTGCACCTCCCGGGGCGGACGCCGCGCGCCGGGGCCTGATGCGAGGATATTCCCGCTCAGGCCCCGACACGCGGCAACCCGTCAACCGAGTCGGTGCCTCACCGGTGAATCAGCCGTTGATCTCTTCCTCGGTCCAGTAGCCGCTGTCGACCAGGACCTCGGTGATGTTGTCCTGCACGACGATCTGCGACTCGAGCAGGTACGACGGCACGACCTTGACGCCGTTGTCGTAGTCCGAGGTGTTGTTGACCTCGGGCTCCTCGCCGTTCAGCAGGGCGGTCGCCATGTCCACGGCCACGGCCGCGAGGTTGCGGGTGTCCTTGAAGATGGTCGAGTACTGCTCGCCGCTGTTGATCGCCTTCACCGAGTCGAGCTCGGCGTCCTGGCCCGAGATGACCGGCCACTCGTCGCCGACCGAGTAGCCGGCGTCGGTCAGTGCCGAGATGATGCCGCGCGACAGGCCGTCGTAGGGCGAGAGCACCGCGTCGACCTGCGAGCCGTCGGAGTAGTTCGCCACGAGGATGTCCTCCATGCGGCTCTGCGCGACCTCGCCGTCCCAGCGGAGCGTCGCCGCCTGCTGGAAGTCGGTCTGGCCGGACTTCACGACGAGGGTGCCCTCGTCGATGTACGGCTGCAGGGTGTCGATCGCGCCGTTCCAGAAGAACGTGGCGTTGTTGTCGTCGGGCGAACCGGCGAACAGCTCGATGTTGAACGGACCCTCGGGCGCGTCGCCGGCCTCGTTGCCCTCGAGGTCGGTCAGGCCGAGGCCCGCCAGGATCGACGTCGCCTGCTGCACGCCGACGATGTAGTTGTCGAACGAGGCGTAGTAGTCGACGTTCTCCGAGTCGCGGATGAGGCGGTCGTAGGCGATGACGGGGATGTCGGCGTCGGCCGCGTCCTGCAGCACCTGCGAGAGCGTGGTGCCGTCGATCGACGCGATGATCAGCGCCTCGGCGCCCTTGGTGATCATGTTCTCGATCTGCGAGACCTGGGTGGGGATGTCGTCCTCTGCGTACTGCAGGTCGACCTCGAAGCCCTGCTCCTCCAGCTGCTCCTTGACGGCGTCGCCGTCCTGGATCCAGCGCTCGGAGCTCTTGGTCGGCATCGCGACGCCGATGAGGCCGCCGTCGCCGCCCGAGCTGTCTCCGCCGTCGCCGCCCGAGCAGGCGGCGAGCGCCAGCATGGAGCCCGCGGCGAGCGTGGCGAGCAGCACCTTCTTCGTCTTCTTCACGGTCTTTCCTTTCACTGTGTCAGTCATGGACGTCCTTGTCTTGGTGACAGTGGAGCGGCGTCGTCCTGGGGTCCGCTCCCGACGGCATCAGGTCGATGCCGCACGATTCTGGGGTGGTGGCGCGCCGCCGGCGGGACGCCGGGCGTCGACGGCCTGGCCGTACACGTTCTGGTAGCGCTCGTAGAGCGCATCGATGTCGCGCTGCGAGATCGCGATCGGCTCGCCCGCCTCCCGCGCGAGGTGCGCGGTGCGGGCGACGTCCTCGAGCATCACGGCGGCCTTGACCGCGTCCTTGGCCGAGGCGCCGATGGTGAACGGGCCGTGGTTCTGCATCAGCACGGCGCGCGAGCGGTGCCCGCGCAGGGTCTCGACGATGCCGCGGCCGATCGAGTCGTCGCCGATGATCGCGAACGGCCCGACCGGGATGGGCCCGCCGAACTCGTCGGCCATCGCCGTCGTCACGCACGGGATCTCCTCGCCGCGCGCCGCCCACGCCACGGCGTAGGGCGAGTGCGTGTGCACGACGCCGCCGACCTCGGGCATGTGCCGGTACACGTAGGCGTGCGCAGCCGTGTCGCTCGACGGGTTGCGCTCCATCCCGGGCGTGCCCGGGATGACGTTGCCGTCGAGGTCGCAGAGGATCATGTTCTCGGGCGCGAGGTCGTCGTACGAGACGCCCGAGGGCTTGATGACGAACAGGTCCGCGCCGGGCACCCGGCCCGAGACGTTGCCGCCGGTCCACACCACGAGGCCGTAGCGGGTGAGCTCGCCGTGCAAGCGGGCGACGTCGGCGCGCACCCTGGCGATGGCCACCTCGATCGTGGGCCCGTAGCCGTTCACGCGCGATCACCCGACCCGAGCTCCACGGCCCGGAGCGCTGCGCGCTCGGTGGGGGCTGCCATCACGGGTGACTCCTTCGTCTGCGGAACGGGACGCACTGCGCGGTGCCTGCGTCGGAAATGTGACCGTTCATGTGACCGTTCACATCGCGGGACTCAGAATAGCCAGAGACGTCCGGGCCGTGTCAACTTCCGAATAGTCACGGAATGGTAACGGCGGATTTCCCTCAGAACGAGGGCGGCCCGACCGAGCCCCGCACGATGAGCTCGGGCTCGATCGTGCTCGGCCGGTCCTCGTCGTCGCCACCGGGACGCGCGTCCGCATGGCCGGCCGCGCCCAGCAGCAGGTCGACGCAGCGCCTGCCGATCTCGGCGAAGTCCTGTCGCACGGTCGTGAGCGGCGGCCAGAAGTGCGCCGCCTCGGGGATGTCGTCGAAGCCGATGATCGAGACGTCGCCCGGCACGTCGAGGCCCTCGGCCCGCACGGCGTGCATGAGCCCGAGCGCCATCTGGTCGTTCGAGGAGAAGATCGCCGTGAAGTCGCGCACCGAGAGCAGCTCGCGCCCGGCGTGGTACCCGAACTCGGCCGTCCAGTCGCCCAGGATCGGCGCGGTGGTCGGCACGTCCTGCGCCCCCATCTCGTCGAGGAACCCGCGCATGCGGGCCTCCGCCTCGATCCAGTCCTGCGGGCCGGCGAGGTGGTAGATGCTGCGGTGGCCCCGCTCGATGAGGTGCCGCGTGGCCATGCGGGCCCCGGCGATCTGGTCGACCGAGAGCCCGTGCTCCGGATCTCGCTCGGTCGACTGGAGCGTGACGTACGGCACGTCGATCGAGAGCTCCTGGAGGGTGTCGAACACGCGCTCCTGCGGGGCGATGACCACGAGCCCCTCGATGCCCTGTGCGGCCAGGTGGGCGAGGCCGTCGGGGATCGACCGCGGGTCGGACGAGTCGATGTTCGCCGTGCTCACCCAGTAGCCCGAGCGACGCGCCGCCGACTCGATCGCGGCGATGCTCGAGGCCGGCCCGTACTGCGTGCTCGACGCCGACAGGATGCCGAACGTGCGCGATCGGCTGGTGACGAGGGCGCGCGCGGCGCGGTTCGGCCGGTACTGCAGCTGCTCCATGACCTGCAGCACGCGGTCGCGGGTCTCCGGGCGCAGGCTCGGGTGGTCGTTGAGCACGCGCGAGACGGTCTGGTGGGAGACGCCCGCGAGGCGCGCCACATCGCGGATGCTCGGCGCCCGCCCCCTCGGGGCGTCCGCTCTGGTCTCCGGCACTGCGTCCTCGCTCGCGTCTGGCATGTGCACGGTCACACACGCCGAGACACCATTATGCACGCGCCGCGCGGCGATGTGACCGTCACATTTGTGACAGTCACATGAACGACCGGTGCCGCGATGCGGCCATCGCGGCCGCCATCACGGCCGCCGTCCCGGCCCGCCGGAGGCGGCCTACATCTCCTCGTGCGTGTCCGGGTCGCCGTCCCACAGGCGCCCGCGCTCGAGCCCCGAGATCGCCTCGACCTCGTCGGGCGCGAGCGTGAACCCGAACACGTCGAGGTTCTCGCGCTGCCTCGTGGCATCCGCCGACTTCGGGATCGGGATCGACCCGAGCTGCACGTGCCAGCGCAGCACGACCTGGGTGGGCGTGCGCCCGTGCCCGTCCGCGATCTCGGTGATCACCGGCTCCGCCAGCAGCTCGGTACGCCGGGCGAGCGGGCTCCAGCTCTCGGTCGCGATGCCGTGCTCGGCGTGGAAGGCGCGCTGGTCGCCCTGCGGGAAGTACGGATGCAGCTCGACCTGGTTGACCGCCGGCACGACGCCGGTCTCGTCGATGAGCCGCTCCAGATGGGCGATCGTGAAGTTCGAGACGCCGATCGAGCGCACCATGCCGTGCTCGCGCGCCTTGATCATCGCCCGCCACGCGTCGACGTACCGGTCGACGCTCGGGTTCGGCCAGTGGATCAGGTGCAGGTCGACCCAGTCGAGCCCGAGTCGATCGAGCGAACCGGAGATGCTCGCGAGCGTCTCGTCGAAGCCGTGGTCGCGTCCGGGCACCTTGGTCGTGACGCTCACGTCGCTGCGATCGACGCCCGACCTGCGGAGGGCCTCCCCGACCGCCTCCTCGTTGCCGTAATTCACGGCCGAGTCGAGCAGCCGGTAGCCCGACTCGAGTGCGCCGACCATCGCCGCGACGCCCGCGCCGTCGTTCAGCTGGTAGGTGCCGAGGCCGAGCTGCGGGAGGGAGTTGCCGTCGTTCAGCGAACGCAGGGGGGCGGTCATGACTCCATCCTCCCCGAGTCGTCGCGAAACGTCGCCTCCCGCGCGGTGATGGCGACAGTTCGTGACGACTCGCCGGCTGAAGGTCGCCTCAGCGCGAGCCCTCCGGGTCCGGCGCGTCCTCGCCGTCGATGTCGATGTCCACGTCGTCGTCGTAGTCGTAGTCGAGTTCCTCGAAGTCGTCGTCGACCGAGTCCTCCTCGTCGTCGTCGCCCCAGTCGTCGTCCTCGTCGGCCTCGTCGTACTCGTCCTCCTCGTCGAGGTCGTCCGAGTCGTCGTCGAGGTCGTCCGAGTCGTCGTCCGCCGCATCCGCCTCGTCGTCGTCGAACTCGAGGTCGTCCGCGTCCTCCTCCTCGACCCACCACTCGGTGAAGGCGGTCGCGCGCCCGTCGGGCGCCAGGTCGATCACCCACAGGTTGCGGTAGGCGGTCGAGCCCAGGTACACCGTGCGGCCCTGGATGATCGCGCGCGTGTCGCCCACCAGCAGCGGCTCCCAGGCGAACGTCGTCTCGTCGGGGCCGTCGGCGTTCTCCAGCCACCACGACACGATCTCGTCGTGCCCGCGGTACGGCTCCGTGCCCGGCGTGCTGGTGTACTCCGCGTGCTCGGTGAAGAGCGCGCGGATGTCGCCCGCGTCGTTCGACAGCCACGCGCGACGGTACCGCTCGACCCACCGGGTGACCGCGTCTTGCCTCATGTGACCGTCTTACCGCACCGGCCCGCGACCCGCCAGAGGCCGGCGCCTGCGGCATGGTCGAGCGGATGCCCCCGGGCCGCGCCCGCCCTACAGCCGGTCGAGCGCCTCGACGACGTCGGCCACGAGGTCCGAGGTCTCCTCGACGCCGACCGACAGCCGCACGATCGACTCGGGCACCTCGGCGGGCGTGCCCTTGACCGACGCGTGGGTCATCTCCGACGGGTAGTTGACGAGCGATTCGACGCCGCCGAGCGACTCGGCGAGCTGGAACAGCGACGTGGTCTCGGCGAACTTCCGGGCCGCCTCGGCGCCGCCCGCGAAGTCGAGCGTGAGCATGCCGCCGAAGCCCGACATCTGCGACGCGGCGAGCGCGTGGCCCGGGTGCGACGCCAGGCCCGGGTAGAGCACGCGGGTGAGCGCAGGGTGATCGAACACGGTCTCGGCGATCTGCTGGGCGGACCCCGAGTGCTGCCGCATCCGCAGGGCCAGGGTCTTGATGCCGCGGCTGGTGAGGAACGCGTCGAACGGGGCCGACACGGCGCCGGCGGCGAACTGGATGAATCGCACCTGCTCCTCGAGCTCGTCGTCGCTCGTGACGAGCGCGCCGCCGACGACGTCGGAGTGCCCGCCGAGGTACTTGGTCGTCGAGTGCACGACGACGTCGGCGCCGAGCGCGAGCGGCTGCTGCAGCGCGGGCGAGGCGAACGTGTTGTCGACCACGACCAGCGCCCCGGCCTCGTGGCCGAGCGCGACGAGCGCGGCCACGTCGGAGATCTTCATGAGCGGGTTCGACGGCGTCTCGACCCAGAGCACCTTGGTGGCCGGCTCGATCGCGGCGCGCACCGCGTCGAGGTCGCTCGTGTCGACGGTCGAGTGGCGGATGCCCCAGGCGCCGTGGATGCGGTTGATGAGGCGGTGCGTGCCGCCGTAGACGTCGTTGCCGATGACGACGTGGTCGCCGGGCGCGAGCACCGCGCGCAGCAGGGCGTCCTCGGCGGCGAGGCCCGAGGCGAAGCTCAGGCCGTGCGTGCCGCCCTCGAGCGCGGCGAGCTGGGTCTCGAGCGCCGTGCGCGTGGGGTTGCCGCCGCGCGAGTACTCGTAGCCGCCGCGCAGGCCGCCGATGCCGTCCTGCACGTAGGTCGAGGTGAGGTGCACCGGCGGGATCACCGCGCCGGTGGTGGGGTCGAACGCCTGGCCGGCGTGCACCGCACGCGTGGCGAATCCGTGGTGCTGGTCGATCGAGGTCATGGGAGTGGTTCCTTGCAGGTTCGTGAGATTCAGGCGCTGAGGTAGGTCAGCAGGTCGGAGCGGGTGATGACGCCGAGCACGCGCCCGCCGTCGGTCACGAGCATCGCGGGCGCGTCGCCGAAGGCGTGGCGCGCGGTCGCGACCGGTTCGTTCACGCCGATGAGCGGCAGCGGCGGGCCGATCACGCTCGACACCTCGTCGGTGAGCTTCGCGCGGCCTGAGAAGACGAGCTCGAGCAGCTCGTCGTCGTGGATCGCGCCGGCGACCTCGCCGAGCACGACGGGCGGCTCGGCGGTGAGCACGAGCAGCTGCGAGACGCCGGTCTCGCTCATGCGGTCGATCGCCTCGCGGATCGTGTCGTCGGGCGCCGAGTACACGAGCCCGGGCGTGCGCCCCGACTTCGACGCGAGCAGGTTGCCGACGGTGTGACCGGCGGGCGCGTTCGAGAACCCGTACGCGCGCAGCCACTTGTCGTTGAAGATCTTGCCCAGGTACCCGCGGCCGCCGTCGGGCAGCAGCACGACGAACACCGAGTCGGCGGGAGCGGATGCAGCGGCCTTGAGTGCCGCGACGACGGCCATGCCGCTCGACCCGCCGACGAGGATCCCCTCCTCGCGCGCGAGGCGGCGCGTCATGTCGAACGACTCGGCGTCGGTGACCTCGATGACCTCGTGCGGCACGCTCGGGTCGTACGCGTCGGGCCAGAAGTCCTCGCCCACGCCCTCGACGAGGTACGGCCTGCCCGTGCCGCCGGAGTACACCGAGCCCTCGGGGTCGGCGCCGATGATGCGCACGGTGTCGTTCGAGACCTCGCGCAGGTAGCGGCCGGTGCCGGTGATCGTGCCGCCGGTGCCCACGCCCGCGACGAAGTGCGTGATCCTCCCGTCGGTGTCGCGCCAGATCTCGGGGCCCGTGGTCTCGTAGTGCGAGCGCGGCCCGTTCGGGTTGGCGTACTGGTTCGGCTTGAACGCGCCGGGGATCTCACGGGCGAGCCGGTCGCTCACCGAGTAGTACGACTCGGGGCTGTCGGGCGCGACCGCGGTCGGCGTCACGACGACCTCGGCGCCGTAGGCGGTGAGCACGTTGCGCTTGTCCTCGCCGACCTTGTCGGGGCAGACGAAGATGCACCGGTACCCGCGCTGCAGCGCGACCAGCGCGAGCCCGACGCCGGTGTTGCCCGAGGTGGGCTCGACGATCGTGCCGCCCGGTGCGAGCTTGCCCTCGGCCTCGGCCGCATCGATGATGCGGGTCGCGATGCGGTCCTTCGACGAACCACCGGGGTTGAAGTACTCCAGCTTCACGAGCACCGTCGCGGCGATGCCGTCGGTGACGTGCTGGAGCTTCACCAGCGGGGTGTCGCCGACGAGCTCGACGATGTTCTCTGCGTACTTCATTCGTTGTCCTTCACGTCTGCTCGCCGGGCGCTGCGGAGGCGCGGGCCGGATGCGGCGAGCGATCGGTCATGCCGGGAGACCGGGGGGATGAGCGACGTCAGCGACAACACAGCGAAGGGATCACGGCTCCGACTCTAGTGGCACGCGTCGCCGTGTGTCATCCGCTCGCCCCTTCGCCCTGTGAAATGGCTGCGGATGCCGCTGCCGGGAAGAAATCCGGACGCCCCATGCGTTCGAATGGAGCAACCCGACATTCCGAGAGAGGCACACCCGTGAGTGCGACCCCGCCCGGCAGGAAGCCGACCGTCAAGCAGCAGCGCGCCGAGCAGCGAGCGAGGAAGCTCGAGGCCTACAAGCGCGAGCAGGCCCGCCAGAAGCGCAACCGTCGCATCGGCATCGGCGCCGCGATCGTCGGCGCGCTGGCCGTCGTCGGCGTCATCGTCACGTCGGTGGTGCTCATCCCGCAGCCGGCGAACTACACGGCCGGCGGCTCGGGCGCGGACGTCGAGGGCGTGCAGACCTTCGAGAACACCTCGCTGCACGTCGACGGCACGGTCGACTACCCGCAGAACCCGCCCGCAGGCGGCGAGCACAACCCGGCCTGGCTGAACTGCGGCGTGTACTCCGAGCAGGTGCCGAGCGAGAACGCCGTGCACTCGATGGAGCACGGCGCGGTGTGGGTCACCTACGACCCCTCGCTGCCCGACGACGAGCTCTCGGCGCTGCGGGCGCAGCTGCCGTCGACGTACGTCATCCTGTCGCCGTTCGAGGGGCTCCCCTCCCCCATCGTCCTGAGCGGCTGGAACACCCAGCTGCAGGTCGAGTCGGCCGACGACGAGCGCATCGCCGAGTACCTCGAGGAGTACTGGCGCAGCGACCTCGTGCCCGAGCCGGGTGCGCTGTGCACCGGCGGCATCGACGGCCCCGGTCGCGAGTCCTGAGCTCCTGATGACGGATGCCTCTGACGCGACGCCCGACGAGTCGGCGGCGCCCGAGCACCGCGGGCCCATCGGCCGCGTCGGCGCGATCGTCGTGGGCGCCCTGATCGTGGTCACGCTGGTCGCGGTGTCGTTCGCGTTCGGGCGCATCTCCACGCTCGGGCAGGCCGATCCCACGACCGTCAGCGCGGAGGCCGGCTTCGCGCGCGACATGCAGGTGCACCACCTGCAGGGCGTCGACCTCGCGCTGATCATCCGCGAGACGAGCGACGATCCCGACATCGACCGCCTCGCCTACGACATGGCCACCGTGCAGGCGCAGCAGGCCGGCCAGATGTACGGCTGGCTCGAGGAGTGGGAGCTGCCGCAGGCCGGCAGCGAACCGCAGATGACCTGGATGACCCGCCCCGCGCTCGCGGGCGCCGAGGGCGAGCACGCCGATCACGACGCGTCGACGCACGCCCCGGGCGACCCGATGCCGGGACTCGCGACGTTCGACCAGGTCGAGGCGCTGCGCGCCGCCGAGGGCGTCGAGGCCGAGCGCATCTTCTTCACGCTCATGATCCGCCACCACGAGGGCGCGCTCGAGATGTCCGAGGCGCTGCTGGCGCGCTCGACGCACCCGATCGTCACGAGCCTCGCGCGGGCGATCCTCGAGAGCCAGGCGGGCGAGATCGCGCTCATGACCGACCTGCTCGACGAGCGCGGCGGCCCGGTCGAGGTCTGACCGGGCCGCCGCGTACGGCGGGGCGCGACGACGCCCCCGCCGCTAGCGCTTGGTGCCGTCGAACAGCCCCCGGAAGGTGAAGCCCGCCAGCAGCGCCCCGACGATCGGGAAGACGATGAACGCCCACAGCATGGCGAGCGCGTCGCCGCCGCCGTAGATCGCGGTTGCGATCGAGCGTGCGGGGTTCACCGACGTGTTGTCGATCGGGATCGTCGCGAGGTGGATGAGCGCGACCGTGAGGCCGATCACGAGCCCCGCAAATGCCGGATTGCCCCGGCTCGGGTGCGTCACGCCGATCACGACCGCGACGAGCAGCGCCGTGAAGACGATCTCGACGACGATCGCGCCGCCGATGCCGAAGCCGCCCGGCGAGAGCGCGTCCCAGCCGTTGCTCGCGAACCCGCCGTCGCGGGCCGCCTCGAACCAGCCCGCCTGCGACGACCCGATGAGCGCGATGATGCTCGTCGCCGCCGCGCCGCCGAGGATCTGCGCGGCGATGTACCCGGCCGTTCCGCGCCACGGGAAGCGACCCGCCGCCGCGAGGCCGAGCGTCACGGCTGGGTTGAAGTGCCCGCCCGAGATCGGCCCGAACGCGTACGCGCCGGCGACGATCGCGAGGCCCACGGCGAGCGCGACGCCGACGAAGCCGACGCCGAGCGAGCTGCCGTTGTCGCCGACGCCGAAGTCCGACGCGAAGAGCGCGGCGCTGATGAGGCCCAGCACGAGCACGAACGTGCCGAAGAACTCGGCGGCGAGCGTCGCGAACGTCGAGGGCCCCGCGGGCGCCTCGGTCGGCGTGTGCTCGAGCGGCGTGGCCGCGACCGGCTTCTCGGGTCGTGGATCTGACATCGGAAATCCCCCAATCTCCCGTCGCGCCGTCATGCGCGACTGGGAGCACGCTACCCCGCGAGCCGCTCAGTCCGCGACCGGCACGCCCTCCGCCTGCTGCGCGTAGAGCCTGGCGTAGACCCCGCCGGCGGCGAGCAGCTCGGCGTGCGTGCCCTGCTCCACGATGCGCCCGCCGACCACGACGAAGACGACGTCAGCGCCGACGATGGTCGACAGCCGGTGCGCGATCGCAATGGTTGTGCGGCCGCGCGCGGCGTCGTCGAGGGCGTCCTGCACGACCCGCTCGGAGATCGTGTCGAGCGCGCTCGTGGCCTCGTCGAGCACGAGCACCTCGGGGTCCTTCAGCAGCACGCGCGCGATCGCGATGCGCTGCTTCTCGCCGCCGGACAGGCGGTACCCGCGCTCGCCCACGAGCGTGTCGTAGCCGTCGGGGAAGGACGTGATCGTCTCGTGGATGTTCGCGGCGCGCGCGGCACGCTCGAGCTCCGCATCCGTGGCATCCGGCTTCGCATAGCGCAGGTTGTCCGCGATCGACGCGTGGAAGAGGTACGTCTCCTGGCTCACGATGCCGACGTGCGAGAGCAGCGAGTCGCCGCGCAGGTCGCGCACGTCCTCCCCCGCGAAGCGCACGGTGCCGCTCGTCGCGTCGAAGAGCCGGGGCACGAGGTACGACACGGTCGTCTTGCCCGCACCCGACGGCCCGACGAAGGCCGCGAACTGCCCCGGCTCGATGCGGAATCTCATGTCCTCGATGGTCGGGCGCGCATCGCCGGCCGAGTCGGGATAGCTGAACGAGACGTCCTCGAACTCGACCCGTCCGAGCGCGGGCCCGCCGGGGACGTCGATCGCCTCGGGGGCATCCGTGATCGCGGGCCGCAGGTCGAGGTACTCGAAGATGCGCGCGAACAGCGCGGTGGACGTCTGCACGTCGAGCGCGACCCGCATGATGCCGAGCATCGGGAACAGCAGGCGCGCCTGCACGGTCGTGAACGCGACGATCGTGCCGGCCGTGATGTCCGCGCTGCCGCCCGTGATGAGCCAGCCCGACACGAGGTAGACGATCGCCGGGATCGACGACAGGAAGATGTTCACGAGCGCGAAGAACCACTGCCCCGACATCACCTGGCGCACCTGCAGCCGGATCTGGTTGCGGTTCTCGGCGGAGTAGCGCGCCGTCTCGGCGGCCTGCCGGGTGAACGACTTCGAGAGCAGGATGCCCGAGACCGACAGGGTCTCCTGGGTGATGGCCGTCATCTCGGACAGCGACTCCTGCGTCTTCGCGGCGATCTTCGCGCGCACCCGGCCGACGCGGCGCTGCGCGAGCGCCATGAACGGCATCAGCACGAGGGCGATGAGCGTGAGCTCCCAGCTGAGCAGCAGCATGGCCACGAACGCGGCGATGACCGTGACGGTGTTGCCGAGCACGCTCGAGACGGTGTTGGTGAGCACGGATGCCACGCCGCCGACGTCGTTCTGCAGGCGCGACTGGATCACCCCCGTCTTCGTCCTGGTGAAGAAGGCGAGCTCCATCGACTGCAGGCGCTCGAACAGGCGCACGCGCAGGTCGCCCATGACCTTGTTGCCGATGTTCGCGGTGAGCCAGGTCTGCCAGACCCCGAGCATCGCGGAGGCGATGAAGATGGCGATCATGAGGCCGACGATCTCGGCGAGCACGGGCAGGTCCGGCCCGCCGCCGCCCTCGGGGAAGAGGCCGTCGTCGAAGGCGCGTTCGGTGAGCAGCGGCGGCACGACCGTGAGGGCCGCGCCGACGAACACGAGCGCGACGACGACCGCGAGGCCGCTGCGGTACGGGCGGAAGAGCTCCGCGATGCGCCGGCCGAGGTGCGGGATCTTCGGCGCCTCGGCGTTGGCGGCGCGCTGGGCGTCCTCGTCGGCGGCCGAGATGCGCGTGCGCGCCTTGCCCATGCGGCCGACCTGTCCCCCAGAGCCGCCGCCGGGCGGACCGCTCTGGCCGTGAAGTGTCATGCAGCCCACCCTAGGCGATACATGCACATATGCATACAATTTGCGCCGGGCACGGCGCGGGCCCGCCGCGTTCGATCGCGACGGGCCCGGACCTTCCCCGGCGGCCTACGGCGCCGGCGGAAGCAGGCTCTCGATGAGCTCGCACGTGGCCTGCAGCTTCGCGCGGCCCTGCAGGTCGGGGAACACGTTCGCGAGGCCCGCCCGCGGCGTCGCCTCACCCGACGAGTGCCCGCCCTGGTCGAAGTCGAGATCCAGGATGGCGTACTGGGTCAGCTGACCCCAGTTGCAGTCCGGCGGCCCGCCGTGCCCCTCCGCGTGCGCCGGCGCCGCGAACCCCACGGCGAGCAGCCCTGCGGCCGCAGCACCGATGATCACTCTCTTGAACATCCGTCCAACCCCCTTGTCGTTCGGTCACTTACGCTCCCGACACAACCAGTGGGCGGATGCCGCGTCAACCCCACGCCCGCGCAGCGCACCCGGCCCCGGACATGGAGGGAGCCCGGCCGTCGCCACGCTGCGTCGGCCGGGCCCCTGTTTCCCCCGGTGCCGGCCCCCTGTTGCCGGCGAGTCCCTACTGAGGTCCTGCACTCGACGCTAGTGCGAAGTCGAGGTTGCGTCAACGCCGGATCGACGTCTGTTTTTTATGTCCTGAACAGTACATTTTCCGATGCATCGAGCGGGCCGACTCCACGCAGGCACGGGCTGAGCCCGGCCGCGGGTTCCCCTGCCGCGACCGGGCCGTCCCGCCCCGAGGGGGGCCTCGCCTCGTGTCCGGAATCAGCCCTTCGTCGATCCGGCCAGGAGCCCGCGCACGAAGTACCGTTGCAGGCTGAAGAACACGATCAGCGGCACGATCAACGACACGAACGCGGCAGCGGTCAGGCGTTGCCAGTCCTGCCCGCGACTGCCGGTGAGCTCGGCCAATCGTTGGGTCAGTGGCGCGACGTCCTGCGTCCCGCCGGAGAAGATCAACGCCACGAGCAGGTCGTTCCAGACCCAGAGGAACTGGAAGATGGCGAACGACGCGATCGCCGGCATCGCCAGCGGCAGCACGATCCGGAAGAAGATCTGGCCGTGGGATGCACCGTCCACGCGTGCGGCCTCGATGACGTCGCTCGGGATCTCCGCGATGAAGTTGTGCAGCAGGAAGATCGCGAGCGGCAGCGCGAAGATCGTATGCGCGATCCAGACGGGCAAGTAGTTCTGCTCGGGGATGATCGGGATCACGTCGTGCAGCCACGCCTGCATCGGTCGCAGGTAGGTCGAGAAGAACTGCAGCAGCGGCACGAGGGCCATCTGCAGCGGCACGATCTGCAGCGCGAACACCAGGATGAACAGCACGTGCACGCCGCGGAACTTGATCCAGGCGAACGCGTACGCCGCCATCGACGCGAACACGAGCGGGAAGATCGTGGCCGGGATCGCGATGGCGATCGAGTTCACGAAGTACGCACCCAGCTGCGGCGACGACACCGACGGCGACAGCAGCACGTCGCGGTAGTTGTCGAGCGTGAAGCCGGGGTTCTGGAAGATGGTCCACCAGCCGGTGGTGCGGATGAGCTCCGCCGGCCGGAACGACGACAGGAAGAGCCCGAAGGTCGGGATCGTCCAGAGCACCGCGATGATGAGCGCCGCGATGGTCGCGGTGCGCGAGGTGAGGCGCTTCTTCACGCGCGCGGGCTTGGTCTCCTCGCGCTCGAGGCCGCGCTCCAGCTCCTCCTCCGTGCCGCGGTCGGGGGGCAGGACTGACGAGGTTCCCGTGGTGCTCATCGGATCTCCCTCTGCTGTCGCAGGATTCTGATGTTGTAGATGATGATCGGCAGCACCATCACGAAGAGGATGAGCGCGAGCGCCGAGCCGCGACCCACCTCGCTCGCGCGGAAGGCCTGCGTGTACATCTCGTTCGCGACGACGGAGGTGTTGAAGTTACCGGCGGTCATCGTGCGCACGATGTCGAACACCTTCAGGGTCGCGATCGAGATGGTCGTGAGCACGACCACGATCGACCCGCGGATGCCGGGGACGGTGACGTTCCTGAAGCGCTGCCACGCGTTCGTGCCGTCGAGTTGCGCGGCCTCGAGCTGTTCGGTCGGGATGCCCTTGATCGCCGCGCTCAGCACGACCATCGCGAATCCGGTCTGGATCCAGATCATCACCACGATCAGCAGGATGGTGTTGATCGGGTCGGTCTGCAGCCACTGGACGGGTTCGCCGCCGAACGCCACCACGAGCGCGTTCAGGATGCCGATCTGCTCGCGGTCGCCCGAGCGGTATTCGTAGACGAACCGCCAGATGATGCCCGCGCCGACGAACGAGATGGCCATGGGCATGAACACGAGGGCCTTGAAGTACTTCTCGCCGCGCGACCGATCGATGAAGACCGCGTAGGCGAGGCCGACGACGGTGGCGAAGGTGGGTACGAGGAGCACCCAGATCACGGTGTTGATCAGCGTGCGGATGGCGGCGGGCTGCGTGAACATCCAGACGAAGTTGTCCATCGACCACGCGCCGGAGTTGTCCTGGAACGCCAGGAACGTCGTGCGGATCGCCGGCCAGACCAGGCCGATCGCGACCATGATGAGCGCCGGGAGCAGGAATCCCGCGAGCTGCCAGTAGTCCCGGCCCTTCTTCGGGGCCTTGTCGATGAAGAAGATGATGAGGCCGACGATCGCCGCGAACACGACGAGCCCCATCACCACCTGCAGGATCTTGCCGATGAGGTCGTCGGTCGTCACCGTGTCTCCCGTTTCGTCATTGAAGTGGGGTGTGCGGAAGGGGCGGGCCGTGACCCGCCCCTTCCGATCATGCCGCGAACGCGGCGGGGCGCGCTAGCTGCTCGGCCAGCTCGCCTCGATCGCGTCGACCACCGACTGGGTGTCGTCGCCGGTCACCCAGTCGACGATGCCGCTCCAGAAGGAGTCGGCGCCGACGGCACCGGGCATCAGGTCGGATCCGTCGAACCGGAAGGTGGTCTCCGGGTTCTGGAGGATCTCGATCGACTGCACGAGCAGCTCGCTCGACGCGTTCTCGGGGTCGACCCCCAGGTTCGCGCTGATGACGCCGCCCAGGCTCACGCGGTTGTTCGCCCAGGTGTCGCTCGAGAGGAACGTACGCACGACCTCGACCTCCTCGGCGTCGGTGAACGCGACCACGATCTCGCCACCGCCCGTGACGGCCAGCGGGTCGCCGGCGTTCTCCGGCGGGAGCATGAAGCCGAACACGTCGCCGTCGGAGGCGACGACCGCCGCGTCACCGCCCTCGGGGTTCCAGAAGGTCTCGTAGAACGAGGCCTGGTGGTGCAGCGAGCACTCGCCGTCGAGGATCGGGAGCCCGGCGGTGCCGAATGCCTCGGTGACCAGCGTCGACACGTCGCCGATGCCGCCGTTCACCATGTCCTCGTTCTTGAGGTACTCGCCGACCTCGTCGAACGCCTCGACGATGCCGGGGTCGTTGAACGGGATCTCGTGCGTGACCCACTGGTCGTAGTAGTCGGCACCCTGCAGGCGCAGGACGTAGTCCTCGACCCAGTCGGTGCCGGGCCAGCCGGTCGCGACGCCCGACTCGAGGCCGACGCACCACGGCTTGTGGTCGCCGGCGGCCGCGATCTCGTCGGACAGGTCCCTGAGCTCCGACAGCGTGGTCGGGATCTCCCAGCCGTTCTCCTCGAACTCGCTCGGCGAGTACCAGACGTAGCCCTTGACGTTCGACATGAGCGGCGCACCGTAGAAGGTGTCGTCGACCGTGCCGTAGGCCTTCCAGTCCTCGGTCCACCACTCGTCGGCGTTCGCCTCGACCGACTCGGAGGCCGGGATGAGCCAGCCGCCGTCGGCGAGTCGCTGGACCAGTCCGGGCTGCGGCACGAACCCGATGTCGGGCGCGTTGCCGCCCTCGGCGAGCACCGCGATCTGCGCCTCGAACTCCTGCGAGCCCTGGTAGTCGATCTCGATGCCGGTGCAGTTCACGAAGTCGGTCCACGACTCGACGAGGCGGTCGGCCTCGATGTCGACGATCGTGGCGCCGATGGTGACGCTGGCCCCGTCGTAGGTTCCGTACTCCTCGTACTCCGAGCAGTCCGTGTCACCGGCCTCCTCGCTCGCGATGTCCCCCGTACAGGCGGTGAGCGCGAAGCCGACCGTGGCCACCGCGGCGAGCGGCAGGAGCAGTCGGCGCTTCCGTATGGTGCTCATCTCTCATCTCCTCGTTGAGTTGGAGTTCCTGGGAACCGCTCTCACGAAACCGGTTCCAGCCCTACGCTAGGCAGGCGATAGCGCGGGGCACAAGGGTCGTACATCACGAAACGGTCACACCCACCCTCGCGGATTGGAACCGGTTCCGCCCGAACGGACCGGGCGCTACACTCGGGCCTGCATCTTCCGACGGAGGGAGGCGATGGTGCCGTCGATCGCGGATGTTGCGCGTCTCTCCGGGGTCTCGAAGGCCACGGCCTCGCGTGCGCTGAGCGGCCGCGGGTCCGTCTCGCCGGCCACGCGCGACCGCGTCGTGGCCGCCGCGGCGGAGATCGGGTACATCGCCTCGCCCAACGCCGCGAGCCTCGTCACGGGCCGGACGAAGTCGATCGGCGTGATCATCCGGTTCGTCAACCGCTGGTACTTCGGGCAGGTGCTCGAGGGGCTCGAACGCGCACTGCTCGAACGCGGCTACGACCTCGTGCTGTACAACCTCGCCGTCGCGCCCGACGCGCGCGAGCGCATCTTCGGCTACTACCTGCAGCGCCGTCGCGTCGATGCGATCATCGGCGTCGACGTCGACCTGAGCCCGGAGGAGTCTGACCGCCTCTCCCGCACGGGCAGGCCGGTCGTCGCCATCGGCGGCACCATGCTCCCGGCCGCCGTCCGGCTCGCCGTCGACCATCGTGCGACGGCCCGGCTCGCCACCCAGCACCTGCTGCACCTCGGGCACCGGGAGATCGTGCTGCTCGGCGGCGAGGAGGCCGAGCAGGACCGCGAGGGCGTCCAGGGCAGCCGGGTCCAGGGCTTCCGCGACGCGATGTCCGCCGCGGGCATCGACGACGCCCCGTACCTGCCGACCGAGTACTCGATGTCGGCGGGCTTCTCGGCCGCGCTGCAGCTGCTGGGCGACCCGTCCCATCGGCCGACGGCGGTGTTCGCCGCGTGCGACGAGATCGCCTTCGGCACCTACATCGCCGCGCGCCGGCTGGGGCTCAGCATCCCCGCCGACCTCTCCATCATCGGCATCGACGGTCACGACAACGCCGAGATGTTCGGCCTCACGACCATCGCGCAGGACCCGGTGGCGCAGGGCGAGCAGGCGGTGCGCCTGGCCATGTCGCTGCTCGGCGAGGGCGACGCCGAGCCCGCGCCGCACGACATCGACCTGCCGGTGCGACTCGTCGTGCGCTCGAGCACCTCGGCGCCCACGCGCTGACGCGACGGCCGGGCGGATGCGGCGGGACGCGCCGCGGCCTCAGCGCGCGAACGGCGCCCCGACGTCCGCGAAGGTCGCCTGCTCGGCGACGACCCGTGCCGCCCAGCGCTCGAGGTCGCGCACCACGAGGTGCTCGCCCGCCCCGTCGTGGACGCGCTCGATGTGCTCGGTTGCGATCGGCCGCGGGTCGGGCCCCGCACGTACCGCGTCGAGCACGCGGGTGAACGCCGCGGTGGCTCCGAGCGGCACGAGCAGTTCGTCGCCGGCGGTGATGTGCGACACGAGGTTCTCCAGCAACGAGACGCGCGGATGCCGGGTCGTGGCCGGGAACGGTTCGCCGTCGCGCACGACCTGCACGATGTCGAGCGTGTACCAGAGGACGATGCGCCCGAGCTCGCCCTCGACCGTCACGCACGGCTCGCTCCTGCGCGATGCCGTGAGCGCGAGCGCACCCGCGACCGTCCGACCATCGCGCAGCCGGATCACGAGCGAGGACGTGTCGTCGGCCTGGATCGCGTTCGCGCGCAGGAGGTCGAGCTCGACGTCGACGACGTCGTGCGCGGACCTCGCCCCCGCCACCGCGAGCGCAGTCGCGACCGCGTGCGCGAGCGGATTCGTCACCGCGCCGTCGACCACCGGCACGCCGTCGAGCTCGCGCCTGCCGGCCCACGCGCTGCGCGTCCAGTAGTCCACGGCCCGCACCCAGGTCCCGAGCGCCCCGTACGCGCGCACCTCCCCCACGACACCCCCGGCGACGAGCTCCCTCACGGCGTCGATCGCGGTCGACCCGAGGCTCTGGAAGCCGACCTGGACCGCGCGCCCGGCAGCGCGAGCCGCGGCGTCGAGCTCCTCGAGCTCGAGGCTCGAGGGCGCCGGCGGCTTCTCGAGCAGCACGTGCGCGCCACCTTCGAGCGCGGCACGGGCCAGCGGCACGTGCGTGTGGATCGGGGTGCTCAGCACCACGAGGTCGAGATCGGCGTCGGCGATCATCGCCGCGGCGTCGGCGAAGACCGCGGCCTCCCCGACGGCGATCTCCGGCGCCCGGTGGTCGGCGACCGCGATCAGCCGGACTCGACCCGCGCGCTCGAGCCGCAGCGCCTCGGCGACGTGGGTCGCACCGTGGCCGTGGATCCCGGCGACGCCGACGCGCAGCGGATCACCCGACGCGCCGCCCCGCGGCATCCGCTCACCCATCGGCGGCGAGCCGGCCGGCGAGGCCCGCGAGCTCCGCCGGGTCCGTGATGACGCGGTCGATCAGCAGCGCGTCCAGCCCGAGCTCGACCGTGCCGCCCTCCGGCACGTGCAGCACCTCGTCCCAGGCCAGTGCCGGGCCGATGCCGACGTACTCGGCGACGCGCGCGAACCACGGCAGTGGTCTTCCGCCCGGCTGGTGCAGCAGCACCGTCGCCTTGCGCTCGGGATCCACGACGGCGAACCACGGCGAGCGCGAGCCGTGCGCGGCCTCCTCGCCGACGCCGTCGGCCGTGACGACGATGGCCTTCCACTCGGGGAAGCGCCAGAAGATGCCGCCGTAGCCGGCGCCCTCGCGCCCGTTGGTCGCGGGCGACCCGAAGTCGAGCGCGCCGAAGTTCGCCTTGAGCACGGAGCGCCAGCGCAGCACCCAGGCGTCGCCCTCGCCGACCCGCAGCGGCGCGCCGGTGAGGGTGCGCACCTCGCTGAGCTGTGCGACGTTGCGCTCGTCGATCCAGGTGAGGCGCTCGGTGAGCTCCTCGCCGTCCACGCGCAACTCGTCGCGGCGCTGCCGGCCCTGGTTCTCGAGCATCACCGAGCCGACGTCCTCGATGTATGTCCGACCGCCCCAGTACGAGGTGCCGTTGATGTCCGGGAGCGCGACGCCGATGCCGAAGTGGTGCAGGTGGTCGGTCGGATGGCTGTCGGTGACGCGCACGCCGCCGAGCGTCTCCACCGGGTGCAGGTAGGGCCTGGGCGACAACACGGAGTCGATCGACTGCCCCTCCTCGTACCGCGCGACGACGCCGTCGCCGATCCGCAGCAGCGGGCGGCCGGGGCTCAGCCAGCCGGTCGCCTCGGGCGCCGGGCCGGTACTGCCGCGCACCTCGAGGATGGGACGGTAGGAGAGCGGATGCGTCGCCGCAGCGCCCGCGATCGCGCCCTTGAGCCGCTGCCAGGCCTGCTCGCCGATCTCGACGCGGGGCACCGACATGGTCGTGAGCGAGGGCGCGGAGAACCGCGACAGCGGAATGTCGTCGATGCCGGCGACCGAGATCTCGACCGGCACCTCGACGCCGACCTCGCGCAGGCGGGCGAGCAGGCCCAGTGCGACGAGGTCGTTGAACGCGATCGCCCCGGTCGCGCCCGAGGCGAGCACCGCGTCGGCGGCACGATAGCCGTCCTCCACCTGCGAGCCCGCGGGCACGTCGACGACCTCGAACCCGGCGTGCCGGGCGACGAGCTCGGCGAGTCCGCGGCGACGCAGCACGTCGGCGTACGACTGCGGAGGTCCGGAGAGGTAGGCGATGCGCGTGTGGCCGAGCGAGATGAGGTGCTCCCCCAGCGCACGGATGCCGCTCTCGTAGTCGACCGAGAGCTCGGCCGCCGGGTCGCCCGAGACCGGGCGGTTGACCACGACGACCGGGCCGACACGACTGACGAGGCCCTCGAGCCGCTCGTCGGACATGCGCGGGGCGACGAGCACGATCGCGTCGCAGCGCGAGCGCGCCTCGAGCACGACCTCCTCCTCGTCGCCGACCCGCTCGGCGGTGTCGGCGACGAGCACGCGGTAGCCGTCGGCGTACGCCGCCCGGCTCAACCCCTTGAGCACGCCCTGGAACATCGGGTTCTCGAGGTCGGGCACGACCAGGGCGATCGTGTTGCTGCGGCCGCGCACCAGGTTGCGCGCCGCCGGACTCGGCGAGTAGTTCAGCTTCTCGACGGCGTCGCGCACCTTGGCGGCGATCGCCGGGTCCACGGTCTGGTTGCGGTTGAGCACCCGCGAGACCGAGGCCTGGGAGACGCCCGCGAAGGCGGCCACCTGGGCGATGGTGACCGGTCGGGGCGAGGTGTTCGTCACGGGTCCTCCGCGTAGATCGTGGTTTCCAAAGTAGTGCCGCCGAACCCGGCGGGGCCGCCCTCGGCGGCGATCCCGACCAGAGCGGCTGCCGCGAACGGACAACGCGGCAGCCGCTCCGAGACGACCCGGGGGCCGTCGTCAGGGGGAGGTCATCACATCGCGTCGTCGAGCGCGCGCTGCAGCTCCTCGATGAAGGCGGCAGCCGCCTCCTCCGGGGTGAGCTCGCCGAACAGCACCTTCTGCGTGTTCTGGTCGATGATGTCCTCGATCGCGCCGCCGCCCGGGGGCGTGGCGGGCGGGGCGTCGCCGACCTCGGGCCCGAGGGCATCGAGGAACTCGACGACGGACTTGTTCACCTCGTCGAGCTGCGGCGTGACGTACGCGCGCATGGCCTCGTTCGCGGGCACGCCGCGCTCGGTGAGCAGCAGGTCCGCGGCGTCCTCGCTGTTCGCGAGGAAGTCGAGGAAGAGCGCGACCTCGGCCGGGTGCTCCGTCTTCGACGAGGCCGACCAGAACATCGACGGCTTGTAGTAGGGCGAGCCGTCGGACGAACCGGGCACGCGCAGCGCCACGAGGTTCTGGCCGCTCGCGTCACGCAGCGCCTGCACCTGGTTCGACCACCAGGGGCCGAACGCCGACTCGTTGGTCGCGGTGAAGGACTCGGCGAGACCGCCGGCCTCGCGCTCGATGGTCGCCGACGGGTCGGGAAGGGCGCCCGCGTCGGTCGAGTCGAGCAGGAACTGCCACCACGAGGCGAGGTCCTCCTCGGTCGCGGCGATGCCGCCGTCGGCCGAGTAGAGGTCGCTGCCCTGCTGGCGCAGCCAGTTCTTCAGGCCGCCGTCCTCGAAGCCCCACGACTGCGAGCCGACGACCTCGCCGCCGCTCGCGTCGCTGACGGCCTGCGCGGTCTCGATGAACTCGTCCCACGTCCACGTGGTGTCGTCGGGAAGCTCGACGCCGTACTCGTCGAGCAGGTCGAGGTTGGCCATGTACGTGTAGGAGTTGATGCCGACCGGGATGCCGTACTGCGTGCCCTCGAGAGCGCCCGTGCCGAGCACCGCTGCGGGGAAGTCGGCCGTGTCGAGTGCCTCGAGCGAGCCGAGGTCGAGCAGCACGCCGTTCGCGGCGTAGGTGGAGAGCTGCTTCTCGTCCATCTGGATGATGTCGGGGATGTCGCCCGCGGCGACCGATGTCGACAGCTTGTCCCAGTAGCCCGACCAGTCGGTGTACTGCGGCTCGACCGTGATGTTCGGGTTCTGCTCCTCGAACACCTCGATCAGCTGCTCGGTGATCTCGTGGCGGGTGTCGTTGCCCCACCAGGTGAAGGTGAGGGTGACCGGCTCGTCGGAGAGCTCGTCTCCCCCGGTGGAACCGCCGGCGCAGGCGGTGAGGGCGAGCGTCGCTGCTGCCCCCAGGGCCGCCGCGGCAACGGTGGTGCGGCGTGTGATGCCTCGCATGTGATGCGTCCTTTCGGTGTGTGCGGATGGTGCGGTGCGGGTGGTACGCCGGGCGGGTCCAGGCGCCCGGCCGTCGCGACCGGCGTGGCCGGTCACTTGATCCCCGTCGTCGCGATGCCCTTGATCAGGAATCGCTGGCCGAAGAGGAAGATCAGGAAGATGGGCAGCAGCGCGACGACGCTCATGGCGAACATCTCGCCGAAGTTGGTCGCGCTGTCGGCGTCGACGAACGCGCGGAGCGCGAGCGGCACCGTGTACAGGTCGGGCTTCGTCAGGTAGATGAGCTGGCTGAAGAAGTCGTTCCAGGTCCAGATGAAGGTGAAGATCGCGGCGGTCGCGAGCGCCGGCACCATGAGCGGCATGATGACCTGCAGGTAGATGCGGAAGTGCCCGGCGCCGTCGATGCGCGCGGCCTCGTCGAGCTCGCGCGGGATGCCGCGGATGAACTGCACCATCAGGAAGATGAAGAACGCGTCGGTCGCGAGCAGCTTCGGCACGATCAGCGGCAGGAACGTGTTGACCCAGCCGACCTGGGAGAACATCACGTACTGCGGCACGATGATCACGTGGATCGGCAGCATGATCGACACGAGCATGATCGCGAACCACAGGCGCTTGGCGGTGAACTCGAGCCTGGCGAACGCGTACGCCGCCAGCGAGCACGAGACCAGGTTGCCGACGATGCATCCGAGCACCACCAGCCCCGAGTTCAGCAGGTACACGTTGAACGGGTACGACAGCGCGTTCCAGCCGTCGACGTAGTTCGACACCTCGAAGCTGTCGAGGATGATGCCGGGCTCGCGGAAGATCACCTCGGTCGGCCGGAGCGAGCTCACGACCATCCAGATCACCGGGTAGAGCATGAGCACGGCCGCGGCGATGAGCACCGCGTGGCGCAGCAGGCTGAGCAACGGCTTCCGGAACACCCGGCGACGGCGCCGGGCCTCCCGCACGTCGTCGACGGGCATCGCCGTCACGACCGACTCGGTCAGGGGTTCGGGATCGGTCACTGTGTCAGTCCTGGTCATCGTAGAAGACCCAATACTTCGAGGCCCAGAAGTTGAGCGCGGTGAATGCGGCGATGATGACCAGCAGGAGCCAGGCCATCGCGGACGCGTACCCCATGTCGAGGTTCGCGAAGCCGCGGTCGTAGAGGTAGAGCGTGTAGAAGAGCGTCGAGTCGATCGGGCCGCCCGTGCCGCCCGAGACGATGTACGCCTGGGTGAACGACTGGAACGCGCCGATGATCTGGAGGATCAGGTTGAAGAAGATGATCGGCGTGAGCATCGGCATCGTGATGCGCCAGAACTGCTGCCACCTCCCCGCGCCGTCGACCGACGCGGCCTCGTAGTACATCACCGGGATCTGCCTGAGGCCGGCGAGGAAGATGACCATCGGCGAGCCGAAGGTCCAGACGTTCAGGATCATGAGCGTGCCGAGTGCGGTGTCGGGGCTCGAGATCCAGCCCTGGCCCTCGATGCCGAAGAAGGCGAGCACCTGGTTCACCAGGCCGTCGACGCCGAAGATCTGCCGCCAGAGCATCGCGATGGCGACGCTCGCGCCGAGCAGCGACGGCAGGTAGAAGGCCGAGCGGTAGAACGACAGCCCTCGAAGGCCGCGGTCGAGCACCACCGCGAGCAGCAGCGCGAGCGCGAGCTGCAGCGGCACCGAGATGAACACGTACTGGAACGTGACCTCGATCGACTTGTGCAGCCGGCCGTCCTCGAGCATCCGCACGATGTTGTCGATGCCGTTGAACCGCGGCGGGCTCAGCAGGTTGTACCGCGTGAACGAGAGCACCAGCGAGGCGGCCATCGGGCCGATGGTGATGAGGAAGAGCCCGAGGAACCACGGCAGCAGGAACAGGAACGCGGCACGGTTCTGCTTCCGCCCCCGCGATGCGGCGGGTGACGCGCCATCGCCGGTGCGCTTCATGCTCCGGAGTTCGCCGAGGGCGCTCATGCGCGCACTCCTCGGCGGTGGCCCCGGGGCCGGCTCGAGCCGGACGGCCGTGCCGTCCGGGGTGGTGCTGGTGCCAACATCGGCCTCCGATCATCGTCGTTGATCATCGGTGAGAAAGCGCTATCTCACTTGAGGCACATTTCTAACAGCCGCGGAGGACTCGCGCAAGCGCTTTCCCAGAATTCATGCGGGGTCGTGACCCGTTCGTGACCGAGAAATGGCTTTCTGAGAAGCACCCGAGGAAGCGCTCTCCGACGCGTGTCGACGATCTGGCGGACGAGACGGGCGATGGAGCGCGTGAGCCGGGAGACGCGACGAGGGCGCCGCCCCCGGACGAATCCGGAAGCGACGCCCTCGGCGTCGTAGCGAGCCCCCGAGCGGGGGCGCGTACTACTTGAGCGTGACGGTGGCGCCGGCGGCCTCGAGGGCCTCCTTCGCCTTGTCAGCGGCGTCCTTGGCGGCAGCCTCGAGGACGGCCTTGGGGGCACCGTCGACGACGGCCTTGGCCTCGCCGAGGCCGAGCGAGGTGAGCTCGCGGACGACCTTGATGACCTGGATCTTCTTGTCGCCGGCAGCCTCGAGGATGACGTCGAACTCGGTCTTCTCCTCCTCGGCGGCGGCGTCGCCGCCGCCCGCGGCCGGAGCACCGGCAGCGGCAACCGCGACGGGGGCGGCCGCGGTGACCTCGAAGGTCTCCTCGAACGCCTTGACGAACTCCGAGAGCTCGATGAGGGTCAGGCCCTTGAACTGCTCGAGCAGCTCCTCAGTGGACAGCTTTGCCATTTCTAATCTCCTTTGTTGGTGTACTCACCGCATGCGAGGCTCGCGCCTACGCTGCGGACTCCTGCTTCTGACGCAGCGCGTCGACCGTGCGAACGGCCTGCGACAGCGGTGCGTTGAACAGATATGCGGCTCCGAACAGCGAGGCCTTGAAGGCGCCGGCGAGCTTGCCGAGCAGCACTTCGCGGGACTCGAGGTCGGCGAGCTTGCCTACCTCTTCGGCAGTCAGGGGCTTGCCATCGAAATAGCCGCCCTTGACCACGAGGAGGGGGTTCGCCTTGGCGAAGTCACGCAGCGACTTCGCGACGGCGACGGGGTCGCCGTGCACGAACGCGATCGCCGACGGACCCTGGAGGTCGTCGTCGAACGCGGTGATCCCGGCCTTGTTGGCCGCGATCTTGGTCAGCGTGTTCTTCACCACGGCGTAGCTCGCGTCCTCACGGATGGAGTTGCGCAGCTCCTTGAGCTGGGCAACCGTGAGGCCGCGGTATTCAGTCAGCAGAACGGCGGTCGAACCCTCGAACTTCTCCGTGAGTTCGGCAACCGAGGCTTCCTTGTTCGCCATGGCCACTCCTTATGTCTTCTTCGCACCCCACGGACTGTGTGATGCGGCTTCGGACCGGCGATGAAATGAGAAAAGCTCCGGCGCAAGCGCACGGAGCTGGAGATTCGGGAAGCTTCCCGGAAGTCTGTTTCGTGACACCTGCGTGGGCCCGTGCTCTCGCACTGCTTCGATCGACTCGCGTTTCCGCGCGCCGACGACCGACGGTCTTTGGCTCAGAACAGCGTAACGGATGCCTCGGGCTGCGCCAAATCGACGGCAGGCGCAGCCCCGCGGCATCCGCTCAGATCTCGTTCAGCCGCTCGAGCAGCTCCGCGAACTTCTCCACGTCGCCCGCAGGCCACATGGCGAGTCGCTCGCGGAGGCGACCCTGCGTGCTGGAGCGCACGTCGTGCACGCGGGCGATGCCCGTGGGCGTCGCCTCGAGCAGCCGCGCCCGGGCGTCGTGCTCGTCGACGCGGCGCTCGACCAGCCCGAGTTCGACGAGGATGCGCACCTGGCGACTGACGACGGACTTGTCGGTCATGAGCTGGTCGGCGAGCGCGCCGGCGTGCGCCGGCCCGCCGCGCACGAGCAGGCCGAGCAGCTTGTACCCGACCGGCTGGAGGTCGGGATGCACGCTCGCGGCCTGCTCCTTCCAGACCAGCCGCACCCGGTTGAAGAGCACGCCGAGCTGCTGCTCCACCGCACCGATGGCGGGATCGTCCTCGATGCGGCGCTCGGTGGTCATGCCGTGCATCCTATGCAGTCGGCGTGCGGCCCGCGCGGCCGTCGTGCCCGGCGTCCCGGGGATCCTCGGCCACCACGCCGAGCTCGGCGTCGGCGAGCTCCACGGCCGCCTCCTCGGCTTCCTCGGCCAGGCGCTGCGCGGCGGTGACGGTCTGCAGCGGTTTGTTCGGCAGGAAGCAGATCGCGATGAGGCTGACGATCGCGAGCGGCACGGCGATGAGGAACACCTCGGCCACACCGAGCCCGTAGGCCGACTCGACGACCGTGCGCACCGGGCCGGGAAGCTCGGCGAGGTCGGGGATGCCGCCGTCGGCGAGCGCCTGCGCGCCGGCCAGCTGCTCGGGCGCGAGCCCGGTGAGGCCCTCGCGCACGAGGTCGGCGACGCGCGTGCCGAGCACGGCGCCCATGACCGCCACGCCCGCCGTGCCGCCGAGGCTGCGGAAGAACGCGACGCCCGAGCTCGCGGCGCCGAGCTGCGCCGCCGGGGTGTCGTTCTGCACGACCAGCACCAGGTTCTGCATGACCATGCCGAGGCCCGCGCCGAGCACGAACATGAACAGCGCGACGAACCCGTAGGGCGTGTCGTAGTGCAGCGTGCTCATGAGCAGCAGGCCGGCGATCGCGAGCACCGAGCCGGTGACCAGGTACCGCTTCCACCTGCCGTACCGGCTGATCAGCTGCCCTGCCGCGATCGACGAGCCCATCTGCCCCACGATCAGCGGGATGGTGAGCAGGCCCGACTCGGTCGGCGTCGCCCCGCGCGCGAGCTGCATGTACTGGGCGAGGAAGATCGTGGTGCCGAACATCGCGACGCCCACCGACAGGCTCGCGACGACCGAGAGCGCGTAGGTGCGGTTCCGGAACAGCGAGAGCGGCACGATCGGCTCCTCGACCACGAGCTCGACGACGACCGCGGCCACGAGCGCGAGCACGGCGCCGCCGATCATCACGAACGACTCGATCGAGTTCCACTCGAACCAGCTGCCGCCGAGGGTCACCCAGATGAGCAGCAGGCTGACGCCGGTCGCGATCAGCACCGCGCCGAAGTAGTCGACCTTGATCGCTCGCTTGGGCCGGTCGGGCAGGTGCAGCGTGGCCTGGATGAGCGCGATCGCGGCGATCGCGAACGGCAGGGCGATGAAGAAGTTGGCCCGCCAGCCGATGCCGTCGGTGACGAGACCGCCGATGAGCGGGCCGCCGATGGTGGCGACCGCCATCACGGATCCGATGAGCCCCATCCACCGGCCGCGTTCGCGCGGCGAGATGATGTCGGCGATCACGATCTGCACGAGCGCCAGGAGGCCGCCGGCCCCGAGCCCCTGGATGACGCGGAAGCCGATGAGCATCGAGGCGTCCTGGGCGAAGCCGCCGAGCACCGAGCCGAGCACGAACAGGCCGAGCGCGAGCTGCACCAGCATCTTGCGGTTCACCAGGTCGGCGAACTTGCCCCAGATGGGCGTCGTGACGGTGGTCGCGAGCAGCGCCGCGGTCACCACCCAGGTGTAGCTCGACTGGTCGCCGCCGAGGTCGGAGATGATCCGCGGCAGCGAGGTCGAGACGACCGTGCCCGAGAGGATCGCGACGAACATGCCGAGGATGAGCCCCGAGATGGCGTTGAGCGTCGCGCGTCGCGACATGGGCGCGGGCGCGGCGTCGGAGACGACCGGCGTGGATGCGGTTGCGGTCACGGGACCCCCTCGATAGTTGATGACGGTCAACCATAAGCACATAGTTGATCGCTGTCAACTGAATACCGCGACGCGGGCAGTCCCCTACGGCAGGCCCGCGACGTGCCCCCGCACGATCCGCTCCGCCGCCTCGGCGACCGCCGGGTCGCCCTCGGCCCCGAGCATGCCGTCGATCGCGAGCGACGCGACGCCGTGGCTCAGCGCCCAGTGCTGCAGCACGACCGTGTCGATGTCGGCGTCGGGCCCGAGCCCGCCCTCGTCGCGCACGAGCTCGACGAGTTCGCGGAGCGAGCCGAGCGCCTCCTCGCGCAGCGCCTCGAACTGCGCGTCGCCGCGGAGCGCCGCGGGCGTGCGGAAGACCGCGTCGAAGTGGGCCGGATGCGCCAGGGCGAAGCGCACGAACGCCAGCGCGTCGACGACCAGCCGCTCCCGGCCGACGGCGCCCGGGGTCTCCTGCGCCTCGCAGACGTCCTCGTAGAGGAGCCGCAGCCCCTCCCCCGCGAGCGCGCGGAGCATGCCCTCGCGCGAGCCGAAGAAGTGCGCGGGCGCCGCGTGCGAGAGCCCCGCGTCGCGCGCGACCTCGCGCAGGCCGACGTTCGCGAGCCCGCGCTCGCGCGCCAGCGTCTCGAGCGAGGCGAGCAGCGCCTCGCGGCCGGCGACCGCCGTGGGTTCCATGCGTCCCAGCCTACTTGACAACGTCAACCAAGCGCGCTTATCGTGCACTTGACATTGTCACGTGACATTGTCAAGTACACGATCAGAGGGAGACGGAACCATGGCGGACGTGACCACCGAACAGGTCTGGGAGGAACTGGCGAAGCGACCCTTCATCGTGGTCGGCACGGTGACCGGGCAGGGCGAGGCGCGCACGGCGGGGGTGCTCCCGCACGTCGCCGACGGCGTGGTGTGGTTCACCACGTACGCGCGCATGTGGAAGGCACGGCACATCGCGGCCAATCCGCACGTGTCGGTGACCGCACCCGCGCACCGGCGGGTCTGGTTCGCACCCTGGGTGCGCATCCCCGACGCCACGATCACCTTCCGCGGCACCGCGGAGGTGGTGCCGGCCGAACGGATGCCCCGCGAGGCGCTGGACGCCCTCACCCACGGGCTCGACCTCGCCGAGGACGGCCCCGACGGCCCGCTCGTCGGCATCGCGATCCGCCCGCGGGGCGACTTCGTGACCTATGGCATCGGGGTGCCGGTGATGGCGATGACCGACCCGGCCCGCGCGGCCGGGCGGGCGCCGACGGGTGCGCCCGCCGGCGATCCGGAGCTCACGCGGCGCGCAGTCGCACGGTGAACACCGTGCGCCCGGGCTCGGACTCGACGCCGATCGACCCGCCGTGCGCGACCACGACGGCGCGCGCGATCGCGAGCCCGAGCCCGGTGCTGCCGGTCGCGCGCGAGCGCGAGGCGTCACCGCGCGCGAAGCGCTCGAACAGGGTGCGCTGCAGGTCGGGCGCGATGCCGGGCCCGTCGTCCGCGACCGTCACGACCGCGTCGCCGCCGTCGTGCGCGAGCGCGACCGACACGGTCGTGCCGGCGGGCGTGTGCACCCGCGCGTTCGCGAGCAGGTTGGCGAGCACCTGGTGCAGGCGCGACAGGTCGCCCGCGACGAGCACGGGCTCCTCGGGCACGTCGAGCTCCCAGCGATGGTCGGGGCCTGCGACGTGGGCATCGCCGACGACGTCGACCACGAGGGCCGACAGGTCGACATCGTCGCTGCGCAGTTCCCGCCCCTCGTCGAGGCGCGCGAGCAGCAGCAGGTCGTCGACGAGCGCCGACATGCGCAGGGACTCCGACTCGATGCGGTCGAGCGCGTGCGCGGCGTCGGGCGGCACCTCCTCGGTGGAGCGGCGGGTGAGCTCGGCGTAGCCGCGGATCGACGCGATCGGCGTGCGGAGCTCATGGCTCGCGTCGCCCACGAAGCGGCGCACCTTCGCCTCGCTCTCGGCGCGCGCGGTGAGCGCCTGGCCGACGTGGTCGAGCATGCGGTTGAAGGACGCGCCCACGCGGCCCACCTCGGTGCGCTCGTCGGTGTCGGAGTCCGGCACGCGGTCGGCGAGCTCGACCTCGCCGCGCTCGAGCGGCAGCGTCGAGACGCGCTCGGCGGTCGCGGCGACCCGCTGCAACGGCACGAGCGCACGGCGCACGAGGAGGCTGCCGATGAGCGCCGCCAGCGCGAGCCCCGCGGCGGCCACGAGCGTGATCACGACCGCCAGCTGCGCCGTGGTCGCCTCGACGATCGCGAGCGGCAGCGCGATGACGAACCGGTCCCCACCCGGGGTCCCGACGACCATCGCGCGGTACGCGCCGAGGTCGCCGCCGAGGTTCACGGAGTGCGGCGCGAAGTCCGCGGGCACCTCCGAGAGCGCGGCGAGCTGGTCGTCGTCGAGCTGCCCGATCCCGCCGTCCTCCTCGAGCACGGCGGCCTGGCGCACCTCGCCGCCGACCACGATCCCGGCGATCGTGCCCACCGACTGCCCGCGCGCGGCGAGCACGCGGCCGTCGTCGCCGTCGTCGCCGTCCCCGTCCTCCTCGAACCCGGGCGGCGGCTCGATGATCGCGACCCTGCCGCGCTCCGTCGCCGACGCGAGCTGGCTGTCGACACGGTCGACGAGGTTCGAGTGCACGACGACGACGCTCACCGTGCCGACGATCGCGCTCACGGCCGCGAGCAGCGAGACGAGCGCGACGATCAGGCGTCGCTCGAGGGTCCAGTGCGCGCGCGTGCGCGGGGCATCCGTCACGTGGCGGCCTTGATCATGTAGCCGGCGCCGCGCACCGTGTGGATCATCGGCTCGCGCCCCGCGTCGATTTTCTTGCGCAGGTAGGAGATGTAGAGCTCGACCACGCTGGCCTTGCCGCCGAAGTCGTACGACCAGACGCGGTCGAGGATCTGCGCCTTCGAGAGCACCCGCCGTGGGTTGCGCATGAGGTAGCGGAGCAGCTCGAACTCGGTCGCCGTGAGCTCGATCGGCTCGCCGGCGCGCTCGACCTCGTAGGAGTCCTCGTCGAGCGTGAGGTCGCCGACGGCGAGCACGGGGTCGGTCGCAGCGGTCGAGCGCACGAAGCGTCGGATCAGCCCACGCAGCCGCGCGACGACCTCCTCGAGGCTGAACGGCTTGGTGACGTAGTCGTCGCCGCCCGCGGTGAGGCCCGCGAGCCGGTCGTCGAGCGAGTCCTTCGCGGTGAGGAAGAGCACCGGCGTCTCGTCGCCCTCGGTGCGCAGGCGCTGCAGCACCTCGAGCCCGTCGATGTCGGGAAGCATCACGTCGAGCACGATCGCGTCGGGGCGGAACTCGCGCGCCACGCGCATGGCGGCGTGGCCGTCGCCCGCGGTGCGCACGTCCCACCCCTCGTAGCGCAGGGCCATCTTCAGCAGGTCGGCCAGCTGCGCCTCGTCGTCGACGACGAGCACCCGCACGGGACTGCCGTCGGGCTTGGCGATGGCGGGGCTGCGGTGTTCGGCGTGCGGCTGCTCGCGGCTCAGTGAAGAGGGCATGACACCAGTATCCGCATCTTCCTATGCCCCGCCTATGACCCGGCTGTGGCTCTCGTGAGGCATCCATAGCGTTCCCATAGCCCGGCCCGGGTGCCGCCATAGCGCCGCCGCCTAGCGTCGCCGATGCCCGGCGGGGTACCCCTGTCCCGTCGGGCCCACCATCCACGAAGGAGAACGATGTTCCTCACCTACCTGCGCCGCGAGCTCGCGGGGCGACGCAGACAGACCCTCATCGTGGCGATCGGCATGGCCCTGGCCATCGCCCTCGTCATGATCGTCAACGCACTCTCGGGGGGCGTGCGCGACGCACAGGCATCCGTGCTCGAGTCGGTCTACGGCGTCGGCACCGACATCACCGTCACGCAGGCGCCCACCGGCCCGGGCGAGGGCGGCGACGGGGGCGGCCGCTTCGAGTTCGGCGCCGAGGACGGCGAGACCGACGACGCCGAGGGCTCGACCACGGTCTCCGACTCGCGCCTGTCGGCGGGCATGGGCACGTCCACCTTCGACGCCTCCGCGCTCGACACCGCGCTCTCGACCGAGGGGGTGGCGGATGCCGCTGCGGCACTGTCGCTCACGAACACGACCTTCTCGGGCGAGCTGCCCGACTTCTCGCAGATGCAGGGCGGCGGGGGCGCGCCCGGCGAGGAGGGCGCCCAGGAGCCGCCGACCGGCGGCGCGGACGGCGCCGGCGGCAGCGCCTTCGACGTCGACTCGTTCACGGTGCTCGGCATCGACCCCGCGGCATCCGCGCTCGGGCCGCTGTCGTCGGCCGCCGTCACCGACGGGCGCGGGCTCGAGGCGGCGGATGCGGGTGCCGACGTGGCACTCCTCGACTCGGCCTACGCCACGACCGCCGAGCTCGTCGTGGGCGACACCATCGACGTCGGCGGCTCGACCATGGAGATCGTCGGCCTCGTGACCGCCGACACCGCGGACGCCTCGACCGGCGCGAACGTCTACCTGCCGCTCGACACCGCGCAGGCGCTCGCCGGTCTCGAGGGCCAGGTCTCCACCGTCTACGTGCAGGCCGCGTCGTCGACCGACATCGCCGCCGTGCAGGCGAGCCTCGAGGAGGCGCTGCCCGACGCGACGGTCAACACCCAGGAGGACCTCGCGTCCTCGGTCTCCGGCTCGCTCGCCTCGGCGTCGACCCTCGTCTCGTCGCTCGGCCTGTGGCTCTCGGTCGCCGTGCTCGCGGCGGCGTTCCTCATCGCCGTGCTCTTCACGGTGTCGGGCGTGACCCGGCGCACCCGCGAGTTCGGCACGCTCAAGGCGATCGGCTGGTCGAACCGCCGCGTGGTCGGCCAGGTCGCGGGCGAGTCGCTCGTGCAGGGCCTCATCGGCGGCGCGCTCGGCATCGTCATCGGCCTCGTCGGCATCGGCATCATCACGTTCGTCCAGCCCACGCTGTCGGGCTCGGCAGGCTCGGTCCAGGCGTTCGGCGGCGACGGCGGAGGCATGGCCGCCGCGGCGGGCGACGGCGGCGACCGCATGGGCCTCACCGGGGGCGGCGGGCCGTTCGGCGCCGCCGCGACCACGACGACCTCCGACATCGTGCTCACCGCGCCGGTGACCGTCTCGGTCGTGCTCGTCGCGGTCGGCCTCGCCGTGCTCGGCGGCCTCGTCGCCGGCGCGATCGGCGGCTGGCGCGCCTCCCGGCTGCGCCCGGCCGAGGCACTCCGGAGCGTCGCATGAGCGCCGCGGCCACGACCTCGATCACCCTCCCCACCACGGCCGAACCGGCTGCCCCGGCAACCCCGAAGGGAACCGCCATGTACACGCTCGACAAGGTCGGCAAGACCTACACGCAGTCCTCCCGCACGGTGACGGCACTGAAGGACGTCTCGCTCACCATCCCGTCCGGCCAGATGGTCGCGATCCAGGGCCCGACCGGCGGCGGCAAGTCGACGCTGCTGCAGATGCTCGGCGCCCTCGACCGCCCGACCTCGGGCGACGTGCGGCTGGGCGACGACCTGCTGTCGAAGCTGCCCGACCGGCGGCTCGCGAAGCTCCGCGCGAAGGAGATCGGGTTCGTCTTCCAGGGCTTCAACCTCATCCCGACGCTCACCGCGCAGGAGAACGTCGAGACGGCGCTCGAGCCGCACGGCGTGCCGGCCGAGGAGCGCCGCCGGCGGGCATCCGAGGCCCTCGCCCAGGTCGGCCTCGCCGAGCGCGCCGGGCACGTGCCGAGCGAGCTCTCGGGCGGGCAGCAGCAGCGCGTCGCGATCGCGCGGGCGCTGGTGAAGGAGCCCGACGTGCTGCTGGCCGACGAGCCCACGGGCAACCTCGACGAGCAGACCCGCGACGAGATCATGGAGCTCCTCGAGGGGCTCTGGCGCGACCGCGGGCTCACGCTCGTGATCGTGACCCACGACTCCGCGGTCGCCAAGCGCGCCGAACGGCGGCTGCGGATCGCGGGCGGATCGGTGCAGGAGATCTGACCCGCGACACACCGAAGAGACGGCGCGGATGCCACGGGAGATCCACCCCGCGGCATCCGCGCCGTCGTGCGTCGCCGATCAGAGCACGTCGTGCCGTGACGCCCAGGCCGCCGCGGCGGCGCGCGACGGCACGCCGAGCTTGGTGCGGATGTTCGCGAGGTGCCGGTGCACGGTGTGCGGGCTGAGCACGAGGGCCTGGGCGATCTGCTGGTCGGTGTCGCCGCGGGCGACCAGCCTGAGCACCTCGATCTCGCGTGGGCTCAGGTCGGCCACGGGCGGTTCGGTGACGGATGCCCCGGGGTCGGCCGCCGTGCGCGGCCCGGGGTCGACGCCCAGGAAGCGCAGCACCTCGTCCGTCACCGCACGCTGGTCGCCGCGCCACGGGAAGTGGTCGAGCCCGTGCAGCTCCACGAAGCGGGCGCCCGGGATGCGCGAGGCGACGTCGGCGCCGAGCGCGAACGGGATGGCGCGGTCCTCACGTCGATGCAGCACGAGCGTCGGGGCGCGCACCCGCCCGAGGTGGCCGGTGGAGTCGAACGCGTACAGCTCGGCCATCGACGCGGCGGCGGACTCGCGCGACGCCGACCGCCGCTGGTAGGCGACGAACTCGTCGCGCTCCTCGGCCGTCGCCTCCGGCAGGAACAGGTCGGCGAGCACCCGCGACCCGAAGCCCCAGTGGGTGCCGATCACGTCGAGCAGGCCCTTCCGCGCGTGCGGCGGCGCGATCTCGCTCCCGTTCGCGAACGTGCCGTACATGACGAGCGCGTCGACCCGGTCGGGATGCTCGGCCGCGAACCGCGACGACACCGCGCCGCCCGAGGACACCCCGAACATGCTCACGCGCACCTCGTCGCCCACCGCGACGGCGATGACGCCCTCGAGCAGCGCCAGCTCCTCGTCGAGGTCCGCCGGCGGCGGATCGTCGTGGCCCGACGCCCCTCCGCCCGGACGGTCGTAGCGGATCACCGTGAAGTGCTCGGCGAGCGCCGCGACGAGCCGCCGGAACGCCGGGCCCTCCCAGTCGAGCCCGAGGTGGCTGCACCACCACCCGCCGAGCACGAGCGGCGGGCCGGAGCCGACCGACGTCCAGGCGACCTCGCGGCCGCCGACGTCGGCGTAGCGGATCAGCTGATCCCCGGGCTCCACGGCCCCCAGTGTAGGGGCCCGGCGTCAGGCGGCCTCGGCGAGCGCGCGCAGGCCGTGGTCGCCGACCGCGCGCACGACGGGTGCCATGCGGTCGCGGTAGTGCAGCGCCATCGCCCGAGCTCCCGACAGCTCGTCCTCGCCACGGTCGCCGAGCAGCGCCGTCACGTGCTCGCCCGGCAGGAGCACGAGCGGCTCGCCCGCGGCATCCGTGCCGACGACGCGGAGCACCCCGGCGTCGACCTGGCGGCCGATCCAGCCGGTCGCCGCGTCGGGCCCGATGCCGGCCTCGTCGGCGAAGGCGTCGACCGTGACCGGGCCGAGCTCGAAAAGCGTGCGGTACCAGCCGCAGCGCATGCCGCGGGCCATCGAGGCGGCGACCCGGACGTCGGCGTCAGCGGTCGTGGTGGTGGTGGTGATCATCGTGCTCAGCTCCCCCGTGCCGTCCCGCCCGGATCTCGTGCGGTGACGATGCCTCGATTCCACTCCGATCGCGTCGCGCCCTCATCGCGCGATCCGGCCATTCCGCATGGCCGGTTCGGGCCATAGTCTGGGCGCATGGGCTCGGGGGCGGAGCATCCGTCGACCCGTCGGCGCACCGCAGTGCTCGCCGTCGGCCTCACCGCCGCGCTCGCGATCGGCGCGATCGGCGCGGTCGGCGCGGGGGCCTGGACGGCGGCGGCGGACCGCGCACGCACGTCCGTCGTGCCGCTCGCCGCGGCGAGCACCCCCGAGGCCGAGCTCCGCCCGACCCCGACCGCGACCTCCGCGCCCGCGAGCATCGGCCCGCCGCCCGACCCCGAGGGCACCGACGACATCGCCGTGCTCGACACCGAGGGCCTCAGCGCCGCCGTGACCGCGCAGCTCGAGTACGCGCACGCCCACTGGCGCGAGCGCGACAGCGAGCGATTCGGCTACATCCCGAACAACGACTGCGTGAACTTCACGAGCCAGACGCTGTTCGCCAGGGGCTGGGAGCAGGATTCGGCGTGGTGGCACGACCCGGGCGGCAACGCCTACACGTCGAGCTCGCCGTGGATCAGCTCGACGAACCTCATGTGGTACCTCGAGGCACGGCCCGAGAAGGCCACGGCGCTCACCGACGACCAGCGACACCTCGTGCAGCCCGGCGACGTCGTGCAGTTCGACTGGGACAACTCCGGCGACCGCGACCATACGGGCGTCGTCACGGCGGTCGAGCCGCGCGACGACGGCACGGTGCTGATCGAGTACGCCGGCCACACCGACCACACGTGGGACCGCTCGGTCGACTGGGCGCTCACGGTGCTGCACCCCGGCGCCGACGTGTACTACTGGAGCATCGCCGACTGAGTCCGGCGCGCGTCGGGCCCGGCGGCGACGGATGCCCCGGGTAGCCTCGAAGCGTGACCGACACGCTGCCCGCGGCATCCGCCGTCTCGACCGAGCCCGGCCGGCCGCGCCACCCGCACGAGTCGCGCATCGTCGCCGACTCGAAGGACCGCGTGGCCTGGCTGCGGGCCCGCTCGCAGGGCATCACGGCGACGGATGCCGCCCGGCTGGCGTCGCACACTGCCGTGCGCCAGCTCGCGTGGGAGAAGCTGCACGGCACGTCGGGGTTCACCGGCGGGCGCGCGATCGACCACGGCCGCATCCGCGAGCCCGTCATCGCACGCTGGATGCAGCAGCACCACGGCATCGCGGGCAGCTCGCTGCTGTTCCACGCCGCGGGCGACCGACGCCACCTCGCGACGCCGGACGGCCTGCGGGTGACCGACGACGGCGTGCTGGAGCTCGCCGAGATCAAGACGACCGGCAAGGCGTGGCGCGGCATCCCCCGCCACTACCTCCGGCAGGTGTGGTGGCAGCAGTACGTGCTGGGCGCCGAGCGCACGCTCGTGGTGTGGGAGCAGCACGAGGACTTCGTGCCGCTGGGCGAGCCGAAGTGCCGCTGGGTCGACCGCGACGAGGACCAGATCGCGATCCTCGTCGACCGCGCCGACGACCTGCTCGCCATGCTCCGCTCCGGCCGCACCGCCTGACGCCGCCGTGCCGACGCTGCTGCTGCACGGGCTCGGGTCCGACCGCCGCACGCCGCTCGAGCTGTTCGCGCCGGTCGTGCAGGACGTGTCGGGCGCCGACGAGCGGATCGTCGCCCCCGACGTGCGCGCCCACGGGGCATCCGAGCTGATCGGCGCCGCCGACCGCTTCACGCTCGACGCGCTCGCCGCCGAGGTCGCCGCAGAGGCCCGCGACGAAGCCGAGCCGGCCGAGTCCGCACCCTTCACGATCATCGGCATCTCGATGGGCGCCGCGCTCGCGGTGCGGATCGCGCTCGCCGGCCTGCTGCCGGTCGAGCGGCTCGTGCTCGTGCGGCCCTCGTTCACCGACCGGCCGCTGCCCGACAACCTGATGGCGTTCCCCGTGATCGCCGAGCTGCTGCGCCGGTACGGCCCGTACCAGGGCATGCGCTTCTTCCGCCGCACGGGTGCGTTCCAGAAGGTCGACACGGTCTCGCACGCCGGCGGCGTGGGGCTGCTGCACCAGTTCCGGGTGCACGAGGCGACCGCCCGGGCGATCCGGCTCACCGAGATCCCGCGCAACCGCGCCTTCCGCGTCGACGCCGAGCTCGGTGCGCTCACGGCGGCCGGCGTCGAATCGCTCGTCATCGCGGCCCCGCGCGACCCGGTGCATCCGCTCGCCGTCGCCGAACGCTGGGCGGGCGCTCTCGGGGTGCCGCTCGAGCGCGTGCCCGCGCGCGACGACGGCCAGGCCGCGCACACCGACGCGGTGCGCGCCGCGGTGGCGAGCTTCCTCCGGGGCTGAGCATCCATCACGACTCATGGGCGAAACACCACGGGCGACCGACCGTAACGCGAGCCCGTTAGGTTGCCTCGTGCACACCGCACGAACTGCACGGAGGAACGCCGATGAGGGCACTGGTGATCGACGCGACCGGAGATCCCGAACAGCTGGACATCGGCGAGGTGCCCGATCCGGTGCGCGTCTCCGACGAGGTGCTCGTCCGCGTCGCCGCGGCGGGCGTCAACCCGATCGACGCGAAGACGCGCGCGGGCCGAGGGGTCTCGGGCGCCATCGACGCGTGGCCCGCCGTGCTCGGGTTCGACTTCGCCGGGGTCGTCGAGGCGACGCCGACGGCGATGCATCCGCTGCAGCCGGGCACCCGCGTGTACGGCATGACCCGCGTGCCACGCACGACCGGCAGCTATGCCGAGCTCGCGGCCGTGTCGTCGCTGAGCGTGGCGGCCGCACCCGCGTCGCTCTCGCTCACCGAGGCGGCGGCCGTGCCGGTCGCGGCGCTCACCGCGTGGTCGGCCGTCGTCGAGACCGCGAAGGCGCACGACGGGCAGCGCATGCTCATCCACGCGGCCGCGGGCGGCGTGGGGCACTTCGCCGTGCAGTTCGCCGCCTACTTCGGCGTGCGCGTGACCGCGACCTGCTCGGCCGAGAACGCCGAGTTCGTGCGATCCCTCGGCGCGCACCGCGTCATCGACTACCGCAGCGAGCGCTTCGAGCAGGTCGCCGGCCAGCAGGACGCCGTGATCGACCTCATCGGCAACGTCGTCGACGACGTGGGTACGCGCTCGCTCGACGTGGTGCGGCCCGGCGGGCTGGTCGTGAACGTGCCGACCAAGAGCTGGCCGACGCTCGAGGAGGACGCGGCGGCCCGCGGCGTGCTCGCCACCGGGCTCTCGGTCGCGCCCGACGCCCGCACCCTCGCCGTGATCACGCGGCTCATCGACGACGGGTCGGTGAAGGTGCACGTCGACCGCGTGCTCGACCTCGCCGACGGGGCCGAGGCGCACCGCCTGGTCGAGGCGGGGCACGTGCGCGGCAAGCTCGTGCTGAAGGTCGCCGACCTCGACTGAAACGGCCGCACCCGGGCGGCGCGCAGGTATCGTCGCCCACATGACGCAGCCGACGATCGTCTGGTTCCGCGACGACCTCCGGCTCGCCGACCACCCGGCCCTGCGGGAGGCGACCGCGGCCGACGGCCCGGTCATCGCACTGTTCGTGCTCGACGAGGAGTCTCCCGGCATCCGCCCGCTCGGCGGCGCCGCCCGCTGGTGGCTGCACCACAGCCTCGCGTCGCTCGCCGACGACCTCCGCGCGCACCGCGTGCCGCTCGTGCTGCGTCGCGGCGCCGCATCCGACGTCGTACCCGCCCTCGCCGACGAGGTCGACGCCGCCGGGGTGGTCTGGAACCGGCGCTACGGCCGCCCCGAGCGCGAGGTCGACACGGCGGTGAAGCGGATGCTGCGCGAGGCCGGCCGCCGCGCGGAGAGCTTCGCCGCCTCGCTGCTCTTCGAACCGTGGACGATCCGCACCGGGCAGGACGAGCCGTTCTCGGTCTACACGCCGTTCTGGAAGGCGTGCCGGCGCGCGCCCGAGCCGCGCGCGCCGTTCCCGGCCCCGCGTGGGCTCTCGGGTCCCCGCGCGCACCCCGACTCCGAGGAGCTCGACGAGTGGGAGCTGCTGCCGACCGCGCCCGACTGGGCGGGCGGCCTGCGGTCCGCGTGGACGCCCGGCGAGGCATCCGCCCGCCGTCGCCTCCGGGCCTTCCTCGCCGACGACGTCGACGACTACGCCGAGGCCCGCGACCGCCTCGACGCCGACGGCACCTCGCGCCTGTCGCCGCGCCTGCGCTGGGGCGAGCTGAGTCCATTCCAGATCTGGCATGCGGCCTCCGAGGCCCGCCGCGACCGGCCGTCCGCGGCGCACGGCGTCGACGTCTTCCTCTCGGAGCTCGGCTGGCGGGAGTTCGCCTGGCACGTGCTCTTCCACGCCCCAGACCTCGCGACCGAGAACTGGCGCCGCCGCTTCGACGCCTTCCCGTGGCCCGATCTCGACGCCGACGCGCTCGACGCCTGGCAGCACGGGCGCACCGGCATCCCGGTCGTCGACGCCGGCATGCACGAGCTCTGGCAGACCGGCGTCATGCACAACCGGGTGCGCATGGTCGTGGCGTCGTTCCTGACGAAGAACCTGCTGATCCACTGGCGGCACGGCGAGGAGTGGTTCTGGGACACGCTGGTCGATGCGGATGCCGCGGCCAACCCGTTCAACTGGCAGTGGGTCGCGGGCTCGGGCGCCGACGCCGCCCCGTACTTCCGGGTGTTCAATCCCGAGCTGCAGGCGACGAAGTTCGACCCCGACGGGGCGTACGTCTCGCGCTGGGCGCCGGAGGCCGGAGCGTTCGGGTATCCCGAGCCGATCGTCGACCTGAAGGAGACGCGCGCCGCGGCGCTCGCCGCCTTCGAACGGGTCAAGCGCTCGGGCTGACGCGGTCGCCGCCGAGCACCCGCTCGAGCACGAGGTCGTGCTCGAGCCGCTCCCCCACGCGGAACCGCTTGGTGCCGACGCGTGCGAACCCGTGCTTGCCGTAGAACCGGATCGCCCGGGCGTTCTCCTCGTTCACCCCGAGCCAGGCGGTCGCCGCGCCGGTCGCCTCCGCGGCGGCGATGGTCGCCCCCATGAGCGGTGCCGCCACGCCCGCGCCGTGGACGGTACGTCGCGTGTAGAACTTGCTGAGCTCGATCGTCGGCCGAGCGGTCACGGCAGCGAGCACGTCGGCGTCGGCGGGCTCGCCCGTCACGAGCATCGCGTACCCCACGGGCACCCGCCGCGGCGCGAGCGCATCGCCCGCGGGTTCCGGCGCGACGTCCTCGGCGATCAGGAGGATCCGCGCCGGGTCGGCGAGGTGCTCCTCGAACCGCGCGACCGTGAAGTGCTCCGCGATGAACGCCGCGATCGACGCGGGCGTCGTGTGCGGCGGGCAGGCCAGCGGGAACGTCTCGGCGGCGAGCTCGGCGAGGCTCGCGGCATCCGCCCGCCCCGCCCGTCGGATCTCGATCGTCACCCGCACACCCTACCCACGCCGGAGCGACGCTTGACCGACCGCGGGCGACGCGAGTAGCTTCGGCCACGAACCCGGAACGATGGGAGGTGGCTCCAGATGCGTTCGATCACGCCTGGCACCTCGATTTCCGGGGCCCACCTGCTGACGCGCTTCAGAAACTCGTAGGCGCCGAAGGGGACAGCTGCGCCTATCGCCAGGCGCGCTGCCCTCGGTCGTCCCTGCGAATCCGGTCGCTGCGAATCCGCCGACATCGCATCGGCGTCCTCGGCGCGCTCGCGCGCCGCCGCTCCTCGGGGAGTCCGCATCCAGCCGGCATCCGCCGGACCCGCGACCACCCGAGGAGAAGAACCCATGCACGCACTCGATGCCACTCGCCAGGACGTCGGCGCACGTCGGCGGCGGCCCCCGCTCGTCTCGCGAACCGGCCGTCTCTGGCGCCGACTCGCCCGATCGATCCGCCTCGGGCTGATCGGGCTCGGGTCATCGACGAGACCCGCGATCCCGCGCGAGCGCGCCCGCCGGCTCCACGCGAACGAGGCCGCGCGCGCTGCGCGCGAGGGCCACTGGGAGTCGCTGGCGCGCCACGCGCCGCTTCGCTGATCCCGCTCGGCGCCCCGGCACCCGGCCGATGGCCCGTGCCGGGGCGTCGCGCGGCAAAATGTGATCGCTCATCTCAGGCCCGAGATGGCGGGTCACGCCTGCTTCGCTCACTGCACATCAGGGCCGGAACCATGCGGCCCGTTACCAAGTTGTTATCGCTCACAACTTGTGCGAGCCCCAATTGTGAGGGCTAACATTTCGGCATGCACCGGCGCATCCGGTGCCTGACGCACCAAGATCCGGCGACGACGCCGGAACCCGACAAGGAGGTTTGGGACATGAGGAAGAGCGTTCTCACCGGACTCGCGCTGATGGGCGCGATGGCACTCGGTATCACCGGCTGCTCGAGCAGCTCGGGCGGAGACGGCAGCGCGGACGGTGACGGCACCGTCACGGTCGGCTTCGCGCAGACCGGCTCGGAGTCGGGCTGGCGCTCGGCGAACACGGAGTCGATGAAGGCGGCGTTCTCGACCGAGAACGGCTACGACCTGGTCTTCAACGCGGCGGACAACGACCCCGCCGCGCAGATCGCCGCGGTCCGCGACTTCATCAACCAGGGCGTGGACGCGATCGTGATCGCGCCGATCGTCGAGGACGGCTGGGACGACGTGCTGCAGGAGGCATCCGACGCCGGCATCCCGGTAATCCTCGAGGACCGCACGGTCAGCGCGTCCGACGACCTGTACTACTCGTGGGTCGGCCTCGACTTCGAGCGCGAGGGCACCTACGCCGGCGAGTGGGCCGTCGAGCAGTTCGACGGCACCCCGACCAAGATGGTCGTGCTGGAGGGCACGACGGGATCGGCGCCGGCCAACGACCGCGCGACCGGGTTCGACGACGCTATCGCGGGCAGCACCATCGAGAAGATCGACTCGCAGACGGGCGAGTTCACCCGTGACGGCGGCAAGACGGTCATGGAGGGCTTCCTGCAGAAGTACGGCGTCGACGGCATCGACCTGCTCTACGCCCACAACGACGACATGGCGCTCGGTGCGATCGAGGCCATCGAGGCGGCAGGCGGCGTCCCCGGCGAGGACATCCAGATCATCTCGATCGATGCGGTCAAGGACGGCCTGCAGGCCCTGATCGACGGCAAGATCAACTACGTGGTGGAGTGCAACCCGCTGCTCGGGGAGCTCGCCGCCGACCTGGTGACGCAGGCGCTCGCCGGCGACACCGCGGAGAAGGCCATCTACGTCGATGACGAGACGTTCACGGCAGAGGAGGCCGCGGCGGTCATCGACCAGCGCGCCTACTGATCCACGCCGTACCGGAACATCGGGAACGTCGACGCACGTCCGCCGGGGAGCGATCCCCGGCGGACGTGCCGACCATATGAAAGGCAGTACCCGCCATGTATGCGGACATCGAAGTCCCCGCAGTCGTCGAGATGCGCGATATCACCATCCGGTTCCCCGGGGTGCTCGCGCTGGACGCCGTCGACCTCACCCTTCGCGCGGGCGAGATCCACTCGCTCATGGGCGAGAACGGAGCCGGCAAGTCCACCATCATCAAGGCCCTCACGGGCGTCTACGCCATCGACGACGGCACGATCTCGGTCGCCGGCACCCGTCGGGAGTTCCGCAGCGCCGCCGACGCGCAGGCCGCGGGCATCTCGACCGTGTACCAGGAGGTCAACCTGTGCACGAACCTGTCGGTCGGCGAGAACGTCATGCTCGGCCATGAGCCGCGCACCGCTCGCGGCATCGACTGGAAGGCCGCGCACGCCGAGGCGGCACGGCACCTGGGCAGCCTCGGGCTCGACGTCGACACGCGGTCGACGCTCGCCTCGCACTCCATCGCGGTCCAGCAGCTGGTGGCGATCGGCCGCGCGATGGTCCTCGACGCCAAGGTGCTCGTGCTCGACGAGCCGACGTCCAGCCTCGATCGCGACGAGGTGGCGCAGCTCTTCGGGGTCATGCGCGACCTGCGCGACCAGGGCGTGGCGATCCTGTTCGTCTCGCACTTCCTCGACCAGGTCTACGAGATCTCCGACCGCATGACCGTGCTGCGCAACGGCCGGCTCGTCGGCGAGTACCTCGCCGACGAGCTCCCCCGGGCCGAGCTCGTCGCGAAGATGATCGGGCGCGAGCTCGAGGACCTGACCGCCATCGCCTCGTCGGCCGACCGGGAGATCGACCGCTCCGGGGAGCCGGTGCTTCGGGCTCGCGGGGTCGGCCGCCGCGGCGTGCTCGAACCGGCCGACATCGACGTGTTCGACGGCGAGGTCGTCGGCCTCGCCGGACTGCTCGGCTCCGGCCGTACCGAGCTCGTGCGGCTGCTCTACGGGGCCGACCGTGCCGACTCCGGCACGATCGAGGTCGACGGGACGCAGACCAGGATGACGAACCCGCGGCACGCGATCGACCATCGGATCGCGTTCTCGTCGGAGAACCGCCGGCTCGAGGGCATCATCGCCGACCTGACCGTGGCCGAGAACATCGTGCTGGGCATCCAGGCCAAGCGCGGCGCGATGCGCAAGCTCGGCCGCGCCGAGCAGGACGCCGTCGTGCAGGAGTACATCGCCGCTCTCGGCGTGCGCCCGGCCGACCCGGCGATGCTCGCCGGGAACCTGTCGGGGGGCAACCAGCAGAAGGTGCTGCTCGGCCGGTGGCTCGCCACCGCTCCCGAGCTCATCATCCTCGACGAGCCGACGCGCGGCATCGATGTCGGCGCGAAGGCCGACATCCAGAAGAAGGTCGCCGAGCTCTCCGCCGAGGGACTGTCGGTCATCTTCATCTCCTCGGAGCTCGAGGAGGTGCTGCGCATCGCGCAACGCGTGTTCGTGATGCGAGATCGACGGCAGATCGGCGAGTTGACATCCCGCGAGACCGACACGGATGGTCTGATCGACTACATCGCCAACGCCGGGGAGAGTGCAGCATGAAGCGCCTCGTGAAGCACCGGCTGTTCTGGCCGGCAGTGGCCCTCGTGGCACTCATCGTGGTCAACACGATCGCCCGCCCGCAGTTCATCGGCATCACCGTGCGCGACGGCCAGCTCTACGGCGCGCTGATCGACATCCTGCGCAACAGCGCTCCGCTCATGCTCGTCGCCCTCGGCATGACGATCGTGATCGCCACGCGGGGCATCGACCTGTCGGTCGGCGCCATCATGGCGGTCTCGGGCGCGGTCGCGCTCACCATCATCGACGGCTCGCCGGACCCCGAGCACCTCGGCACGGTGCTCGTCGCCGTCGTCACCGCGATCGCCGTCTCACTGGTGCTCGGCGCGTGGAACGGCCTGCTCGTGTCGGTGATCGGCATCCAGCCGATCATCGCCACGCTCGTGCTCATGCTCGCGGGCCGCGGCGTCGCGCTGCTCATCACGGACGGCTTCATCACGACCGTGAACAGCGCACCGTACGCGTACATCGCGACGGGCTACCTCTTCTTCCTGCCGTTCGCGCTGCTCATCTCGATCGCGGCGATCACGCTGCTCGCCGTCTTCGAGCGCAGGACCGCGCTCGGCGTGCTCACCGAGGCCGTCGGAATCAATCCGGAGGCCAGCCGGCTCGCCGGCGTGCGGTCGCGCGGCATCGTCTTCGGCGCCTACGCGGTCAGCGGTGTCCTCGCCGGCGTCGCAGGGATCATCTACAGCTCGAACATCCGCGCGGCCGACGCCAACGCCGCGGGCCTGTTCATCGAGCTGTACGCCATCCTCGCGGTCGTGCTCGGCGGCACGTCCCTGATGGGGGGCAAGTTCACCATCGCCGGCACCGTGATCGGCGTGCTCACGATCCAGACCCTGGAGTCGACCATCCTGTTCCTCGGCGTGCCGTCGGCGCAGAGCCCCGTGTTCTTCGCGGTCGTCGTGATCGTGGTCGTGCTGGTGCAGTCGCCGAGCCTGCACCGGTGGGCCAGGAACGCGTTGCGATCGGCCCGCGAACGACGAACCGCCGACGACGACGCGAAGGCGGTGGTGGGCTCATGAGCCTCGACATCGACACCCCCACGAGCCGACGCCGGTCGATCGGCAGCCGCTACTCGACGTTCATGAGCCGGCGGGCATCGCTGATGCCGACGCTCGCGGCGATCCTGATCCTCGTCGTGCTGCTCATCGCCGCCCAGGGGCAGTTCGGCAACTTCCTCAGCCCGCGCAACCTGTCGGCGCTGCTGCTCGACAACGCGTACCTGGTCGTCCTGGCCGTCGGGCTGACGTTCGTCATCCTCACCGGCGGGATCGACCTCTCCGTGGGGTCGGTCATGGCCTTCACGGGCATCCTCGCCGCCAGCCTGCTCTCGCAGGGGCTGCCGACGTGGATCGTGATCCCGGTCGCACTGGCCGCGGGCGGCGTCATCGGCTGGCTGATCGGCGTGCTCGTGCACGTCTTCGACGTGCAGCCGTTCATCGCCTCGCTCGCGGGGCTCTTCCTCGCCCGCGGGCTCGCCTACGTGGTCAGCCTCGCGTCCATCCGGGTCGAGGACGAGCCGCTGCTCTGGCTCCAGCGCACGCGCTGGACGATCGGGGACTGGTACATCACGCCGACGGGCGTCATCGCGCTGGCGACGGTGCTGATCGCGTTCTTCGTGCTGCACTGGACCCGGTTCGGACGCACCGTGTACGCGATCGGCGGCGGCGAGCAGTCGGCGCGGCTGATGGGCCTGAAGGTCGCCCGTACGAAGGTGATGGTCTACGTCATCAGCGGCGTCTGCGGCGGACTGGCCGGCGTGCTGCTGACCGCCTACTCCGGCGCCGGCTATCCGCGCAACGGCATCGGCACCGAGCTGGACGCGATCGCCGCCGTGGTCATCGGCGGCACGCTGCTGACCGGTGGCACCGGTTACGTCCTGGGCTCGCTCGTCGGCGTGCTGGTCTACGGCACGATCAAGAAGGTGATCTCGTTCATGGGCGCAGAGCAGTCCTGGACCCAGATCATCATCGGCGCACTCCTGCTGCTGGTCATCATCGTCCAGCGGATCATCGTCGCCCGCTCTGCGGCACGACGACGATGAACGCGGTGCGGGACCGCGGGTCACTCCCGGTCCCGCATCGCTCCACCGGGATAATGACGTGATGGACTCCGCCCCCCTGCTGGAACTCACGGGCGGCACCGTGCGCTTCGGGGCGGATGCCGCCATCGACGGCGTGTCGTTCCGGCTGTTCCCCGGCGAGGTGCACTCGCTGATGGGTGAGAACGGCGCGGGCAAGTCCACCCTCATCAAGGCGATCACCGGCGTGCTCCCGCTCGACGAGGGCGAACTGCGCCTGGCCGGCGAGCCGGCGCGATTCGCCTCGCCGCACGAGGCGCAGGCAGCGGGGATCTCCACGGTCTACCAGGAGGTGGACCTGCTGCCGAACCTCTCGGTGGCGGAGAACATCTGGCTCGGGCGCGAACCGCGGCGCGGAGGCCGCATCGACTGGGCGCGGATGCGACGCGACGCCCACGCCGTGCTCGCGGACCTGAACCTCGAGATCGATCCCGCCTCGATCCTCGGCACGCACTCGCTCGCCGTGCAGCAGCTCGTCGCGATCGCGAGGGCGATCTCGGTGGACGTGCGGGTGCTCGTGCTCGACGAGCCCACGTCGAGCCTGGACCTCGACGAGGTCGCCGAGCTGTTCCGGGTCATCCGCGACCTCAAGGAGCGCGGCGTCGCGATCCTGTTCGTGTCGCACTTCCTCGACCAGGTCTACGAGATCTGCGACCGTCTGACCGTGCTCCGCGACGGGGCGTTCGTCGGCGAGTACCTCACCCGGGAGCTGCTGCGCATCGACCTGGTCCAGACCATGCTCGGGCGCAGCACCGAGTCGTTGCGCTCGGCGCCGCGTGCCGAGGCCGGCGACGCGCCCCGGCCTGCCGTGCTCGAGGCCCGCGGCGTGACCGCCGCTCCAGGCATCCGCGATGCCGACGTCGACCTGCTCGAAGGCGACGTGCTGGGCGTCGCGGGGCTGCTCGGCTCGGGCAGGACCGAGCTCGCACGAGCGATGACCGGCATCGACCGGCTCGACTCGGGCGTGATCCGCATCACGGGGCAGCCGACCGCGCCCGGCAACCCGCATCGCGCGATCACGATGGGTGTCGTGTACTCGTCCGAGAACCGTCGGGCCGAGGGGATCATCAGCGAACTCACCGTCCGCGAGAACATCATGCTCGCGCTCCAGGCCGATCGCGGGATGCTCCGGAGGATCACCCCCGCACGCCAGCGCGAACTCGCCGCGAGCTGGATCGAGGCCCTCGACATCCGCCCGCCCGACATGGACCGCCCCGCTGGCACGCTGTCGGGCGGCAACCAGCAGAAGGTGCTGCTCGCACGCCTGCTCGCGCTCTCCCCGAACGTCCTCGTGCTCGACGAGCCCACGCGCGGCATCGACGTCGGCGCCAAGGTGGAGATCCAGAACCTCGTCGGCGAACTCGCCGAGAACGGGCTGTCGGTCATGTTCATCTCGGCGGAGCTCGAGGAGGTGCTGAACGTCGGCAACCGCGTCGCGATCCTCCGGGAGGGCCGCATCGTCGACACCCTGCCCTCGTCGCAGCTGACCGTCGACTCGCTCCTCGCGATGGTCGCCCAGCCCTCGGAATCAGAGGGGTGAGGCGTCCGCGATGACCGACGAGAACCCCTCCCCGCGCGCCGCGAACATCTTCGACGTCGCGCGCCTCGCCGGCGTCTCCCACCAGACCGTGTCGCGAGTGATCAACGACCTCCCCAACGTGCGACCCGCGACGCGGGCACGGGTGGAGAAGGCCATCGCCCAGCTCCGCTACAGCCCCTCGCCCGCCGCGCGAGCACTGGTCACCCGCCGCACCCGCACGATCGGCCTCGTCACGCCGGGCATCTCCGACTTCGGGCCGACGTCGATCGCGCTCAACTTCAACTTCGCCGCCCGTGCGGCCCGGTACCACGTCGAGTCGGTGAGCGTGCCGCCCGACGACCCGAAGGGCACACGGGGCATGGTCGAGAGCCTGCTGCGCCAGCGGGTCGACGCGATCGTGCTCGTGGTCGTCGACCAGGAGGTGCTCGAGTCGGTGCGCGGGCTCGAGGTCGGCATCCCCGTGGTGGCGGCGGCGTCGGCACCGCGTCCGAGCCCGTTGATCGTCTCGATGGACCAGTACCGCGGTGCACGCGCCGCGGTGCGGCACCTCGCGGAGCTCGGCCACACGCGGATCGTGCACGCCGCGGGCCCCGGCACCGCGCCCGACGCCAGCGAGCGGGTCCGCGGCTGGCGAGATGAGCTGACCGAGCATCGCCTCGATCCGTCCGAACTCCACCGGGGCGACTGGTCTCCGGCGAGCGGGTACCGGATCGGCATGGAGCTCGACATCGAGCGCGGCGCGGCGGTGTTCGCCGGCAACGACCAGATGGCGATCGGCCTGCTGTCCGCGCTGCGCGAGCGCGGGCTCTCGGTTCCCGGCGACGTCAGCGTCGTCGGCTTCGACGACATCCCCGAGGCCGGGTACCTGTACCCGCCGCTGACGACGGTGCGGCAGGACTTCGCCGCGCTCGGCGAGTTGATGATGCAGAAGGTGCTCGTGGCGGTCGAACAGCCCGACACGGTCACCGAGGACACGCCGTTGCCCACGCACCTGATCGTGCGGGGCTCGACGGGCGCCGCCGCGGGCTGATCGGTCTCCCACGGAGCGATGCGATGGCTCCGGCCAGTGCCGCGCACCGCTACGCTCGCCTGATGGCGACCGACGTTGCGACCCTGCCCGAGCTCACCCGGCCCGTGCCGCTCACGCTCCCGAACGGGCGGCTGAACCCGGCCGCCGTGGGCTGGGCCCGCCAGCCACTGGTCGACACCTCGGGCATCGGCGCCGGCCGCGGCCGGAACAAGCGGTGGGAGTACTGGAACGTCGCGACGCCGACGCACATCCTCGCGCTCACCGTGTCGTCGATCGACTACGCCGCCGTGCACGAGGTCTGGGTGCTCGAGCGCGCGACCGGACGCACCTGGGGCAGGGCGACCACGAGCATCCCCTCACGCGGAGCGGAGCTGCCGCCGAGCCTCGGCGACGGCCCGGCTCGCGCGCGGGCGAAGGGCCTCGCGATCGACATCGACGAGGTCGCGGCCGGCACCCGCCTGCGCGCGCGCATCGACGGCGCGTCGTTCGACGTCGTCGCCGCGCTCCCCGAGGGGCACGAGCGCCTGGCCGTCGTGGTGCCGTGGAGCAGCACCCGCTTCCAGTACACGGTGAAGGACGTCGCCCGGCCGGCGACGGGCACCGTCACGCTCGACGGCGAGACCGTGGCGCTCCCGGCCGGCGAGTCCTGGGCGGTCCTCGACCACGGCCGCGGCCGCTGGCCCTACGACGTGCGCTGGAACTGGGGTGCGGGGTCGGGCGTCTCGGACGGCCGCGTCGTCGGCATCCAGGTCGGCGGGCGGTGGACCGAGGGCACCGGCTCGACCGAGAACTCGGTGCTGGTCGACGGCCACCTGCACAAGATCCACGACGAGCTCGACTGGCGCTACGACCTCGATCGGTGGAGCTCGCCCTGGCGCGTCACCGGCGGCGGGCTCGACGCGACCCTCACCCCGTTCCACGACAAGGTCACGCGCACGAACCTCGGCGTCGTCGCATCCGCCACCGACCAGTGCTTCGGGCACTGGTCCGGCACGTTCCGCACCGCGGACGGCGAGGTCATCGCCTTCGACGGGATCCTCGGCTGGGCCGAGGAGGTGCACAACCGCTGGTGACGGATGCCTCGCGGCAGCCGCCGCTCCGGGAGGCTCAGTCCACGATGCCGACCGCGGCCGAGCACCGCGCGACCTCGTCGTCGCCGAGGCTCAGGTCGGCGGCCTTCGCCGAGTCGGCGATCGACTCCGGGCGACGGGCGCCGGGGATCGGCACCACCACGGGGCTGAGGGCGAGCTCCCAGGCGAGCACGACCTGCTGCGGGCTGACACCGTGATCGTCGCCGATCTCGCGGAAGACGCCGAACCGGTCGCCGACGCCCCGGCCCCCGCCGCCGGTGCCGCCGAGCGGGCTCCACGGCAGGAACGCGATGCCCTGCGCCTCGCAGTAGCGCAGCTCGCCGTAGCTGCCCGGGTACTTGGGCGAGAACTGGTTCTGCACGGCCGCGAGGTTGCCCTCGCCGAGCACCTGCTGCGCGATCTCGATCTCCTCGACGCTCGCGTTCGAGATGCCGATGGCGCGGATCAGGCCCTCCTGCTGCAGGCGGAGGAGGTTGGCCATGACGTCGCCGTAGACCATCCAGCGGTCGGGCCGGTGGTACTGGTAGAAGTCGATGACCTCGACGTCGAGCGCCTCCATCGACCGCTGCACGGCGGCCCGCAGGTACTCGTACGAGCCGTCGCGACCCCAGGTCTCCCCCTCGCCGCGCGTGATGCCGCCCTTGGTGCCGACGAGCACGCCCGACGTATCGCCGTCCCACCAGCGCAGCGCATCGCGCACGATCCGCTCGTTGTGCCCCATCTCGTTCCACGCGGGCGCGTAGACGTCCGCGGTGTCGATGAAGGTCACGCCGGCGTCGAGCGCGGCGTGCACCGTGGCGATCGCCTGGTCGCGTGAGGGGTAGCGCTTGTCCTCGTTCATCGACGAGGGCATCGCCCCCAGTCCGATCGACGAGACGGTGAAAGGTCCGATGCGTCGTTGCTGCATTCCCCCAGCCTGCCACCGAGCGGGCCGCGACTCACGCGTCCGCGAGGATTCCCTCGATCTGCGCCACCGCCGCGGCCACGCCGTCCTCGGCGCGGATGCGCCGCCCCATCGCGTCCGCCCGCTCGCGGATGCCCGCGTCGGTCGTGACCTCGCGGAGCGCCGCCGCGAGTCGCTCGCCCGTGAGCTGCTTCTGCGGCACCGGCGTGCTGCCGACGCCCGCCTCGGCGACGAGACAGCCCCAGAAGAACTGGTCGACGATGAACGGGCAGACCACGGTCGGCCGCCCGGCCCGCAGGCCCGCCGCGGTCGTGCCGGCGCCGCCGTGGTGCACGACCGCGGCCACCCTGGGGAAGATCCAGTCGTGCGGGGCCTCGTCGATGCGCAGCACGGTGTCGGGCAGTCCCCCGGCGTCCATGCCGCCCCACCCCGTCGCGATGACGCCGCGCAGGCCGGCGGTCTCGAGCGCCTCGACGACCGCACGGGTGAGCCGCTCGGGGTTCCGCCCGGCCATGCTCCCGAAGCCGACGTACACGGGCGAGTCCCCCGCCTCGAGGAACTCGACCAGCTCGGGCGACGGCGTCCACTCCCCCGGTGCGTCGAGGAACCAGTAGCCGGTGAGGCTCGCCCACTCGGGCCAGTCCGCGGGCCTGGGCAGCAGCTGCTCGCTGATGCCGTGCACGACCGGAACGGGCCGGCCGTCGTGCGTGGTCGCTGCGAGCGCCGCGCCCTTCCGCTTCGGCAGGCCGAGCGTCTCGGTGCGGAAGCGGTTGACCATCGTGTCGTAGTTGGCGTAGCCGAGCGCCGTGAGCCGGTACGTGAGCCGGTTGTACCAGGCGCCGAGCCTCCACGCCGGCAGCCCGACGATCGGGAAGTCGCGGGTCGCCACGGTCGCGGGCACGACGACGCCGAGCACGGGGGTCGCGCCGAGCTTCTCGGCGACGTGCGGTGCGGCGAGCGCCTTGGGGTGGTACACCATCACCTCGGGCTGCACGGCCTGCGCGGCCGCCCACACGTCGTGCATGAGGCGCTCGTTGATCGGGCCGGCCGCCTTCGCGAGCTTGACGTTGGTCTTCAGCATGCCGAAGAGCCCGGTGCTCTCCTCGATCGCGTCGCGCCCCGCGTCGGTGTCGAGCAGCTGCAGGATCTCGTCGCTCAGCGCGACGAACGGCACGCCGTGCTCGGCCGCGAACGGGCCGAACCGCTCGCAGGTCGCGAGCGTCACGTCGTGCCCGGCCCCCTGCAGCCCCTTCGCCAGCGCCAGGTACGGCTGCACGTCGCCGCGTGAGCCGACCGTCGTCACGAGCACCCTGCTCATCGCCCTGCTCCCTCCCGGGTCGCGCGGAACTCGTCCATCAGCCCCGGCAGCCGCTCCATCATGAATTCGTAGAAGTCCCGCGTGCGCGCGAGCCGCGCCGCTCGCGGCGACTCGTCGTCGCCGATCAGGTCGAGCCCCGCCTGCACCACCTCGAGGAAGTCGCGCATCTTCGCGGTCGGGTCGACCGCGAGCGCGAACGCGTCCTCGTTGATCTCGTAGGCGTGCCCGCGGCCCGTGGTCGGCACGCGTCGCACGAGTCCCGACTGCTGCAGCACGCGCATGCCGGTCGAGACCGACGCCTTCGAGAGGCCGGTCGCGGCGCCGAGCTCCGCACTCGTCTGCTGCGGCGGGTCGCAGATCATCAGCCAGCCGAGCAGCGTGCCGAACGACGGGGTCGTGCCCATCTGTGCGAGCACGAGGCCCACCTCCTCGGCGTACGCGCGCGCCTGGTCGTCGTCCACGCGCACCTCCGAGGCATCCGATCATTCAGAACATTCTGAACATACCAGATTCTTGCGCGACCCGGACTCAGTGCCGGGGCAGCTGCCGCCGGGCGCGCGGCATGTCCGCCGCGACCGACTCCGCCGAGCTCGGATGCTCCGCCATCATGGCCGCCGACCAGCGGTGGTACCGCGCGACGAGCGGCACCGAGGTCAGCCCGTGCAGCAGGATGCTGAGCGCCACCGTGACCAGCACGGTCGTGAGCACGACCTCCTGCTCGGGCACGCCCTTCGACGCCGCGATGAGCACGAAGACGAGGGAGGCGAGCCCGCGTGGCCCGAACCAGCCGATGAAGGCGATGGTGGGCGCACGGATGCCCCCGCCGGCGAGCGCGATGGCCACCGGGATCATGCGCACCACCGTGAGGCTCAGCACCGCGTACAGCACCACCTGCCACGTGATGAGCGGCAGCGCGAGCACGAGGGCGAGCGCGCCGAACGCGAGCCAGGTGACCGCCGCGGCCAGCTCGCCGACCTCCTCGGTCAACAGCGTCACGACCGAGCGCATCGGGCCGGCGACGCGGCCGAAGACGATGCCGCCGACGAAGGCCGCGATGAACCCGCTGCCGCCGAGTTCGTCGGCCACGGCGAACGCGAGCAGCGCCGCCGCGAGCGGCAGCACCTGCCGCCACGCCCGCGTGATCCAGTTGCGCTCGTCGGCGAACCGGATCAGCGCACCCCCGAGCAGGCCCGCGAGCACCCCCGCGAACAGGCCCCAGCCGATCTGCGCCGCCATGCTGCCGGCGATCGCGCCCGCGACCCCGGTCTCGATCTCGGCGTTCGCGATCGACAGCGCGACCAGGAAGACCGGCACCGAGAGGCCGTCGTTCAGTCCGCTCTCGACGTCGAGGGCCTGGCGCACGCGCGGCGGCACCGAGTCGTCCGTCACGACCTTCTGCCCCAGCGCGGCATCCGTCGGCGCCAGCATGACCGCGAGCAGCGCCACCGACGCGAGCGCCATGCCCGGGAATACGATGAGGCCCACGCCGAACCCGAGGAGCATGGTGAGCGGCAGGCCGATCAGCAGCAGGCGCGTCGGCCAGGAGAGCTGGTGGCGGAGCGCCCGCAGGTCGAGCCGGGTGGCGTCGCTGAACAGCAGCAGCACGAGCGCGATCTCGGCGACCCGCTCGGCGACGTCGATGTCGAGCTGGATGTCGGAGAGCGGGCTGACGAGCCCGACCACGAGCCCGGTGGCGGCGAGGAACAGCGCCGCGGTGACGCCGCGCCGGTCGAGCACGCGCGACAGGGCGCTCCAGGCCATGACGGCGACCAGCACGACGATCACTGCGATCATCTGGACCCCCGCCCGCTCGTCGGTGCCGTCGGGCTCAGGATAGCGGTGCGGCGAGCGCCCGCAGGCGCGGCACGAGCTGCTCGGCCGTCGGCACCACCTGCACGCAGACGTGGTCTGCGCCGGCGTCGAGATGGGCACGGATGCCTCCGGCGACCGTCTCCGCGGAACCGTGCACGACGATCCGGTCGACCAGGTCGTCGCTCCCGCCGTCGGCGAGGTCGTCCTCGCCGAACCCCGCGCGCCGCATCGTGTTCGCGTAGTTCGCCAGCTGCAGGTAGCGGTGCAGGAACTCCCGCGCGGCGGCCCGCGCCTGCTCGACGTCCTCGTCGAGCACCACGGTCTGCTCGGGCGCGATCAGCACGCCGGGGCCGAGCGCGGCCCGCATCTCGGCGGTCTGCGACGGCACGGTCAGGTACGGGTGCGTCCCCGCGCTCCGCTCGGCCGCGATGGCGAGCATCTTCGGCCCGAGCGCCGAGACAAGGCGGTCCTCGGCCGGCACGCCGCGCGCGTCGAGCACGTCGAGGTAGCGCTGCATGGCCTCGAGCGGCTTCTCGCGGTGCGGGGTCGCCTCGCGGTGCCCCGACCCGATGCCGACGAGCAGCCGACCCGGGTGGCGGTCGGCGATGCGGTGGTAGGCGTCGGCGAGCTCGTCCGCGTCGGCCTTCCAGATGTTGACCACCCCGGTCGCGACCTGCAGCGACTCGGTCGCGTCGAGGATCTCCTCGGCCCTGCGCAGGTCCGCGCGAGGCGACCCGCCCTGCCAGAGCGCGCCGTACCCGAGGTGCTCGATCTCGGCGGCTTCGGCGTGCCCGACCGCGGTCACCCCCGCCCAGACCCCGATCGGTCCCAGCCGGCTGCTCCAGTTCATCTGCTGCATGCGATGCATTCCATCAGACGCAGGCGTCACGCGCGTCTCGCCCGCCCGGACGACGCCGGACGGGCGGGACGTGGGCCGCGCGGTGTTCGGACTACTCCTCCGCCGACCGCCACTCGATGTAGCGAGCCACGAGCGCGAACATCTGCACGCCCGCCCACGACACGATCGCCGAGGCGGCGATCGCGAGCGCGGCGAACAGCCCGGCGAGCACGCCCGCGAGCACGTCGTCGGCGACGATAATCGCCTGGATGAACCCGATCACCGCCGCGATGAGGCCGATGACGAGGATGACCGCCGCGATCACCCCGTAGATTCCGCCGACGGTGCCCGCCCGGCGATTCAGCGTTTCCTTGTCCATGCTCGTTCCCTTCGCGACGACACGAGCGACCCTGCTCGTACCGATCGACAGCTCGGCTCCCGCCAAGCTGAAACTGAACTGTGAATCGTGCAATTCGCAGGATACTCACAGGTGAGGTCGCCTCGCACAGATACGCGGCGCGTCGGGAATCGGCGTCGCACGGGCATCCGCTCGCTCTAGGCTTGGCGCACGGCGACAGCTTCGGGAGGGCGGGCAGGTGGAGGTCGACGACAAGGCCGACTGGGTCAATCCGAGCGCGAACGACCGGCTCCGCGACCAGTTCCGGTCGATCGCCGGGGCGCTCTCGAACACGGTTGCCCTCCGCGGGCTCGCGTGCGTCGTCGCCGGCCTGGTCGTGTTGCTGCTCCCCGAGCTGACGACCACGGTCGCGACGACCATCGCCATCGCGCTGCTCGGCGTCAGCGGCCTCGCCGACCTGGTGTATGCGATCTTCGGCGCCCGATGGTTCGCGCGGCGCGTCAATCGCTGGCTCGCCGCGCCGCGCGGACTCGCGGCGCTGGGGCTCACCACGCTGATGATCCTGATCGCCGTCGCGGGCGGGGGCGAGATCACGTTGCCGCTGATCATCGTGATCCTCGGCGTCTACGTCGGCATCCGCGGGCTGGTGGCCATGATCGGGGCGCTGGTGAAGCGACGCGAGCGCAATCCGCTGCCTCGGCTCGCGGGCGGCGCGATCGCGGTCGTCGGCGGCGTGCTCGCCTTCATGGTGCCCGCGTCGCTCACGACGACCGTCATCATCACCGCGGCCGCGCTCTCGCTCGTCGTCGGCTTCGTGCTCATCTCGTGGAGCCTGCGCCGAGCGGCGCGCGGGGAGGGGCTGGATCCGTCGACGGCGACCATCCCCGACATCCTCTGGGACTGGATCGAGGGGTCGGACATCGGCCGCAAGACCCGAGCGGAACAGGCGTCCGGCCTCTACTTCGAGCGCCCGCAGCGACTCACGAAGCTCGGCACATGGTGGGTCATGCTCGTGCTGTCGGTCGCGATCGCGACGTTTGCGGTGCTGCAGGACTCGACGGCCGTTGTCATCGGCGCCATGCTCGTCGCACCGCTGATGACGCCGATCCTCGGGCTCGCGGGCGCCCTGGTGAACGGCTGGTCCCGCCGCGCGCTGCAATCCGCGACGCTGGTGACCTCCGGCGCGATCGTCTCGATCGTGCTCGCGTACGGCATCGCCGCATGGGCTCCCGTGGCGGTCTCGTTCTCGACGAACTCGCAGATCGTCTCGCGCGTCTCGCCCAACACGGTCGACATGATGATCGCGATCGCGGCGGGCGCCGCGGGAGCGTTCGCGACGGTCAACTCGCGAGTGGCCGCGGGCATCGCGGGCGTGGCGATCGCGGTCGCGCTCGTGCCGCCGCTCGCCGTCGTCGGCGTGAGCCTCAACGGCGGTCGATTCGACGACGCCGGCGGTGCGACGCTGCTGTTCCTCACCAACTTCGTCGCGATCGTGCTGGCGGCTGCGGCGGTCTTCGTGATCACGGGCTTCGCGCGTCCGTTCGCGCTGCGCAACAGGCCGGGCCAGATCCTCCAGACCGTCGCACCGTTCGTGATCCTCGCCGGCATCATCATGCTGCCGCTGATGCTCACGTCCGAGGGCCTGTTGCAGACGCAGACCCGAGAGCGCGACGTGCAGTCCACCGTCGAGGGGTGGCTCGGCGACGACAGCGGCTACGCGGTGACGGACGTCTCGGTCACGGGCTCGACCGTGCAGGTCACGATCACCGGCTCCGGCGACACCCCGGACGCCCAGGACCTGACCGACTCACTGCAGGACGACTTCGCGAACCCGGTGGGCCTCGAGCTCACCGTGGTGCCGGTCGAGATCACCGTCGTCCCGGCCCCGGGCGGCTGACCGGCACTGTCGCAGGAAGCCCTACCGGTCCGACCCCGAGCGCTGCGGGTTGACCTGCTTGATCCAGCCGATCAGGTCGACGCTCGAGCGCGTCTGCAGCCACACCCGGCCCGGGCCCGTGAAGTCGGTGACCAGGCCCTCGCCGCCGAGCAGGGTCGACTTCCAGCTGCCGGCCTTGCGCACCGAGTACTGCACCGTCTCGTCGAACGCGACGACGTGCCCGGTGTCGAGCGTCAGCGTCTCGCCCGCGGCGAGCTCGGTCGGGACGATCGCGCCGTAGGAGGCCATCAGCAGGTCGCCGGCGCCCGAGCAGCGCAGCAGGATGAGCCCCTCGCCGCTGAAGAAGGTCTTCCCGCCGCCCCACTTCGAGTCGACGTCGATGTCGGGGTCCGAGGCGCTCCACGACCCCGACTGCACCATGAGCGCGGTCTCGCCGTCGAGCGTCACCTTCGCCATGTCGCCGGGCAGCGTCGCGGTCACGCCGACCTGGCCGCCGGTGCCGGAGCGGAAGTCGTTGACGAAGAAGCTCTCGCCGCCGAACGTGCGCTTGAGTCCCGCCATGAACCCGCCGCGGGTCGACGTCTCGATCTCGATGTCGCCGCGGGTCATGGCCATCGCGCCCGCCTCGACGCGCACCGACCCTCCCGCCGGGAGCGTGACCACGCCCATCGCGAATGCCGGCCCTGCAGTGATCTCGACGTCCATCGTCTCCCCATCGATCGCGTGCGAACGGCGCGATGCGCGCCGCGGCCCACGCTAGCGATTCCCGGGTACGATCGGGCGGCATGTCCACATCGCGCGCGCGTCGGCGACTCGCCGCACTGGCGATCGGCGTCGGCGGCTGGCTGCTCGCCCTCGCCTTCGTCCGCGTGAGCCTCGGCTGGTCGGACAGCCGCCCCTACGAGGGCACCGTGACCGAGACCCGGTACCTCCTGTTCGCGGGCATCGCGGTCGCCATCGCGCTCGGCTCGACCATCGCGGCGATCATCGTCTGGCGGAGCCGGCGCCCCTGATCCCGCGAACGCGAGCGGGCCCGCCTCCCTCGCGGAAGACGGGCCCGTCGCTGCGCTCGGCCGGAGCGCGTCACCAGGTCACAGGAACCTCGCGTACGCCCCCACCGTCAGGAACGTCGGGAACTCCGGCTCGAGCGCGACGGTGCGGAACACCTGGATCGCGTCGTCGAACCGGTCGCCCTCGAACCGCGGCAGGCCGCGCACCGCGTCGCCCATGGCGCCGACGATGAACGTCTGGTCGATGCGGGTGCCCTCGGCCGTGACGGTGTTGTCGTGCAGCCACTGCCAGATCTGCGAGCGCGAGATCTCGGCCGTCGCCGCGTCCTCCATCAGGTTGTCGATCGCCGCGGCGCCGGTGCCCCGCAGCCACGACTCGATGTAGCGGATGCCGATCGAGATGTTGTCGCGCACGCCCTGCTCGGTGACCTCGCCGCCGGCCGACGGGATGTCGAGCAGGTCGGCCGCCGTCACCTCGACGTCGTCGCGCCGGCGGTCGACCTGGTTGGGCCGGTCGCCGAGCACCGCGTCGAACTCCGCGCGCGCCGTCGGGATCAGGTCGGGGTGCGCCACCCACGTGCCGTCGAACCCGTCGGTCGCCTCGCGCCGCTTGTCCGCGCTCACCGCGGCGAGCGCCGCCTCGGTGACCTCGGGGTCGCGCCGGTTCGGGATGAACGCGCTCATGCCGCCGATCGCGTGCGCGCCCCGCTTGTGGCAGGTCTGCACGAGCAGCTCGGTGTACGCCCGCATGAACGGCACCGTCATGGTGATCGTCTTGCGGTCGGGCGTGACCCAGCGGCGGCCGCGCGAGCGGAACGTCTTCACGATCGAGAAGATGTAGTCCCAGCGGCCGGCGTTCAGCCCCGCGCAGTGGTCGCGCAGCTCGAACAGGATCTCGTCCATCTCGAACGCGGCCTGGATCGTCTCGATCAGCACGGTCGCGCGGATCGTGCCGTGCTCGATGCCGACGTACTCCTCCGCGAAGGTGAAGATGTCGTTCCAGAGCTTCGCCTCGCGGTGCGACTCGAGCTTCGGCAGGTAGAAGTACGGTCCGCGGCCGGCGGCGATGAGCGCCTTCGCGTTGTGGAAGAAGTAGAGCCCGAAGTCGACCAGCGAGCCGGACGCGTTCATGTCGCGCCCCGACCGGTCGTGGAAGCGCATGTGCTTCTCGACCAGGTGCCAGCCGCGCGGCCGCATCACGATCGTCGGGGTCTCCGACGCGGTGACCGCGTAGTGCTTGCCCTCGGGCGAGGTGTAGGTGAGCTCGCCGTGCAGGAAGTCGTACAGCGAGCGCTGCCCGCCGATCACGTTCTCCCAGGTGGGGCTGGTCGCGTCCTCCTGGTCGGCGAGCCAGACCTTCGCGCCCGAGTTCAGCGCGTTGATCGCCATCTTGCGGTCGGTCGGCCCGGTGATCTCCACCCGGCGGTCCTCCAGGCCCGGCCCGGGACCGGCCACCCGCCACGACGCGTCGTCGCGGATGAACGCGGTCTCGGGCAGGAACTTCGGGTCGCGCCCGTTGGCCACGTCGACCCGTCCCTGCAGGCGCGCGGCGAGCAGGTCGTGCCGCGTGCCGGCGAACCGGTCGTGCAGCTCGGCGAGGAACTGCAGCGCCTCGGGCGTGAGGATCTCCGCGTCCTCCGGGAAGACCTCGGCCGTGACCTCCATGCGGGGCTGGATGATCTGGAAGCTCGAGCCCGTCGCCGGGCGGGGGTCGGGGGTGCCGGATGCCTCTGGGTTGACCGATGCCTGCGTGGCATCCGTGCGCTCCAGGGTCGACGTGGGCGTGGTGTTCATGGTCTCTTCTCCTCGAGTGATGACCGGCGCCTAGTGGCTGCCGGTGAACTGCGCTTCCTCGGTCGATCCGACGAGGGCCAGGGTGGCGCTGGAGGGGTTCAGCGCGGTCGCGATGCGGTCGAAGTAGCCGGTACCGACCTCGCGCTGGTGACGCGTGGCCGTGTAGCCGTCCGCCTCCGAGGCGAATTCCGCCTCCTGGAGCTCGACGTAGGCGCTCATGTGCCGCTCGCCGTAGTCCTTGGCGAGCGTGAACATGGAGTGGTTGAGGGCGTGGAAGCCCGCGAGGGTGATGAACTGGAACGCGTACCCCATCGACGCGAGCTCGCGCTGGAACTTCGCGATCTGGTCGTCGTCGAGGTGGCTCTTCCAGTTGAAGCTCGGCGAGCAGTTGTAGCTGAGGCGCTTGCCCGGGAACTTGGCGTGCACGGCCTCGGCGAACCGGCGGGCCAGGTCGAGGTCGGGCTCGGCCGACTCGACCCAGAGCATGTCCGCGTACTCGGCGTAGGCGAGGCCGCGGGCGATGACCGGCTCGATGCCGTTCTGCACCTCGTAGAAGCCCTCGGCGGTGCGCTCACCGCTGACGAACGGCTTGTCCCGCTCGTCGTGGTCGCTCGTGAGCAGCGTCGCGGCGAGCGCGTCGGTGCGGGCGATGATGATCGACGGCACGCCGGAGACGTCGGCCGCGAGGCGCGCAGCGTTCAGGGTGCGGATGTGCTGCGAGGTGGGGATGAGCACCTTGCCGCCCATGTGGCCGCACTTCTTCTCGCTGGCGAGCTGGTCCTCCCAGTGCACGCCGGCCGCGCCGGCCTCGATCATGCCCTGCATGAGCTCGTAGGCGTTCAGCGGGCCGCCGAAGCCGGCCTCGGCGTCGGCGACGATCGGGGCCATCCAGTCGCGACCGTCGTCCTCGATCTGGCCGGCGCGCAGCAGCGCGTTGTTGATGCGGCGCACGACGGCCGGCACCGAGTTCGCCGGGTACAGCGACTGGTCGGGGTAGGTCTGGCCCGACAGGTTGGCGTCGGCCGCGACCTGCCAGCCCGAGAGGTAGATGGCCTTGAGGCCGGCGCGCACCTGCTGCACCGCCTGGTTGCCGGTCAGGGCGCCGAGCGCGGCCGACCACTCCGGGTCGTCCATGCGCTCGAACGCGCTGCCGGTGTTCTTCTGGATGTTCTCCCACAGCTTCTCCGCACCGCGCTTGGCGAGGGTGCGCTCCTCGCGGACCGGGCCGCGCAGCGAGATGACGTCCTCGGCCGTGTAGTCGCGGCGGATGCCCTCCCAGCGGGGGTCGGCGTCCCACTCGAGGCGGAGCTCGTCGGCGGTCTGGGTCTGGTCGCCGGGACGTGCGGGCTGCGGTGCGGTGGTCATGGTCTCCTCCATCGGTGACTGCGGTCCGGGCGGGGTGCCGGCTGCCGCGAAGTTCGGTTGGTGACATCAACGATGCGGGCCGGCACAACCTCCGGATCGAGAATCTCCGACAGAAATCCGGCCGTTCTTCCGCGGCGCGGAAGATCTCCGTTTCGCATCGTTCGGAGCCGCCCCGGCGCCCCGATGCACTCTGTCCGCCGTCGCCGTTCGCGCGTTCCACCGCTGCATCCGTCGTGGTTTGCCGAATTCACAGACGATGTCGTCGGCACTATCGCCTCTGGGCTACCGAAATCGCAGAGTTGTGTAACACCTCGGTAAAGCTCTTCCGGACGGTTCGTCCGGCCGGCATCCCGGGTGGGATGATGTGTCGCATTCGCCTCATCGGCGATTGCCCGGCCGCCGGGCGTGACATTGAATACCCGGTACACCCCAGCGAGGGTGGCGGTATGCAAGGAGGAATCCCCACGTGACAGTGGCAGACACGTCGGAGCAGGCCGCGCCTGCGCCCCGGCCGGACGAGAGCGGCACGGATGCCACGGGCACGGTCGTCCTCGACCGCGTGACGAAGCTCTACGGCCAGAACAAGGCCGTCGACGACCTGAGCCTCCGCGTCGAGGCGGGCGAGTTCATCTCGCTGCTCGGACCGTCGGGCTGCGGCAAGACCACGACCCTCCGCATGATCGCCGGGTTCGAGCAGCCGGATGCCGGTGACATCCGCATCTCCGGTGCATCCGTGCTCGGCGTGCCGCCCTACAAGCGCCACGTGAACACCGTGTTCCAGGCGTACGCGCTGTTCCCGCACATGTCGGTCGCCGAGAACATCGCCTACGGGATGCACCAGACGAAGACCCCGAAGTCGGAGATCCGCGAGCGGGTCGTCGAGTCCCTCGACATGGTGCAGATGCGCCGGTTCGCCGACCGCAAGCCGACCCAGCTCTCGGGCGGCCAGCAGCAGCGCATCGCGCTCGCGCGCGCGCTCGTCAACCGCCCGAGCGTGCTGCTGCTCGACGAGCCGCTCGGCGCCCTCGACCGGCAGCTCCGCGAGGAGATGCAGCTCGAGCTGAAGATCCTCCAGTCGAAGCTCGGCATCAGCTTCGTGTTCGTCACGCACGACCAGGGCGAGGCGCTCTCGATGAGCGACCGCATCGCGATCATGCGCGACGGCCGCATCGAGCAGCTCGCCGACGCCGACACCGTCTACGGCGCGCCCGCCTCGGCCTACGTCGCGGCGTTCGTCGGCCAGCAGAACTTCTTCCCCGGCACGGCCACGGCCGACGCCGACGCGGTCGACACCCCGCACGGCGTGATCCGCAGCACCCGCTCGTTCGACACCGTCACCGGCGGCGCGGCCGCGCAGGCGGCCGTGCGGCCCGAGTTCGTCTCGATCTCCGCCGAGGCCCCGGCCTCGCCCGGTGTCAACGCGGTCGAGGGCCGGCTCATCGGCGTCTCCCACCTGGGCGAGACCATGCAGTACCTCGTGCAGCTCGGCGACGATCTCAGCATCATCGCCCGCCGCCCGAGCCCGGAGGCGCCGCGCCTGGCGACCGGCAGCACGGTCTGGTGCAGCTGGACGCCCGACAGCGTGCACCTGTTCCCCCTCGACGAGGCCGCGCACGCCGGCGGCCACGTGGAGCTCCCGACCACCTGACCCGCACCACAGCAGCACCACCCAGCACCACCGCACCACCCATCCCCCTGCAGCCGAAGAACACCAGGAGTGCCCCATGGCCGACAACGAATCCCTGAAGATCCTCGCCCCCGCGAGCCAGGTGCCCACGATCGCCCGCAACCTGAACCGCCGCCGCTTCCTCAGCTTCGCCGCTGCGGCCGGTGGCGCCGGCGTCCTCGCCGCGTGCACCCCGGGCGGCGCCGAGTCGTCCGCCCCGCAGGCGACGGGCGGCGAGCTCGAGGACTCGCTCTCCATCTACACCTGGGGCGACTACGACGACCCGGGCGTGATCGAGACCTTCACGACCGAGAACGGGCCGACCATCACGCTCGACTCGTACAACTCGAACGAGGAGCTCGTCTCGAAGCTCATCGCCGCCAACGGCACCTCGGGCTACGACATCATCGTCCCGACCGGCCCGTTCATCCCGCAGATGATCGAGAACGGCCTGTTCACCCCGCTGAACCTCGACCTCATCCCGAACATCGAGCACGTCGACCCCGAGTTCCTCGGCCTCGCCTGGGACCCCGAGAACGAGTACTCCATCTGCAAGGCGTGGGGCACCACCGGCTACGTGTACGACACGACGGTCATCGACCGCGAGCTCACCACGTGGGCGGACTTCCTCGACGCCGCGCAGAACGAGGCCAGCGGCAGCGTCTCGATGCTCGACGACCCGATCGCGATCGCCGGCGCGTACCTCTGGTCGAAGGGCGAGTCGCAGTCCACGACCGACGAGACGCTCCTCGCCGAGGCCGAGGACTACATGGTCAACAACATCGCGCCGCACATCTCGACCTTCGAGTCGTACCCGGGCGGCACGATCATCCCGACGAACGCCGCCGCCCTCGTGCAGACCTGGAACGGCGACGCGCGCCTCGGCATCCTCGAGTCGTCGACTCCGGAGAACTGGAAGTGGGTCCTCCCCGCCCCGACCACCGAGATCTGGATGGACAACTGGGCGATCGCGGCCGGCGCCCCGCACCCCGAGGCGGCGCACGCGTTCATCAACTACGTGCTCACCCCGGAGAACTCGCTGCTCGAGCTCGACTACATCGGCTACAACACCGGTGGCGCGGACATCGAGGCGGCAGCCGAGGAGTACGGCGTCGAACTGCCGGAGCTCATCTTCTTCACGTCCGACCAGCTCGCGACGATGCAGGAGACCACCATCAACGAGGCCCAGCAGACCATCGTCGACATCTGGAACAAGACGAAGGTCGCCGCTGGTGCGTAGTCCGAAGTTCGCGCTGGCCACGCCCGCATGGGCGTGGCTGGTCGCGTTCTTCATCATCCCGGTCGGGATGGTGATCTACTTCAGCTTCGGCTACAAGCCGGGCATCTTCGGCACGCACGCCACCGACGTGCTGTCGTTCGACCGGTACGTCGAGGCGTTCTCGCCGGTGTTCTTCGCCACGTTCATGAACACCCTCTGGGTGGGCGTGCTCGGCACCCTGCTCTGCCTGGTGATCGGCGCGCCGGTCGCCTACTGGATGGCCGTCAAGGCGCCGCCGAACCGCCGCGGGCTGCTGCTCGCGCTGGTCATGGTGCCGTTCTGGACGAACTTCCTGGTCCGCACCATCGGCTGGCAGATCCTGCTGGCCCCGCAGGGCCTCCTCGGCGGGCTCGACCTGCTGTACACCCGCGGCGGCGTGCTGCTCGGCGTGGTGTACAACTACCTGCCGCTGATGATCCTGCCGCTGTTCGTCGCGTTCGACCGCGTGGGCGACCCCATGCGAGAGGCCGCGAAGGACCTCGGCGCCGGCCGCATCCGCACCTTCCTGAGCGTCACGGTGCCGCTGGCCCGCCCCGGCATCATCGCCGGTGTGCTGCTGGTGTTCATCCCCCTCATGGGCGACTACATCACCGCGACCGTGCTCGGCGGCGCGCAGGGCAACATGGTCGGCCAGCTCGTGGCCAGCCAGTTCCAGACCGCGCAGAACTGGGCGCTCGGCTCGGCGATGGCCGTGCTGCTGATCCTCGTCATCATGGCGACGGTCGCGGTCGGCGGGCTCATCGTCTGGCTCGTGACGATGCCCTCGCGCATGCGCCGGCGACTCGTCATCGGCGACGCGGAGGCGAACGCGACGAGCACCCGCAGCATCCCGGCATCGGCCGCGACGGAGGCACAGTCATGACCGCCCTGAACGAACGACCCGCGGTCGGCACGGCGGATGCCCCCGGTGCATCCGCTCCCGAGATCCGGCCGGCGCGCAAGTCGGCGTCCGACATCGCGCTCACCGTCTGGAGCGTGCTGGTCTTCGGCTTCCTGTTCGTGCCGATCATCGTCATCATCATCTATTCGTTCAACACGGGCCGCCTGCTGGTCGCGTGGGACGGCTTCGGCATCGACGCGTTCCTCACGATCTTCCAGAAGCCCGCGATCCAGAACGCGGTGATGGTCTCGATCCAGTCGGGCATCATCGCGGCGTTCATCGCCACGACGCTCGGCACGCTCGCCGGCATCGCGATGGCGAGCCGACCGGGCAAGTGGGTCGGCTGGTTCCTCGTGCTGCTGCTGCTGGTGTCGGTCACCCCCGAGATCGTCGACGCCGTGGCGCTGCTGCCGTGGCTCGTGACCCTGGGCCAGGACTTCGGCCTGACGCTGTTCAACAACGGCATCGCGCGCCTGGTCGTCGGTCACACGCTGTTCGCGACGGCGGTCGTGTCGTACATCGTTCGCGCCCGCCTCGCGGGCCTGGACGCGCAGCTACAGGAGGCATCCGCCGACCTGTACGCGACGCCGATCAAGACGTTCTTCAAGGTGACGCTGCCGCTCGCGATGCCCGCCGTGCTCGCCGGCTTCCTGCTGTCGTTCACGCTGAGCCTCGACAACACGATCGTCTCGGCGTTCGTGCAGGTCTCGGGCGCGACGCCGTGGCCGGTGTACGTGCTGAGCGCGGTGCGCACGGGCCTGCGGCCCGAGATCGCCGCGGTCTCGACGCTGATGCTGCTGCTGACGCTGATCGCGCTCGCGTTCGTCGCGTTCGTGCTGCGCCGGGCCGGCGACTCGGCGACGCAGATCGCGCGGACGATGACTGGGAATTGAGCACCAACTGAACATGCAGCAGCACGCCGACCTCGTCTTCTCGGGCGGCCCGGTCTTCACGGCCACCACGCAGCGCAACCGGGCGACCGCGGTCGCCGTGACGGGCGGGCGCATCGTCGCCGTCGGCCACGACGAGGTGCGCGAGCTGATCGGGCCGCACACCGAGCAGGTCGACCTGGCCGGGCGGATGCTGGTGCCGGGGTTCCAGGACGCGCACGCGCACCCGGTGTGGGGCGGGCTGGACCTGATGCGCTGCAACCTCGCGCACGTGTTCGGCACGCCGCAGCTGTACCTCGACATGATCGCCGAGTACGCGGCCGCGCGCCCCGACGACGAGTGGGTGCTCGGCGGCGGCTGGACGATGAGCGCGTTCCCGGGCGGCACGCCGCTGGCGGCCGACCTCGACCGCGTGGTGCCCGACCGGCCGGCGTTCCTGCCGAACCGCGACGGCCACGGCGCGTGGGTCAACTCGGTCGCGTTGCGACTGGCGGGCATCGACCGGCACACGCCCGACCCGGCCGACGGGCGCATCGAGCGCGATGCCGACGGCAACCCGTCGGGCACGCTGCACGAGGGCGCGATGTCGCTCGTGAACCGGCTGCTGCCGCGCACGACCGACGACGAGCTGCAGCAGGCGGTGCTGCTGGGCCAGGAGTTCCTGCACTCGTACGGCGTGACGGGGTGGCAGGACGCGATCGTCGGGTCGTACGGCGACGCGGGCGACGCCGGGCCCGCCTACGTGCAGGCCGCCGAGCGCGGGCTGCTCACCGGCCGCGTGGTCGGCGCGATCTGGTGGGACCGCACGCGCGGCCTCGAGCAGATCGACGACCTGGTGGCCAAGCGGGAGGCGTATCGGGGCGGCCGGTTCGCGTCGACCAGCATCAAGCTGATGCAGGACGGCGTGCCGGAGAACTTCACGGCGTCGATGCTCGAGCCGTACTGCGATGGCCACGGGCATCCGTCGGACAATTCGGGCATCTCGTTCATCGCGCCCGAGGTGCTGAACGAGGCGGTGCCCAGGCTCGACGCGCTGGGCTTCCAGGCGCACTTCCACGCGATCGGCGACCGCGCCGTGCGCGAGTGCCTCGACGCCGTGGAGCATGCGATCACCCGCAACGGCCGCAGCGACCATCGTCACCACATCTCGCACATCCAGGTCATCCACCCCGACGACCTGCACCGGTTCCGCGAGCTCGACGTCGTGGCGAACATGCAGATGCTCTGGGCCGCGTACGAGCCGCAGATGGTGGAGCTCACGCTGCCGTTCCTCGGCGACGAGCGCGCGGCCTGGCAGTACCCGTTCGGCGACCTGCTGCGCTCGGGCGCGGTGCTCGCGGCCGGCAGCGACTGGTCGGTGACCTCGCCGAACCCGATGTCGGCCATCCACACGGCGGTGAACCGGAAGTCGGCGCCCGGCCTCGAGGAGGGCGAGTACGACCCCTTCTACATCGGCCAGCGCCTCGACCTCGGCACCGCGCTCACCGCCTACACGGCGGGCTCGGCCTACGTGAACCACCTCGACGACCTGACCGGCACGATCGAGGTCGGCAAGTACGCCGACCTGACGGTGCTCGACCGCGACCCCTTCGCCGCGCCCGACGACGAGATCGGCCTCACCACCGTGGAGCAGACCTTCGTCGAGGGCGAGCGGGTGTACGCCTCAGGTTCCTGAGCCGCTCGGCCTCCTAGGCCGGGCAGATCTCCTCGAACGCGACGGACGCCGCCCCGAACTCCTCGACCGTCGTCGTGAACGCGTCGAGGTCGATCGCGGTCGGATCGTCGGCGGCGGCGGCGAGCACGTCGGCCATGGCGCCGACCTGGGTCGAGAACTCGAGGGCCGCGTCGCGCACCTCGGCGTTGCCGACCTCGTCCTGCGCCGTCTGGGCCAGCGTGTCTGCGAACGCCTCGAGTCGCTCGGCGGCCTGGGTCGGGTCGGCGGATGCCTCCGCGAAGGCGTCCTCGATGCCCATGCCCTCGGCCAGCTCCGCGCCGGCGGTGTTGAGCACGCCGCAGGCCTCCTCGGTGGACTGATCCGCGGAGGCTCCGGAGGCGGTGCCGGTGCACCCGGCGAGCAGCAGTGCGGAGAGGGCGATGGGAGCGAGGAACGCAGAGCGGTGCATGGAGGTTCTTCCGGTCGTGAGCGCGCGCCGATCGGCGCGGAAATGCCAGTCAACCACGGTGCCGTGTGAAACCCGTGCACGTGTGGACGGCACGCGTCATCGCGCCATCGCCCGATCAGAACGGAGCGTCTTCGGGCGGTGGATCGGGCGGCGCAGGCGAACCGCGCCCGCCGTCGGGCGCGCCCGTACCGATGCGGCGCTCGGGCTCGGTCGAGTACTCGCGCCCGGTCGGACTCCGCCAGTGCAGCACCCCGCCCGGCGCCGGCTGCACGCGCCATCCACCCTCGTGTTTCAGGTGGTGGTGTCGTGCGCACAGGTGCGCGAGGTTGTCGTGCCGGGTCTCGCCGCCCGCGGCCCAGTCGACGGTGTGGTCGACCTCGCATCGTGCGGCCGCTCTTGTGCACCCCGGGAACCGGCAGGTGCCGTCGCGCACGCGCAGCCACGCGCGCAGGTCGGGAGGCACGGTGTAGCTCTCCCGGCCGACCGAAAGCACGGTGCCCGCCTCGGGGTGGGTGAGCAGCCGCTTCCACGAGGGCGCCGCTCCGGCGAGCTCGCGCGCCACGTCGACCGGGATCGGCCCGTACCCCTCGAGCTCGGCGGGCTCGTCTCCGTGCCCGAGCAGCGCCATGACCGGCACTGTCACAGTGACGGTCGGGCGGATGCCCCGCCGGCGCGGTCGCGCACTGCCCGACGTGTCGCGAGCGTCGCCCGACTCGCAAGCCGCGACCGACGAACGCCCGATGAGCCCGCGCTCCACGCCATCGCCCACACCCTCACGGCCGGCATCAACGGCGTCACCGGCGGCGGGTCCGACCGAGCCGCACGACGACCCGCCGGTCAGCAGGTCGGCGAACACATCCGCCCGCAGCTGGGCCATCGTGCGCTGCTCGCCCTCGGCCGAGCCCAGCTCCCCCGCGAGGTCGTCGAGCTGCGCGTCGATCGACGCCGCGCGCACAGCAGGCAGGTACGCGCCGAGCCATGCCATGCCGTCGCGCTCGGGCGTGATGCGCACGTGGCGCTCGGCGGCTGCGGCCGCGACGCGGGCCTCGACCGAATCGGGATGCATCTGCTCCCGCATCCGCCGCGCGCGGCGCCGGAACTGCGCCGGGGTCGTCTGCTCGGCCATGGGCAGCACGGCCGCCTCGTACGCGGAATGAGCCTCGGACGGCAGCGACGAAACCTCGTCGGCGATCGTGCGCGCGTGCGTGAAGGTGATGCGCCCGGACTCGGCCGCGGCGAGCGTGGCGTCGGCACCGTCGGCCAGCCGCGACGCATCCGCCAGCCACCGGGACACCGCACCCTCGGCGGATCGGGTGGCGCAGGCGACCTCGGCCGTCACCGACCGGTGCGCGAGTTCGCGCCGCCGCGACGGCGCCTCGACGCGCAGCCCCCTGGCCTCGCGCTCCGCGGCCCGCGACTCCTCCAGCTCGAGCGCCCGCAACCGTGCCCGCTCGAGCACCCGCGCACGCCGTGCGGCGATGCGCTCGAGCTGCCGCGTGAGCGACGCGACCTCGTCGATCTCGAGGTCGAGCAGGTGCTCGGGCCGCACGCCGTGCTCGGCTTCACACCCCTCTGCGTCGGCCCGCACGAGCTCCCACCACGCCTCGACGTCGCGGTCGAACAGCGCCCACTCGGCGTCGATCTCGTCGGGCGCGGGCAGACGCGCAGGCAACTGCTCGAGCAGCACCGCGACACCCGTCGCGGCCTGCTCCCGCATGCCCTCGCCCGCCTCTTCCACGTCTTCATTCGACCAGTACCCACCGACATTCGGGCCGCTTCTGCGCGCCCCGCTCCGGCGCCCCGAACACCCCGCTGCGCTACCGTGTGCCGATGCGCACCACCCACCCCGACGAGGTGCCGACGGATGCCACCCTGGCGCGCCGTCTCGTCGCCGCGCAGTTCCCCGAGTGGGCGCACCTCCCGATCGGCGCCGCACCGTCGCAGGGCACCGACAACGCGATGTACCGCCTCGGCGACGAGCTCGCCGTGCGCCTGCCGCGCATGCCGTGGGCGGCCGCCCCCCTCGAACGCGAGTACCGCTGGCTCCCGCTCATCGCACCGCAACTGCCCGTCGCCGCGCCACTGCCGCTCGCCCTCGGCCGACCCGCCGACGGATACCCCTGGCACTGGACCGTCTGCCGATGGCTCGTCGGCGAGCACCCACCGGTCGATGACGAAGCGGATGCCTCATCGTCGGCGCTCGCAGGCCAGCACGACCTCGCCCGCGACCTCGCCGCCTTCGCTCGCGCGATGCGCGACCTCGACCCCGACGGAGCACCGACCACCGCGTGGCCGCTCCCCCTCGCCGGGGAGGACGACTTCGTCAGCGGGCAGCTCGCGGCCATCGGCGCGACCGAGCTCGACGCGATCTGGAGCGCCGCTCGCAGCGCACGCCCACCGGCGACCCGCACCTGGATTCACGGCGATCTCTCCCCCGGCAACCTCCTCGTCGCCGACGGTCGCCTCACCGGCGTGCTCGACTTCGGAACGATGGGCCTCGGCGACCCGGCGAGCGAGCACCGGGTCGCGTGGAACCTCCTCGGACGCACGACCCGCGAGACCTATCGCGCCGCCGTCGACGCCGATGACGACGAGTGGGCGCGCGCCCGCGGCTGGGCACTGCTGCAGGCCCTCGCGCAGCTCGCGCACGTCGCCGAACGCCATCCCCCGATCGCGGCCGGCGCGCGCCGGGTGCTCGCCGAACTCCTCTCGGAGCACGCCGACTGAGCGGCAGCCGCCAGCCGATCCGGCAGGATTCGCAGAACTTTCCCACTTCTTCTGTTTGCACCCGCTGCACAACCATGTGAACATCGATCCATGGTCATCGCAGATCGCGCCACTCCACCGACCCGCATCGCGGGCCCGCAGGCGCGCCCCGAGACCGACCGCGACGACACCGAGCACGACGACGAGATCGACGCGCTGACGCTCGGCCGCCGCATCCGCGAGGCCCGCACCGCCCGCGGCATGACCCTCGAGCAGCTCGCCCAGGCCGTCGACCGGGCACCCAGCCAGGTCTCGATGATCGAGAACGGGCGCCGCGAGCCGAAGCTCTCGATGCTCCGCACGATCGCACTCGCCCTCGGCACGACCGTCGACGAGCTGCTGCGCGCCGAGCCGCCGAGCCCTCGCGATGCGCTCGAGATCGCCGTCGAGCGCGCGCAGCGCGGCCCCGTCTTCGAGGCCCTCGGCCTGCCCGCGTTCCGCGTGGCCAAGGGCATGAACGACCAGACGCTGCAGACGATCCTCGCGCTGCACAACGAGATCGACCGCCTGCACCGCGAACGCGCCGCGACGCCCGAGGAGGCCCGACGCGCCAACGCCGAGCTCCGGCAGGAGATGCGCGCCCGCGACAACTTCTTCCCCGAGCTCGAGGAGCGCGCGGCCGAGCTGCTGCAGGCGGTGGGCCACGGCGGCGGACCCGTCTCGCACCAGCTCGTCGCCGACATCGCGAGCCACCTCGGCTACTCGCTGCACTACGTCGGCGACCTGCCGAACTCGACCCGCTCGGTGACCGACAAGCGCAACGGCCGCATCTACCTGCCCACCTCGCAGTCGCCGTCGCGCGACTCGCGCTCCCCCATCCTCCAGGCGCTCGCGAGCCACGTGCTCGCCCACGCGGAGCCGAGAAACTACGGCGAGTTTCTGCGCCAGCGCGTGGAGACGAACTACCTCACCGCGGCGATCCTGCTGCCCGAGCAGGCCGCGGTGCGCTTCCTCACCGAGGCGAAGAACCTGCGCCGCATCTCGATGGAGGAGCTCCGCGACCACTTCGCCGTCTCCTACGAGACCGCCGCCCACCGGTTCACGAACCTCGCCACTGCGCGCCTCGATATCCCCGTGCACTTCATGAAGGTGCACGAGTCGGGCACCATCATCAAGGCCTACGAGAACGACTCGGTGCGCTTCCCGTCCGACGCGCTCGGCGCGGTCGAGGGCACGACGGTCTGCCGCAACTGGACCGCCCGCACGGTCTTCGACGCGACCGACCGGTTCAGCCCCTGGTACCAGTACACCGACACGTCGTCGGGCACGTTCTGGTGCACCTCGCGCATCGAGAAGGCCAAGGAGGGCGAGTACTCGGTGTCGGTCGGCGTGCCGTTCGGCCACGTGAAGTGGTTCCGCGGCCGCGAGACCCCGCACCGCTCCGTGAGCCGCTGCCCCGACGAGACCTGCTGCCGCCGCGCGCCCGACGCGCTGGCAGAGCAGTGGGCGGATGCCTCGTGGCCGGCCGCCCGCACCCCGACGAGCCTGCTCGCGGCGCTGCCGACCGGCACGTTCCCCGGCGTCGACCAGACCGAGGTCTACGAGTTCCTCGAGGCGCACGCGCCCCGCGCCTGACGCGTCACTCCCCCAGCCACCGCCACCCGCGCACGTGGTCGACGACCAGCTCGGGCGCGGTCTCGGGAGCATCCGCCCCGAACCGGTAGACGTTGAGCATGAGCTGCATCGGGTAGTCCGGCGACTGCGACGACCGCTTCACGACCTGCCCGTCGAACGAGAACTCCACCCCGCCGGGCGTCCACTCGACGGCGTAGTCGTGCGGCTCGCGCACGTCGGCGGCGAACGGCACCTGGCTGAAGTCGTCGGTGATCGCGGGGTCGGCGAACGGATGCAGCCCGCAGCCGACGAGCGCACCCTCGTCCGCGACGTCCCACCCGAAGATCTCGAACACGCAGATCTCGGCCGACTGCTCGGGCTCCTCCTCGACACCGATCAGCCAGAGCGCGGCGAGCGCGCCCGGCGCCACCCGCGCCGCCGCCCGGATCTCCACCCGCCCGTACCGCGGGGTGTACGTCCACTCGGGCTCCTGCGCCTCGCGCACCACGAGCCCCGAGCGGAACGGATGCTGCCCCGACGTGCTCCCCACGGGCCCCGAGCGCACGCCGGTCTGCAGGTTCGACACCCGCACCTCGCCGTCGAACTCGGGCGACCACGCGGGCTGGTCGGCCTCGACGCGCAGGTGCAGCCGCCCGTCGCGCAGCTCGTAGCGCGCCGCCGTGCGCGCGCGGCTCGACCACTGCGGCAGGTAGCACGGCAACCACTGCGACCGGTCGAGCTCCGCCCCGTCGAACCGCGCGTCGAACTCGAGCGCGAACCGTCCGTCGGGCGTGACCTGCATCAGCGCGACTCGCCGCCCGGCTCCTGCGCGGCGAGCGCCCGGAACCAGCCCTCCGCCGCGTCCGTCGACATCAGGCCGTACTCCAACGCCTTCCGCTGGTAGTGGAACACCCTTCGATACTGCTCCGGAACGTCCATCTCGTCGAGGGTCGCGTCAAGCGACGCGAGCTGCGCACGGTCGCGCTCGATCGCGGCGACCACGTCGTCGAGCACGGCACGGCGCTCGGCCGGCTCGTCGACGAGCCCCAGGAAGTACAGCTTCGACAGCGCGGCGACCTCGATGTCGCTGCCCTCGACGGGCGCGCGCATCCAGGCGTGGAACGCCGCGGCACCGGCATCCGTGATCGAGTACACCTTCTTGTTGCGCCCGCCCTCGACGGTCTCGGCGAAGGTCACGTACTCCTTCGCGGCGAGGGTGCGCAGCGCCGACTGCAGGCTGCCGTAGCTCGCCCGGTAGAAGAGCGAGATGCCGTGCCGGAACTGCTGGTTGAGCGAGTACAGCGTCTGCGGTGCGAGCAGCAGCAGCCCGAGGATCACGTTGCCCATTGACGTCCACCCTGCATGGGCCTACTCTACGGGATATACCTACTAGTGATATACCGAGAGGTGAGACGGATGCTGCTGCAGACGACCACGAACACGGACTTCACCGCGCGACTGAGCAAGGCCGTCGCACAGCACGCACGCGACGACTCCGGCCCGGGCACGCCCCAGGTCGCCGTGCGCGCGGAACGCCTCGGCATCGACGCGCGCGTCGGCGACCCCCGCGGCCGCTTCCACGTCGCGAGCGTCGGCAAGCTCTTCACCGCGACCATCGCGATGCAGCTCGCCGAGCGCGGCGACCTCGACCTCGACGCGCCGCTCACGAGCCTGCTTCCCGCCAACGAGCTCGCCGGCCTCTTCACCGTCCGCGGCACCGACCACGCCGCCGCGGCCACCACGCGCCAGCTGCTCGCCCACACGTCGGGCGTCGCCGACTACTTCGAGGACCGCGTCACCGACGGCCCGCGCCTGAATCGCCTGCTGGTCGACGAACCCGACCGCACCTGGACCCCCGGCGACCTGCTCGCCGTCACGCGCGAGCGCCAGCACCCCGTCGCGCTCCCAGGTGTGAAGTTCCACTACTCCGACACCGGGTACGTGCTGCTCGGCCGCATCCTCGAGGAGCGCACCGGCACCGCCTTCCACGACCTGCTGCACGAGCGCCTCTTCACCCCGCTCGGCATGGACGACACGTTCCTGCCGTACCGCTCGCGCGCGGCGAACGACGGCGACGGGCCGGTCGACGTCGACCCCGGCATCCTCCCCGTGCGCCTCGGCCGCACCGACATCGCGGGCTTCCGCAGCCTGACCATCGACTGGGCCGGCGGCGGGGTCGCGAGCACGCCCGACGACCTGCTCGCGTTCAGCGAGGCGCTGCACGGCGGGCGCCTGCTCTCCCCCGCGAGCCTCGAGGCCATGACCACGATGCAGCACCGGTTCCGCCCGGGCATCCACTACGGCACCGGCATAATGCAGCTGCGCTTCGGCGAGTTCTCGCCGTTCCTGCGCGGGTACCCCCGGCCCGTCGGTCACACCGGCATCCTCGCCACGCACGTCTTCCACGACCCCGTGCACGACGCCCACCTCGTGGTGAACTTCGGCGCCACCACGGCGATGCGGCGGAGCGTGCTCGCGATCATCGCGATCGAGCGGATGCTGCGCGCCGCCGCCTGATCCGAGCCCCAATCGCTGCACCGTCCGGACGGCCTGTGCGGACCCCGCGAAAGGTCGCGACACTCGCGACGCGCGCGATCGGGCGCCGACGCGCGAGGATGGAGGCGTGGGAAGCACCGTATTCGAACGCCGTCCGGCCGAGGCATCCGTCGTCGCGCACAGCCTCGAGAGCTCCGAGCAGCGCGTGTTCTGGCTCGACGACGTCGACCGTCCGGCACGCCCCGAGCTCGTGGGCACGATCGAGGCCGACCTCGCGATCGTCGGCGGCGGCTACACCGGCCTCTGGACCGCGGTCGAGGCCAAGCGCCGCGACCCCGACCTCAAGGTCGTGCTCGTCGAGGCCAAGCGCATCGGCTGGGCCGCGTCGGGCCGCAACGGCGGGTTCTGCGAGGCGAGTCTCACCCACGGCCGCGAGAACGGCCTCTCCCGCTGGCCCGACGAGCTCGCCGAGCTCGACCGGCTGGGCCTGTCGAACCTCGACGCGATCGAGGCATCCGTGTCAGAGCTCGGCATGGACTTCGACTTCGAGCGCACGGGCTCGTTCGACGTGGCCGTCGAGCCGCACCAGGTCGAGTGGCTGCACGAGTCGATGGAGGATGCCGCCGAGCACGGCATCGACGACCTGACCTACCTCGACACCGACGCTATGCGCGCCGAGGTCGACTCCCCCACCTACCTCGCGGGCGTCTGGCACCGCCGCACCTCGGCGATCCTGCACCCCGCGAAGCTCGCGCTGGAGCTCGCGCGCGTCGCCGTCGAGCTGGGCGTGGAGATCTTCGAGGAGTCGCCCGTTCGGAAGCTCGACTCCGACGCGGCATCCGTCACGCTCTCCACCGAGCGCGGCCGGGTGCACGCCCGGCAGGTCGCGCTCGCGACGAACGTGTTCCCGAGCCTCCTCAAGCGCAACCGGCTCATGACCGTGCCGGTCTACGACTACGCGCTCATGACCGAGCCGCTCACCGACGACCAGCTCGCGTCGATCGGCTGGAGCGGCCGCCAGGGCATCGGCGACATGGCCAACCAGTTCCACTACTACCGGCTGAGCCGCGACAACCGCATCCTGTTCGGCGGCTACGACGCGATCTACCACTACGGGCGCCGCGTACGGTCGAGCTACGAGCGTCGCCCCGAGACGTTCGAACTGCTCGCGAGCCACTTCTTCACGACGTTCCCGCAGCTCGAGGGGCTGCGGTTCTCGCACCGCTGGGCGGGCGCGATCGACACGTCGACGCAGTTCTGCGCGTTCTACGGCACCGCGCGCGGCGGGCGCGTCGCCTACGCGGCGGGCTTCACGGGGCTGGGCGTCGCCTCGACCCGGTTCGCCGCCGAGGTCATGCTCGACCGGCTCGCCGGCGTGCAGACCGAGCGCACCGAGCTGCAGATGGTGCGCGAGCGCCCGCTGCCGTTCCCGCCCGAGCCCGCGGCGGCGATCGGCATCAACGCGACGCGCTGGTCGCTCGACCGCGCGGACCACAACGACGGGAGGCGCAACGTGCTGCTCAAGACCCTCGACGCACTCGGACTGGGGTTCGACTCGTGACCGCGCCGCGCCTGGAGCCCGGACTCGTCGTCTTCGCCGCATCCGTCGCCCTCGAGCACGAGCCGGTGCCGGCCGACCAGGTCGTCGCGGGCGAGCCCACGACCGGTCACCTCGTGCTCGACGACCAGGGCCCGGTCACGATCGGCGTCTGGGAGATGTCGGTCGGCGCCATGAGCGACGTCGAGGCCGACGAGGTGTTCGTCGTGCTGGCGGGCGACGCGACCGTCGAGTTCACGGGTGGGCCCGGGCACGACACGGGACTCGACTCGATCGAGCTGCAGGCCGGGTCGGTCGTCCGGCTCGTCGCCGGCATGGAGACCGTCTGGACCGTGCGCGCGCCGCTGCGCAAGGTCTACCTGGCGTGAACGGATGCCCGGCGTGAGCGAGCCCCGCGCCCGCGACCTCGGCGTGCCGTTCGACGGCACCCCGGGCGAGTGGAACGCGATCACCGACGTGCCGGGCGTCCTCGTGGGGTACGAGACGCTGATCGCGGGCGAGCCGCACGAGGCATCCGTCGCCCGCACCGGGGTCACCGCGATCCTGCCGCGCGGGCGCGACGACGCAGGGGTGCCCTGCGCCGCCGGCGTGTACTCGATGAACGGCAACGGCGAGCTCACCGGCCGGAGCTGGATCGAGGAGTCGGGCACGCTCGCGCTGCCGATCGCGCTCACCAACAGCCACGCCGTGGGCGCCGCGCACACCGGCGTCGACCGGTGGGTGCACCGCGAGCACCCCGAGCTCAGCGCCGAGTGGATGCTGCCCGTCGTCGGCGAGACCTGGGACGGCTACCTCAACCAGATCAACGCCGGGCACGTCCGTCCCGAGCACGCGATCGCCGCGATCGACGCGGCGGCGTCGGGGCCGATCGCCGAGGGCAACGTCGGCGGCGGCACGGGCATGAACTGCTACGGCTTCAAGGGCGGCTCGGGCACCGCGTCGCGCGTGGTCGACCACGGCGGCGACCGCTACACGGTCGGCGTGTTCCTGCAGGCGAACTTCGGCACGCGCCACGAGCTGCGGCTCGTCGGCCGTCCGCTCGGGCGGGACTCGGCGGCGGCGAACCCGTACGAGGAGGTCGAGTGGTTCGTGCGCGACGGCGAGCGCGCCAGGGCACGTGCCGGGGCGGGCAGCGTCATCGGGGTGGTGGTGACGGATGCCCCGCTGCTGCCCGGTCAGTGCGCGGCGCTCGCGCGCCGGGTGCCCCTCGGCCTCGCGCGCACCGGCACGAGCGGCAGCCACTTCTCGGGCGACATCTTCCTCGCCTGCTCGACCGCCAACCCGGGCGCGTTCACGTCGTCGATGCCGACCGCCGGCCCCGGGTCCGACGACTACGAGACCTCGCGCTTCGTGCCGTGGGGCCACATCGACCCGCTCTACGAGGCCGTCGTGCAGGCGACCGAGGAGGCCGTCGCGAACGTGCTCGTCGCCGCGCGCGACATGGTCGGCCGCGACGGGCACTTCAGCCCGGCGCTGCCGCACGACGAGGTGCGCCGGGCGTTTCGGGCAGACTGACGTCATGACCGAAGCCGCACCCACCGTCGTCGCCGTCGCCCGTGACTCCGGGCACCACTTCTCCAAGCCCGTGCGCGACGAGATCATGCTCGTGGCGAACCACGGCGTCGAGGGCGACGCGCACGCGGGCGCCACCGTGCGGCACCTGCACGACGTGCGCAAGGACGCCGCCCGGCCGAACCTCCGCCAGGTGCACCTCATGCACGCGGAGCTGTTCGACGAGGTCGCCGCCGACGGGTTCGCCGTCGACCCGGGCATGCTCGGCGAGAACGTCACCACACGCGGCGTCGACCTGCTCGGGCTGCCCGAGGGCACGCGCATCCGCCTCGGCTCCGACGCCGTGGTCGAGCTGACCGGGCTGCGCACCCCGTGCAAGCAGATCAACGGCGTGCAGGACGGGCTCATGAAGCGGCTCATCCGCACCGACGACGACGGCACCGTGCACCGGCTCTCGGGCGTCATGGGCGTGGTCGCCACGGGCGGCGTGGTGCGCGCGGGCGATGCGATCGAGGTCGAGCTGCCGGATGCCCCGCATCGGGCGCTCGGGCCGGTCTAGCGCGCGACCGGATCGACCGCCGCGGCGCCCATGCGGAAGCGCCGGGTGAACGCCGCCAGCGCGGACGCGTCGCCGTCGAGCACACGGATGCCCGGGGCATCCGTCTCGCCCGCGAGCAGTGCGCGCAGGCCCGTCGGGTCGAGGTCGAGCTCCAGGCTCGTCTCGGCGGCGACCGGCGCCTCCGGGCGCAGGGGCTGCGGCAGCGCGTCGTCGCCGATCGGCACGACGTCGAGGTCATCGCCCGCGGTCGTGACGACGACGGTGACCTCGCCGACGCGCAGCACCGTGCGGACCGGCGCCGGCTCCGCGGCATCCGCTCGGAATGCCGCCCGCAGGGCCGAGGCCAGGCCGTCCCGCGTCACCGCCTCGTCGTCGCCCGGGTCGCCGAGCTGCGCCCACCCCCAGCGCTCGAGCGCCGCGACGACGGGGGCGAGCTCCCGGCCGGCATCCGTCAGCTCGTAGACGAGCCCGCAGCGCGCGATCGGCACCCGGCGCACGACCCCGGCCTCCTGCAGCTCCTTCAGTCGGTCGCTCAGGATGTTCGTCGGGATGCGCGGCAGCCCGGCCTTCAGGTCGGTGTACCGGCGCGGGCCGGCGAGCAGGTCGCGCACGACGAGCAGCGCCCAGCGCTCCCCGACGCGTTCGAGCGCGCGGGCCGTCCCGCCGTACTGCCCGAACCCGCGGGCCTGGCGCACCGCCATCGGCGACCCCCGCCCGTCAGGCCGGCGCCTCGACGCCGTGCTCGGCGGCGTACGCGAGCGGGCCGATCTCCACGGCCTCGGGGATCATGTAGAGGAACTCGAGGATGTTGCCGTCGCGGTCCTCGAGGTCGCGGGAGTACATGAAGCCGAGGTCGACCGCGGGGCGCGGCTCGCTGCCGCCCGCGGCGAGCCCGCGCTCGACGATCCGGTCGACCTCGTCGCGCGACTCGCGGCTGAGGGCCGTGAGCACCTGCGCGTGGGTCTTCGGCTCGGTGAGGTGCTTGTCGGTGAAGCCCTGGAAGAACTCCCGGGTCAGCACCATGAAGTAGACGTTCTCGTCGACGACGACGCAGGCGGCGTTCTCGTCGGTGAAGAGCGGGTTCAGCTCGAAGCCGAGCGCGGTGTAGAACTCCTTCGCCCCGTTGAGGTCGGCGGTCGCGAGGTTCACGAAGATGTGCGTCATGTGGTTCCCCCTGTGTGGTCCCCCGTGGTGGGGTCGTCGACGATCGCCGACACGCATAGCTTGCTCTTCGCAAGCACGCTTGTCAATAGCAAGTAACTCCGGGGGCGACGACTCAGCGGCCCGTGCCGGCCTCCCGCGCGAGCAGGGCGAGGTGCAGCGCCGTGAGCGTCTCGCCGTCGTCGAGGTCGGCGCCGAGCAGGTCGGAGATGAGCGCGATGCGCTGGTAGAACACCGAGCGCGAGAGGTGCGAGGCGGATGCCGCGGCCGTGCGGTTGCCCGGATGCGCGAGCGCCGCCCCGAGCACCTGCAGCAGGTCGCCGCCGCGCTGGAGGTCGTACTCGATCAGCGGTGCGAGCATGCGCTCCGAGTGCTCCTGGAGGCGGTGGTCGTCGCGCAGCGCCGTCACGAGGCGCGCGAGCGGCCGGTCGTCGACGCGCTTCACGAGCGGGCCGCGCTGGCGCGGCGGGCGCGAGCGGGAGAGCTCGAGGGCCTCCTGCACGGCGGTGAGCAGGGTCGGCAGGTCGCGGGCCGGCCCGCCGACGTGCACGACGACCCGCTCGGCCTCGGCACCCGAGAGCCGGGCGAGATCGCGGGCGAACCGCGTCGCGACCGGCTCGTCGAACCGCGTGGCTCCGGGCAGCGAGAGCATGGCGATGGTCGTCTCACCGTGCGCCGCGGCGAGCGCGGCGGCGCCCTGCTCGCGGGCCGCGGCGACCACGGCGGGCCCGGCCGCCCCCGCACCGGTCACGGCGAGCCCGACCAGGGTGCGACCCTCGATCGGCAGCCCCGCGGCCTCGACCCGGGCCGCCGCCGCACCGCGTGCGCCGAACCGCCCCTCGAGCAGCTCGTCGACCAGGCGCTGCTGCCCGAGCCTCGTCCACTCGTCGGTCTCGCGGGCGGCGTCACCCAGGCGTCCGAACGCGAGCGCGATCGCGCCCTGCTCGAGCACGTTCGCCCGGCCGGCGGGGTGCGGCGGCCCGGGCAGCGCCACGAGCGACCCCCAGCGGATGCCCCGCGCCTCGACCGGCACGATGAGCCAGTCCTCCGGCGAGCGCGCCGCCTGGCCGAGGGCCGAGCGCTGCTCGGTCGCGCGATGGGCGAGGCGCGAGCGCGGCTCCCACCGGGTGAGCACGTCCTCCTCGTTCTCGCCGCCGAGCTCGAGCGCGACGACCTCGTGCGCGAGGTTCTCCAGCACGACCGTCGAGCGCAGCGCGTGGCCGAGCTGGCGCACGATGTAGTCGGCCGGCGACCCGCGCAGGCTGAGCGCGGTGAACAGCTCGTGCAGCTCGTCGAGCGCGCGCAGCGCGCTGGTCTGCTCGGAGATGATGCGGCTGTGCACGGCCTGCGTCAGGGTGACGAACTTCACCTCGCGGTGCAGCGCGACGAGCGCGAGGCCGTGCGTCGCCGCGGCCTGCACGACCACCGCGGGCACGTAGTGGTAGTGGCTGCCCAGCTCGAGCACGAGGCCCGACAGCCCGGCCTCGACGAGCCCCGCGATGAACGCCGAGAGCCCGACCGGTTCCTCGGGCCACCCCGATCCGGTCGAGAGCAGCAGCTCGCCGCCCTCGAGCATCCGCGCGACACCCGCGGAGTCGGACACGTGCACCCAGCGCACGGGCGCCTCGAGCGCCTGCTCGCCCACCAGCACCTCGGGCATGCCGTCGGCGAAGGCCGGCAGCTGCAGCAGCTCGCCGACCGTCGGCAGCACCCCATGACCGACCGCGAGGCCACCCGGACGTTCTGTGCGGGACTCACGATCTTCCCGACGTTCTGGCATCCTGTTGCACGCTCCAGCTCTGGAAGTATTGGTGCACCAGCTTAGACGGCGCCCGGGCAGATTGTCCGGGCGCTCGTCGTGAACCACGCACCAGGAGCATCCGTGAGCCTCATCCGACACCACATCGACGGCGCCCCGACCGGCGACGCCGAGCGCCGCTCGCCCGTCTACAACCCCGCCACGGGCGAGGTGCAGCACGAGGTCGCGCTCGCGAGCGAGGCCGAGGTCGCGCAGGCGATCGCCGCCGCCCGGGCCGCGCTGCCGGCCTGGCGCGCGACGAGCCTCATCAAGCGCGCCGACGTGTTCTTCCGCCTGCGCCAGCTGCTCAAGGAGCGCACGCCCGAGATCGCCGCGGTCGTCACGAGCGAGCACGGCAAGGTGCTGTCGGATGCCGCGGGCGAGATCAGCCGCGGCATCGAGAACGTGGAGTTCGCGGCCGGCCTCGTGCACCTGCTGAAGGGCGAGCGCAGCGAGCAGGTCGCCGGCGGCGTCGACGTGCACTCGGTGAAGCAGCCCGTGGGTGTCGTCGGCGCGATCACCCCGTTCAACTTCCCGGTCATGGTGCCGCTCTGGATGGTGGCATCCGCCATCGCCTGCGGCAACACGGTCGTGCTGAAGCCGAGCGAGAAGGACCCGAGCGCCTCGGTGCTGCTCGCGACGCTCTTCGAGGAGGCCGGTCTGCCGGCCGGCGTGCTGAACGTCGTGCACGGCGACAAGGTCGCGGTCGACGCGATCCTCGACTCGCCCGACGTCGACGCGGTCAGCTTCGTCGGCTCGACGCCGATCGCGAAGACGATCTACCAGCGGGCATCCGCCAACGGCAAGCGCGTGCAGGCCCTCGGCGGCGCGAAGAACCACATGGTCGTCATGCCCGACGCCGACGTCGAGGCCGCGGCCGACGCGGCCGTCTCGGCGGCGTACGGCTCGGCCGGCGAGCGCTGCATGGCCGTCTCGGTGCTGGTCGCGGTCGGCGACGTCGCCGACGACCTGGTCGCGGGCATCGCCCGGCGCATCGACGACCTCACGATCGGCGACGGCACGGATGCCGCGAGCGAGATGGGCCCCCTCATCACGCGCGAGCACCGCGACCGGGTCGCCTCCTACGTCACCGGCGCAACAACCGAGGGCGCGACCGTCGTCGTCGACGGCACCACGAAGGCCTTCGACGGCGACGGGTTCTTCATCGGGGTGAGCCTGCTCGACCACGTGCAGCCCGGCATGAAGGCGTACGACGACGAGATCTTCGGACCGGTGCTGTCGGTCGTGCGCGTCGACACCTACGACGAGGCGGTCGCGCTCGTGAACGCCAACCGCTACGGCAACGGCGTCGCGATCTTCACGCGCGACGGCGGCACGTCGCGCCAGTTCGAGTTCGACATCGAGGTCGGCATGGTCGGCGTGAACGTGCCGATCCCGGTGCCGATCGGCGCCTACTCGTTCGGCGGCTGGAAGGACTCGCTCTTCGGCGACGCGCACATCTACGGCCCCGAGTCGGTGCACTTCTACACGCGCTCCAAGGTCGTGACCACGCGCTGGCCCGACCACACCCCCTCCCAGGTCGACCTGGGCTTCCCGAGCAACCACTGAGCGAACGAGGGCGGCACTTTTCAGGAGCCTGGCAGGCCGCGTGGCGAGTTGCTGCACGGAGCATCCGGAACCTGCACCATTGCTGCACTCGATCGCCACACCCGCAACATCTCACCACCACCTCAGCCGGCGCTCCTGAAAAGTGACCGCACTCCACGGACGGAGACCGAATGACCGACACGATGAGCCGGGCGGATGCCCCTGAGCTGGCCGACGCCCCCGAGGCGACGTACACGCGGCGCGACGGCTCCACGCACGCGCTGCCCGACCGCGAGGCCGACGCGCGGGTGCGCGCCGACGACCGCGGGCACGTGTTCCACTCCTGGAGCGCGCAGGCGCTGATCGACCCGCTGCCGATCGCGTCGGGCGAGGGGTCGACGTTCCGCGACTACGCGGGCAACGCCTACCTCGACTTCTCGAGCCAGCTCGTGAACCTGAACCTGGGTCACCAGCACCCCGACCTGGTCGAGGCGATCCAGCGCCAGGCCGGCCGCCTCGCGACCATCCAGCCGTCGATGGCGAACGACGTGCGCGGCGAGCTCGCCCGGCGCATCGCCGAGGTCGCGCCGAGCGACCTCGACAAGGTGTTCTTCACCAACGGCGGCGCCGACGCGAACGAGTACGCCGTGCGCATGGCCCGCCAGGTCACGGGCCGGCGCAAGGTGCTGTCGATGTACCGCAGCTACCACGGCGGCACCTCGACCGCGATCTCCCTCACGGGCGACCCGCGCCGGTGGCCGAACGAGCCGAGCGACGGCTCGGTCGCGCACTTCCTCGGGCCCTACCCGTACCGCTCCTCGTTCCACGCCGAGACGCCGGAGCAGGAGACCGAGCGCGCGCTCGCGCACCTCGAGCAGGTGATCACGCTCGAGGGCCCGCAGACGATCGCGGCGATCATCCTCGAGACGATCGTCGGCACCAACGGCGTGCTGGTGCCGCCGCCCGGCTACCTGCAGGGCGTGCGGGAGCTCGCCGACCGCTACGGCATCGTCTACATCGCCGACGAGGTCATGGTCGGCTTCGGCCGCGTCGGCGAGTGGTTCGCGGTGAACCACTTCGGCGTGACGCCCGACCTGATCACCTTCGCGAAGGGCGTGAACTCGGGCTACGCGCCGCTCGGCGGCGTGGTGATCTCGCAGCGCATCGCGTCGCACTTCGACACGGTGCCGTTCCCGGGCGGGCTCACCTACTCGGGGCATCCGCTCGCCTGCGCCCCCGGCGTCGCGACGTTCGAGGTGTTCGAGCGCGATGGCATCCTCGAGCGCGTGCGCGACCTCGGCGAGCGCGTGGTCGCGCCGCGCCTGGCGGAGATCGCCGAGCACCACCCGTCGGTCGGCGAGGTGCGCGGCCTCGGCCTGTTCTGGGCGATCGAGCTCGTGCGCGACCCGGCGACCCGCGAGCCGCTCGTGCCGTTCAACGCGAGCGGGGCGGATGCCGCGCCGATGGCGAAGGTCGTCGCCGCGTGCAAGGAGGGCGGCGTCTGGCCGTTCGTGCACTTCAACCGCCTGCACGTGGCACCGCCGCTCGTGATCACCGAGGACGAGCTGCGGCGCGGCCTCGACGTGATCGACCGCGCGCTCGACCGCGCCGACGCGCTGGTGGCCTGAGCGAGCCCGCGAGGGGCATGCCCCACGCGAAATAGCGGATTCCGGGCCGGCGGCACAAGCCCCCGGCCCGGAATCGACGCGCGCCCCGGGCGTCCCTAAGCTGACCCCGGCTCGTTCGCGGGCCGGGCCCGCAGACGGGCCGCGCATCCGGAGCACCCCCGGCCGGATGCCCCTCGGGCGCCCCAGCCGTACCCCGGCCGAGTGCGCCCTCAACGAAAGGAACCACCGTGATCACCCTGTCCTGGCTCCTGCTCATCGCGCTCGTCGGCGGCGTGCTCGCCCTCATCGACGGCATCTGGCGCGTCCGTGCACGCGGCTCGGCCATCATCGGCATCATCGAGATCGTCGTCGCGGCGCTGTTCGTGCTGTCGCTGTTCATCACGGGCATCCCGTTCGGCTCGCTCGTGCTCGGCATCGCGCTGCTCGTCGTGCTCGTCGTCGCCCTCGTCACGCGGGGCCGCCTCGGCATGACGCTCACCATCATCGCCCTCGCGCTCATCGCGCTCTGGCTCGTGCTCGAGCAGGGCTGGCTGGTCATCCCCGGGCTGAACTAGCAGCCCGCACCCACGAACGACGAAGCGCCGGGCGACATGGTCGCCCGGCGCTTCGTCCGCGTGTGGAGCCCTCGGATCAGGTGTCCTCGGTGCCGTCGCACGGCACGAACTTCGGCGTGCCGGAGCTGACCTGGTGACGCGGCTCCGACGTCGGCGCGCTGCGCAGTGACGTGCCCTGGAGGGTCTGCGGAGCCAGGTTCGCCTCCTCAGGGCAGTTCTCGAAGCTGAGGTCACCGAGACCGATGTGCTGGTTGCCGGAGTTGCCGGTGATGCCGGCCTGATAGTGGATGACGACCTGCGAGACCGGCCCCGAGAGCGGATACGTGATGCGCACGTCGCCCAGGCCGCTGGAGATCGGGTTGTCGCCCTCGCCGATCGGCCGGAACGGGTCACCGGCGGTGCCCGTGCCCTGGACGTTGGCGCCGAGCGTCGGGGTGTAGCCCGCCGGCGTCACGCTGACCGAGTCGTACCACGCGCCGGCAACCCAGTCGATGTCGTGCAGCGTGAAGGACAGCCCCACGACCGGCACGCTGAGGGTGATCGTCAGCTCCACCCAGTCGCCTGCGTCGAGTTGCGAGACCATCTCGATCTCGATGTAGTTCCACGGCGGAACGGTGCTCGTCGCGGCGACCTGCCCGGTACTGCCTGGCGTGCTGTCGCCGCCCTGGCCGCTGGACGCGTAGGAGAGCGACGCCATGACGGTCGACGGGAAGAACGAGATGCTGGACGGCGAGGTGCCCGGCTCCAGTCCGTCGAGGAAGGTCGCCGGAATGCAGGGGTCGTTGGGCGTCGACGCGGCGTACGCGGGCACCGACGCGGCGACGGCGACGGCCGGCACCGACCACGCTGCGGCCTTGACGACGCTGCGGCGGTCCATGCCGCGGCCGCTCTGCGGGATGGGGTCTTCGGTGGCCAAGGTGATGCTCCTCGATCGTGGTGGTGGTGTGCGACTCACCGCCGAACCGCCAGTCCCGAAGCGCACCGGGTCCCCGACGCAGGCGTGTGGAGAGTCCGAGCGCAAGCATATATCCGGATGATTCCGTCCATGTACCCCCCCTATTGGGGGACGTGATCGTCCGCTTCATGCGTTCGCATGGAGCACTCAGAACGCAGGCGATCCCGTCAGCGCCCGCCCCAGCACGAGCTGGTGGATCTCGTCGGTGCCCTCGTAGGTGCGCACCGACTCGAGGTTCGCGAGGTGGCGCATGACCGGGAACTCGTCGGTCACGCCGTCGCCGCCCAGGATCGTGCGGGCCTGCGAGGCGATGCCGATCGCCTCGCGCACGGCGTTCAGCTTGCCGACCGAGACCTGCTCGGGCGTCAGCGCCCCGCGCTCCTTCGCCCGGCCGAGGTGGAGGGCCAGCAGCATCCCCTTCTCGTACTCCACGAGCATGTCGGCGAGCTTCGCCTGGGTGAGCTGCATGGCCCCGATCGGCCGGCCGAACACCTCGCGCGAGCGCGACCGGGCGACCGCCGCGTCGAGGCACGCGCGGGCCGCGCCCATCGCACCCCAGGTGATGCCGTAGCGCGCCTCGCCGAGGCACGTGAACGGGGCCGAGAGCCCGCGTGCGCCCGGCAGCACGGCGTCGGCCGGCAGGCGCACGCCGTCGAGCGCGACGTCGCACTGGATGCTCGTGCGCATCGAGCGCTTGCCCGCGATCGGCGTCGCGGCGAACCCCGCAGCGTCGGTCGGCACCACGAATCCGCGCACGCGACCACCGGCGGCGGCCCCGTCGGCATCGCCGAGCGCCTCCTCGCCCGCAGCGTCGGTGCGCGCCCAGACCACGGCGACGGATGCCTCGCTGGCCAGCCCGATCCAGCGCTTCGCCCCGTCGAGCACCCACTCGCCGCCGTCGAACCGGGCCCTGGTCGTCATCGCCGCCGGGTCGCTGCCGCCCGCGGGCTCGGTGAGCGCGAAGCATCCGATCGCCTCGCCCGTCGCCATGCGCGGCAGCCACGCCTCGCGCTGCGCCTCGCTGCCGTACTTCGCGATCGCGGTCATCGCGAGCGAGCCCTGCACCGACACGAGCGTGCGCCAGCCCGAGTCGACGTACTCGAGCTCGTGGCACGCGAGGCCGTACGCGACGGGACCGGCGCCGGCGCAGCCGTACCCGGAGAGGTGCATGCCGAGAAAGCCCGCGGCCCCGAGTTCGGGCACCAGTTCGCCGCGGAAGTACCCCGCGTCGAAGTCCGCCTCGACGACGGGCGCGAGCCGGGTGCGGGCGAACTCGCGCGCACGGTCGCGCCAACCGCGCTCCTCGTCGGTGAGCAGCGCGTCGAGGTCGAAGACGGCGTCGACGGGATCGGTCATGATGTGGGTCCTTCCGGGTCGGTGGGGCGGTCGAGCCAGGCGGCGTCGGCGTGCTCGCCGAGGCGCGGGGGCGGCAGTCGGTAGTCGGCTCCGCCGCGGTCGAGGCGGATCGGGTTCGCGACCGAACGACTCGGCGGCAGCCCGTCGCCGCCCCCGAGCTCGACGACCGACGGCAGCCCCAGCCGCTCGGCCAGCGCGAACGCCTCGGCGATGTCGTGCACGGGCCCGGCGGGCACGCCCGCGTCGGTGAGCACGTCGGTCCAGTGCGCGGCGGATGCGGCGGCCAGGCGCTCCTCGAGCGCGGCCGTCAGCGCGTCGCGATGCGCGACCCGGTCCGGGTTCGCAGCGAAGCGCGGGTCGTCGGCGAGCCCGGGTGCGCCGATGAGCCGCGCGAGGGTGCGGAACTGGCGATCGGTGCCGACCGCGAGCACGAGCGGCCGGTCGGCGGTGCGGAACAGGGCGTACGGCGCGATGCTCGGGTGGGCGTTGCCGGTGCGCGCGGGAGGCGTGCCGGTCGCGAGCGTGCCCGCGGCCTGGTTGGTGAGCGCAGAGAGCAGCCCGGTCAGCAGGTCGACCTCGACGTGCCGTCCGAGCCCGTCGCCGTCAAGGTCGTCGCGGGCGCGCAGCGCGAGCAGGATGCCCGTGACCGCGTTCATTCCGGCGAGCACGTCGACCAGGGCGACGCCCGCCTTCGCGGGCTCGCCGTCGGCGGGCCCGGTGACGCTCATGAGCCCGCCCATCGCCTGCGCGAGCAGGTCGTACCCGGGCAGCGCGGCGCCGGCCCCGCTGCCGAAGCCCGTGATCGAGCAGGTGACGAGCCGCGGGTTCGCCGCACGCAGCGCGTCGACGCCGAGCCCGAACGACGCCATCGCGCCGGGCCGCAGGTTCTCGACCACGACGTCGGCGGTCGTCGCGAGCTCCCACGCCCGCGCCCGGCCCTGCGGCGTGGCGAGGTCGCACACGACCGAGCGCTTGTTGCGGTTCACGGCGGCGAAGTAGGTGGCGTCGCCGCGCGCGTCGACGGGCGGCGACCACTGCCGGGTGCCGTCACCCTCGGGCGACTCGACCTTCACCACGTCGGCACCGAAGTCCGCGAGCAGCATGGTCGCGTACGGCCCCGCGAGGACGCGCGAGAAGTCGGCGACGCGGATGCCTCGCAGCGGCGCGCGGTCGGTCATGACCGCAGACTATCCGGCGGACCGGAGCCGCCCGCTGTACAGGTTGTACGGTCGGCCGCGAGAATCCGCCAACACGTCGTGCCGGGGCATCCGCTCGCCGACCTAGGCTGTTCGCATGAGCGAGTATGCAGTCGTCAACCCCGCGACCGGCGAGACCGTCGCGACCTACCCCACGATCACGGACGCGGAGCTCGCGGCCGCGATCGACCGCGCCCAGGCCGCCTTCACGGGCTGGTCGCGCGAGACGCCGCTCGCCGACCGCGCAGCCCTCGTGCGCCGCGTCGCCGAGCTGCACACCGAGCGTCGCGACGAGCTCGCCGCGATCATCGTGCGCGAGATGGGCAAGCCCCTCGAGCATGCCCTCGGCGAGGTCGACTTCGCGGCCGAGATCTACGCGTACTACGCCGATCACGCCGAGGAGTTCACGAAGGACGAGCCGATCGACCTGCTCGCCGGCGAGGGCACGGCCGTCGTGCGCCGCAGCCCGCTCGGCGTGCTGCTCGGCATCATGCCGTGGAACTTCCCGTACTACCAGGTGGCCCGGTTCGCCGGCCCGAACCTCGTGGTCGGCAACACCATCATCCTGAAGCACGCCCCGCAGTGCCCGGAGTCGGCCGCCGCGATCGAGCAGATCATGCGCGACGCCGGCTTCCCCGACGGCGCCTACGTCAATGTCTACGCGACCAACGCGCAGGTCGAGACGGTCATCGCCGACCCGCGGGTGCAGGGCGTGTCGCTCACCGGCTCCGAGCGCGCAGGCGCCGCGGTCGCCGAGATCGCCGGCCGCAACCTGAAGAAGGTCGTGCTCGAGCTCGGCGGGTCCGACCCGTTCATCCTGCTCTCGACCGATGACCTCGACGCCACCGTGCAGGCCGCCGCCGATGCGCGCCTCGACAACTCGGGCCAGTCGTGCAACGCCGCCAAGCGGTTCATCGTGCTCGACGAGCACTACGACGCGTTCGTCGAGAAGTTCACCGCGGCCATCACCGCCGTCGAGGCGGTCGACCCCAACGCGCCCGACGCGGCCGTCGGCCCGCTCTCGTCGCAGACCGCGGCCGACCGCCTGCAGGAGCAGCTCGACCGCGCGGTCGCGCAGGGCGCGACCCTCACCGGCGGCACCCGCTCGGGCGCGTTCGTGCAGCCGGGCGTGCTCACCGACGTGCCGGCCGGCGCCGACGCCCGCCACGAGGAGTTCTTCGGGCCGATCGCCCAGGTCTACCGCGCCGCCGACGAGGCGGAGGCCGTGGCGATCGCGAACGACACCCCGTACGGCCTCGGCTCCTACGTCTACTCGACCGACCCCGAGCAGGCCGCCCGCGTGGCGGACCGCATCGAGGCAGGCATGGTCTTCGTGAACCTCGTGCTCGCCGACGGCGCGGAGCTGCCGTTCGGCGGCATCAAGCGCTCGGGCTCGGGCCGCGAGCTCGGCCGCTTCGCCGCCGAGGAGTTCGTCAACAAGAAGCTCATCCGCGTCGGCTGAGCCGCGCGTGAGGTGACGGGCGGGCGGATGCCACGGGCATCCGCCCGCTCAGTCACCCACGAGCTCGCGCATGATCTCGAGCGTGCGCTCCAGGTGCTCGCGCACGCGCTCCCGGGCCGCATCCGCGTCCCCCGCCCGCAGCGCGGCGATGATCTCCCGGTGCTGGCCGTTCACCACCTGGTCGTCCGACGGCGGCTGCATCGCGCCGATGCTGAAGTTCCAGTAGCTGATGTTCGTGCGGCGCGAGAACTCGTCGAGCAGGAAGTTGCCCGACGCGTGCGTGATCTTCGTGTGGAACTCGCGGTTCAGCACGTTGAGGGCGGGCCGGTCGGCACCCGATGACTCCATCTGCTCGGCGAGCCGCTCGAGCTCGACGAGTTCCTCCTCGGTAATGCGCGCCGCGGCGAGCGCGGCCGCCTCGGTCTCGATGATCTCGCGCGCCTCGATGATGCGCAGCACCTCCTGCGGGGTGTGGTCGCGCACCACCCAGCCGCGGTCGCGCACGACCAGGCCGTCCTGGGTGAGGGCGAGCAGCGCCTCCCGCACGGGGCTCCGGCTGACGCCGAGTGCCTCGGCGAGGTCCTCCTCGATCAGCCGCATGTTCGGACGGATCTCGCCCGAGAGGATCGCGTCGCGCAGGCGCTCGTAGACCGACTCCGACGCCACGACCGACGCGCGGCGGCGGTGCGAGCGCGTCGTCAGGTAGTCGGTCATCGGTGTCCTCGCGAGGGTCGGACGACCGCGGGAAGCGGCCGAATCCGGCTCAGCGTACAACGATTCGACGCGGCTGCGACGGAAATCCACGGCGGCCACCTCCGGATGCCGATCTGTACCCAGTTCCGTACTCCTGTAATCAAACAGAAACACATACTTGCTTGTATACAAGCTCGGCTACAAACTAGCATCCAATCACCCGACGCTCCCCGGCGCCGGTTCCGCACGATCACACAGCGAAGGAATCCCCCAGATGCACCTCGAACCGACCACACGCACCCGTCGCGGCACGCGGGCGCTGGCCGCCGCCGCATCCGCCGCGGCGCTCGCGCTCACCGTGACCGCCTGCTCGACCGGCGGCTCCGAGCCCACCTCCGACGAGCCGCTGACCATCGTCGGCTTCCTCCCCCAGACCGGCGCGCAGGCCTCGGCCGTGCAGCCGCTGCTCGCCGGCGTGCAGCTCGCGATCGACGACATCAACGCAGCCGGCGGCGTGTTCGGCCAGGACGTCGTCTACGAGGCGCAGGACTCGACCTCCGACAACGACACGGCGGCCGCGGCGGCCGAGACGGTGCTCAACTCCGACGCGTCGATCGTCATCGGAACCTACGGCTCGGGCATGGCCGCGGCCGTGGCCCCGACCATCACCGAGGCGGGCATCGTGCAGGTCTCGGGCTCGAACACGTCCTCGGCGCTCACCGGCATCAGCCCGCTCTACTTCCGCACCGCTCCGACCGACGCGCTCGAGTCGGCCCGCATCGCCGACCTCGTCGCGGGCGACGGCCACACCACCGTGGGCATCATCTGGCAGAACGACGCCTGGGGCGCCGCCTTCGAGGAGGGCATGGTGTCGAACTTCGAGGCGGCCGGCCTCGAGGTGCTCGCGAACGAGTCGTTCAACACCGAGGAGACCGACTACTCCGCCCAGGTCAACGCGGTCGTCGCCGCCGAGCCCGACGCGGTCGTGTTCCTCTCGTACGCGGTCTACAGCGGCGCGATGGTCGAGCAGCTCGTCGGCACCAACGGCTTCCCGTCGGCGAACGTCTACTTCTCGAGCTCGACGCTCGGCGACTACACCGACTCGGTGAGCGACCTGTCGTTCCTCGAGGGCGTGCAGGCCTTCCAGCCCGGCGCCGACGTCGACACCCAGGCCGAGTACGAGGCGCGCCTGCTCGAGATCGACCCCGAGCTCACGGCGTTCGCCTACTCGGCCTCGACCTACGACGCCACGATCGTCGCCGCCCTCGCCGCACAGGTCGCGGGCTCGACCGATGGCGAGGCGATCGCCGCCGCCATGCCCGAGGTGTCGGGCAGCACCGGTGACGGCGAGACCTGCACCACCTACGCCGACTGCCTCGCGATCCTCGAGGACGGCGGATCGATCGACTACGACGGCCTGACCGGCTCGATCGAGTTCGACGACAACAACGACGTCGGCGCGACGAACTACCTGCACTTCGTCTACGCCGCCGACGGCACGTTCGCGGTCGTGGAGTAGCCCCCACACCACCGCCGGGCGGGGCGAGACCCCCTGTCCCCCGCCCGGCGGTCCCTCCACGTTCCATCCCCGCCGGCGCCACGCGCCGGCCGCTCCAGAGGTCCCACCCCGTGAACGCACCCCCTGCATACGCCACCGCACCACCGCCCGGCACCGCCCCACCGCCCGGCACCGCCCGCTTCCGACCCGCCCTGCTCGTCGCGCTCCTCGCGATGCTCGGCGCCCTGCTGCTCGCCGCACCCTCCCCCGCGGTCGCGGCCGAAGCGGATGCCGCGGGCGACACCGCGACCGCATCCGAGACCGAAGCCGAGCCCGAGTGGGGCGTCATCCCCCGCATCGTCGACGCCGACGGCGAGGGCGTCGAGGGCGCCGTGGTCGAACTCCGGCAGAACGGCCGAGCACTCGACGAGACCGTCACCGACGAACGCGGCATCGGCGCCACGCTCGACGCGGGCGGCGAGGGCGAGTTCGTCGTGGTCGTCGACACGTCCGCCATCGACGCGTCGTTCGACGGCGGCGACCGGTTCGGCTTCACCGTGACCCTCGGCGAGGCCAACACCCTGCCGGTGCAGCGCGTGCTCGCCGACCTCGGCCAGACGGCGAACGACGGCATCCCCACCGAGGGCGGCGGCTCCCGCTCGAGTTCCGCGTCGGGCGTCTCCCTCGGCCAGGTGCTCCAGCAGCTCGTCTCCGGCCTGAACCTCGGCCTGATCCTCGCCGTCGCGACGCTCGGCCTCAGCCTCGTCTTCGGCACCATGGGGCTGACGAACTTCGCGCACGGCGAGACCGTCACGTTCGGGGCGCTGATCGGATTCCTCTGCTCCATCGTGTTCGGCCTGCCGCTCGTCGTCGCAGGGCTGGTCGCGATGGCCGCCGGCGCCGCGTTCGGCTGGGCGCAGGATGCGGCCCTCTGGCGCCCGATGCGCCGGCGGCGCGTCGCGCTCGTGCCGATGATGATCGCGAGCATCGGCCTGGCGATGTTCCTCCGCTTCGGCTACTTCGCGATCTTCGGCAGCAACACCAAGCGCGTCACGACCGAGACCATCCCGGCCGTCACCCTCGGCCCGGTGGTCATGCCCGCGAGCGCATACGTCTCCATGGCGATCGCCCTGGTCGCGATCTCCGTCACCGGCGTCTGGCTGATGCGCTCGCGCATGGGTCGCGCCGCGCGCGCCGTCGCCGCGAATCGCGACCTCGCCGCCGCGACCGGCGTCGACGTCGACCGCACCATCCGGCTCGTCTGGGTGCTCTCGGGCGCCCTCACCGCACTGGCCGGCGTGCTGCTCGCCCTGCTCAACGACGTCTCGTACGACATGGGCTTCAAGGCGCTGCTGCTGATGTTCGCCGCGATGATCCTCGGCGGGCCCGGCACCGCCAAGGGCGCACTCGCCGGTGCACTCCTGGTGGGCGTGCTCACCGAGGTGCTCGTGCTGTGGCTCCCCTCCGACATGAAGTACGTGGGCGCGCTCGCGGTGCTGATCCTCGTGCTCATGGTGCGCCCGAGCGGCATCTTCGGACGCGCGGAAAGGATCGGCTGACATGGACGTGCTCGACTCGCTGCTGGGCGCATTCCAGCAGGCCTTCTCCCCGGTGACGGCGGCGTTCGCCCTCGCCGCGATCGGCCTCAACATCCACTTCGGCTACACCGGCCTGCTGAACTTCGGGCAGGCGGGCTTCGTCGCGATCGGCGCGTATGCGTTCGCGATCGGCGTCGTGGTGCTCGGCCTGCCCTGGTGGGCCGCCCTGCTGCTCGCGGTGGCCGGGGCGATCGGGTTCGCGCTGCTGCTCGGCGCACCGACGCTGCGGTTGCGCGGCGACTACCTCGCGATCGTGACGATCGCCGCCGCCGAGATCGTCCGCTACACGGTGAACTCCTCGCTGTTCGACGACGTGACCGGCGGCGCGCAGGGCATCACGAACAACCCCTCGCAGGACACCGACTACTCGACCGACCTCGACGCGCTGAACCCGCTGCCCGCCGGCCGCATCACGATCGGCGACTGGGTCTTCACGTCGAGCGCGCTCTGGTGGGCGATCGTCACCTGGACCGTCGTGGCGATCGTCTCGGTGATCGTCTGGCGCCTCATGCGCAGCCCCTGGGGGCTCACGCTCCGCGGCGTGCGCGAGGACCAGGAGGCCATGCGCAGCCTCGGCAAGAACGTGAACGCCATCAAGATGCAGGCGCTCATCATCGGCGGGGTGATCGGCGCGATCGCCGGCGTCCTGCTGATCATGCCCGCATCGGTGGCGCCGGCCGACTACAACACCCGCATGACCTTCAACCTGTTCACGATCGTGCTGCTCGGCGGCGCCGCGACCATCCTCGGGCCGATCGTCGGCTCGCTGCTGTTCTGGGTGCTGCTGCAGGTCACCGACCGCGTGATCACGCTGCTCGCCGGCACCGGCGCGCTCGACTGGTTCGCGGATGCGGCGCAGCTGCGCTTCTCGCTCGTGGGCCTCGCGCTCATCCTGCTCGTGCTGTTCCGCCCGCAGGGGCTGCTCGGCGACCGGAAGGAGATGTCCTTTGCCCGCAGTTGACCCCACCGCAAACCCCACCGCCGCGGAGCCGATCCTCACCGCGGACGGCCTCGTGCGCCGCTTCAACGGCCTCGTCGCCGTCGACGTCGACCACCTCGAGGTGCCGCGCGGGCGCATCACGGCCCTCATCGGGCCGAACGGCGCCGGAAAGACGACCACGTTCAACCTGCTGGCCGGATTCGACCGGCCCGACGAGGGACGCTGGTCGTTCGACGGCCGCGACATCCACCACCTTCCCGCCCACCGCATCGCCCGGCTCGGCATGGTGCGCACGTTCCAGCTCACGCGCGTGCTCGGCCGGCTGAGCGTGCTCGACAACATGCTGCTCGGCGCGGGCGACCAGCCCGGCGAGCAGCTGCGCCGGGCGCTGCTGCCGTGGACGTGGCGAGCCGCGCGAGCCGAGGCGACCGAGCGGGCCCATGAGCTGCTCGCCCGCTTCACGCTCGACGCGAAGGCCGGCGACCTCGCGGCCTCGCTCTCGGGCGGGCAGCGGAAGCTCCTCGAGATGGCCCGAGCGCTCATGGCGCGCCCGACGCTGCTCATGCTCGACGAGCCCATGGCGGGCGTGAACCCCGCCCTCACGCAGTCGCTGCTCGATCACGTGCTCGCGCTGCGCGACGAGGGCATCACCGTGCTCTTCGTCGAGCACGACATGCACGTCGTCAAGCACATCGCCGACCACGTGATCGTGATGGCCGACGGCCGCGTCATCGCCGAGGGCGCGCCCCGCGAGGTGCTCACCGACGACCGGGTCGTCGACGCCTACCTCGGCAGCCACCACGACACCGACCTCCGGCAGATCATTGCGGCCCGCGCCGCAGAACGGAGCGCATCGTGAACGCCGCCCGACCCGCAGCCGCACCGACCGAGACCGTCGCCGGTGCGCCGCACGTGCGCGTGACCGACCTGGTCGCCGGGTACCTGCCGAACGTCGACATCCTGCGCGGATGCTCCATCGAGGCCTCCGACGGCGAGCTCGTCGGCATCATCGGGCCCAACGGCGCCGGCAAGTCGACCCTGCTGAAGGGGATCTTCGGGCTCGTGCCCGTGCGCTCGGGCGCGGTCGAGATCGCCGGCACCGACGTCACGGGCGCGAAGGCCGACCGCCTCGTGGCATCCGGTATGGCCTTCGTGCCCCAGACCGACAACGTGTTCACGCCGATGACCGTGCGCGAGAACCTCGAGCTCGGCACGCACCTGTCGCCCAAGCGGTTCGCGGAGCGCTACGACAAGCTCGTGGCGACCCTGCCCGAGCTCGGCGCCATGTCGCGCAAGCGCGCGGGCGGCCTCTCGGGCGGCGAGCGCCAGCTCGTCGCGATGGCACGGGCGCTCATGAGCGAGCCGAGCGTGCTGCTGCTCGACGAGCCGTCGGCGGGCCTGTCGCCGGTGAAGCAGGACGAGACGTTCCTGCGCATCCACGACATCCGCTCGTCGGGCGTCTGCGTGATCATGGTCGAGCAGAACGCCCGGCGCTGCCTGCAGGTGTGCGACCGGGCGTACGTGCTCGAGCAGGGCCGCGACGCGCACACCGGCACCGGCGAGGCGCTGCTGCACGACCCGAAGATCATCGAGCTGTACCTCGGCGACCTCGCCGACCGGGTCGACGGCGCCGACGACCGCGGGGATGCCGCCGGAGCGTAGGCCGACGCTCAGCCGACCCCGGTCGCCCGGACGACCACCGCGACGAGTGCGACGAGCAGCCCCCCACCGAGGCCGACCGCGGCGATCGCGACGACCGACGCGACGGCGACGGTGACCCTGCCCGCGGGCGAGGCGGCGGGGATGCGCGGCGCCTCGGTGGTGGCCGACTGGGAGCCGCCCGCACGCGGCCGGGTGGTGGGCTCGGTCGGCGGGGCGGGCGCTCCCGGGGTCGCCGTCGGCGGCCCGGGGGCCCCCGCCACCGCGTCGGGCGCCGCCGCGCCGCCACCCGGGCTCGGCATCGGCGCGTGCGGCTCGTGCGCGCGGGCCGCCCGCTCCTGGCGCACGATCGAGATCGCCGACGCGGCCAGCCCCGCCAGCGGGGCGGCCACGAGCAGCGCGGTGCCGATCGCTCCGCCCGTCGCCACCACGCCCAGCACGATCGCCGCGACCGCCACGGCCTCCACGAGCCCGCCGACGACGAGCACCCGCGCGAGTCGGATGCGCCGCCGGCCCGACGCAGGCGTCCGCGGATGCGCGGCGGCGCCCGGGCGGGGCGGAGCGACGTCGGGCCGCACGGCGCCCTCGAACGCGAGCTCGACGGCCGCGATGCGCACGTGATCGCCCGGCACCAGCGGCTGCGCGCTCGTGACCGGCCGGTCGTTGACCATGGTGCCGTTGGTCGAGCCGAGGTCGGTCAGCCGCACGGTGTCGCCGGTGCGCTCCACCCGGGCGTGGACGCGACTCACCCCGGCGTCCTCGAGCACCAGCTCGAGATCGCCCTTGCGCCCGATGGTGCTGCGGCCCGGTGGGATCTCGAGCCGTTCACCCGCGCGCCGGCCCTCGACCACGAGGAACGCCGGCGCACGGTGCCCCCCTGGCACGCTGGTCTCCGCTGCCGTCACGAGCCCCCTCTCAGCCGCCGTCGATCTGCGCGCGCCGGGCCTCGACCAGCCGGTCGAGTACCTCGTCGGGAACCGGCTGCTCCGCCGAGAAGCGGATCGTGCCCTTCGAGAGCGAGAAGCCCTCGAGATCGGATGCCACCGCCTCCACCGCCTCCGGACTGAACGGGTAGATGCCGAGATGCCCCTTCGCCGCATGCACGGCGAGCAGCGGCTTCCCCCGATACCGCAGCGCGGGCATGCCGTAGCCGCGCCCCTCCTCGGCCTCGGGGACGAGCGCGCGGGCCCGGTCGAACACGCGCCGCACCGCCTCGCGGTCGGGGCCCTCGAGCGAGTCGACGTACACGGTGACTTCCCCCATGACGGCATCCTGCCACCGGTCGGCGGGGCGCGCACCCCTCACACGGGTCGCAGGTGCCCCATCGGTGCGGGATCCGTGGCCGGGTCGGAATCGTGCGCACGCGACCCGACGCCCGGCGGGACGGCGACACCGCGATCGGGCACCGGCACCTGCGGCGCGGGGACCGGCCGGGTCTGCCGGCGCGGCCGCGATCGCCGCGACGGCCGGCTCGAGCTCCTCGCCGAGCGGCGGGCGCGCCAGGCGCGCATCTGGATGCGGTCGGCGCGGTGCGCGCCGGTGCCGATGTAGAGCGCCAGCATCGTGGCCGCCACGGCGACGTAGAAGCTGTGCAGCACCCAGATCGGCCCGATCGGCAGCGTGAAGATGTAGAGCGAGTAGATCAGGTTGGCGATGTTCAGCAGCACCAGGTTGCCGAGGCTGTAGGAGTGCAGGTCCCTCGTCACGATCGCCTTCCGCAGCATCGGGAAGTGGCTGATCGCGAACATCGCCGTGGCGATTGCACCTGCGAGGACTATGACGTCCATGCTCCGGAGGGTACTCCCCTGCGCGGGGGACCGTATCGGGGGAATCCCCCAAAAGGCGCCTGACCGGGCGCAGGCGTCCGGGAACGACGAAGGGCCCGCCGATCGGCGGGCCCTTCGCGCGAGTCGACGGATCGACTAGATGCTGTTGACGTCCAGCGGGATGCCGGGGCCGAAGGTGGTCGAGACCGAGCCCTTCTGGATGTAGCGGCCCTTGGCGCTCGACGGCTTGAGGCGCACGACCTCCTCGAGGGCGGTCGCGATGTTCTCGTTGAGCTGCTCGGCGGTGAAGCCGGCCTTGCCGACGACGAAGTGCACGTTGGCGTGCTTGTCGACGCGGAACTCGATCTTGCCGCCCTTGATGTCGGACACGGCCTTGGCCGGGTTCGGGGTGACGGTGCCGGTCTTCGGGTTCGGCATGAGGCCGCGCGGGCCGAGCACCTTGCCGAGACGGCCGACCTGGCCCATGAGCTCGGGGGTCGCGACCGCGGCGTCGAAGGCGGTGTAGCCGTCGGCGACCTTCGCGATCAGGTCGGCGCCGCCGACCTCGTCCGCACCGGCGGCGATGGCGGCCTCGGCCGCGTCACCGGTCGCGAACACGATCACGCGGGCGGTCTTGCCCGTGCCGTGCGGGAGGATGACGGTGCCGCGCACCATCTGGTCCGCCTTGCGGGGGTCGACGTTGAGCTTGAGCGCGACCTCGACGGTCGAGTCGAACTTCGCCGAACCGGTCTCCTTCGCGAGCGCGACGGCCTCGGTCGGGGTGTAGTACTTGCCGGCCTCGATCTTCTCGGCCGCGGCCCGGTAGGCCTTGGACTTCTGTGCCATGTTGGTTCTCCTTGAAGAGTGTGTGGTCATCGCGCCTGGCCGGCGCTGCCACGAAAATGTCTGGTGACGAGCGGATGCCGCTTGGCGGAGGCATCCGCTGATCGAGGCTTACTCGACCGTGATGCCCATCGAACGAGCGGTGCCCGCGATGATCTTCGAGGCGGCGTCGATGTCGTTCGCGTTGAGGTCGGCCATCTTCTGCTGGGCGATCTCGCGGACCTGGTCCTGCGAGATCTTGCCGACCTTGGTGGTGTGCGGAACGCCCGAGCCCTTGGCCACGCCCGCGGCCTTCTTGATGAGCTCTGCGGCCGGCGGGGTCTTGAGCACGAACGTGAACGAGCGGTCCTCGTACACGGTGATCTCGACGGGGATCACGTTGCCGCGCTGCGACTCGGTCGCCGCGTTGTACGCCTTGCAGAACTCCATGATGTTCACGCCGTGCTGGCCCAGTGCGGGGCCGATCGGCGGAGCGGGGTTCGCGGCGCCGGCGTTGATCTGAAGCTTGATCAGACCAGTGACCTTCTTCTTCGGTGCCATGGTTTTCTCTCTTTCTGTTCGAACGCCCCCTGGCGGGGCACTCTCCCGCGCGCCCGGCCTGTCCGGGCGGCGGTGGTCTGGATGTCTGTGGTGCTCGAGGAGCGGATGCCCCGAGCGGATGCCCCGGGGCGGATGCCCGCTAGAGCTTGGTGACCTGGTCGAAGCTGAGCTCGACCGGGGTCTCGCGCTCGAACAGGGAGACGAGCACGGTGAGCTTGCCGCTCTCGGGCTTGATCTCGCTGATCGAACCGGGCAGGCCCGCGAACGAGCCATCCTTGATGGTGATCGTCTCGCCGACCTCGAAGTCGACCTCGGCGGGGATCGGACGCGCTGCGGCGGCGCCGCCCGCGGCCTTGCCGGCCTTGACGGGCGCCTCCTTCGGCTCGACGAGGCTCTTCAGCATGCCGAAGGCCTCCTCGAAGCGGAGCGGGGTCGGGTTGTGCGCGTTGCCCACGAAGCCGGTGACGCCCGGGGTGTGGCGGATGACCGACCAGCTCTCCTCGTTGAGCTCCATGCGCACGAGCACGTAGCCGGGGATGCGCACGCGGTTGACCATCTTGCGCTGGCCGTTCTTGATCTCGACCACGTCTTCCATCGGGACCTCGACCTGGTAGACGTAGTCCGCCATGGCCATGGTCTCGCGGCGCTGCTCGATGTTCGCCTTCACGCGGCGCTCGAAGCCTGCGTAGGAGTGGATGACGTACCACTTGCCCGGGAGGAAGCGCAGCTCGCGCCGGAACTCCTCGTAGGGGTCGTGCGCCTCTTCCTCTTCCTCCTCGGTGGCCTCGGCCGCAGCCTCGGCCTCCTCGGCGCTGTCGACGTCGAGTGCGTCGTCGACGACCTTGTCGGCCTCGGGGTCGCTCGCCTCGGCGAGCGAGTCGAGCACGGCGTCGAGGTCGACGTCGTTGCCCTCGTCGTCGACGATGTGCACCGCGCGGTGTTCAGCGGGCTCGACCGACTGCTCGTCGCGCGCCAGCGAGTTGCCCTCCTGGGCCTCGTCGTCCTCGGACGACTGCTCGGCAGCGGTCGCCCAGTCGACGTCCTCGCGCTCAGTCTTTGCCACGTGTTCTCAGTCCTTCGATTTCGGTTCCGGGGGCGGATCGCGCCGCCGCTCGTCAGGCCCGGCCCGGATCTAGACGCCCGGCGTACCGAAGACGTAGATCACGAGCCAGCTGAAGACCTGGTCGAGGCCCCACACGATGCCCATCATGATGAGCACGAAGACCAGCACGACGATGGTGAAGCTCACCAGCTCGCGCCGGGTCGGGGTGACGACCTTCTTCAGTTCTGCGATGACCTGTCGGATGAACAGGGCGATCCGGGCGAACGGGTTGCGCTGAGCCGCGCGATCCTGCTTCGCCTTGGCGACGACATCCTCGCTGGGTTCGTCGGTTACTCTTCGGGCCACCTCGTACACCTTTCATGGGCCGGCATTCACTGCCGACTCGCAGGGCGGACAGGACTCGAACCTGCAACCTGCGGTTTTGGAGACCGCTGCTCTACCAATTGAGCCACCGCCCTTCGACCGCGCACATCGCGGCCGACGGTGTCATGAACGTGCGGCTTCCTCGTGCCCGTCAGTCGTGGGATTCGCCCCGGTTGCGGGCACGGAGAAGCTTGGCTGCGTTCACAACCTCAGACAGTCTAGGTGATGCCGCGCGGCCAGTCCAACCGAGCCATGCTCAGCCCCCGGGCCCGCTCAGCCCCAGGTCTGGCCGGAGCGCGCGGCGATGCGCTTCAGCAGCGCGGGGCGCGCCAGCACCCACGCCGCGACCATCACGACGACCGAGAGCGCGAAGACCACGAGCCCGAGCCAGGTCTCGGTGTCGCGGGCCAGGTACATGTGGTCGAGGTTGCGCAGGATGCCGGTGGCGAGCACCAGCGTGACGTGCACCGCCGTGAAGACCAGGAAGTACAGCATGACCGGGTAGTGCACGGCTCGGGCGAGCCGCTCGGGGAAGGCGCGGTTCAGCCCTGACGCCTGCTGCGGCCAGACCGACGAGAGCCGCAGCCCCGTGACGAACGCGAGCGGCGCGGCGATGAACACGGTCGCGAAGTACGACAGCAGCTGCAGCCCGTTGTACGTCGCCCAGCCGTCGTGCACGGGCCAGTCGAGCGAGGCGTACTGGATGCCGGCCGAGATCGCGTTCGGCACGATGTCCCAGCTCGTGGGCACGATCCGCATCCACGCGCCGGTCGCGAACAGCAGCACGACGTACAGCACGCCGTTCAGCATCCACAGCGCGTCGACCCAGAGGTGCAGCCAGAGGTCGATGCCGATGCGCCGCGGCGCGCCCTTCGTGCGGATGCCCCGGGTGTTGTCGCGCCTCCAGAAGACCTTCGGGCGCTGCTTCGCCCGCAGCACGAGCCCGGTCTTCACGAGCAGCACGAGGAAGAACGCGTTCAGGAAGTGCTGCCAGGCGAGCCAGGCGGGAATGCCGACGGGCGCGCCCTCCGGCAGCGCCGACGTGCCGGGGTAGGCGGCGATGAACTCCTCGATCGCCGGCAGGGTGCGCAGCCAGCGCGCGACGAGCACGACGACGACCAGCGCCGCGAGCGCGACGAGCGACCACAGCAGCACCGCGCGCCATCGGGGGCGGCGGCTGCCCGTGGCATCCGGTGTCGTCTTCTGTTGCATCGAGTGTCCATTCTGGCAACCGCGGCACGCTCCGGCGAACCGTCCGGACGCCGCGCGCGATCGGGACGTGCCGACCTGCCCGCGGCATGCGCTCCTCGGTAGGCTGGTGGGGTGACTGCGCAGCACCGTCTCTCCGCCAGAATCGCCGCCATCGCCGAGTCCGCGACCCTGAAGGTCGACGCGAAGGCGAAGGCCCTCAAGGCCGAGGGCCGGCCCATCATCTCCTACGCCGCGGGCGAACCCGACTTCGCGACGCCCGAGCACATCGTCGAGGCCGCGCTCGAGGCCGTGCGCGACCCGCGCAACCACCGCTACACGCCCGCGGCCGGCCTGCCCGACCTGCGCGAGGCGGTCGCCGCGAAGACGCTGCGCGACTCGGGCCTCGAGGTCGCGCCGAGCCAGGTGGTCGTGACCAACGGCGGCAAGCAGGCCGTGTACCAGGCGTTCCAGGTGCTCGTCGACCCGGGCGACGAGGTGCTCGTGCCGACCCCGTACTGGACCACCTACCCCGAGGCGATCGGCCTCGCCGGCGGCACCCAGGTCGACGTGTTCGCGGGCGCCGACCAGGGCTACCGGGTCACGGTCGACCAGCTCGAGGCCGCGCGCACCCCGCGCACCAAGGTGCTGCTCTTCGTCTCCCCCTCGAACCCGACGGGCGCGGTCTACACGGCCGAGCAGACCCGCGAGATCGGCGAGTGGGCGCTCGAGCACGGCATCTGGGTGATCACCGACGAGATCTACCAGAACCTCACCTACGCCGACATCGACGGCGACCCGGATGCCGCGCCCCCGCGCGCGACCTCGATCGTCGAGGCCGTCCCGGCGCTCGCCGACACCACGATCCTGGTCAACGGCGTCGCCAAGACCTACGCGATGACGGGCTGGCGCCTGGGCTGGATGGTCGGCCCCGCCGACGTCATGAAGGGCGCGGCGAACCTGCAGTCGCACCTGACCTCGAACGTGTCGAACATCTCGCAGCGCGCCGCGATCGCCGCGCTGAACGGCCCGCAGGAGCCGGTCGAGCAGATGCGCCGCGCGTTCGACCGCCGTCGCCGCACGATCGTCGCCGAGCTGTCGAAGATCGACGGGGTGACCGTGCCGGTGCCCGAGGGCGCGTTCTACGTCTACCCCGACGTGACCGGCCTGCTCGGCCGCGAGTGGGCGGGCACCACGCCGACCACGTCGCTCGAGCTCGCCGACCTCATGCTCGAGCGGGCCGAGGTCGCCGCCGTGCCCGGCGAGGCGTTCGGCCCGAGCGGCTACCTCCGGCTCAGCTACGCGCTGGGCGACGACGCCCTGCTCGAGGGCGTGCAGCGCCTGCAGCGCCTGTTCGGGTAGCGGGCCGATGGCGCGCGCGACCCGCCTCGTGCCGGAGCCGCCGAGCAGCGCCGACGTCGTCGGCGACCACTCGCAGTTCCGTCTCGACCTCGAGCGCGTGCGCTTCTCGCCGTACTTCTCGCGCCTGTCGGCCGTGACCCAGGTGATCGGACAGCCGGGCGCGGGTCCGCTCATCCACAACCGGCTGAGCCACTCGATCAAGGTCACCGCCGTGGCGCGCGCGATCGCGGTGACGCTGGTCGACGCGGATGCCCCGACGCACGCGTTCGCCCGCGAGCACGGGTGCGACGCGGTGGCCGTGCAGGCCGCGGCGAGCGCGCACGATCTCGGTCACCCGCCGTTCGGGCACCTCGGCGAGCGCGTGCTCGACCGGCTCGCGCGCGACGCGCTGGGCCTGCCCGACGGGTTCGAGGGCAACGCGCAGACGTACCGGATCCTCGCGACGCTCGACGTGAGCGAGTCCGCGCCGCTCGGCCTGAACCTCACGGCGGCGGTGCGCAGCGCGGTCGCGAAGTACCCGTGGACCGCCCACCTCGATGCCGCGGCGCTCGGCGACGGCCCGCTCCCCCGCGGGCTCACGCGCACGCCGCGCGGGCCGCGCGTCGCGAAGTACTCGGCCTACGGGATCGACGCGGCCGACCTGCAGGCCGCCCGCGAGGGGCATCCGGCCCTGAAGCAGTCGCTCGAGTGCTCGATCATGGACATCGCCGACGACATCGCCTACTCGATCCACGACGTCGACGACTTCCACCGCGCGGGGCTCCTCGGCCAGGGCGCGGTCGCGCGCGAGTTCCGCGGCTGGATCGAGGACGGCGTGGCACTGCGGCGCCTCGACGACGAGGCGCTGCGCGGGCGCGCGGCCCCGGCCGGCAGCGCGCTCGAGGGGCTGCGCCGGAAGCTCCGCCGGGGCGACGACTGGATCGCCGACGACGACGCGTTCCGCGACGCCGTCGGCGTCGTCGCGGACGACCTGGTCGACGGGCTGCTCGCGAGCCCCTTCGACGGCTCGATCGCCGCCGAGCGCGCACTCTCGTCGTTCACGAACCGCTGGATCGGCCACCTGCAGGCGTCGGTCGAGCCCGCCCCGGCCGACGTCGTGCGCGCCGGCCCGGTGACACTGGACCGCCGCGCGTGGCACGAGGTGGAGATCCTGAAGTTCGTGCACCGGCACTTCATCCTCGACCGCTCCGACATCGTGATGTACCAGCGCGGGCTCAGCCGCGTGCTGACCCGCGCGGTCAAGGGGCTCACGGCGTGGATCCACGACGAGGACGACCGCGACCGCGTGCCGCAGCGGCTGCGCGAGCTCGTCGAGATCGCGACCGACGGGTACGCGGCGATCCGCATCGACCGGCCCGAGGGCGTGCCGCTGCCCGAGCCGTCGGCGGTGCGTGCGCTCGGCATCGGCCGCGGGGTGATCGACTACGTCGCCTCGCTCTCCGACGACCAGGCGTTCGCGGTGTCGGAGGCGATCGACGGGCGGCCCGACCGGCTCTGGGACGTCGGTCACAACCTCTGAGGACGCAGCGCGGTCGCCGCCTCCTGCGCGAGGGCCTCGGCGACGGCGTCGAGCAGAGGCGACCCGAGGTTCCACTGCTGCCAGTGCAGCGGCACGTCGACCGGCGGTCCGCCGAGCGGCACCAGGCTGCCGTCGGCGAGCTCGGCGTCCGACTGGAACCCGGGCAGCAGCCCCCAGCCGAGGCCGAGCTTGACGGCGGCGGCGAAGTCGTTCGAGGCGGGCACGAAGTGCCGGGGCGAGCCGGCCGCGTCGATGCCGCGGGCGTGCAGGTACTGCGCCTGGAGGTCGTCGCGTCGGTCGAGGTCGACGCGCGGCGCGCGGGCGAGCGCGCTCCCGTCGGCGTCGACGCTCCAGCGGGCCACGTAGTCGGGCGTCGCCACGGCCCGGTATCGCATGACGCCGAGCGGCCGCACGAGGCATCCGGCCACCGGCTCGGCGCGCGAGGTGACGGCCCCCATGACGGTGCCCGACTCGAGGAGGCCCGCGGTGAAGTCCTGGTCGTCGCGGTGCAGGTCGAAGACGACCCGGTGACGCCGCTCGACGCCGGCGAGCGCGGGCAGGAACCAGGTGGCGAGGGAGTCGGCGTTGACGGCGAGCGGCAGCACGGCGGGGCGGTCGGATGCCCCGGGGTCGCCGCCGAACGCCGCGAGCGCGTCCTGCTCGAGCAGCGCGAGCTGCCGCGCGAGGCGCACCACCACGGCGCCCGCCTCGGTCGCGCGCACGGGCCTGGCGCGCACGACGAGCACCCGCCCGAGCCGCTGCTCGAGCTGCTTGACGCGCTGCGAGACCGCCGACGGGGTCACCCGGAGCTCGGCCGCGGCGGCCTCGAACGTGCCCGCATCGACCACCGCGGCGAGCGTGCGGGCCAGGTCGAGCGGAATCTCCATGAAGCGATGCTAATGGTGCGTCAGAATCCTGAGCTGGATTTCATCGCGCGGGGCGCCTAGCGTCGCATCCGTGGATCTCACCGTGCTCGCGGCAGGCCTCGGCCTCGGCCTGTCGCTCATCATCGCCATCGGCGCGCAGAACGTGTTCGTGCTGCGCCAGGGCATCCGGCGCGAGCACGTGCTCGCGGTCGTGGCGATCTGCACGGCGAGCGACGCGGTGCTCATCGCCGCAGGCGTGGGCGGCATGGGCGCGGCGATCCAGGCCGTGCCGTGGCTCGTCGAGGTGGCGCGCTGGGCGGGCGCGGTGTTCGTCGCCGGCTACGGGGTGCTCGCGGCGCGGCGCGCGATCCGCGGCACCGACGAGGGGCTGGTGGTCGATGCAGCGGGCGACGGCACCCCCGCACCGGCGGTTGGACCCCGGGCATCCGTCACCACCACCGCACCCCGCACCCGCACGGCCCTGCTGCCGGTCGTGCTCACCTGCGTCGCGCTCACCTGGCTCAACCCGCACGTCTACCTCGACACGGTCGTGCTGCTGGGCTCGATCGGCGCCACCTACGGCGACGACCGCTGGACCTTCGCGCTCGGCGCCGCGCTCGGCAGCCTCGCCTGGTTCGCCGCGCTCGGCTACGGCGCGCGCCTGCTCGGCGGCGTGCTCGCGAGCCCGCGCGCCTGGCGCGTGCTCGACGGCGTCATCTGCGTCATCATGCTCGCGATCGCCGTCTCGCTCGTGCTAGCGTGACCGCATCGTGAGCACCAACACCTGTCGCTGCTGTCGCCGCTAGGCGGTCGTCTCCCCGACGACCCCAGGGCGCGAATCTCCGCGCCGCCGACCGCAGCCCGCTCACGCCGCATCCGACGCGCCCGCGTCCGTCCAGCGGCATCCGCTCCGGGGTCTCTCCACCCGATCGGATGCCACGGGGCCGACGCAGCAGGATGCCGGGGCCGCATCGACGGCGCACCCTCTCCCGGCACCCCTGAAAGGACCGTCATCATGACCGGCATCCCCGTACTCGACCTCTCCCTGCTGAACGGCACGCCTGCCCAGCAGGCCGCGTTCCGCGACGACCTGCGCCGCGCGACCCACGAGGTCGGCTTCTTCTCGCTCGTGGGCCACGGCGTGCCCGTCGGGCTCATCGACCGCGCCTACGAGGTCGCGCGTGCGTTCTTCGCGCTGCCCGAGTCGCACAAGCTCGCGATCGAGAACGTCGATTCGCCGCACTTCCGCGGCTATACGCGCATGGGCGGCGAGCGCACGCAGGGCCGCGTCGACATCCGCGAGCAGATCGACATCGGCGCCGAGCGCCCCGCCGTGCCCGCGGGCGACGACGTGCCCGACTACTGGACCCTGCAGGGCCCGAACCTCTGGCCCGGGGCGCTGCCCGAGCTGCGCGAGGTCGCCGAGGAGTGGATCGCGCGCCTCGACGAGGTGGGCACGCGCCTGCTGCGCGCCTGGGCCGAGGCGCTGGGGGCGCCCGCCGACACCTTCGACGCCGCGTTCACGCCGTCGACGCCGTACCTGAAGATCGTGCGCTACCCCGGCGTCGAGGCCGAGCAGCCCGCGCAGGGCGTGGGCGCGCACAAGGACCTCGGCGTGCTCACGCTGCTCTCGGTGGAGGACGGCAAGGCGGGCCTCCAGGTCGAGAAGGACGGCGAGTGGATCGACGTGACCCCGCCGCCCGGCGCGTTCGTGGTGAACATCGGCGAGCTGCTCGAGATCGCGACCGACGGCTACCTCAAGGCCACGCTGCACCGGGTGGTCTCACCCGAGCCCGGCACCGAGCGCATCTCGATCCCGTACTTCCACGGGCCCTCGCTCGACGCGCGCATCCCCTCGATCGCGCTGCCCCCGGCGCTCGCCGCCGAGGCCGCGGGCGCGACCGACGACCCGGCGAACCCGCTGCACGCGGTGTTCGGCGAGAACTGGCTGAAGAGCCGGCTGCGTGCGCACCCGAACGTGGTCGAGGCGCAGCATCCGCACCTGCTCGTGGGGGCCTAGCTGCACCGACCCCGCCCGGGTCGGATGCCGCGGGGCCTCCGGGTGCGCTCAGGGCGCGGCGACCTGCCGCGCCGGGGGCGCACCCGCTCCCGGCTGAACCGGAACCGGCGCGGTGCTGCCCCGGCGGATCTGCCGCAGCTGCTCCTTGGCGCCGTGCTCGACGAGCACCGGCACGTACTCGCGGATCGGGTTGCCCTCCATCCCGTCGTGCACGTGGTGCACCACGTCGGAAACGACCCCGCGGGGCAGTTCGGTGAACCTCTCGGAGAGGCGGTCGACGACCTGTTCGACCTCGGCGTGCTCGTCACGGTTGCGCTCGATGGCTGCCATGGGGGCGATGCTGCCCGGGTCAGGTGTGTATCGGCTGTGAGTCGGCGATGGGTCGCCGATGGGTTGCCGGCACCGGCAGGAGGAGCGGGCATCCCCCGATCGGTGGATGCCGGAAATCCGGCGTCCGGGCGCTACCGGGCGGCATCCGTCGCTGCCACCTTGGAAGCATGAACGAGACGGATGCCGCGATGAGCGGCCGAGACGCGGAGGCGGCGCTCTACGTGCGCGGCCTCACCAAGCACTACGGGTCCGTCGCCGCGGTCGACGACATCACGTTCGAGATCGCACGCGGCGAGACCTTCGCACTGCTCGGGCCGAACGGCGCGGGCAAGTCCACCACCATCGAGATCCTCGAGGGATACCGCAAGCGCTCCGGCGGCGAGGCATCCGTCCTGGGCGTCGACCCGGCCCACGGCAAGCTCGACTGGAAGGCCCGGCTCGGCATCGTGCTGCAGTCGACCGGCGAGCAGGGCGCCTTCACCGTGCGCGAGCAGCTCGCCCACTTCGCCGGGTTCTACCCGAACCCGCGCGACGTCGACGAGGTGATCGCCGCGGTCGGGCTCGAGCACAAGGCCAAGACGCGCATCGCGAAGCTCTCCGGCGGTCAGCGCCGGCGCGTCGACGTGGCGCTCGGCATCGTGGGCCGACCGGAACTGCTGTTCCTCGACGAGCCGACCACGGGCTTCGACCCGCAGGCCCGGCGCGACTTCTGGACGCTCATCCGCGACCTGAAGCGCGAGGGCACGACCATCCTGCTCACCACGCACTACCTCGACGAGGCGGCGCAGCTCAGCGACCGCGCCGGCGTGATCGCCGGCGGCAAGCTGGTCGACATCGGCGCGATCGACGAGATCGGCGGCGCCGAGGCGCGCGTGCCGATCGTGCGCTGGCGCGAGGCCGACGGCACGCCCCGCGAGGAGCGCACCGACCGCCCCGGCACGCTGGTCGCCGCGATCGTCGAGCGCATCGGGCGCGAGCCCGCGGGCCTCGAGATCGTGCGCCCGAGCCTGGAGGACATCTACCTGGAGCTCGTCGGCGAGGCCGCCGAGCTGTCGCACCAGCAGCAGACCGAGGAGGTCGCATCATGAGCATCATGACCACCGGCGCGTCACGCGTCGGCTACGAGACCAAGGGGTACTTCCGCACCCCCGACGCGGTGTTCTTCACCTTCCTGTTCCCCGTGGTGATGCTGGCGATCTTCGCTACCGCGTTCAGCTCCATGGGCGACATCACCCCCGGCCCGGGAATGGAGGGCGTGAGCTTCGCGGAGTACTACCTGCCCGGCCTGCTCGCCGCGGGACTGCTGCTCTCGGGCGTGCAGAACCTCGCGGTCGACATCGCCGGCGAGAAGGGCGACGGCACCCTGAAGCGCCTCGGCGGCACCCCGCTGTCGCCGATCGCGTTCTTCATCGGCAAGATGGGCCAGGTCTTCGTGACCGGCGTGCTGCAGGCGGCACTGCTGCTCGTGGTGGCCGCGGTGTTCTTCGGTGTCGGCCTGCCGACCGAGCCGGAGAAGTGGGTCACCTTCGCGTGGGTGTTCGTGCTCGGCATCGCCACCTCGGCGCTGCTCGGCGTGGCCCTCTCGTCGGTGCCCCGCTCGGCCAAGTCCGCGACCGCGGTCGTCATCCCGATCGTGCTGGTGCTGCAGTTCATCTCGGGCGTGTACCTGCAGTTCTACCAACTGCCCGAGTGGATGCAGAACATCGCCAGCGTCTTCCCGCTGAAGTGGATGGCGCAGGGCATGCGCGCGGTGTTCCTGCCCGAGGACTTCGAGGTGCTCGAGCAGACCGGCACCTGGGACCTCGGCGGCGTCGCGATCGCGCTGCTCATCTGGCTGGTCGTCGGCCTCGTGATCTCGCGGGTGACGTTCCGCTGGATCCGCCGCGACGCGTGACAGGCTGAGCACATGGGCGGCAAGCACTGGTGGGACCTCGCGGCGGCGGCCACGGCCGTCGCCGCGACGGTCTTCGCGCTGGTCGACACCCCGTACGGGGCGACCGACTGGGTGACGTTCGCCGCCATCGCGGGCTTCGTCGTCATCTACGCGGCATGGGCGAGGCGATGGCTCGCCGGCCCGTCGCTGCTGCACCACCTCGGGCCGGTCGCTGCGCTCTCCGCCACGCTCGCGGTCGGCACCTCGGTCGAACCGTCGTTCGCACTCGTGCAGGCGTTCATCTACCCGTTCGCATGGTGGAGCGCGGCGACCATGCGGCTGGCGGTCATCGGCAACGTCTTCCCCGCCGCTGCGGTGGTCATCGGCTACACGGTGCGGCTCGGGCTGCCGGGGCTGCCAACCGGGCTCGGCATCGCGGTCGTGTCGCTCGCGGGTTCGCTCGCGCTGGGCTTCTGGATCGCCCGGATCGCCGCCTACGGCGCCGAACGGGCCCAGCTGCTCGACGAGCTCCAGGCCGCGCAGGGCGAGCTCGCGGCGATGCACCGCGACGCCGGCATGGCGACCGAGCGCGAGCGGCTCGCACGCGAGATCCACGACACGATCGCCCAGTCGCTTACCGGGCTCGTGATGGTGGCGCAGCGCACGCGGGGGCAACTCGCGCGCGGGTCGGCGGAAGGGGTCGCCTCGGCAACGTCCGATGTCGAGCTCATCGAGCAGATGGCCCGCGAGGCGCTCACCGAGGCCCGGTCGCTCGTGGCGTCGATGGCACCCGTGCGGGTCGAGTCGACGCTCGCCGAGGCGCTCGCCCGGCTCGGGCAGCGGTTCGCCCGTGAGACGGGCGTCGCGGTGCAGACGACGGCGGATGCGCCGGGGCTCGACCGCGAACTCGAGGTCGTGCTGCTGCGCTGCGCTCAGGAGGGGCTCGCGAACGTGCGCAAGCACGCGCACGCGTCGCGTGCATCGATCGAGGCCGCGGCGAGCGCGCGGGAGGTCGTACTCACGGTGCTCGACGACGGCGTCGGACCGGGCGCCGAGCCGGGCGCCGACGGCGGCTTCGGCGTCGCGGGCATGCGCGACCGGGTCGCGCTCGTCGGCGGCACGGTCTCGCTGGAGCCGGGTCCGGCGGGCGGCACCGCGCTCACGGTGGTCGTGCCGCTGAGCGCGCCGGTGCCCACTGCCGAGACGGATGCCTCCGCCGCCCGAACCCCGGAGGCGAACCCGTGATCCGCATCATCGTGGCCGACGACCACCCCATCGTGCGGGGCGGCCTGGCCGGCATGCTCGCCGCGTTCGACGACATCGAGGTCGTCGCCGAGGCGCCCGACGGCCTCGAGGCCGTGCGCCTGGCCGCCGAGCACGCGCCCGACCTCGTGCTCATGGACCTGCGGATGCCCGGGCTCGACGGCGCCGCCGCGACCGAGCGCATCCTCGCGGAGGCCGCCGACGCGGGCCGCGCGACGCGGGTGCTCGTGCTCACGACCTACGAGACCGACGACCACATCATCGGCGCGATCGAGGCAGGCGCCTCGGGCTACCTGCTGAAGGCCGCCCCACAGGACGAGATCGTCGCCGGCGTGCGCGCGGTCGCCGCCGGCGAGACCGTGCTGGCCCCGTCGATCGCCGCGAAGCTCGTCGCGCGCGTGCGCACGGGCGCCGCGCCCGCGGCATCCGACTCCCCCGCGCTCTCGCCGCGCGAACTCGAGGTGCTGCGCCTCGTGGCCGACGGCCGCAGCAACCCCGCGATCGCCGCCGAGCTGTTCATCGGCGAGGCCACCGTGAAGACGCACCTGCAGCACGTCTTCGAGAAGCTCGACGTCTCCGACCGCACCCGGGCCGTCACCCGCGCGATGGAGCTCGGGCTGCTCTGACCGCGGGCCCCGGGTCAGTTGCCGCGGCGGTCGATGACGAGCAGCGAGCTGGTCGCCGTGGCGAGGGCGTTGCCGGCGGGGTCGAGCAGCTCGCCCTCGGTGAAGATGACGCGGCGGCCGCCCTTCACGACGCGACCGACGGCGCGGAGCGGCTCGGTGGTCGGCATGATCGGCCGCAGGTAGCTGACCTGCAGGTCGATCGAGGTGTAGCCGACTCCGACGGGGAGCGTGGTGTGCCCGGCGCATCCGACCACCGTGTCGAGCACCGTGCAGGCGAGGCCGCCGTGCACCATGCCGAGCGGGTTGAGGTGCCGCGCGTGCGGGGTCACCTCGAAGTCGACGGTGCCGTCGCCGACCGACACCAGCTGCAGCGCCATGGTCGACGCGATCGGCGGCGGCGGGATGCGCCCCTCGAGCATGCCCGTCAGGAAGTCGAACCCGCTCAGCTCGGGCAGCGAGGCGAGGCCGATCGCGGGGTCGGCCCACTCGAGGGTCGCGGTGTCGGTGGGCCAGGCCTCGTCGGTCATGGCTGCCAACCTACCGGCCCTCAAAGGCGGGCCGGCCGCGGGCTACTGGAACGCGGGCGTCGGCTCCTCGAAGCGAAGCACGCCGGCGGCGGGCACGGGCACGACGGCGGATGCATCCTGCTCGGAGTCGCCCGGGAACGCGAGGCGCACGACGCACTCCGCCGCCCCCGACTCGGCGATGACCACCGGCCGCCACTCCCAGTACTCCTCGGGCTCACCGGCGGCGACGCGCTCCTCCGTGAGCGGCTCGGGCAGGCGGCACCACCAGCGCTCCTCGAGCACCTCGAGGCCATGGGCGTCGAGCGCCATGCGCGCCACGCCGGGGCCGGTCACATCGCCGAGCGCGGTGCCCAGCAGCGTCATCGCCACGACCGGACCCTCCTCGTCGACGCTCGTGCGCCGGGCGACGCCGTCGACGGGTGCGAGATAGCCGACGAGCTCGTCATCGGTGGAACGGTGGTGCGGGTGCCAGTGCTCGGGTATCACCCGAGGCACCATACCCGCCTGCTCACATGAGCGCACATCGATGACGGGCGTGCGCACCGGTGCAACTGGCCGGTCTGCGCCGCTCAGCCCGTGTTCTGCAGGCCCGCCGCGATGCCGTTCACGGCGAGCAGCAGCAGCCGGTGGTGCTCGTCGGTCGGGTCGCGTTGCTCCTCCTGGCGTACGGCACGCAGGGCGCGCAGCTGCAGCAGCGAGAGCGCGTCGACGTACGGGCTGCGCAGGCGCACGGCGCGGCCGAGCACCGGACGCTCCTGCAGCAGCACGTCGTTGCCGCTCGCGCGGAGCACCTGCTCGCGGGTGAGGTCCATCTCGTCGAGCACGAGGGCGGCCAGGTCGTCGCGGTCGCCGAGGGCGAGGTAGCGCTCGGCGAGGCGCCGGTCGGTCTTCGCGAGCGACATCTCGACGTTCGTGATCATCGACCGGAACAGCGGCCAGCGCGCGAATGCGTCGTGCAGCACCGCGTCGTCCTCGATCGCGGCGAGCGCCGAGCCGAGCCCGAACCAGCCGGTGAGGTTGATGCGCGCCTGGGTCCACGAGAACACCCACGGAATGGCCCGCAGGTCTTCCAGCGACTCGACCGAGAGGCCGCGGCGCGCAGGACGCGAGCCGAGCGCGAGCAGCCCGACCTCCTCCATCGGCGTGACCTGCGCGAACCACGGCGCGAAGCCGTCGGCCTTCACCAGGTCGAAGAAGCGCTTCCGCGACACCCGGTCGAGGTCGGCCGCCAGCCCGGTGAACTCGGCCTTGGCCGCGGTGTTCGCGCGCTCGTTGGCGGGGCTCGAGGCAAGCAGCGTGGCCGCGGCCATCTGCTCGACGTGCCGCACCGCGATGACCGGGTCGCCGTAGTGGGCGAAGATGACCTCGCCCTGCTCGGTGATCTTGAAGCGCCCGTCGACCGAGCCCGCGGGCTGGGCGAGCACGGCCTCGTTCGCCGGGCCGCCGCCGCGACCGAGTGCGCCGCCGCGGCCGTGGAAGAGCGTGAGCTCGATCTCGTTGCGCTCGGCCCAGGTGGCGATGCGCGCCTGCGCGTCGTGCAGCGCGAGGGTCGCCGAGACCGGCCCGACGTCCTTCGACGAGTCCGAGTAGCCGAGCATGACCTCGAGCTGCCGGCCGGTCTGCTCGAGCCGGGAGCGCACCTGCGGGATCTCGATCATCGCATCGAGGATGTCGGTCGACGCGTCGAGGTCGGCGAACGTCTCGAACAGCGGGATGGCGTCGATCACCGGCTGCTCGTCGGGCCCGAGCGCCGCCTCGGCGAGTGCGAACACGTTCGCGATGTCGTCGGCCGACTGGGTGAACGAGACGATGTAGCGGCGGGCCGCGTTCACGCCGTAGCGACGCTGCAGCGAGGCGATGGTGCGGTACACCTGCAGCACCTCGGCGGTCATCTCGGCCTGCTCGCCGCCCGAGCGGACGTCGGCCAGCGCGTCGCGGTGCACCTTCGAGTGCTGGCGCACCTCGAGCTCGGCGAGGTGGAAGCCGAAGGTCTCGACCTGCCAGATGAGGTGCTGCAGCTCGCCGTTCGCGCTGCGCGCGGCACCGGCCGCGACCAGCGAGCCCTGGATGGTCCGGAGGTCGGCGAGCAGTTCCTCGGGGCCGCCGTAGGCGAGGTCGGCGTCGCGCAGGCGGGTGCCGGCGATGCGCTCGGCCACGACGAGCAGCGCCTTGCGGTGCGGCTCGTTCGGTGCGCGCGTGCCGATGCGGGTGGCCTGCTCCTCGGCGAGCGACTGCTGGCGCCGGGAGAGCTCGGCGAGCGCCGCGTCGGGCGGGGTGTCGCCCGTGTCGAGCGTGAGCGCCCGGCCGATGCGGGTCGCGGCACGCTCGAGGCCGAGCAGCACGTGCTCGGAGGCGATCGCCGCGGCGGCCTTCGTGGTCGACGCGGTCACGTACGGGTTGCCGTCGCGGTCGCCCGCGATCCAGGTGCCGAGCCGCAGGAACGGGGTGGCCCGGGCCGGCTCCGCACCGGCCTCGGCGCCCAGCAGGGCGTCGTCGAGCAGCCGGTACACGCGCGGCACCGCCTCGAACAGCGTCTGGTCGAACACGTTCATGACCGTGCGCACCTCGTCGAGCGGGGTGGGCCGGGTCGTGCGCAGCGGCGAGGTGCGCCAGAGGATGTCGATCTCCTCGAGCATCCGCCGCTCCGCCTCGGCATACGCGGGGGTGCCCGCGACGGCGAGGTGCAGCTTCGAGAGCTGGTCGGCGACGCGGCGGATGCCCGAGGCCACCGCCCGTCGCCGGGCCTCGGTCGGGTGCGCCGTGAACACGGGGTGGAAGCGCAGCTCGCGCAGGCGCCGGTTCGCCTCGTCGGCGCCGACCTCGTCGGCCAGCAGCGCGAGCGCGCCGGGGATCGAGTCGGCGGGGGCATCCGCCCCGTTCGCCCCGCGCTCGCGCAGCACGCGCACGCGGTGGTGCTCCTCGGCGAGGTTCGCGAGGTGGAAGTACACGGTGAACGCGCGCGCGACCTGCTCGGCGCGCTCCATCTCGAGGCCGTCGACGAACGCCTCGGCCTCCTCGAGCGCGGCGGTGTCGCCGTCGTAGGCGCGGATCACGAGGCCGCGGAGGTGCTCGACGTCGGCCAGCAGGCCCTCGCCGCCGGCCTCGCGCAGCACGCGTCCGAGCAGCTCGCCGAGGAGCCTGACGTCGGCGCGCAGGGGGCGGTCGACCGACTCCGTCGCCTGGGCGCGGCCGGACTGCTGGGCGTCTGTCTCGATGGTGCTCACCCGATCGACGGTACCCGCGTCGTGTGACCGGGACGTTACCGGACCCGACGAATTCGAGCCGGGCTCGTTGTTCGCGGCCCGGTCGCGGCGCTCACAGCTCCGTGCCGACCAACACGGGCTCGGGCTCGAGCAGGATGCCGAACTCGGCCTGCACCCGGCTGCGCACGAACCGCGCGAGCTGCACGACCTCGTCGGCGGTCGCCCCGCCGCAGTTCGTGAGCGCGAGCGTGTGCTTGCTCGACACCGCGGCGTGCGAGCCGGGCAGGGCGAACCCGCGCGGGATGCCGCTGCGCTCGATGAGCCACGCGGCCGACAGCTTCACGAGCACCTCGTCGTCGTCGGTCCCCGCCGCAGCGTCGGGTTCGGCATCGGATGCCCCGGCCTCGGCCTGGTGCGCGAGGAACTGCTCGAGCGGGCTCGCGTCGAGCGCCGTGAGCGGCACGACCTCGGGCGGCGCCTCCGGCTCGACGTACCAGCGCGGGGCGTCGGCCGGCATCGTGCGCGCCACGTGCTCGGAGACGATCGGGTTGGTGAAGAACGAGCCGGCGCTCCACGAGTCGTGGTCGTCGGGGTCGAGCACCATGCCCTTCGAGGAGCGCAGCGCGAGCACCGCGGCGCGCGTGGCCTCGACCGGCACGCGGTCGCCGAGCTGCACGCCGAGCGCCTTCGCGAGCTGCGGGTACGCCACCGGCACGCCGAGCGCACCGCCCAGCACGTCGCGCTCGGGCGAGGTGTCGTGCAACTCGAGCTCCACCGCGAGGACGATGCCGCGCAGCCCCTGCTTCAGCACGGACGTGCGGTAGCCGAGCTCGAGCTCGGCGGCGGTCATGCGGCGCGGGGCGTCCGCGTCCTCCTCGAGGAAGTCGATCGCGACGAGCACGGCCTCGAGCTCCTGCCCGTACGCGCCGATGTTCTGCACGGGCGCGGCGCCGACGCTGCCCGGGATGCCCGACAGCGCCTCGATGCCCGACCAGCCGCGCGACACGGTGTACGCGACCAGGTCGTCCCAGCGCTCCCCCGCCTGCACGCGCAGCCGCACGGTGTGCGGGTCGTCGCCGGCGCGGGTCGCGATGCCCGTGGTCGCGATGCGGATCACGGTGCCGGGCACGCCCTCGTCGCCGACGAGCAGGTTCGACCCGCCGCCGAGCGCGAGCCACGGCCCGCCCGCCTCCCACGTCTCGCGGGCGAGCGCGACGAGCTCGTCCTCGGTGGTCGCGGTGACCATGCGGGCGGCCGGGCCGCCGACGCGCAGGGTGGTCAGCTCGGCGAGGGGCACCGCGTCCGTCACGCCAGCCGCACCTGCACCTGGGCCTTGCCGAGCACGGTCGCCCCGGCGGCGCTCACGGTGAGGTCGATGCGCGCGGTGCCGGCCTCGGCGTCGAGCCGGCCGACCTTCGCGACGATCGACAGCTCGGCGCCGTCGGCGGGGTCGACCACGACCGGGCGCGTGAACCGCACCTGGTAGTCGGCCACGCGGGCGGGGTCGCCCACCCAGTCGACGACCGGCTGCACCGCGATGCCCATGGTGAGCATGCCGTGCGCGAGCACGCCGGGCAGGCCGACCGACGCGGCCACGTCGTCGCGGTAGTGGATCGGGTTGAAGTCGCCGGATGCGCCGGCGTAGCGCACGAGCGAGTCGCGCGAGAGTGCGACGGTGCGCTCGGCGACGACGTCGCCCACGGCGAGCGAAGCGAGGTCTGGCGTTGCGGGGGCAGCGGCGGCGGATGCGGCGGTCATGCGTCGTCCCCCCGCACCACGAGCGTGGAGATCGCCGTGACGACGTGCGCTCCGGAGGCATCCGTCATCGTCGACTCGGCCGTGACCATCGCGTTGCCGCCGAGCGTCTTCACGCTCGTGACGGCCAGGGTCGCGGTCAGTTCGTCGCCCGCGACGACCGCGCGCGAGTAGCTGAAGCGCTGGTCGCCGTGCACGACGCGGCTGAAGTCGATGCCCGCGTCGGGCTCGGCGAGCAGCTGCGCGAGCGTGTGCTCCTGCACGACCACCGGGAACGTCGGCGGGGCGACCACGTCGGCGTGGCCGGCCGCGCGCGCGGCCTCGGGGTCGAAGTGGATCGGACTCGTCGCGAACACGGCGCGCGCGAACTCGCGCACCTTCTCGCGACCGACGAGGTAGGGCTCGGTGGGCGCGAATTCGCGGCCCATCAGCTCGGGGTTCACTGGCACCCCGACAGTCTACGGGCGCACCCGTCGTCGGCCGCGGGTCAGCTGGGGATCAGCGTGTACTTCGTCGAGAGGTACTCGTGGATGCCTTCGAACCCGCCCTCGCGGCCGAGGCCCGACTGCTTCACGCCGCCGAACGGCGCCGCCGCGTTCGAGACCACGCCCGCATTCAGGCCCATCATGCCCGTGTCGAGCCGGTCGATCATGCGGTGCCCGCGCGCGAGGTCCTGCGTGAACACGTACGAGACCAGGCCGTACTCGGTCGCGTTGGCGAGCCGCACGGCCTCGTCCTCGTCGGCGAACGTGGTGATGCCGAGCACCGGCCCGAAGATCTCCTCGGCGAGCAGGCGCGAGCCGGCCGCGACCCCCGAGAGCACCGTGGGTGCGAAGAACGAGCCGGGGCCGTCGGATGCTTCGCCGCCGGCGAGCACCGTCGCCCCGCGCCCGACCGCGTCGGCCACCAGTTCGCCCGTCGTCGCGACCGCCCGGTCGTCGATGAGCGGGCCGATCTGCACGCCCTCCTCGGTGCCGCGCCCGACGCGCATCGCGCGCACGCGCTCGGCGACCCGGGCCGCGAACTCGTCTGCGACCGACTCGTGCACGATGAAGCGGTTCGCGGCCGTGCAGGCCTGGCCGATGTTGCGGAACTTCGCGAGCATCGCGCCGTCGACGGCCGTGTCGAGGTCGGCGTCCTCGAACACGACGAACGGGGCGTTGCCGCCCAGCTCCATCGACACGCGCAGCACGCCGTTCGCCGCCTCGCGCAGCAGCGCCTGCCCGACCGGCGTCGAGCCGGTGAACGAGAGCTTGCGCAGCCGGGGGTCGGCGATGATCGGCGACGACACCGCCGACGAGTGCGAGGTGGTGATGACGTTGACCACGCCGCCGGGCAGCCCGGCCTCCTCGAGCAACGCGACGAAGGCGAGCGTCGTGAGCGGGGTGAGCGCGGCGGGCTTCACGACCACGGTGCAGCCGGCGGCCAGCGCGGGAGCGATCTTGCGGGTCGCCATCGCGAGCGGGAAGTTCCACGGCGTGATCAGGTAGCACGGTCCGACGGGCCGCTGCGAGACCACCATGTGCCCCGTGCCCTCGGGGTTCAGCCCGTAGCGGCCGTGCACCCGCACGGCCTCCTCGCTGAACCAGCGCAGGAACTCGCCGCCGTAGGTCACCTCGCCGCGCGCCTCGGCGAGCGGCTTGCCCATCTCGAGGGTCATCAGCAGCGCGAAGTCGTCGGCGCGCTCCTGGAGCAGGTCGAACGCCCGGCGCAGGATCTCGGCGCGCTGCCGCGGCGCTGTCGCGGCCCAGGACTCCTGTGCGGCGACGGCCGCGTCGAGCGCCCGCGCCCCGTCGTCGACGCCCGCGTCGGCGATGTGCACGAGCACCTCGCCGGTCGAGGGGTCGCGCACGGGAAGGGTCGCGCCGTCGGCCGCGTCGACCCACTCGCCGCCGATCGAGAGCTGCGTCGGGATGCCGGCGAGCAGCGCAGCCTCGCGGGCGGCGGCTGCGGTGGCGTTCGTGGTGCTCATGCGGATACCTCCATCGATGCGGCGAGTCCGTCGGCGACGACTCCGAGGCCCTCGAGGAGCAGTTCGTCCGAGATCGTGAGCGGCGGCAGGAAGCGGATGACGTTGCCGTACGTGCCGCAGGTGAGCACGACGACGCCGTGGGCGATCGCGTGCGCGGCGACGGCCGCCGTCAGGGCGGCATCCGGATCGCCCGTCACCGGGTCGACGAGCTCCATCGCGACCATGGCGCCGCGGCCCCGCACGTCGCCGATGCGCGGGTCGGACGCCTGCAGCTCGGCGAGGCGTCCGAGCAGCAGTTCGCCGAGCGCGCCGGCACGCTCGACCAGTCCGTCCTCCTCGTACGCGTCGATCGCGGCGAGCGCCGCGGCGCAGGCGAGCGGGTTGCCGCCGTACGTGCCGCCGAGGCCGCCCGGGTCGGAGGCGTCCATGATCTCGGCCCGGCCCGTGACCGCCGCGAGCGGCAGGCCGCCCGCGATGCCCTTGGCCGTGACGACCAGGTCGGGCACCACGCCCTCGTGCTCCATGGCGAACATCGCGCCGGTGCGGCCGAAGCCCGTCTGCACCTCGTCGGCGATGAACACGACGTCGTTCGCGCGCGCCCACTCGGCGAGCGCCGGCAGGAAGCCCTCGGCGGGGACGATGAACCCGCCCTCGCCCTGGATCGGCTCGATGATGAGCGCGGCGAGGTTCTCGGCCCCGACCTGCTTCTCGATCTGGAGGATCGCGCGGGCAGCGGCATCCGCACCGCTCAGCCCCCCGTCGCGGTACGGGTACGACAGCGGCGCCCGGTAGACCTCGGGGGCGAACGGGCCGAAGCCGTGCTTGTAGGGGATGTTCTTGGCCGTGAGGCCCATCGTGAGGTTGGTGCGTCCGTGGTAGGCGTGGTCGAACGCGACGACCGCCTGCTTCCGGGTGGCCCGGCGGGCGATCTTCACGGCGTTCTCGACGGCCTCGGCGCCCGAGTTGAACAGGGCGCTGCGCTTGACGTGGTCGCCGGGGGTGAGGCGGTTCAGCGCCTCGGCGACCGACACGTAGCCGTCGTACGGGGCGATGGTGAAGCAGGTGTGGGTGAACGCGTCGAGCTGGCGCGAGACCGCGTCGACGACCCGCGGGTTGCTGTTGCCCACGCTCGTGACCGCGATGCCGGAGCCGAGGTCGATGAGCGAGTTGCCGTCGGCGTCGACGATGACGCCGCCGCCCGCCGCGACGACATGCACGGGGGCCGCGTGGCCGACGCCGCGCGCCACCGCGGCGGACTTGCGGGCGAGCAGTTCCGACGACCGGGGGCCGGGGATCGCGGTGGCGAGCCGCCGCTCCTGCGGCAGCGTGGGGCCGCCCGTCGGGGCGGGCGCCGTGGCGTCGAGCGGTTCGGCGAGCGTCATCTCGGACTCCTCCTGATCGTGCCGGGCAGCGGCTTCGCGAGCGCGCCGGTCGGCGGTCTCGTCCGATCGTAGGTTCCGCGGGCGACCGAATGCCGCGTACACGGCGTACAGTTCACGCGAACGCACTGGCCGGGTTGTACAGTACGGATGCCCCTTCCTCCCGACCGACGGAGCCCCGCGTTGCATCCCACCCTGCGCACCCTGCTCGACCAGCGCGAGCTCGACCTCCGCCTCGTCGGCGACGCGGACCTGCTGCGCGAGGGCGCCCTGGACGCGCCGCTCGACTGGGCGCACGCCTCGGACCTGGCCGACCCGACCCCGTTCCTCGACGGGAGCGGGCTGCTGCTCACGACCGGGCGCCAATTCGAGGGCGCGGAGCCCGGCTTCGCCGACGCCTACGTCGCACGACTCGTCGAACGCGGGGTCGCCGGCCTCGGCTTCGGCACCGAGGTGCTCCGCGAGGGCACGCCCGACTCGCTCGTGGCGGCCTGCCGGTCCCGGCGCCTTCCGCTCGTCGAGGTGCCCTACCGCACCCCCTTCATCGCGATCGCCCGCACGGTCGCGACCGGCATCGCCGAGGAGGCGTACGCGCGGCGCACCTGGGCGCTCGGTGCGCAGCGCGCGCTCGCGCTCGCGGCGCTCCGTCCCGACGGGCTGAGCGCCACGCTCGCCGAGCTCTCACGGCAGCTCGGGCAGTGGGTTGCCCTCGTCGGCGCGGGCGGGCGCGTCGAGCGCGAGTACCCGGCGGGCGACCTCGACGCGGCGGGCATCGAGGTCGTGCGCGACGGGGCGCGCGAACTGCTCCGCCGCGGCCAGCGCGCGAGCGTGACCGTGCAGGTCGGGCCCCAGCGGGTGAGCCTGCACACGCTCGGCATCGGAGGCGCGCTGCGCGGCGTGCTCGCCGTCGGCGGCGCCGACCGGCTCGATCGGGCCGGCCGCGGGGTGATGACGGCCGTGATCGCCATGGCCGGGCTCGCGCTGGAGCAGCATCGCCACCTCGACCGCACGACCGGACTGCTCCGCACCGGACTGCTGCACGCGCTGCTCGCAGGCGACCTCGACCTGCCCGACCGCATCGCCCGGCAGCTGTGGGGCCCGCTCCCCGCGGGGCCCGTGCACGTGGCGGTCGCCTCTGCGCCGGAGTCGGTCGACGCGCTCGTCGAGTGGCTCGAGCTGGAGGTCGACGCCCGCGAGGGCGCGCTGTTCTTCGCCTGCGACGCCGATCGCGTGGTGCTGTGCACGAGCCAGGCCGACCGCGCGCTCGTCGACGAGGTCTCGCGGGGTTTCCGCGTCGCGGTCGGCGTCGCGGGCCCGGTGCCGTGGGGCGACCTCGCCCGCGGGCACGACGAGGCGCGGCGCGCGCACGAGCGGGCGACCGAGTCGCGCGACCCGGTGGTCGTCACCTTCGACGCCGTCGCCCGCCAGGGCGTGCTCGCGTACCTCGCCCGCACCGACGCGCGCGAGGTCGCGCACGCGTCGCTCGACCCGCTCGTCGCCCACGACGCCGCCGAGGGCACGGCGCTCGTCGCCACCCTGCGCACCTGGCTCGAGCGCAACGGCCATTTCGACGCCGCGGCCCGCGCGCTCGGCGTGCACCGGCACACGGTGCGTGCGCGGATCCAGCACGCCGAACGACTGCTCGGTCGCGACCTCTCCACGTTCCACGCGCGCGCCGACCTGTGGGCCGCACTGCTGGCGGCGGGCGCCGTGGAGGGCGCCGGGACACCGGTCGGGACGGGGTCTGGCCGGGCCGAGGCGCCGAGCGTACCCTGAGAGGTGGCGGAGGGGGATGCAACGATGCATGCGGTCATTGGCGAGCGCCTCGTCATCCACGGCAAGCAGGTCGGGCAGGCGGAGCGGCACGGCGAGATCATCGAGGTGCGGGGCCAGGACGGCGATCCGCCGTACCTCGTGCGATTCGACGACGGCCACGAGAGCCTGATCTTCCCGGGCTCCGACTGCGAGGTCGAGCACGCGCACACGGGCTGAGGAGCCCGGCACACCACCGGCATCCGACCGACTAGCCTTGGCCGGGTGTTCCACAGCTACGCGGCGATCGGCGACAGCTTCACCGAGGGCGTCGGCGACGAACTGCCCGACGGCTCGGTGCGCGGCTGGGCCGACTTCGTCGCGCTCGGGCTCGCCGAGCACGCCGCCGCGCAGTCGACGGGCCCGGTGCGCTACGCGAACCTCGCGATCCGCGGCCGCAAGCTCGGCCCGATCCTCGACGAGCAGCTCGAGCCCGCCGTCGCGCTGGCCCCCGAGGTCATCAGCCTGAACGGCGGCGGCAACGACATCCTGCGCCCCAAGATCACGGTGCCCGAGGTCGCCGGCCGCCTGCGCGGGGCGGTCGACCGCATGCGCGAGGCCGGCATCCACGTGCTGCTGCTCTCGGGCGCGAACCCGACCGACCACCTGCCGCTCGGCAACGTCTTCGGCCGTCGCGGCGACGCGCTCGCCGAGGAGGTCTTCGGCTGGGGCGAGCTCGACGGCGTCACCACGGTGAACAACTGGGCGGATGCCGGGCTTCGCGACATCCGCTACTGGTCTGCCGACAGGCTCCACCTCAACGCGCTCGGCCACGCCCGCGTCGCGAGCAACGTGCTCACGGCGATCGGCGTGCCCGTGCCCGGCGAGTGGGGCGTCGAGGAGGTCGCCGCCGCGCCGCCCGCGGGCCGCAGCCGGAACACCGCCGCCTACTACCGCGAGTTCGTGATGCCGTGGATCGGGCGCCGGCTCACCGGGCGCTCCTCCGGCGACGGCCGCACCGCGAAGCGCCCCACCCTCGAGCCGGTGCCGCTGACCACGACCGGCTGAGCGGGCCCCGCGTCACCCCTCGTACTCGTGCACCGGCGCGGCCGCCGGGTCGCCCTCGACCGCGCGGGTCACCTCGGCGACCCGCCGGTCGGTGGTCGACGCGCTGATGTTGCGGATGAAGATGATCAGCCAGCTGAAGATCAGCCCCGCCGCGACCAGCTCGACCGCCGTCAGGTTGTAGTACCCGAACGGGAAGAACATCAGCACGCTCACGAGGATGATTCCGATGAACGCGTAGCCCAGCACGAGGAAGGCGTTCGGGAAGCCGGGCAGGAACCAGCGCAGCCCGATCACGATCACGAGGTAGACGACCGCCATGCCGGTCGCCACGGTGTTGTGCACGCCGAAGAACAGGTCGACCGGGAAGACGCCGACGCACGCGAGGAAGATGCCGAGCAGCACCAGGCCGCCGGTGATGGTGCGGATGCCCCGCTCCGCGTCGAGCCCGCGCTCCTCGGACCACTGCCGCAGCTCGCCGCCGATGTAGCGCGCGAGCGCCGTGACCACGAGGCCGCCGAGGATGAGGGTGATGCCGAACGCGTAGCCCGACGCGTCGCGCGCCGTGCCGAGCGCGGAGAGGTTCTTCTCCCACCAGAGCGGGTCGGAGGCGGTGAGCATGCTGCCGAGGCATCCGCTCACGAGGAAGAACGCCAGAAGGGTCGCGATCGACGACGCGGAGACGCCCGCGGCCACGAGGTAGGTGAAGTACGAGGTCACCGCGGCGATCGCGCCGGCCAGCAGCGCCGCGGTGATGCCGTAGAGCGATGCGCCCCGGAAGGCATCGCCGAGCAGCGCGCCGAGCCCGACGACGAGCAGCAGCACGAGCACCGCGGCGGTAAACGCGAGCGCGAGCGCGTCGACCCAGCGCGCCCAGGTCGGCGTGCGATGGGCATAGGCCGGGTTCAGCGGCAGGCCCTGCACGCCGTAGCCGATGCCGAACGCGATGGCCGCCGAGATCGCGGCCGCGAACGCCGACACCTCCGCGACCGAGCCCCAGCCCGTGATCGGGATCGCCTCGAACCCGCCCACGATGAGCATGCCCAGCGCCGCGGCCACGAAGGCGACGGCCGCGGCGACGATCGCGCTCGCCTCCACGGTCTCGGCGGTCGGCGCACGCCAGTAGTCGAGGATGCGGGGCCTGCGCGTCGCGTCGCTCACACCCGGATGCTATCGGTCCGCTGCGGCGGCCCCGAGCACCTCGTCGACGAACGACTCCGCGCGGCGGAGCGTGTCGGCGATGCGGCGCTCCATCTGCCCGGGCGCGCGCACCTCGTGCGGCGCGAGCGGCGCACCGAGCCGCACGTTGCCCGAGCAGGACAGGTCCGCGCAGATGTACGTGCCGATCGAGTTGCCCTGTCGACCGGCGTCGCCCGCGCGCCGCGCAGAGAACAGCGAGATCTGGTCGGCCGGCTGCATCGTGTGGCACAGGTTGCAGATGGCCGAGTGCCGGCGCGACATCGTTGTCGTCGCCGCGCGCAGCACGATGCCGACCGGGCGGTCGTCGCGCAGCGTCACCAGGTAGGCGCGCTGCCTGGCCGACGGGTCGCGCCAGCCGAGGAACTCGATCGCCGACCACTCGGTGAGCGGGTAGTCGAGGGGCAGCGTGAGCTGCTCAACCTCGTCGTCGACGGCATTCACGAGCGAGTCGCGGATCTCGGCGTCGGTCAGTGGTCGCAACGGTCATCCTCCCCGGGGTCGACCCTTCCCAGTCTGCCTCAGGCGTCGGCGTCCATGGTCCAGACGACGCCGTCCGCGTCGGCCGTCCAGATGATGCGGAGCACCTCCCCCATGCGCATGCCCGCGGGCCGCAGCCGCTCGGGCACGTCCTCGAACGCGAGCACGAGGCTGAGTCCGCCGGCGAGGAACGTGCGCTCCTCGGCGCAGTCGGCGTCGGCGCCGTCGATCGTGTCCGGCTGCAGCATGATCAGGCAGACGCGCCCGTCCCTGTCGCGGAACGCCCAGAAGCCGTAGCCCAGCTCCTCGTCGACCAGCCGCGTCGTCGCCCGCGCGCTCGCGCCGAGGAACGCCTCCATGGGCAGCAGGTCGGCCTCGACCTGCTCGCGCTCGAACACGGCGAGCCCCGTGCCGGGCGGCGGCGTGAGCGTCACGGCGAACCAGGCGCCGACGGCGATCGCGGCCACGCCCGCGATGAGGGCGCGACGGATGCCCCTGCCGCGGCGCGTCCCGGACCCCGGCGGCTCGGTCGGCCGGTCGTCGTCATCGCCCGCCGCTCGGTCGTCCGCGGCATCCGCCGCCATCAGCCCCGCGAGCAGCTCGTCGGCCCCGGGCGCCTCGGTCTCCGCCGCATCCGAATCGGGCGCCCGCCGCTCCGACGCGGTCGTCGCCGCGGTGCTCCCGCGCTCCAGCTCCGCGATGCGCGCCAGCACCTCGGACAGCTCGCCCGCGGCATCCGAGGAGAACCCGTCGGGCGTGCCGTAGACCACGGCCTCGAGCGCACGACGACGCTCACGCAGGGCGCCGAGTTCGTCGTCGAATTCCATTGCTGCTCCGGGTCCGAGCCTACGCGCGTCCACCGCGTGGCGACAGCGGACGCGGCGGCGGCGATCCGCGACATAGAATCGACGGATTCCGCGCGCCCGCGCGACCCGACCCCCCGGAAAGCACGAGGTGCAGTGACGATCGACCCTGATTCGCAGCAGGCGGATGCCCCCGAGCTGGTGCTCGTGACCGACGGCCGGCGCCGCCCGCGCTTCGAGCGCGACGACATCGTGCTGCGCAAGGGCCTCTACGCGCTGCGGAACGGGCATCTCACGCCGCACGAGTCGATGGTCGAGGACCTGCTCGCGATCGGGACGGCGCTCGACGCCGCATCCATTCCCTTCCTGCTGGTGCGGGGCGACGACGACCGCATGATCGTCGCCGTCGACCGTGCGCGCCGGCGTGAGCTCGCCGCGGCGCTCGCGGACGCGTTCTGGGACGAGCCGTTCTACTCGCAGGCGATCGAGCCGCGCAAGGTCGCCGACGTCGAGCCCGTGCTGCTCGCCGACGGGAAGCTCGCCGGGCACCGCAAGGCGTCGGCGATGCGCCTGTACCGCCCGCGCATCGAGCCGGCCGGCCGGCTGCGGTACGGCGCCGAGTCCGCCGTGCAGCTCGAGCTCTGGCGCTTCGGCGACGACCTGATCACCGCGCCGCTCGAGAACGCGCTGATGCGGCGCACGCTGCCGCGCGCCGAGGCGGTGCAGGACACGGTGCACCTGTTCGGCCGCGACTGGCCCACGCTCGAGCATATGTTCTCGCCGCTCGCGAGCGACGTGGACTTCGAGATCGACATGGTCTTCTCCTGGGTCGACGGGTCGAGCGACGAGTTCCAGCGCGAGCGGGCCAAGCGCATGCAGCACTACGTGGTGGGCGCGGGCGACGACTCGGAGGCCCGCTACCGGCAGATCGACGAGCTGAAGTACGCGCTGCGGTCGGTGTACGTGTACGCACCCTGGGTGCGCCACATCTACATCGCCACCGACTCCGGGGCGCCGGGCTGGCTCGCCGACCACCCGCGCGTGACCATCGTGCCGAGCGAGGCGATGTTCCCCGACCCGTCGGTGCTGCCCACGCACAACTCGCACGCGGTCGAGAGCCTCCTGCACCACATCCCGGGCATCAGCGAGCACTTCCTGTATTCCAACGACGACATGTTCTTCGGCCGCCCCCTGCGGCCAGACGTGTTCTTCTCCCCCGGCGGCATCACGAAGTTCGTCGAGGCGACCACGCGCATCGGGCTCGGTGAGTCCGATCCGAGCCGCAGCGGCTTCGAGAACGCCGCGCGCGTGAACCGGCGGCTGCTGCGCGAGCGCTTCGGGCGGGTCACCACGCGGCACCTCGAGCACTGCGCCGCGCCGCTGCGCAGGAGCGTGCTCGCCGAGCTCGAGGCCGAGTTCCCCGAGGACTTCCGCCGCACCGCCGCGAGCCGCTTCCGGTCGGCGACCGACATCTCGGTGACCAACTCGCTGTACCACTACTACGCGCTCATGACCGGCCGTGCGGTCGTGCAGACCGGCGTCACGGTGAAGTACGTCGAGACCACGCTGCGCAAGGCGCTGCCCGCCATGCGCCGGCTGCTGAAGCGCCGCGACCACGACATGTTCTGCCTGAACGACGGCAGCTTCCCCGAGATCTCGGTCGAGCAGCGCACGCGCGCGGTCACCGAGTTCCTCGATCGCTACTTCCCGATCCCCGCGCCGTGGGAGAAGGAGGTCGCCGAGACAGGACGGTGGAGTCCCCCTATCGCTGGAGCCCGGGCGACGCTAACCTGACCGGCATGGACCGACGGACGCTCCGCCGTACCACCGCCGCCCTCGCCCTCGCCGCGAGCGCCCTGCTCCTCCTCGCCGCATGTACTCCCGGCACCAGCGCAATCGAGCACTATGACGGCGCCCCCGAAGAGTACGACTCCGCGTATGGGTCCTCGAGCGCCGAGGGCCTCCAGGTCTTCGTGCTGGAGAACGGGGACAAGCTCGCCATCACGCTCTACGGCAGTTCGAGTTGCCCCTGGATCGGCGAGACCATCGCGGTGACGGCCAAGAAGGACGAGGGCAACGCGGTCGAGATCGAGGTGCGGCCGCTGCCCGACAACACCGCGTGCACCCAGGACTACGTGCCGCACACGACCGTGTTCTGGACACCGAAGACGTACGTCGAGACGAACGGCCTCACGGTCACCGCGCTCGGCCAGTCACTGGTCCTGCAATAGTGCCGCGCCGTGGCACGGTCGCGCCCCCGGCCGTGCCACGGGCGGATGCCCCTGTCGCCGAGGCGCGCACGGCGATACGCTGACGGGCATGGACCGACGGACGCTCCGCCGTACCACCGCCGCGCTCGCCGTCGCCGCGAGCGCCCTGCTCCTCCTCGCCGCGTGCAATCCCGGCACCAGTCCCGTCGAGGACTACGCCGGCGTCCCGGAGGAGTACGACCAGGCCAGCCCGGATCCCGAGTCGACCGGCATGCAGGCATTCTGGCTCGACGAGGGCGGCAAGCTCGCCGTCACGATCTGGGGCAGCTCCGGATGCCCGTGGGTCGGCACCGACATCTCGGTCACGGCCGAGGCGGGTGAGGGCAACGCGGTCGAGATCACCGTGCCCGAGCTGCCCGCCGACATGGCGTGCACCGCGGACTACGCGCCGCACACGACCGTGTTCTGGACGCCGACGTTCGTGACCACGACCGAACCGCTCGAGGTCACGGCGCTCGAGCAGACGGTGACGCTGCCGGTCAAGTAGGGCTGGACGGCCGAATCACACTTCGGGCGGCAAGACGCAGCGCCAGACCACGACGCCGGAGCCCCCGCTCTCGTAGTCGTACGCGAACGAGTAGTCCAGCGTCACCGGTCCGCCTTCCCAGACGATCCACTGGTCGTACATCTCGTTCATCTCGCCGTAGCAGCCCGGCGTGTAATTGCCGAGCGCGGTGACCGTGACCGGGTTCGTGAGGTAACCGGGGGTGGAGAGCCCGCCCGACGAGCCGCTCCCGCTCGAGCCGCCGGACGAGCCGGACCCGCCGCTGCCGGCCGCTGCCTCCGCTGCTGCCGCGGCCGCTTCGGCGTTCGCCTTCGCCTCGGCCTTCGCCTTTTCGACCGCGGCCTCGTGCGACTCCTCGAGCGCGTCGACGGCCGACTGCAGGGACCGGTACGCGAGCACGGTCTGCGGCGCCCCGACCGAGACCGCGAGTCGCTCGGCGCGGTCGGCGGCCCGGTCGGCGAGGTCGTCCTCAGCCATTTCGGCGTCGTCGAGGGCGGTCATCGCATCCTCGTACGCGGTACCCGCGAACGCGACGAGCTCGACGCGCACCGCGTCGCGTGCCATCGCCATCTCTGCGAGGTCGGTGCCCGCCCACGCCGAGTACAGGCTGTTCAGTGCCCCGGCGAGTGCCGTGACGTCGACGTCACGGTCGCGCTCCTCGACGAACCCGACGAGCTCCTCGATGGGCGCGATCTCGCTCGCGGCGGAGGCACGCTCGGCGTCCAGCGCGAGCGCGTACCGCTCCTGCGCGTCTGCGGCCGCCGTCTCGACGGCCACGGCCTGCGCCTCGTCGCCGCGCTCGGCTGCGGCGAACGCGGCCGGCATCCACGCGACGTACGCGGTCACGGCGAGCACCAGGGCACCGCCCCAGACCCAGTCGGCGACGTGACGGCGGCGTCCGGTTCGGTGCATCCCTCAACCCTGTCACGGCGGGGGGATTCGTCTGGTCGGCTGTGGAGGGCGTGCGATCAGTCGGTGCGCCACGCGCCGGAGCCTGGTCCGGCCGCACCGAACACGCCGAGCGCGAGCAGTACCAGGCCGACCTCGGCGAGACCGATGCCGAAGTACACCGCCTGCAGCACGCTGAACGGGATCACCATCATCTGCACGAAGATCCAGATGAGCGCCGTGTACCCGGCGACCGTCGCCGCGAGCGCCGCCCAGCGCACGCGACGCAGCAGCGCGACGAACGCGACCGCGTGCGTGCCGCCGAGCACCAGCGCCAGCACGACTCCCGGGATCGCGTAGGAGCCGAACGGGGAGCCGTCGAGGTACTCGACGGGCGGTACGACAGCCGAGGACGACGACGCGTCGACGCTGCCGAGGATGAGCGCCACTCCACCGGCGGCGGCCGTCACCGCCACGAACGCCTGGAGCACGAGGAGCAGGAACCTGCCGATGCGGTCGCCGGCCACGGTACCGGTGGGTGCGTGGGCCGGGGCGGGTGCGACGTCCATGACCCGATCGTCCGCCCGCGCTGCCTGGCAGCGCGGGACCAAGGGCCCTCGCCTCCAGCTAGGCCAGCACCTCGCTGGGCAGGGTGAGCGGCGGCTCGACGGGCGCGGCCGGAGTCTCGGCGTCGGCGATGACGATGCCGTCGCCCGCGAGGCGCGCGGCGGACTCGTCCGCGTCGATCCAGTCGAGCGCGGGGAACTCGCCGAGCGGCACGACCGAGTGCAGCACCGTCGTCGGGTACACGTGCACGAGGTTGAAGGCCCGCGCGCCGTCGCGGCCCCGGGTGCCGCCGACCGGCACGTTGAGGTCCTGGGTGTAGCAGGTGGCGGATGCCACGGAGACCGGCACGCCCGCGAAGGTCGCCGTCGACGAGTAGTGCAGGTGGCCGGCGATGATCGAGCGCACGTCGCTGCCCTCGATCACCTCGGCGAGCGCGGCCTGGTCGCGCAGCTCGACGCTCACGGCGAGGTCGAGCACGCTCGGCACGGGCGGGTGGTGCATGGCGAGGATCGTGCCGTGCGGGGCATCCGTCGACAGCTCCTCGGCGAGCCAGTCGAGCTGCTCGCCGGAGACCTCGCCGTGGTGGTGGCCCGGGACGGTCGAGTCGAGGGTGATCACGCGCAGGCCGTTGACGTCGTACACGCGGTCGACGGGGCGGTCGCTGCCCACCTCGTCGAACAGTCCGCTGCGGAAGGCGTGGCGCTCGTCGTGGTTGCCCATGACCCAGATCACCCGGGCGCCGACGCGCTCGGCGGCGGGCTCGACGATGCGACGCAGGCGCGCGTAGGCGTCGGGCTCGCCGCGATCGGCGAGGTCGCCGGTGAAGACGATGGCCTCGGGGCGGGCACCGGATGCCTCGAACTCGTCGAACAGCTGACGCAGGTGCCGTTCGCTCGGCACGCGGTCGTAGAGGCTGCCGCCGCCTGAGAGCAGGTGCGTGTCGGAGATGTGGAGCAGGAAGTGATCCGGCCGGGGGTACTCGGCCGTGCGCGTGGTCACGATTGGTCCTTCGGTGAGCGTTGAGCGGTCGCCGTCGGCCGCCGGACAGGGACTCTAGCGCATCACACCGAGCCGAACGCGAGGTGAACGCGGCGTGGAGTCATCGTTCGTCATGGCAGCGGGATGACGCCCACGCCGATGCGGATGTCGCGCTGCGCCTCCGAGGCCGGCACGATCTCCCAGGCGATGCCTGCGTCGGGCGGCCAGCGCACCTCGAACGCCTCGCGATACGTGACGCCCTCGACGCGCTCGGCGAGCGGCACGTCGTCGAGCCGGAGCCAGTCGGTGAGGCCCTCCGCCGCGAACACGTCCTCGCTCGTGCAGCGGATCGCGAACGGCACGGCCTGCTCGGGCGCCGAGCGTGCGAGGCACACCTCGCCGTCGGCGGTGCGGGTGCCGAACCAGCTCCATCCCAGCACGTCGCCGAGCAAGCGGGTCGCCGCGTCGACGCGGCCGAGCTCGCCGTCGGGCGCCTCGAGCCGGTCGGCCGAGGTCGGTGCCCGGTCGAACACGGCGAGGCCGGTCGGCGGTGAGGTGAGCGTGCGCAGCTGCGTGATGCCGAACACGATGAGCACGGCGGATGCCACGGAGATCGCGGCGACCGCGAGCCGGACGCGCGGCCGTGCGCCGGCGCCCCCGCGTCGCCCTCGACCGGCGGGATCCATGCACCCACGCTACGCCCACCGGGCCACGGACCGCAGATCGGCCCGGTGCTCGCGGCGGCCCGCACGACTACCCTCGGACGACATGACCGACGTCCTCCGCCTCGCCGCGTTCACCTCCGATCCCGCGGGCGGCAACCCCGCCGGCGTCGTGCTCGACGCGAGCGGGATGGACGACGCCGCGATGCTCGGGATCGCTGCGGAGGTCGGGTACGCCGAGACCGCGTTCGTCACGTCGGCGCGCGCCGACGGCGGGGGCCGGCGCTGCGGCATCCGCTACTTCTCCCCCGTCGCCGAGGTGCCGTTCTGCGGGCATGCGACGGTGGCCACCGCGGTCGTGCTCGCCGAGCGCGACGGACCCGGGCCGCTCGTGTTCGACACGCCCGTCGGCGAGGTGGCGATCACGACCGCGACCGGGCCCGGCGGCATGGAGGCGTCGTTCACGAGCGTCGATCCCGCGGTCGAGCCGCTGGACGACCCGCTGCTGGCGCACCTGCTCGGCATGCTGGCGCTCGATGCCGCCGACCTCGATCCCGCGCTGCCGCCGCGCATCGCGTTCGCGGGCAACCGGCACCCCGTGCTGGTGGTGGCCGACGTCGAGGCGCTCGACCGGGTCGCGTTCGACCCGGCGGCCATGCGCGCGCTCATGGACGCCGAGGGGTGGGCCGCGACGGTCACGGTCGCCCACCGGCGCGGCCCGGCCGAGTTCGAGGTGCGCAACGTCTTCCCCGTCGGTGCGATCGTCGAGGATCCGGCGACCGGCGCGGCCGCGGCGGCGCTCGGCGCGTACCTGCGGGAGGTCGGGGCGGTCGCACCGCCCGCGGACCTCGTGATCCACCAGGGCCGCCACGTGGGCCGGCCGAGCCTGCTGCGCGTGCACGTGCCCGAGCGAGGCGGCATCACCGTGAGCGGCACCGCGGTGGGGATCCCGGCGGGCTGATCCCGGCGGGCTGATCCCGGCGGGCTGATCCCGGCCTGTGCCGGCGGCGGATCAGGCCCGCTGCAGCTCCAGCCAGTCGGCCAGCGCATCGATCTCCGCGTCCACCGCGGCGGCGAGCGGGGTGTCGAACGGCTCGTCCTCGTGCACGGCGTTGACCGTGAACCGCCCGGTCGCGCGGTCGGCGGTCGCGTCGAGCTTCCCGACCAGCCGGTCGCCGTGCAGGATCGGCAGCGGGAAGTACCCCCAGCGGCGCTTGTCCTTCGGCGTGTACATGCCGAGCGCGAACTCGAAGCCGAACACCGCCTCGGCCCGCTTGCGGTCCTGCACGAGCCGGTCGAACGGCGACAGGATCACGGTGCGGGCGGCGAGCGGATGCTCCTCGAGCGACGCCCGCACCACAGGGTCCAGGCGCCAGCGCCCCCGGACGCCCTCGATCCGCACCTCCTCGCCCTCGTCGCCCACGTCGAGCGGCTCGCCCGGCGACCCGTAGGCGCCGACCCGCATGACCCCGAGCGAGCGCAGACGCCGGCGGTTGCGCTCGGCGAGCGCCTCCTCCTCGGGCAACGCCTCGACGCCGGCCGGGTGGACGCGCTCCGCGAGGTCCCACACGCGGGTGGCACCCCGCCTGCTCGAGACCGCCACCTCCGCGCGCGCGGCGAGGACCTCGAGCATCATCGTGGCGTTGCGGTTCGCGTTCCACCCGGACGACGGCCAGTCGACCACGCTCGTGTCGGGCACCTCGCGCGCGGTGAGCGGCCCCTCGTCGGCGAGCAGCGCGAGCACGTCGCGGCGGAAGTCCTCGTTGTCCTCGAGCCAGTCGCGCGCCTTGGCGCTGCGCGGCGCGCCCCGCATCCGGTCGAGGTACAGCCGGAGGTCCTCCGCCGGCCGGATCATGCCCTCGAGCTCGACCAGCACGCGCTCCACCTCGAGGGCGGTGAGCAGGTCGTCGGGTTCGTAGCCGTCGATGCGGCTCCAGAGCATGAGGTCGGGCGCGGGCGCGATCGCCGCGGTCATGTCGGCCTGCAGCAGCGTGAGATGGCGCACGGTGTCGAGCAGGTCGGTCGGCCGCGGCTCGTCGAGCAGCTGGGCCCGCACGGCGATGCGGCGCGCCTCCTGCCTGCTCAGCGTCTCCGCCATGGATCGAGCTTACGGCCGCCTGCCGACGCGACGCGGCGACGGGCCGAGGCAGGATGCCCCGAGCCGTCGCCACGTCGGCCGCCCGGTCAGGCCACGGGCACCGGCTCCGGGTCGGGCGCGTCGGTCCGGGCGTCCGGGTCGGCGGCCGGGTGCGCGGTCGAGGTGCCCTGTCCCCGGCGGCGGAAGAGCACCGCGGACACCACGGCGCCCACCGCGAAGAACGCCGCGCCCCACCAGTAGGCCGTCGCATACCCGGCGAGCGCCGCATCCACCCCCACCTCGGCGGTGACCGGGGCGTTGGCGGTGAGGAAGTCGGCCGTCGCGGTCGCGGCGAGCGTATTCAGCAAGGCGGTGCCGATGGACCCGCCCACCTGCTGGCTCGTGTTCACCATCGCGGAGGCGACCCCGGCGAACCGCCGGTCCACCCCGAGGGTGGCGGTCTGCATCGATGCGGGCATGATCGTGCCCATCGCGAACCCGATCACCATGAGCGGCGGCAGCACGTGCGCGGCGTACGTGCTCGACGCGTCGAGCAGCGTCAGGCCCGCCATGCCGAACGCACCGAGCGTCATGCCGATCGGCACCAGCACCTTCGGACCGAACCTCGGGACGAAGAGGTTCGTGCCGAGCTGGGCGGCGAGCACGAGCATCGCGATCATCGGCAGGAACGCGAGGCCCGTCTGGATCGGCGAGTAGCCGAGCGTCGCCTGCAGGTAGTAGGTCACGAACAGGAAGATGCCGAACATGCCGGCGCCGGCGATCAGCACCGAGAAGTAGGCGGCGCCGCGGTTGCGGTCGAGCACGATCGGCAGCGGCAGCAGCGGATGCGTCGCGCGACGCTGCCACAACACGAACGCGACGAGCAGCACGACGGATGCCCCGAGCATCCCCCCGGTCAGCGGCGCGTCCCACCCGTCGGTCTCCGCGTGCGAGAACCCGTACACGAGGGCGAACAGCGCAGACGAGACGAGCAGCGTGCCGGGCACGTCGAGCTGCGGGCGCGGGCCGGTACGCGCGACACGCGGGATGAAGGCGAGGGCCCCGAGCAGGGCGAACGCGGCGATCACCACGTTGATGTACAGGTTCCAGCGCCAGTCGAGCCACTCGGTGAGCACGCCGCCGAGCAGCAGCCCGACCGCACCGCCCGCCCCGGCGATCGCGCCGAACACGCCGAACGCACGCGCGCGTTCGCGCGGGATGACGAAGGTGGTCGTGAGCACCGCGAGCGCGGTGGGCGCCAGGAGTGCGCCGAACGCGCCCTGCAGGGCTCGTGCGGCGACGAGCAACTCGAAGGTGTCGGCCGCCCCACCGAGCGCGGAGGCCGCGGCGAATCCGATGAGGCCGACGACGAAGGTGAGCTTGCGGCCCATGAGGTCGGAGAGCCGGCCGCCGAGCAGCAGCAGGCTGCCGAAGGCGAGCGAGTAGGCGGTGATGATCCACTGCCGCTGGCCGTCGGAGAACCCGAGGTCGGCCTGGGCTGACGGGAGCGCGATGTTCACGACGGTCGCGTCGAGCACGACCATGAGCTGGGCGAGTCCGACCACGACGAGCGTGATCCAGCGGCGCCGGTCGGGCGCCTGCGTTGTGGCATTCGAGGTCATGCGGGCCACTCTATACGGTACTAGCAAGTTCCGGATATACTCGGTTCAGGAATTCACCCGCACGACACGTCCCGGGAACATAGGATCGATCGTGACCGGACCCGCGGCGATCGGAAGGAGGCGGCTGCGATGACGCAGACCGACGCCACACCCGATGCCTCCGCCAAGCCGAAGCTCGGCCGGCGGCGCGACCACTCCCGCGACCCCGAGATCCTCGAGGCCGCCCTCGACGTGCTCGCAGAGACCGGCTACGAGGGCATGACCATCGACATGGTCGCCGCGCGGGCGAAGGCGGGGAAGGCCACCCTCTACCGCCGCTGGGCCTCCAAGCCCGATCTCGTGATCGACGCCGTCGCCTGCATGAAGGCCACCGACATCGACTACGCCTCCCCGCCCGACACCGGCACGCTTCGGGGGGATCTCCTGGCGATGGTACGCACGCCGTCGATCAAGGACAGCGAGCGCAAGCTCAAGGTCATGGCGGGCATCGCTTCGATGATCGCTCGCGCGCCCGAGCTCGGCGAGGCCGCCCGCGCCGCCCTGGTCGAACCGCGCGCCGGCGCCAACCGCATCGTCTTCCGTCGCGCGATCGAGCGCGGCGAGATCCCCGCCGACACCGACGTCGAGACGCTCAGCATGCTCGGCCCCGCACTGGCCACCTATCGCGTGCTCATGCTCCAGCAGCCGATGACGCGTGAGTTCATGGTCGAGACCATCGACCGCATCATCCTGCCGGCGGTGGGACTCGCGCCGCCCGAGGCATCCGCGGACTGACCGCGCGGCGCGCTAGCCCTGCCGCAGCCAGTGGTCGGCGACCAGCTCGCCGACGAGCACCTCGGACAGGGCGGCGACCGTGTCGTCCTCGTCGCCCGGGAAGCGCAGGGTGAGCTCGGCGCCGGGCAGGTCGCGGCCGATCGACGCGAACCGCGAGCTGCGCATGGCCATCCACTCGAGGGCCTGCGCGTCCCAGGCCGACCCGGCGAACACGAGCGCCCGGTAGTCCTGCGTCTTCGTGAGGTACACGTCGACGTGCGACCAGTCGCCGGTCTCCGAGGCGAAGGCCGCGCGCCGCGGCACCTCGCGCAGCATGAGCGCCGACTGCTGGGCGCTCGACGCGCGCTCGGCGGGCGCGAGTGCCCACGTGCCCATGGGACCGGCGAGCAGGTCGGCCATGGGCGCCAGCCAGTCGGCGGATGCCTCGAGCAGGTGCGCGCTCGTGTCCGCAGCCGCGCGCAGGGCGGCCGGGTCGAACCGCGCCTCGGGCGCCGTGCCGAGCAGTTCCGCGAGCACCTGGTCGAGCACCGCGAACGTCGCGCGGAAGGTGCGGCACGCGACGCCGGACGCCTCGACGCCCGCGTGCAGCGGCACCACGACGTCGGCCGCACGGGCGAGCTCGGAGTCGGCGCGGTTCGTGACCGCGACGAGGCGTCCGGTGCCGCGGTAGCGCTCGATCGCGCGCAGCACCTCGACGCTGCCTCCCGTGGCGGAGACGGCGACGACGGCGAGGTCGGGCGCGGCCGGCGGCAGCAGCGCGACGCTGGCGAGCTCGACCATCACCTGCGCGTCCACGGCGCGGTAGCGCCGGGCGACCACGTCGGCGGCGTAGCGGCTCGAGCCCATGCCGAGCACGAGCACGCGCGACGCGGCGAGCATCGGGAGGCGGTCGAGGCCGTCCAGCCCCGCGTCCACGGCGTCGGCGAGCGCGCCGAGCGTCTCGGGGATCAGCTCGAGGTCGGATCGAAAGGCGGCGGTGTCCACGGGACCTCCGGGAGTTCGTGCGATGACGGGTATCGATGGGTGATCGCCGCATCCGGCGCGTAGCGCCAGGCCGGCAGGAAACGGTCGGCGTAGTGGAGCTCTGCAGCGAGCTGCTCCGCCTCGAAGCCGGGCAGCAGCGCCTCGTCGAAGAGCTCCGCCCGCCCCAGTGTCTCGCGGTACGCGGACAGCAGTGCGTTGCGGGCACGGTCGGCCCACGCCCACGCGGCGTCGTCGACGCGCCTGGCGTACTTCTGCGCCACCGCGGCGACCAGGTCGAGCGAGACGAGCAGGTGGGCGACGTCGCGCGCCGCCGCATCCGGCCGCCCGCGCTCGTCGGCCGGCAGCGCCGGGTCGCCGTCGAAGTCGATGATCGTGTAGCGGCGTGCGCCGTCGTCGCCGGCGGAGGCGAGCACCTGCCCGACGTGCAGGTCGCCGTGGATCGGGAACTCCCAGCCGGGCTCGGTCGCCCCGAGCGAGCGGATGCCACCTGCGAGCGCCTCGCTCCGGTTGGCGAGCCGCGCCCCGGCGTCGCCGGTCGTCGTGGCGAGTGCCCGGTCGAGCGCAGCCTCCGCCCGTACGCGACGTGCGACGGGGGCATCCGGCGCGGCACTCCTGGCGTCCGAACCCAGCACGTCGTGCAGGCGGGCCGCGTGCACGCCGAGCACGGCGGGCCAGTCGGGCTCCGCGCCGCCGTCCATGCGGGCCTGCACATCCGCGACGGCCCAGGTCCAGCCGTCGGTCGCGCCCACGTGGAAGTCGGTGACGATCGCGAGCGTCGAGGTGCCGAGCTGCGGATGCCGCCACTGCACGCGTCCCCGCAGCCGGTCGACGCCGTCGGTGCCGGCGTCGGCGAGGCGCTCGAGCAGCACGGCCGAGCGGTCGGAGGCCGCCCACTCGCCGACGATCTTCACGATGACGCGATCGCCCACGATGACCGAGGTGTTGGTCTGGTCGACCTCGATGGCCCGCTCCGGGGCATCCGCCTCGATCTCGGGAACGACCAGGCGCGCGAGCGCTCGCCCGACGCCGTCGCCGGCCGCCGGACGCGCCCCGTCGACCCGCACGCGACCACCCTCGCCGACCGTCACGACACGGCCGGCGACGACCGGCGAATCTCCATCGAGCATCGAGTTCATTGAATTGCGATTGTAACTATTACGCAAACTCTCCTCCACTGTGTGCAGAGATCCATTGCGGTTCCTTCAGTCGTGGTGCAACATTCCACACAACCTTTCCCACGCCCCAGGAGGTACCCATGCGCACCACGCGACGCGTCGCGGCCGCAGCAGCCGGATCACTCGCCCTCGCCTTCGCCGTCACCTCGTGTGCCGCCGACGGCGGCTCGGAGGAGCTCGACCCGGACGCCGACATCACCCAGCAGACCCTCACGGTCTCGAACTGGGCCGACTACTACCCCGAGGACCTCGCCGAGCGCTTCGAGGAGGCGACCGGCGTGAAGATCACGATCGTGAACCACACCACGAACGAGGACATCGTGGCGAAGCTCACCGCGAGCTCCGACCCCGGCATCGACGTCGCGTTCATGTCGGGCCAGTACGCGCAGGCGCTCGGCGAGCAGGGCATCCTCGCCGAGCTCGACAAGTCGCTCATCCCGAACGAGTCGAACCTCTACCCCGAGGCGCTCGAGCTCGCGTACGACCCGGGCAACGTCTACTCCGAGCCGTACGCCTGGGGCACGACCGGTCTCTGCTACCGCCCCGACCTCACCGGCTACGACCCGACGTCGTGGAACGACCTGCTGAACCCGCAGGACGACCTCGTCGGCAAGACGACGATGCTCTCGACCGACCGGTGGCTGTCGATGCCGGCCATGAAGGCGCTCGGCTACTCGCTCAACTCGACCGACGACGCCGAGCTCGAGGAGGCCAAGGCGCAGCTGATCGAGACGAAGGGCACGCTGCTCGCCTACGACGACACCACCTTCTACGCCAAGCTCGTCTCGGGCGAGGCCGCGATGGTCGAGGCGTGGGACGGCTGGTGCAACTACGGCATCGCCGAGAACCCCGACATCCAGTTCGTCGTGCCCGAGGAGGGCGCCGACCTCTGGGTCGACACCATGACCGTGCTCGAGAGCTCGGAGAACAAGGAGGCCGCGATGGCCTTCATCAACTACATCCTCGACCCCGAGGTGCAGACCTGGGTCGCGGAGAACATCCTCTACAAGGTGCCGAACCAGGCCGCGATGGACGCGCTCGACCCCGAGCTCGTCGAGGCCTTCCCGACCCTCGGCATCACCGTCGACGAGCTCACGGAGCAGGAGGTGATCGTCGACCTCGGCGACGACACCGTCAAGTACGTCGACCTGAACGCCGAAGTGCTCGCCACGAACTGACCGTGACGAACCAGCTCCACCAGGCAGCCCCCGCCGCACGCGCCTCGCGCGTGCGGGGGGCTCGCCCCGGCGCCGTTCCTGGCGCCGGGCATGCTCTTCCTCATCGTCTTCATGGCGGTGCCGGTCGGGCTCCTCGCCTTCTACACCTTCTTCAAGCGCGGTCGCTTCGGCGGCGTCGTCTTCGAGCCCACGCTCGACAACTGGGCGAAGCTGTTCGAGCCGCTCTACGTCGGCGTCATCGCCCAGTCCATCGGGCTCGCGCTCGTCGTCACGCTGCTCGCGCTGCTCATCGGCTACCCGATGGCGTACGCCATCGCCGGGCTCTCGCCGAAGTGGCGCACGGTCGCCCTGATCGCGGTCGTGCTGCCGTTCTGGACCAACTTCCTCATCCGCACCTACGCGTGGATCCTGCTGCTCAACAACGCCGGCTGGGTGAACCAGTGGCTGCAGGGCCTCGGCATCACCGACGAGCCGATCAGCATGCTCTACACGCCGCAGGCGATCGTGGTCGGCCTGCTCTACATGTACTTGCCGCTCATGGTGCTGCCCCTGTACGCATCGCTGCAGCAGCTCGACCCGTCGCTGCGCGAGGCGGCCACCAACCTCGGCGCGACGCCCTGGCGCGCGTTCCGCACCATCACGCTGCCGCTGTCGGTCCCCGGCGCCCTCACCGGCAGCATCTTCGTCTTCGTGCCCGCGATGTCGAACTTCGTCATCCCCGAGCTCATCGGCGGCGGCAAGACGATCATGATCGGCAACCTCGTGCGCGACCAGTTCTTCGAGGCCCGCGACTGGCCCTTCGGCGCCACGCTCGCGCTGCTGCTCACGTTCCTGCTCGTGCTCGTCATCGTCGCGCAGGCGGCCGTCTCGCGCCGACTCACGGAAGGACCGCGCCGTGGCTGACCGCATCACGACCGAGGCGCCGACGACCGAGGCGATCCGACGGGCCGAGCCGACGGCGCGCCCCAGGCTCGCACGCAAGCCCCGGGGCATCCTCGTGCCCCTCTGGCTCGGCTACGTCTTCCTGTACCTGCCCATCCTCATCGTCGTGGTGATGAGCTTCAACGACTCGTCGAACCTGTTCGTCTGGCGCGGGTTCTCGCTCCGCTGGTACCCCGAGCTGTTCGCCAACGAGGCGCTCATGCAGGGGCTCGTCAACACGCTCATCGTCGCGACGGGCGCGACCGCCATCGCGACCGTGCTCGGCACGCTGCTCGCGTACGGCATCCAGCACTACACCCGCGGCGGCCTGATCCGCGCGTTCGCGATCGCCCCGGCGATCATGCCCGACCTGCTGCTCGGCATCGGCCTGCTGACGTTCTTCTCGCTGATCACGTTCACGGTCGGCCTGCACTCGGTGATCATCGCCCACGGCGTGTTCGCGACCGCGTTCGTCACGGCGATCGTGCTCGCCCGCATGGCGAACCTCGACCCCAGCCTCGAGGAGGCGTCGCGCGACCTCGGCGCGGGCCCGGTGCGCACCTTCGTGCGCATCACGCTGCCCCAGCTCGCCCCGGGCATCGTCGCCGGCGCCCTGCTCGCGTTCACGCTCTCGCTCGACGAGTTCGTGATCGCGTTCTTCACCTCGGCGCCGACCCAGCCGACGCTGCCGATCGTCATCTACTCCATGGTGCGCTTCGGGGTCACGCCCGAGGTGAACGCCCTCGCCAGCATCCTGCTGCTCGTGAGCATCGTCACGGTGATCGCGGCGCAGCGCCTGACCCGACTGACAGGATCCACACGATGAGCCAGGCACCCCTGCTCCGCATCGACGGCGTGCGCGCCGTCTATGGCGACACCGTCGCCCTGCACGACGTCTCCCTCGACATCGCCGACAACGAGTTCTTCGCCCTGCTCGGCCCGTCGGGCTGCGGCAAGACGACCCTGCTGCGCTCGATCGCCGGGTTCGAGACCCCGCAGTCGGGACGCATCGAGCTCGACGGCGACGACCTGATCGGCATGGCACCGCACCGGCGCCCGGTGAACATGATGTTCCAGAGCTACGCGCTCTTCCCGCACCTCAGCGTCGAGAAGAACATCGCGTACGGCCTCGAGTCGGAGGGCCTCGGCCGCGACGAGGTGCGCACGCGCGTCGGCGAGGTCATGGAGGTCGTCGGCCTCGAGGCGCTCGCGAAGCGCCGGCCCGCGCAGCTCTCCGGCGGGCAGCGCCAGCGCGTGGCGCTGGCCCGTGCGATCGTGAAGCGGCCGCGCCTGCTGCTGCTCGACGAGCCGCTCTCGGCGCTCGACCGGCAGGTGCGCGCGTCGATGCAGCTCGAGCTGAAGCGCCTCCAGCACGAGGTCGGCCTCACCTTCGTGGTCGTCACGCACGACCAGGAGGAGGCCATGTCGATGGCCGACCGCATCGCCGTGCTGCGCGACGGGCGCCTCGAGCAGCTCGCCACCCCGCAGGAGCTCTACTCGGCGCCCGCCACCCGCTTCGTCGCGTCGTTCATCGGCAGCGCCAACCTGTTCGACGGCAGCGCCGTCGACGGCGGGGTCGAGGTGCCCGGCGTCGGCGTGGTGCCGGTCGACACGCACGACCTCGCGCACGGCACGGACGCGACCGCGGTCGTGCGCCCCGAGGACGTCGAGCTCGTCACGGATGCCGCCACCGCGACGCTCCGCGGCACGATCGTCGACACGTACTTCCTCGGCGGCGCCTCGACGATCTCGGTCGAGGTCGCCGGGCTCGACGCGCCGGTGCTCGCGACCGTGCACGGCGCGAGCCGGCTCGAGCGCGGCGCCGACGTGGGCATCCGGTTCGCCCGGGCGACGGCGGTCGCGCGCGAGCAGTCCGAGGCATCCGCCGACGCGCCGGCCGCTCAGCCCGAGGTCAGCGCATGACCGGTCGCGAGCCTGGCGTAGGCCACGATGAGCTCGAGCGCGGCGTCGTGGTCGATCGTGGGGTGCTTCGCGTTGATGCGGTAGCCGTAGGCGTCCTCGAGGGCGACCAGGTTGCGCGCGATGGTGAGCGAGGGCTGGGCGAGCGTGAAGACGCCGCGCGCGGCGCCCTGCTCGAGCACGACCTGGTACATGCCGACCTGGCGGTCGTAGAGCGTCGTCAGCAGCGACGCCATGAGCGGGTTGCGCCCGGCCGAGCCGCCGAGCTCGCAGAGCAGGCGCACCTCGGTGTCGTCGGGGCCGCTCGGGAGCCCGGACTTCGCCAGGGCGAGCAGCCGGGTCACGGGGTCGTCGTCGAGCTGCTCGAGCATGCGGACGCGGCCCTCGTAGAAGCGCTCCATGCCGGCCCGGTTGGCCTCGAACATGAGCTCGTCGACGTCGGGGTAGTAGTAGAGCACCGCGCCCGACGTGAGCCCCGCCTCCTCCGCCACGCGGTTCAGTCGCGCACCGTCCGGACCGTGCGCCGCGATCGCCCGCTGGGCCGCCGCGACCAGCTGGCTGCGCCGCTCCTCCTGCCGCTTCGGCCTCGCCATGGGGCTCCCTCCCGCTGGAACAGATTCCCTGCATCGTCCCACAGTTCTTCCGCCTTGTGGCCATGAATCACAAGGTTCTGTGACAACCAAGATCCCTCCATCCGCATTCAACGAACCCACGAACGGAGTCGCCATGACCGACGAACGCCGCACCTTCCTCTTCATGCCCGAGAGCGCCTACGGTCCCACGAACAACTGCATCGGCATCGGCAACGAGCTGCTGAAGCGCGGCCACCGCGTGGTGTTCGCCGCCGAGCGCTCGTGGGAGGGCAAGCTCACCGCCCTGGGCTTCGAGGAGGACCTCGTCGACCTCGCACCCGTCGAGGAGCCGGCCGAGGGCGAGGAGGCCGCCGAGCAGGACGCGGGCCAGTTCTGGAAGGACTACATCAAGGAGGTCTCCCCCGAGTTCCGGAAGACCACCACCGAGCAGCTCGAGACCGTGACCCTGCCCATCTGGGAGGAGCTCGTCACGGGAGCGAAGTTCTGCGAGCCGCAGCTGAAGGACATCATCGCGCGCGTGCAGCCCGACGTGATCATCGAGGACAACGTGCTCACCTTCCCGGCGCTCGTCACCGCGGGCGTGCCGTTCGTGCGCATCGTGTCGTGCAACCCGCTCGAGGTGCCGGGCGAGGGCATCGCGCCGGTCTTCTCGGGCCTCGCGAAGGACGACACCGAGGGCTGGGCCGCGTTCCGCGCCGAGTACGAGCGCACCCACCGCCCGCTCTGGCAGGAGTTCGACGCGTGGGTGCAGGAGCAGGGCGCCCCGCCGTTGCCCGACCTCGAGTTCATCCACTCCGGCGACGAGAACCTCTACGTCTACCCCGAGGAGCTCGACTACACCGACGTGCGCCCGCTCGACGAGCACTGGCACCGCCTCGACTCCTCGGTGCGCGAGACCGAGGCCGCGCCCACCGACCTGCCCGAGTCGTTCACCGACGGCAGCCGCCCGCTCATCTACTTCAGCCTCGGCTCGCTGGGCTCGGCCGACGTCGGGCTCATGCGCCGCGTGATCGCCGCGCTCGCCGACATGCCGGTCAACGTGATCGTCTCCAAGGGCCCGCTGCACGACGAGCTCGAGCTCGCCGACAACATGTGGGGCGCCGAGTTCCTGCCGCAGACCAAGCTGCTGCCGCTCGCCGACCTGGTCATCACGCACGGCGGCAACAACACGACCACCGAGTCGCTGCACTTCGGCAAGCCGATGATCCTGCTGCCGCTGTTCTGGGACCAGTACGACAACGCGCAGCGCGTCGACGAGCAGGGCTACGGCCTCCGCCTCGACCCGTACCGCTTCACCCCGGAGGAGCTCCAGGGCGCGGTGCAGCGACTGCTCGACGACACCGAGCTGCGCGCGCGCATCGTGGCCATCGGCGAGTCCATCCGCTCGCGGGGCGGCGTCGCCGCGGCCGCCGACGTCATCGAGCGCGCCTCGGTACGGGAACACGCGTGAGCACGACGACGACGGATGCCGCGGCCAGCGCACTGCGCGATGCCGCGCCGCGCCCGTACTGGCTCGACCGTGACGACGCCCCCGCGGCCCGCGCCCCGCTCGCGGGCGGTGCGGGGGCCGACCTGGTCGTCATCGGCGCCGGGTTCACGGGCCTGTGGACGGCGTGGCGCGCGCTCGAGCGTGACGCCGCGGCAACCGTCGTCGTCCTCGACGCGGAGTCGGTCGCGTACGGCGCGACCGGCCGCAACGGCGGCTTCGTCGCGAGCTCGCTGACGCACGGACTCACCCACGGCGAGGCGATCTGGCCCGACCAGGTCGGCGCGCTCGCCGAGGAGGGCGACCGCAACCTCGACGAGCTCGTCGACACGATCGAGGCCGCCGGCATCGACTGCGACCTGCGGCGCTCGGGCAAGACCACGATCGCCGTGGAGGAATGGCAGCTCGCCGGGCTGCGCGAGGCGCACGCGCTCGCCGCTCGGTACGGGGTCGACCTCGAGCTGCAGTCGCGCGACGAGGTGCAGGCCGACGTGCACTCGCCGACCTACCTCGGCGGGCTGCGCGACCGCGCCGGCACCGTGCTCGTCGACCCCGCGCGGCTCGCGTGGGGCATGGCGGCCTCGCTGGAGGCGCGCGGCGTGCGCATCTTCGAGTCGTCGCCGGCCACCGGCATCGAGACGCACGGCGCAGGCGTGCGGGTCGCAACGCCGGCCGGCCACGTCGACGCGCGGCACGCGGTCGTCGCGACGGCCGCCTACCCGGGTCCGCTCAAGCGCCTCGGGTCGTACATCATGCCGCTCTACGACCACGTGCTCATGACCGAGCCGCTCACGGCCGCGCAGCGCGCGTCGATCGGCTGGGCAGAGGGCCAGGGCCTCACCGACGCGGGCAATCAGTTCCACTACTACCGGCCGACCGCCGACGGCCGGGTGCTGTTCGGCGGCTGGGACGCGGTGTACTACTCCGGCGGCAAGGTCGACCCGAGCCTCGAGCAGCGCGACTCGTCGCACGAGCTGCTCGCCCGGCACTTCCTCGAGACGTTCCCGCAGCTCGAGGGCGTGCGCTTCACGCACCGCTGGGCCGGGCCGATCGACTCGACCACGCGCTTCACGGCCGCCTACGGCACCGCCCGCGGCGGGCGCGTCGCCTACGCGGTCGGGCACACCGGGCTCGGGGTCGGCGCCTCGCGCTTCTCGGCCGACGTCGCGCTCGACCTGCTGGCCGACGAGCCCACCTCGCGGCTGCGCTACGACATCGTGCGGCGACGTCCGTTCCCGATCCCGCCCGAGCCGTTCCGCAACCCGATCATCCAGTACACCCGTCACTCGATCCTCGCGGCCGACGCGCACGAGGGCCGGCGCAACCTCTGGCTGCGCACGCTCGACCGGTTCGGGCTCGGCTTCAACTCCTGAGCACGGGCTCGCGCCCGTCTCGCAGCACCACCCCGGCCCGCGGCATCCGTCGCCCGGCCTCGAAAGGAACCAGACCATGACCACCGGAACCTTCATCGGCGGCTACCGCCCCGGCTCTGGCGGCGACGCCGTCATCGTGAACCCGGCGACCGAGCAGGAAGTCGCCTCGCTGCGCGAATCGGGCGTCGCCGAGGTCGACGAGGCGGCCGCCGCGGCCCGCGCGGCCCAGCCGGAGTGGGCGGCGAAGACCCCCGGCGAGCGCTCGCTCGCGCTGCTGAAGCTCGCGGATGCGGTCGAGGCCGACGCCGAGCACCTCGCGACGCTCGAGGTCGAGGACTCGGGCAAGCCCTGGACGACCGCGTTCGACGGCGAGCTGCCGTTCAGCGTCGACAACCTGCGCTTCTTCGCCGGCGCCGCGCGGTCGCTCGAGGGCACCGGTGCGGGCACCCTCTCGAACGGCTACACGTCGATCCTGACGCGGCGGCCGGTGGGCGTGGTCGCGGGCATCACGCCGTGGAACTTCCCGCTGATCATGGCGATCTGGAAGGCCGGCCCGGCGCTCGCCGCCGGCAACGCCGTGATCGTGAAGCCGGCTCCCGCCACCCCGCGCACGACCCTGCGGCTCGCCGAGCTCGCGGTCGAGTCGGGCCTGCCGTCGGGGCTGTTCAACGTCGTCACCGGCGACGCCGAGGTCGGCCAGGCGCTCGTCGCGCACCGTGAGGTCGACATGGTCAGCGTCACCGGCTCGACCCAGACCGGCAAGGCCGTGATGCGCGGCGCCGTCGAGGGCGTGAAGCGCGTGCACCTCGAACTCGGCGGCAAGGCGCCCGTGATCGTGTACGCGGACGCCGACCTCGGTGCGATGGCGCACGCCGTCGCCCTCGGCGCCACCTACAACACCGGCCAGGACTGCACGGCGGCGACGCGCGTCTACCTCGAGCGCTCGGTGTTCGACGACGGCGTGGCGGCGCTGCGCGCCGCGCTCTCGGGCGTCGTCGCGGGCGATCCGATGGACGCCGACACCCACATCGGCCCGCTCATCTCGCGCGGCCACCGCGACCGGGTCGACGGGTTCGTCTCGCGGGCCGTCGCCGAGGGCGCTGAGGCGCTCGTCGGCGGGCACGCGATCGACCGCACGGGCTCCTACTACGCGCCGACGCTGCTGGTCGGCGCCGCCCAGTCGTCGGAGATCGTGCAGGGCGAGGTCTTCGGCCCGGTGCTCGTCGCGTTGCCGTTCGACGGTGAGGCCGAGGGCGTGGCGCTGGCGAACGACAGCGCCTACGGGCTCGCCTCGTCGGTGTGGACCTCCGACGTCGGCCGCGCGATGCGGGTGAGCCAGCAGCTCGACGTGGGCGTCACCTGGGTCAACGACCACCTGCCGATCGCGTCCGAGGCGCCGCACGGCGGCGTGAAGGGCTCGGGCTTCGGCAAGGACATGTCGATGGAGCCGCTGCTCGAGTACTCGGTGACGCGGCACCTGATGATCCGCCACGCGGCGCCGCCGGAGACCACGGGCTTCCGGCCCGCCTGAGACCGGGTGGGTCGGGTCAGCCCACCCGCTCGGCGATCCAGGCGACCGCCTCGCGCATGAGCGGCACGGGGTCCTGACCGAAGAACACGTGGTCGGCGCCCGGCACGCGCCGCAGCTCGACGGGCACGCCGGCGTCGGCGAGCGCCTCGGCGAACAGCTCGCTCTGCTCGAACGGCACGAGGGAGTCGGCGTCGCCGTGCACGAGCAGGAACGGCGGTGCATCCGGATGCACCTGCGCGACCGGCGAGCACTGCCGCAGCGCGCCGGCGCCGAGCGGCGAGCCGTCGACGAGGGTGCGGAACGGCTCGCGCGAGTACGTCTCGACATGGCCGGCGGGCACGCGCGCCGGGTCGACCGCGATGCCCTCCAGGGGCATCCGCTCGCCGTCGTGCACGCCGTACCAGTCGACGACGCCGAGCACCGTCGTGTCGCCGTCCGGCACGCCCTCCTCGCCCTCCCACTCGGGCTTCCCGCCGGTGAGGCCGACCAGCGCGGCGAGGTGCCCGCCGGCCGACTCGCCCCACGCGACCATGCGCGTCGCGTCGATGCCGAGGTCGTCGGCGAAGCGGCGCAGGTAGCGGATCGCCGCCTTCGCGTCGTGCAGCTGGGCGGGGAACGGCTCCTCGAGCGAGTGCCGGTACTCGATGGTCGCGACGGCGAACCCCGCGTCAATGATGGTCTGGAACAGCGCCCCGGGCGGCCACACCGACGGGGGCAGGCGGCGGTCGCCCTGCATCCAGCCGCCGCCGTGGATCCAGAGCACGACGGGCGGGCGATCGGATGCCTCGGGCACGTGCACGTCCATGACCAGCGAACGGTAGCCCGGGGTCATCGAGTACGTGAGCCCGTCGAAGCTGCGCGCGCGCTCCGGGCGCACGGGCTGGTCGCCGCCGACGGGAGGCAGGTAGGGCGGTGGGGGCCAGGGGCTCTCGCTCATCGTCGGACTCCTCGCGGTGCTCCGGTGCGTCGCATCCGCACAGCGTAGTCAGGGTTACGGGCGCACCTCGGGGAGAACCCACAGGGGCCCGAGGACGTCGGCGTCACGGGCGTCGACGACATCGCGGAGGCCGCGTACTTCTCGCCGCCCCTCACGACCCTTCGGGTGGACTTCGCCGCCCAGGGCCGCGCGGCGTTCGCCGCGCTGCTCGCGAAGATCGAGGGCCGCACTCCCGAGCACGAATCCGCGTTGCACGTCGGGCTCGTGGTACGCCGTTCGACGGGCGCAGATGGCGAGTGATGAGAGGCGACCCGCGTGCGCATCGACCGCACTCCGGAAGGAAGTAGCGAGGGCGGGACTCGAACCCGCGACACCACGATTATGAGCCGTGTGCTCTAACCACCTGAGCTACCCCGCCGCGTTCCACCCGCGAACGGATGGTCCGAGCCCCGAGTCAGGATTGAACTGACGACCCCTTCCTTACCATGGAAGTGCTCTACCACTGAGCTATCGGGGCGCGCTGCCGGATGTCGGCAACCAGAAGAGGATATCACCTCTCGAGCCGTGCTCCGAACCGGGGTCGTCATGGTGTGACGGATGCCCCTGAGCCCGCCGCCGCGCCCCCATTCGGCGCCGTCGTCGGCCGGCGCCTGGGCCGCGGTGCGACCACCGGTCGCGGCCGTCCGGATGTCGGTGGGTGCCACTTGACTGAAGTCATGAAGGAAGCAGACGAGCCCCGGCGCGAGCGGTACCTGCCGTTCGGCGCGCGCTCCGTCTCGCTGCTCGAGTTCATGCTCGCGCACGCCGTCGCGCGCTCCCGCGACGCGGTCATCGAGCGACCGGTGGCCCTGGCGTTCGAGCCCGGGTGGTCGAGCGGGCGAGCGGATGCCGCTGAGCCGACGCCGCCGCCCGGCCATGCAGCGGTCTCGGTGCAGCCCGAGCTTCCGCTTCCCTCCGCGGCGCTGCCCGTCACCGACGACGCACCCGACGCGCACGCAAATCCCGTCACCGACACCGCACCCGAGGCGCGCACCTCTGCCGGGACCGCCGTAGACGGCGCCGCGACCGACGCCGCGGTCACGGGCAGCCATGACACATGCAACTCGGACGCACACGGCCCGGTCGCATCCGAGTCCGACGCATCCGACTCCAGCACAGCCGATCACCCGGCCGCCGAGCGCTCTCTCGACCGTCTGGTCGCAATCGATGCGGAGATCGCCGCGCTGCACGCGGAGCGCGCGCAGGTGCTCGCTCACCTCGCGGCCGGCGCCGACTCGCGCGCCGTCGTCACCGGCGCGGCGGCGGACCGCTCGCCGCATCCGGAGCAGCGAGTGCGCGAGCTCGAGCGGCGTTCGCTCGTAGCCGAGGTCGCGTGCGCACTCCGCCTGGCTGAACGCTCTGCCGAGCGCCTCATCGACGAGGGTGAGTCACTCTCGCTCGACCTCCCGGCGACGCTCGAATCACTCGGCTCCGGCACCATCTCGTACCGCCACGCGCAACGCCTGATCGACCACGCCCTGAGCCTGCCCACCGAGACCCGGGTGGCGTTCGAGTCGGTAGCGCTCCCCCTCGCGGCCCGGCTCACGCCCGCGCGCTTCGACGCCCGTGCACGTCGCCTGCGTGAACGCATGCACCCCGACTCGGTTACCGATCGCGCACGTCGCGCGGCCGACGACCGCTCGGTCTCGCTCGAGCCCGCGCGCGACGGCATGGCGTGGCTGCACGCGCTGCTCCCCGCCGCGCCCGCGGCCGACGCGTTCGCCCGCGTGCGTGCCGCGGCCGCCGGCCTCGCCCGCGTCGATGGCGAGGAGCGCACCGAGTCGCAGTTGCGCGCGGACGTGTTGAGCGACCTCCTGACCGGCCGGGCCGACGATCCTCAGGTCGGTGCCCCCGGCGCCGCGGAGTCCCACGAGCGCGACCCCGCCGGTACCCCGAGCATGGCGGCCGCCGGGCGGTTCGCACGGACCCGGCCCACCGTGTTCGTGACCGTGCCGGTCATGACGCTGCTGGGCGCGACCGACGAGCCGGGCGAGTTGCACGGGGTCGGCCCGATCGATGCCGACACCGCGCGCGAGCTCGCGGCACGAGCGCCGAGCTTCATCCGCATCCTCACGCACCCCGAGACTGGTGCGCGCCTCTCGATCGGGCGCGACCGCTACGCCGTGCCGTCAGACCTGCGCGCCGCGCTCGTCATGCGAGACGAGACCTGCCGCTTCCCCGGCTGCGGCCGCGCCGCCGAGCAGTGCGAGGTCGACCACGTCGCCGACTGGGCCCACGGCGGACGCACCGACGCGACCAACCTCGCGATGCTCTGCACGAAGCACCACCACCTGAAACACGAGACCGGCTGGAGCTCGGCTCCAGGCCCGGAACCCGGCTCGATCGACTGGCGCTCCCCCTCTGGGCGCCGCTACACGAGCGACCCGCCGGTGCCGGGCCCGTCAGCACCGGGCGCGTCGGCACAGGGCCCGTCGGCACAGGATCCGGCGGCGCAGGGCCCGCCGCTGTCCGACGAACCGCCGTTCTGACCGAGGGCTCGGTCGACCCGTCGCATTCCCAGTACGCTCGCGGGGTGACCGACCACGCCTTCGCGAGGCTCGCCGACGACATCGAGGCGACGCTGCGCACGTGGCATCCGATCGACCCCGACACGGCCGCCCTGCGCGAGCGCTACCTCGCGTTCGTCGTCGACCGCGGCGCCGACGCGGTGCGCCGCGAGGGCGGACGCGAGCACCTCACGGCGAGCGCGTTCGTCTTCTCGCCCGACCTGCGCAACGTGCTGCTGTGCTTCCACCGCAAGGGGCAGTTCTGGGTGCAGGTGGGCGGGCACGTCGAAGCCGCGGACGCCACCGTCGCGGCCGGCGCACTGCGCGAGGCGCGCGAGGAGAGCGGGCTGCACGAGCTGTCGCCGCTCGACCCCGGCCGGCCCGGTGGCCGGTCGAACGGCCACGCCCCCGCCGACCTCCACCGCCACGAGCTCAGCTCGCGGTTCGGCCACTGCACGGCGCACTGGGACGTCGGCTACGCCTTCACCGCGGCGGCGGATGCCACGCCCACCGTCAGCGACGAGAGCGACGACGTGCGCTGGTGGCCAGTCCACGACCTCCCTGCCCAGACGCCGCACGACTTCCCCGAGCGGCTCGCCGGCGTGCTCGCCGAGCTGGCCGCGCGGGCGGCCAGGACCTGACCGCCCGTCGAGCCCGTCGAACCTACTTGACGCTGCCCGCCGTGAGCCCGCTCACGATGTACTTCTGCAGGAACAGGAACAGCGCCACGACCGGCAGCGCCGCCATCACGGCACCGGCCGAGAACGCGCTCCAGTCGGCGTAGCGCGGGTTCGACACGAGCTTCGTGAGTCCGACGGCGAGCGTCTGCTGATCGGTGTCGATGAGCAGCACGCTCGCGACCACGAACTCGTTCACCGAGGTGATGAACGACAGCAGGGCGACCACCGCGAGGATCGGTGCGGCCAGGCGCAGGATCATCGTGAAGAAGATGCGCGCATGCCCGGCACCGTCGATCTTCGCGGCCTCGTCGATCGACGCGGGCACGGTGTTGAAGAAGCCGTACATGAGGTACGTGTTCACGCCGAGCGCGCCGCCGAGGTAGACCATGATCAGGCCGATCCTCGTGTTCAGGCCGATCGCGGGGAACAGGTCGCCGATCCAGCTCATCAGCAGGAAGATCGCGACCACCGCGAGCAGCTGCGGGAACATCTGGATGACCACGATCGTGATCAGGCCGAACCGACGCCCGGTGAACCGCATGCGCGAGAAGGAGTACGCGGCCAGCGCACCCAGGAACACCGTGGCGATCGAGGTGATCCCGGCGATGATCAGCGTGTTGCCGAACCACGTCGCGTACGGCACCTGCGGGTCGGTGAGGATGCGCACGTAGCTGTCGAGCCCGATCTCCGAGAACAGCGCGTTCGAGCCGGTGAGCGTGCCCCGCGGGTTCAGCGATGCCGAGAACACGAACAGCAGCGGCAGCAGGGCGAACGCCGTGATGATGACGCCCACCATGTGGCGCCAGCCGGTCGCGAGGAACCACTTGCCGAAGCGGAAGGGGCGCCGCCCCGGGATGCCCGAGGTGTCGCGCGGGCCTCCGCCGGAGGCATCCGACCCGCCCGTCTGCGCCGTGATCGCCTCGGTCGTCATGCCGGTCTGCGCGCTCATCAGTTCAGCTCCTCGAGTGCCTTGGTGCGCCGGAACGCGATGATCGAGATCACCGCGACCACGATGAAGATGAGGATCGAGTACGCGCTCGCCAATCCGTAGTCACGCGTCTGCCCGGTGAACGCCACCTTGTAGACCATCGTGATGAGGATGTCGGTGTACCCCACCGGGATCGGTGCCCCGGTGTCGCGCGGGCCACCGTTGGTGAGCATGTAGATGATGTTGAAGTTGTTGAAGTTGAACGCGAACGACGCGATCAGCAGCGGCGCGACCGTCACCAGCAGCAGCGGCAGCTTGATGAGCCGGAAGATGCCCCAGGGTCTCGCGCCGTCGACGGTGGCCGCCTCGACCACCTCGTCGGGTATGGACTGCAGCGCGCCCGTGCAGACCAGGAACATGTACGGGAACCCGAGCCACAGGTTCACCAGCAGCACGCTGACCTTCGCCATCACCGGGTCGGTGAGCCAGGGCACGGATGCCCCGCCGAGCAGCACCTGGTTGATGAACCCGAAGCTCTCGTTCATCATGCCCGCCCAGACCAGGGCCGACAGGAACGAGGGCACGGCGTACGGGAGGATCAGCACCGTGCGGTAGAGCTTGCGCCCCCGCATCCGCATGTCGTTGAAGACGATCGCGAGGAACAGCCCGAGGAAGAAGGTGGATGCCACCGAGATGGCCGCGAACGCGAAGGTCCACGTGGTCACGTAGGCCAGCGGGCCCGACAGGCGCGTGTCCGTCAGCGCCTTCAGGTAGTTGTCGAAGCCGACCGTGATCTGCCAGCCCGGCAGCAGCTCGTCGCCCGCATCGGAGGTGAACGCGCCGGTGCCGATGTCGGTGTAGACGACGCCCGTGTCGAGGTTCGTCATCGTGCCGGCGGCCTCGTCGTACTCGAGCGACGAGGTGTACTGGTAGGCGCTGCGCCCGTCGGGGGTGCGCAGGGCGCCCTCGTTCGGGTCGTCGGAGAAGGGCACGGCGAGCTCGGTGATCTCGTCGGTGCGCGCCACGATCTCCTGGAAGCTCAGGGTCGTGTACCCGTCGACGCCGACGGCCACGCCGTTCTCCATCTGGGCACCGGATGCCGGCTCGAGCGGCCGCTCCTCGCCGCCGATGAAGACGCCGCCGTTCGGGCCGGTCACGACGAGCGAGAGCTCGCCCAGGCGGTCGACGACCGCGACCGGGTACGTCGGCGAGTCGGGCACGCGATCGAGGGCCGCGCTCATGAGCGCGCCCACGGCCTGCTCCTTCGAGCCGTTGTGGCCGGTGCCGTAGTTCGTGAAGCCCACGTAGCTCGTGTAGATGAGCACGAAGATCTGGAAGATGACGAGGAAGATGACGCCGGGCGTCAGGTACTTCGCCGGGAGTCGCTTGCGCGAGAAGTAGACCCAGTTGACGAAGATGGCCACCACGGCGACGATCGCGGCGATGAGCCACTCATCGTTCACGACGAGCACGAACAGCGCGTACAGCGCGATCGCATCGACGAGCCCGAGCGAGACGATCTTCACCAGCATCAGCCCGAGGCCGCCGGATGCCGCGTCGGCGATGCCCGCCGCCTGCCGCTGTCGCTTCGTGGGCTTCTTGGGCGGCGCGCCAGACGCGCGCTTCGCGCCGTCGACGCCCTCGTCGGTCGTGGTGGTCATGGTGCCTGGATCTCCCCGGGTTCCGCTGCTGGATCAGGTGCCGAAGGGGGGCGGATGCCTCGTGGCATCCGCCCCCTCATCGGCGGGATGGGAACTAGCCGTCGATGGCCGACTGCACGTCCTCGGCGAGCTTGGTCCACGTCGCCGACGGGTCCTCACCATTGATGATGCTCGCTTCGGCGATGCCCCAGTACTGCCACACCGAACCCATGGCGGGAATGGCCGGCATCGGCACGGCGTCCTGGCCGACCGTCGCGAAGCCCTCGATGATCGGGTCGCTCGAGGCGGTCTCGGCGGCGGCGGTGAGCGCGGGCAGGATGTTGCCGGCCTCGAACAGCGCGAGCTGCACGTCCTCCGAACCGAGGTAGTTCACGAGGAAGTCGTTCGCCGCGACCTTGTTCTCGCTCTCCGAGGAGAGGAAGAAGCCCTTGACGCCCGCGAACGGCTGGGCCGCGTCGGAGGTCGGGCTGGGGATCGGGTCGATCGCCACGTTGATGCCGGCGTCGATCGCGCTGCCGACGTTCCACGGGCCGGTCAGCCAGAAGGCCGAGTCGCCGTCGAGGAACGACTGCTTGGCGATGTCGCCGTCGATGTCGGTGTTGAAGTTGCCGGTGCCGTTCTTGCCCTCGGTCGAGAGCCAGGCGGCGAACTCCTGGCCGCCGTCGTTGCCCAGCTGCAGGTCGTCGGCGTTGTAGCCGTTCTCGTCGCTGCCGAACACCGGAGCGCCGAACGCGGTCTGGAACGGGTACAGGTGGTACGGGTTGCCCTCTGCGCCCTGCTCGACGACGAACGGCTGGTCGAGACCGGCGTCCTCGCCCGCGGCGATCATCTCGTCGAAGCTGCCGACCGCCTCGGGGACGATGTCGGCGTTGCGGAGCACGGCGATGTTCTCGACCGCGTAGGGGAGCATGTAGACGGTGCCGTCGTAGGTGGCGGCGTTGATCGCGACCGGCAGGTAGCCGTCGGCCGAGTCGCCCAGCTCGAGCGGGGCGACGACGCCGTTGGTCGAGAGCTCGCCCAGCCAGTCGTGCGCACCCATGGTGATGTCGGGGCCCTCGCCCGTCGGCACCTGCTGGATGAAGTCGTCCTTGATGGTGTTGTTGTCCTTGCCCACGAGCTCGACCGTGATGCCGGTCTCCTCGGAGTACGCGTCCGCAGCGCCCTGCAGGGCGTCCACACGCTCGGAGTCGACCCAGACGGTGAGCGAGCCGCCCTCGGCGGTCGCGTCGCTGTCATCGGTCTCGGTGTCGCCGCCCGCGCAGCCCGCGAGCACGAGCGTCGCGCCGATGGCGATCGCCCCGCCGGCCAGGAGGCCCTTCTTGTTCACCTTCATCGGTGTCCCTTTCTCAAGGTGTCGTCTCGATCCGGCCTCATCGCCTGGTGGTGCCGGGGCTGTGCCGCCCCGGTCGAGACCACCGTGCCGAAAGACCGTTCTTCCGTTGGAAACGCCCGCGAAATGCAAGCGCTTTCAGTTATAGCCCTCGCTGATCGCCCGTGCAAGTCGTGCATCTGGCTTCGATACGCGTTCGTTACCTCCTACGAAGGACCTCGAATGCAAACGCTTACGTTTTGGAGGAAATGCCGTACAGTGGGCGCCATGATCGTGCACAACGATGCCGCGCGTTCGTCGCGCGCCGACTCCGAGGCATCCGACCCGACCCCCGAGTGGTGGCGCACCGCGGTGATCTACCAGATCTACCCGCGCTCGTTCGCCGACGCGAACGGCGACGGCGTGGGTGATCTCCGCGGCATCACGTCGCGCCTCGGCGCCCTGGCCGAGCTCGGCATCGACGCCATCTGGCTCTCGCCGTTCTTCACCTCGCCCCAGAAGGACGCCGGCTACGACGTGGCCGACTACTGCGATGTCGACCCGATCTTCGGCGACCTCGCCGACTTCGACGCCATGCAGGCGGAGGCGCACCGACTGGGCATCCGGGTCATCGTCGACCTCGTGCCGAACCACTCCTCCGACCAGCATCCGTGGTTCCAGGCCGCCCTCGCCGCACCGGCCGGCAGCCCCGAGCGCGCGCGCTACATGTTCCGCGACGGGAAGGGCGCAGACGGCGCAGAGCCGCCGAACAACTGGCAGTCGGTGTTCGGCGGACCGCAGTGGACCCGCATCACGGAGCCCGACGGCACGCCCGGCCAGTGGTACCTGCACATCTTCGACTCCTCGCAGCCCGACTTCGACTGGACCAACGAGGAGGTGCGCGAGGAGTTCCGGCGCATCCTGCGGTTCTGGCTCGACCGCGGCGTGGACGGGTTCCGCGTCGACGTGGCGCACGGCCTGATCAAGGCCGACGGGCTGCCCGACTACACCCCGCCCGCCGAGGGCGGCAGCATGGGCGGCGGCGGCGACGCCGCCGCGGCGGTGGCGGAGCCCGCGCACGACGACGCGGTCGCCGACCACCACGACCACGCCGGCGGCGCCCCGTACTGGGGGCAGGACGGCGTGCACGAGATCTACCGCGACTGGCGGAAGCTGCTCGACGAGTACCCCGGCGAGCGCATCCTCGCCGCCGAGGCGTGGGTCGACCCGCTCACGCGCATCGCCAAGTGGGTGCGACCCGACGAGATGCACCAGGCGTTCAACTTCGCCTACCTCGAGACCGGCTGGGACGCCGAGGACCTCCGCACCGTGATCGACGCGTCCATCGCGGCCTTCGGCGGCGTCGGCGCCCCGAGCACCTGGGTGCTCTCGAACCACGACGTGGTGCGCCACGCGTCGCGCCACGCGCTCGGCGCCGAGAACCCGCAGGGCCACGGCATCGGGCCGAAGTCGCCCGGCCTGCCCGACCAGGAGGTCGGACTGCGCCGCGCCCGCGCCGCGTCGGCCGTCATGCTCGCGCTGCCGGGCTCCGCCTACGTCTACCAGGGCGAGGAGCTCGGGCTGCCGGAGGTCATCCACCTGCCCGACGACTCCCGCCAGGACCCGACCTGGTTCCGCACCGAGGGCGAGCGCTACGGCCGCGACGGCTGCCGCGTGCCGATCCCGTGGGAGTCGGACGCGCCCTCCTACGGCTTCGGGCCGACGGATGCCTCCTGGCTGCCGCAGCCCGACATGTGGACCGACTACGCGCGGGACCAGCAGTCGGGCGACCCTCGCTCGACCCTCGAGCTGTACCGCTCCGCGCTGTCGCTGCGGCGCTCGCACGAGCTCGGCGCCGGGAGCGTCGAGTGGCTCCCGGCCTCCGGGGGCCCCGTGCTGGCGTTCCGCAACGGCGACGTGACGGTGGTCGCGAACACGGGCGACGCGCCGGTCGCGCTGCCCGCCGGCCAGGTGCTGCTGGCATCGGGCCCGCTCGGCGACGGGACGCTGCCCGTGGACACGACCGTGTGGATGAGCGCGGAGTAGGGAGCACCCACTACGCACGAACGCCCGGTGGCCTGATGGCTGCCGGGCGTTCTCGCGTTCGGGGACGAGTCGCACCTCCGCGGGGTGAGGAGCGCCCTCGACCCGTGTCGGCCCGGGATCAGTCGGTGTTCTCGTAGAGCCAGGCCAGAGGGTCGACCCAGTAGCCCTCGACGCCGCCGATGCGGATCTCGAAGTGCAGGTGCGGACCGGTCGACAGGCCGGTCGAGCCGACGTTGCCGACGATGTCGCCGACCTCGACGGTGTCACCGACCTGGAAGCGCATCGAGTCGTACTGCATGTGCGCGTAGACGCTGGTGACGACCTGGCCGTCGATCACGTGGTCGATCATCATGACGACGCCGAGCGAGCCGCCGCCGTTCTGCGCCACGCTCACGACGCCGTCGGCGATGGCCTGGATCTCGGCGCCGTAGCCGGGGTTGAAGTCGATGCCGTGGTGGTTCGTCGTGCAGCCCGCGCAGCTGCGGTAGCCGTAGTAGCTGCCGATGTGCACGCCCACCGGGAACGGCCACTGGATGGTGCCGTACGGGTTGTTCGTGAACGTGTTGTCGACGCGGATGCCCGACGCGGCCGCGTACTCGGCGATCGTCGCCACCTGGTAGTTCTCGGTGTCGACCGTGAACTCGGTCGAATCGTCGCCACCCGCGTACGCGTGCATGACCTGCGGCTCGAGCCCGTTCTCGTGCAGCACCGCGACCTGCGCGGCCTGCACCTCCTCGGCGCTCAGCAGCGAGTTCGCGGGCAGTGACGTGGCCACCGTGATCATGGCGACGAAGCCCATCGCGACCAGCGAGAGGCCCTTGGCGGCCGCCGCGCGGCGGCGGGCGGCGCGGCGGGCGTCGCGCGAGGGCTTGGCCTTGGGGTGGGTGCGGGCAGCCGGGCGCGCGGTCCCGGCGGAGCGCACGGAGTCGGTGCGGAGCCCCGGGTGATCGGCCGAGCGCATGCGGGCCGTCGACGACGAGGATGCGCGGTCACGACCGGAGGACCGCGTGCTCGCGACCGTGGAGTCGATCGCGAAGCCGGAGCCGGGGGGCGCGGTGCGCGTGTGCGCGGGCTCCGGCTCATCGAATCCGAACAGCGACCCCAGCGCGGAGGGGCCGTGGAGGTCGTCATCGCGGTCGCGGACGTCGGCGTCGTGGAGCTCGGGTTCGTCGTCCGCGGCGGCGAACGCCCCGCCGAACCCGAACGCCGCGTCGAGGTCGGAGGCGGGCGCCGACGTGGCGTCGACGGCGGGCGCTGCATCGAAGGCCGGCTCTGCTTCGAAGGCGGGCTCGGCGTCGATGGCGGGCTCGGCAAGGAATACGGGTTCGGCGTCGAGCGCGGGCGCCGCATCGAACGTGCGGTCCGCATCGAACGCGGGCTCCGCAGCCATCGCATCGTCGCGACGGTCGTCGTCGACGGCCTCGTCCTCGAAGCCGAAGCCGAAGAGGTCGGCCGCGAGATCCTGCCGGTCGGCATCGGCGTCGGCGTCGTGGGTGTCGCGCGCCTCGCCGCGTCGGCGCGGCGACGCGGAGCGCTCGCGCGCGTCGCCCGCTCCCCGGCCCAGCAGGCGCGAGAAGAGCCCCCCGCGCGCCGCGGGTCGCTCGTCGCGCTCGACGGTCTCGGGAGCGTCGAAGACCAGGTCGCCGAACAGGGACGCACCCGGGGCCGCGGCCTCCGGCGCGGCGCCATCGGCGTTCGTGCCGCCGACGGAACCGTGGCCCGCGGAGTTGTGCGCCTCCTCGACGCGGAGGCCGAAGAGGTCCTGCTCCGCGTCGGGCTGCGCGGGAAGGTCGCGACGCTCCGGGGCGGCCTGCCGCTCCGGCGCCTGCGCCCGCGCAGGGGCGGACGTGGCCTCGTCCTCGAGGCGGCGGGAACGCCGGCTGCTCGGGGGCCGGACGTCCTGCGCCTCGGGCTGGAGCCACGACGAGAGGTCGGGTGCGGGCGCCGCGGGTGCGGGCGGTTCGGTCTCGACGGCCTCGACCTCGAACGACTCGAACTCGCTCGCCCGGGGCCGCGCGTCGCGTCGACGCCGGAGCGGCGCTTCGGCCGGCGCGGGCGCGGGTGCGGGCACGTGGAAGTCTGGGATGCGGGGCGCTGCGGGGCGCGCCTCCGGGGCCCGGTACTCGGGCGCGCGCGGCTCCGGCGCGCGGTACGCAGGTGCCTGCGGCTCCGGCGCGCGGTACGCGGGTGCCTGCGGGGCGGCGGGCTGCCACGACGGCGCCTGCTCGACCGGATCGGCGTCGCCGCCGAGGCTCCAGCCCTGGCCGGTGGACCGGATCACGGGGGTGTCGCTACCCGCTGCCGATCGGCTCGGATCGAGCGACGGCGTCCCGTAGTCGTACGCCGCGGCCTCGGCCGCCTCCTCCTGCCGACGCTGCTGCTCGCGGAGTTCCCGGCGCGTCAGCGGTCGCTCGCGCGACGCTGCGTGGGTGGTGCCGGTCTCGGGACCGTCCGGCACGAGGGGGAACTCGGGCACGAGAGCCTTTCGGCGTCGGGTCAGGTCAGTCAGGGGAGGTGCTCATTCTGGCCTGCGCCAAAATAACGGGTTGGTAAAGGGTAACCGGAATCGGTCGCGGTTTCCATGCGTGTGGAGCGATTTCGTCCCCCTTAATGCCGACACACGCCGGATTCCACCGATTCCGTGCGGATCAGGCCTCCCAGTGCTCCGCGATCGCCCGTTCGAGCTGGTCGAACAGCGACGGCGGGGCCGCGATCAGCATGTCCGCTCCCCCGGGCGCGCCGCCGATCCCGCCGATTCGCGCACCGGCCTCCGCGGCCACGAGCCCGCCCGCCGCGTGGTCCCACGGGTTCAGGCCGGTCTCGTAGAACGCGTCGAGCCTCCCGGCGCCGACCGCCGAGAGATCGAGCGCGGCCGACCCGATGCGCCGCACGTCGCGGATGCGCGGGAGCAGCTCGGCGACCAGCCGGCCCTGCCGCTCCTTGCGCTCGCGCACGTAGCCGAACCCGGTCGCCACCAGCGCGCGGTCGAGCTCGACGCCGTCGTTGACGTGCAGCGGGCGGTCGCCGAGCCACGCGCCCTCGCCCGCCGCCGCGGTGTAGAGCTCGCCGGCGACGGGGTTGACCACGGCGCCCGCGAGCACCGTCCAGGTCGACGGATCGACGCCGCCCTCGACCACGGCGACGCTCACCGACCAGGCCGGGATGTCGTAGAGGAAGTTGACGGTGCCGTCGATCGGGTCGACCACCCAGGTGAGACCCGAGCTCCCCGCATCCGCTTCGCCCTCTTCGCCGTAGAACCCGTCGTCGGGCCGGTAGTCGGCGAGGATGCCGCGGATGAGCGACTCGGTGTCGCGATCGACCTGGGTGACGATGTCGATCGGCGACGACTTGGTCTCGGCGACGCTCACGCCGTGGCTGCGGCGGTCGACCGCGAAGCCCCCGGCGCGCTGCGCCACCGTCGCGGCGATCTCGAGCAGTTCCATGTGCGAGGCCATGCACGCAACGCTACGGCCTCACCGGCGGCGCCGGATACGACGAACCCCTCCGCGACGCGAGTCGGGAGGGGTTTCGTGCTGGTCGGAATCTGCTTCCGCACATGGTGGCGAGTGAGGGATTCGAACCCCCGAAGGCTGAGCCGTCTGATTTACAGTCAGATCCCTTTGGCCGCTAGGGTAACTCGCCGTGGCGCCTGGTCTCATGGGCATGCGACCGCGGCCACACAAGCATACTCGGCACTCGGCCGAGCGTGAAATCGAGGGCGGATGCCGCGGGGCCTCCGGATTCGGACGCGCCACGCGGCCTGGTGCGGCGATGCCTCAGTTGTTCCAGCGGGTCGGCTGCCCGCGCAGGCCCGACCGCGCGATCACGCGCTGGATGGTGAGGCCGCGCTCGTCCGGGTCGCCGACGAAGTGGATCTCGCGCAGGCCCTGGTCCTGCGCCGCCGACTCGAAGATGAAGTGGCCGTAGCCGAGGATGCGGCCGATGAACGGCTTGTGCACCGAGATGTCGAGGATTCGCTGAATCGGCATGGTCGCGATGTTGCGGGTGAAGATGCCGTGCACGCGGAACACGCGCATGTTCGTGATGACGAAGCGGTCCATGTGCACCGCCGCCGCGCGCCAGATCGCGTGCACGAGCAGCCCCGCGCTCAGCAGCGAGATCACCCAGTCGATCGGGCGGGGCGTCCAGATCAGCAGGATGAGCACCAGGAGACCGGCGGCCGCCTCGAGCACCGGCCCGATGTACGCCGCCCACTGCTTGCGCACCTCGTCGATGATGATCTCGCCCTCGTCGGCGATGAGGTGGCGCTCGACCCTCGGATCGAGTTCGAACGGCTCCATGTCCTCGTTCGCCCGGGCTCAGGAGACCAGCGACGTGAAGAAGGTTCCCACGGACGCGATCGCGCCCCAGACGGCATCGAAGGCGCCCTGCACCGCCGCTGCGGCGTCCTCAGGCCTGCTCACCATGTAGAACAGGGCGAAGACCACCACCGCGGTGATGAGAATGCGCTTGACCCACTTCACACGTAGTCCTTTCGAGTACAGCGGTGGGCCCAGCCGCCCCCGGTGGGCAGGCCCCGACTGCGTACTGTCTACCCCAACCGTTCCCCGATCGCCAACGCGCCGCGCCCTCCGTGGTCGAATTGCCCGGATCGGTAGGATGGCCGAGGCGCAGCGTGCACGGCGAGGGCCCGCACCTGCGCCGCATCCGTCGCCGGAGGAGGGGGACATGGCAGGGATCGAGGAGGTCGCGAAGCTCGCGGGCGTCTCCACGGCGACCGTGTCGCGCGCCCTCAGCGGACGCGGGCCCGTCTCGGAGGCCACCAAGCTGCGCGTGGTCGCGGCCGCCGCCGAACTCGGCTACGTCGTCTCGTCGAACGCCTCCAGCCTGGCGTCCGGGCGCATGCGCAACATCGGCGTCGTCATCCCCTTCCTCGACCGGTGGTTCTTCTCCTCGGTGCTCGAGGGCGCGCAGCACGCGCTGCTGCGCAACGGATACGACCTGACGCTCTACAACCTCTCGGGCGAGGGCTCCGAGCGCCAGAGCGTGTTCGAGCACTTCCTGCTGCGGCAGCGCGTCGACGCCGTGATCGCCGTCTCGCTCGAGCTGACCGAGGCCGAGGTCGCCCGGCTGCACGCGCTCGACAAGCCGCTCGTCGGCGTCGGCGGCCCGATCCCGGGCGTGCGCACGCTCACGATCGACGACGTGGCCATCTCCCGGCTCGCCACCGAGCACCTGCTCGCGCTCGGCCACACGCGCATCGCGCACATCGGCGGCACGCACGAGTTCGACCTCGACTTCCACCTTCCGACGAATCGGCGCCTCGGCTACGAGGCCGCGCTCGTCGACGCCGGCTACGCGGTCGACCCGTCGCTGTTCGCGCCGGCCGACTTCAGCATCAAGGGCGGGTACCACGCGGCGAAGCAGCTGCTCGGGGTGCCGCGCGACCGGCCGACCGCGATCTTCGCCGCATCCGACGAGATGGCGATCGGGTCGATCCTCGCCGCGCGCGACCTCGGCCTGAGCGTGCCGGGCGACGTGTCGATCGCGGGCATCGACGACCACGACCTCGCCGATTTCTTCGGCCTCACGACCGTCGCGCAGTTCCCGCGGCAGCAGGGTGAGCGCGCGGTCGAGATCCTGCTCGAGCAACTGCAGCCGACGGATGCCCCGCCGGGGCAGGCCGACACCCGACTGCCCTACGAGCTCATCGTGCGAGCGAGCACCGCGCGCCCGAGCCCCAGCGCCTGACCCGGGGCATCCGCTCGCCCTGCCGTTCCTGACAGCCCGCGGCATGCGCGCTGGCTAGACTTGCGGGCATGGCAGATTCGACGTTCGACGTGGTCAGCAAGGTCGACAAGATGGAGGCCGACAACGCGGTCAACCAGGCCCGCAAGGAGATCGACCAGCGGTACGACTTCCGCGGCGTGGGGGCATCCGTCGAGTTCAGCGGCGAGAAGATCCTGCTGAAGGCGAACTCCGAGGAGCGCGTGAAGGCCGTGCTCGACGTCATGCAGTCGAAGTTCGTCAAGCGCGGCATCTCGCTGAAGAGCCTCGACGCGGGCGAGCCGTATGCCTCGGGCAAGGAGTACCGCCTCGAGGTCGGGCTCAAGCAGGGCATCGACCAGGAGCACGCGAAGAAGATCGGCAAGCTCATCCGCGACGAGGCGCCGAAGTCGGTGAAGTCGCAGATCCAGGGCGACGAGCTGCGCGTCTCGTCGAAGAGCCGCGACGACCTGCAGGCGACCATCGCGCTGCTCAAGGGCGCCGACCTCGACGTCGACCTGCAGTTCGTGAACTTCCGGTAGGCGGGGCACTCAGGCCGGCGCGAAGCCGCGCAGCCAGCGCGTGACACGCGCGAACGCATCGCGCCGCACCTCGGGGCGCGACAGGAAGACGTCGTGCAGCGCGCCGTCGATGCGCTCGACGGTGACCGACGGGCCGAGGCGCAGCGCACGCTCGGCCATCTCGTCGACGACCAGCACGCTGTCGCTCGAGCGCATCTCCTCGCTCCAGCGCGCGAGGATCGTCGTGCGCTTCGACAGCAGGGTGAGCACGGGCGCGCCCACGTCGATGCCGGCCGCCACGCGGGCGTGCGCGGCGAGCACGCCCGACAGCCAGGCCGCCGACGCCGGGAAGCCGCGTTGCGGTCTCCAGGCGCGGTCGTACTCCCATTCGCCGCCCTCCTCCACGGCGACGGCGCGGGTGTAGAACCCGAGGTCGACGTTGGGCAGGCCGCCGCGGGGGTCGACCCGCGCGGAGAGGTCGATGAGCGGCGTCACGGCCTCCCGGCCGATGCGGCTCGCCTGGAACTCGAGCCAGGGGCTGTTGAGGATCAGGGCGGATGCCACACCGGGGTGCCGCGCCGCCCAGAGGCTCAGCGTCAGCCCGCCCGTCGAGTGCCCGAGCAGGATGAGCGGGCGCGCTGGCTGCGGCCGGTCGAGCGGGCGGCCCATCGCCGCGAGCGCCGCCGCGATGTCGGCGTCGTATGTGCTCAGGGTGGTCACGAAGCCCGGGGTCTGGCCGTCGCGCAGGCTGCGCCCGTACTTGCGCAGGTCGAGGGCGTAGAACCTGGCACCGGCATCCGCCCAGAACTCGGCGAGCTCGGTCTGGAAGAAGTAGTCGCTCCAGCCGTGCACGTACAGCACGTCGCAGTCGGCCGCGGCGCCGGGCGTCAGCCTGAGGCGGAACCTCGGCCGGTGGCGCACGAGCGTCGCGACGACCTCGCCCTCGTCATCGGTGCCGAGCGGCAGGGTCGCCTGCTCGTAGCGCTCGCCCAGCAGGTCTTCCCGCCAGTCGGGCTCGCTCGCTCTGCTCACCGCGGTGCACCCCCGTTCGCCCCCTCGTTCAGCCTAGGACGGCGGGGCGGGGCGGGCGACCGCAGCTAGACCAGGGCGATCGCGAGCACGCTCGCGGCCATGATCGACGGGCCGAGCGGCACGGCACCGGCGAGCGTGGCGCTGTCGCCGCGCAGCCGGGCGACGGATGACGCGAGGAACCCGAGCACCAGCATGGCGACGAGACCCGCGCCCCACGCCTGCCAGCCGAGGAAGCCGAGCATGAGCCCGGCGAGGATCGGCAGCCCCAGATCACGCCAGGCGACGACGCCCGGGAGCCAGCGGGCGCCGGCAGCCGCGATCGCGCCCAACCCCAGTGCTCCGAGTGCGGCCCAGAGCAGCGCCCACCACGACCCGTCGAGCGCCGCGGCGACGACGAGCATCCCCGCGATCAGCACGCCCGCGCTGAAGACCGTACCGGCGGGGACCCGCCGCTCGGCCGCGTCCATCGCCGCGAGGGCCGTGCCCGTGATCAGGAAGACGAGCGCCGGCAGGAGCGCGGGCGCGAGTCCGATGCCCCAGCAGACGGCGAGGCCGCCGAGGCCGGCCGCGATCGTGACGACGATGCGCGCCCGGAGCGTCCACATCCTGGTGCCGTGGGTCGCGCTCCTGGCGGACCCGGCGATCGGCCACCAGCCCGCGACGGCACCGAACACCGCACCGCCGCCCAGGAGAATCGCCGTCACACGAGTGAGGCTAACCGGGCGGTGCTGGGCATTCCGTGGGCGTGGCGCGCGACCTGTGGATAAGTGCGGTCCGAGGTCACGACGCGCGCCAGCGGCGATGGATGCGCCGTCGCGTCGGCACCGCGGCCGGGTCGATCCGCTGCACGAGCCTCCGCAGCGCCTTTGCCGCCGCGTCGCGCACGTCGTGGTGGATCAGCGGTACGCCCTCGTTGCTCGCGAACAGCACGGCGACCGAACGCGGCACCTCCACGTCGAACGGGGTGCCGACGACCTCCACCGCCTCCGCGGGAGTGAGCCCTGCCCTGCGGTCGGTGAAGTTCAGCACCATGTGCCGGTTCGGCGGCATGCCCTCGGTGTCGGCGAGCAGCTGCAGCTCCTTGCGCATGGCGTTGAGGCTGGGCACGTTGATGTTCGCGATGAAGACGCCGTCGGTCGCGGCCCGGATGAGCGCGAGGCTGTGCGCTCCGACGCCGGGAGTGGTGTCGACGACGACGTACCGGAAGCGCCGGTTCAGTCGGCGGACGATGGCGACGAGGTCGGCCGGGCCCACGTGCTCCGCGTCCTCCGGCGAGGGCGGCGCGGGCAGCACAAAGAAGTCGTCCTCGTGGCGGACGAGCTGGTCGACGAGGTCGTCCTCGCTGCGCGTCTCGAGGGCGCTGACGATGGTGCGCGAGTCGGGCAGGTCGAGCGCGCTCGCGATGTCGCCGAACTGGAGGTCGGCGTCGACGAGTACGACCTGACCCGGCGCCACCTCGGCGAGGCCGACCGCGAGGTTGATCGCCGCGGTGGTCTTGCCCTGTCCGCCCTTCGGCGCGGCCACCACGACGACCTCGCTGGGGACCTTCGGCGTCTCGGGCTCGGCGGGCTGCTCCGGCGCTGTCGGAGCAGCATCCGCCACGGGGTCCGGCCGGGGTTCCGGCTTCGGTTCCGCGGCCCAGCTCGCGGGCGGCGGGGGCGGCGGCGCCATTCGCGGCGGCGCGTCAGGCTCGGCCTTCTCGGGCGCGGGGCGTTCCGGAGCGAGCACCGTCGCCGTCGCCCGCCCTTGCGCTGCGGCAGCAGGTGCGGCCCGCTTCGCCTCCTCGCGCGTCTGGCCCGCGGTCTCCGCCACCCAGACGACCTCCTGGTCGCGCGCGCCGGCATCCGCCTCGGGCGCGGCCGCCACCGGGGCATCCGTGGCCCTGTCGATTCCGCCGAACTCGGCGGGGTCCTGCTCGCCGCCGTAGACGGCGAGCCAGGTCTGGAGCCGGGTGAGCAGGTCGAGGGTCTTGGCGTCGGTCGCGGCCGCCGGGATGACCGCGTGCACTCCCCGGCCGATCCAGGTCTCGGGATCGCCCCGCTCCGTCTCGACGATCACGAGACCGATCCGCGGATGCCGCTCGACGAGCGCGGCCGCCAGGGTGAGCGTCTCGGACTCGCTCAGTTCGGGTCCGAGCAGTGCGACCTTCGGCGCGTCCCCCACGCGATCGACCACGAGCGATGTCCCGATGCCGAGGAATTCCCCGGGGATCGAGCGCAGCTTGCCCTCGAGGAGGCGCCGCATGCGGAGGTCGTAGACGGTGTTCCTGGTGACGAGGACGATCGGCTTCATGCGCGCGTTCCGCCCTCCCGCTCGGTTCCGGCGGCGAGCGCTCGGAGGAGATCTGCGGGCAGGGCGGCGTGGTCAGCACCGCCGGGTGGGATGCGCATGGGGATGCTCGTCCTCGGCTCGGGGGGTCGTTCGGGCCGCAGCATCGCGAAGCCCACCGCGCCCGCAGGGGGACGGACGCGAACGGGTTCACGCTATCGCGTCTCGGGGCGCGGACGAACTCGAGGATGCTTCGTCGGTGGAGACGCGCCTAGCTGAACGCGTCGATGATGCCCACGACCGCCGGGAAGAGCAGCACGATGAAGAGCACGGGGAGGATCGCGAAGACGAGCGGGAAGACCACCTTGATCGGGATCTTCATCGCCGACTCCTCCGCACGCGCACGGCGCTTGACGCGCATCTCGCTCGCCTGCACGCGGAGCACGTCGGCGATGGAGATGCCGTAGCGGTCGGCCTGCTGGATCGCGCGGACGAATCGGCGGAGGTCCTCGCTGTTGGTGCGGGCGAGGAGCGCGGTGTACGCATCCGAACGCGAGCGCCCGATCGTCATGTCCTGGAGGGTGCGGATGAGCTCGTCGTTGAGCGGCCCCGTGCCCCCCTGCGCGGCCTTCGCCATCGCTCCCTCGAAACCGAGGCCGGCCTCCACCGCGATCGTCATCTGGTCGAGGGTGTCGGGCAGCGCCCGCTGGATCTCGGTCTGCCGGTCGTCGGCGCGGCTGTTGAGCATGATCTCGGGCGCGACGAGGAACAGCAGCATCAGCACCACGCCACCGCCGATCATCAGCGGGTTCGGCGCGACGAGCAGCGCCCCGATGCCGATCAGCAGGCCGAGCGCCGTGACGAAGATCTTCAGCAGCACGAAGCCGCCCACGCTCCAGCTGCCGGTACGACCGGCGTAGATGATCTGCCGCTGCACCCACCCGGTGTACCCGTTCGGGAGGGTGTCGGCGACGCGTTCGGAGAACGACCGGGTGTCCTCCTGGCGGCGCACCTGCACCTGCGTCGGCTCGAGCAGCTCGCGCACGGCCGCCTTCTGCGGCAGCGAGGCGAACACGAGGAAGACGAGGAGCGCGGCGCCGATCGTCACGGCACCGATCGCGATGAGCGGGAACAGGTCGTTCATCAGGGCCTCCTCAGAACCGCACTCGCACGACGGCGAGCATCCAGACGATGCCGATGATCATGAGCACCACCGCGAGCACGAGCGCGGCCCAGCCGATCAGCGTGGTGAAGAAGGGCGCGAAGTACGCGGGCTGGAGGATGAGCACGCCGAGGAAGACCGCGATCGGGAGCAGCAGCAGGATGATCGCCGACAGCCGACCCTCGGCGCTGAGCGACTTCACCTTGAGGCGGATCTCGTTGCGCTCGCGGATGGTGCCCGCGACGCCGTAGAGCACCTCCGCGAGGTTGCCACCGGTCGAGCGGTTGATGGCGATCGCCTGCGCCGCCCACTTGAAGTCGTCGGACTGCATGCGCTCGGCGGTGTCCTCGAGTGCGTCGTTGAGGTCGCGGCCGATGCGGGACTGGTTCACGACCCGCGCGAACTCCTCCGACGTGGGGGCATCGCCGTCGCGGGCCACCGAGTCGATGGCCTGGACCAGGCCGTGCCCGGCCCGCAGGTTTCCCGCGAGCAGCTGCATCGTGTCGTCGAGCTGCTCGGCGAACTTCCCCCTGCGCGACGACACCCGGAAGGCGAGGTAGCCGCGTGCGAGCAGCGGGCCGAGTGCCGCGAAGAGCACCCCCAGGATCAGCGACCACCAACTCCCGAAGCCGATCACGACGCCGAGGACCGCGAGCACCGCCGAGATGGAGAAGGCGACGAGCACGAACGCCGACGGTTGCATCCGCACGCCGGCGAGCTCGAGCGCCTCCTCGCCGAACGCGCCGCCGTCGCGGCGGCGCATCGCGCCCTCGATGGTCTTGACCGTGCGGTTCGTGGCCCTGGTGATGCGGGACTCGTACTCGGTCCCGGGAGCGAGGCGGCGCTCGGCGGCGACACGCGGAGGCGGCGGCGCGACCACGAAGACGACGATCGCCAGCAGGGCGAAGAGCGCGGCGAGGACGCCGAGCACGTAGATGGCGATGGACATCAGCGCCTCCCGTAGCCCGGTGCCGGCGGCGCGGCGCTCTGGAACAGCGACGCGGGCACCTCGATCCCGTAGTCGGCGAGGCGGTCGACGAATCGCGGACGGACGCCGGTGGGGATCGCATGCCCGCGGAACCGCCCGTCCTCGTCGATGCCCGCGGAGTAGTCGAAGGCGAACGAGTCCTGCATCGTGACCACGTCGCTCTCCATGCCCTGCACCTCGGTGACGCTGACGACGCGGCGCGTACCGTCGCGGAGGCGCGAGATCTGCACGATGATGTCGATCGCCGAGGCGATCTGCTCGCGGATCGCACGGAGGGGCAGTTCCATCCCCGCCATCAGCACGAGCGTCTCGAGTCGCGCGATCGCGTCGCGCGGCGAGTTCGCGTGGATGGTCGAGATGGATCCCTCGTGGCCGGTGTTCATCGCCTGCAGCATGTCGAGTGCCTCGGCCCCACGCACCTCGCCGATCACGATGCGATCGGGGCGCATGCGGAGCGAGTTGCGGACGAGATCGCGGATCGTGATCTCGCCGCGGCCCTCGATGTTGGCCGGCCTCGATTCGAGCCGCACGACGTGCTCCTGCTGGAGCTGGAGCTCGACGGCGTCCTCGATGGTGATGATGCGCTCGTCGTTCGGGATGTTGGCCGAGAGCACGTTGAGCAGCGTGGTCTTACCAGTGCCGGTACCGCCCGAGACGAGGATGCTGAGTCGCCCTCGGACGGCGGCGTCGAGCAGGTCCGCCATCTCGCGGGTCATCGTGTCGTACGAGATGAGGTTCTCGACGGTGAGCGGAGTGCGCGAGAACTTTCGGATGGTGAGCGACGAGCCGTCGACGGCGAGCGGCGGGATGATCGCGTTCACGCGCGAGCCGTCGTCGAGGCGGGCGTCCACGAGCGGCGACGACTCGTCGATGCGACGACCCACCCGCGACACGATCCGCTCGATGACGCGTCGCAGCTGCGGCTCGCCCGTGAACTTCAGCCGGGACTCGTAGAGGCGGCCGGCACGCTCGATGTAGATCTGGTCGTGGCGGTTGACCATGATCTCGGTGACGGCCTCGTCGTCGAGCATCGACTCGAGCGGGCCGAACCCGAGCACGTCGGCGCCGATCTCGGTGATGAGGCGGTTGCGTTCGACGGTCGAGAGCGCGACCTGCTCCGAGGCGACGATGCGCGTGAGCTCCTCGCGCGCCATCTGGTGCAGCCGCTCCTCGGTGAGGCTCGGATCGTTGAGCCGGCTCCCGATGCGCCGGAACAGCTCCTGGGCGGCGCGCTCCTTGAGCTCCTTCACCGCGTCGCTGACCGGCGCCTGTCGCGTCTCCCCGTGCATCGCCTCCCACGTGGAGGAGTGTTGCTCCTCGTCCGAGGAGCCGGCAGCCACGGGCGGCGCGGGCGGCGGCGCGGCCATCGAGTCGCCCTCGGGTGCAGGAGCGGGAGCGGGTACGCCCTCGTCCGCGAACTCCTGCTCGGGCAGGGCTCGCGTCGCCTCCTCGAGGCTCTGCTCGGGAGCGAGGGGCTGGTCGACAGCCTCCTCGGTGGCGCGATGCGCGCCGCGTGCCTGGTCGAGTCGGTCGCTGAGTCTCATTGCGTCCTCGCCTTCCGGTGGATGCGTCGCCGGCTTGGTGCGGCCGACGGTTCGATGCGCTGCACGAGCTCCCGCAACGCCTTCGCTGCCGGGTCCCGCACGTCGTGGTGGATCACCGGAACGCCCTGGTTGCTGGCGAACACGACTGCGCCGGACCTCGGGACGAGCACGTCGACCTTCGCGCCCATGATCTCCTCCGCGTCCTTCTGCAGGAGGCCGCCCGACTTGTCCATGAAGTTCATGACGACGTGCCGGTTCGACGGGAGGATGTCGAGGTCGAGCAGCAGCTCGAACTCCTTGCGGAGGGCGCGCAGGCTCGGCACGGTCATGTTCGTCACGAACACGCCGTCGGTGGCGTTCTCGAGCGCGGCGAGCGCGTGCTCGCCGAGCCCGGGCGTGGTGTCGACGATCACGTAACGGAACATCGTCGCGAGGTTCCGGAGCATCGCACCCAGCGCCGCGGCGTCGATGTCGTCGGCCAGCTCGGGCGACGGAGGCGCGGGAACCACGAAGAAGTCGTCCTCGTGGTGGGTGAACAGCGCCTTGAGCGCCATCTCGTCGTCCCCGGCGGATGCGACGTCGGCGAGCGAGTAGTGCGGGTCGAGGTTCAGCGCGTGCGCGATGTCGCCGAACTGGACGTCGGCGTCGACGAGCACCACCGAGTTCGGGGCGACCTCGGCGAGCCCCGTGGCGAGGTTGATTGCGGTGGTCGTCTTGCCCTGGCCGCCTTTCGGCGCCACCACGGCGATGACCTCGCTGCGGATGTCGTCGTCGAGCGGGACCGGCAGGATCCATCGATCCTCGGCGTCCTCGGCATCCTCGTCGTCCTCCGGCGAGTCCTCCTCGGCCTCCGGCTCCTCCGGCTCGTCGAGCAGGGCGTCGTCGTCATCGAGTGCGTCGAGCCCGAACGCCCCGAGCCCGGTCGCCTCGGGCCCGGGCGTCTCCTCCTCGGGGGCCTCATCGGGCTCGTCGTCGACCGGCGGGAGCTTGCCGTGCGTGACCAGCCACTCCTCGAGGCGGTTGATCAGGTCGACCGTGGTCTGGTCGGTGGCCTCCGGGCTGAGCACCGCGTGGATCGCCATGCCATCGACCCAGTCCTCGAGGTCCGAACGCTGCTCGCGCACGACGATGAGCCCTATGCCGGGGTGACGCTCCTGGAGCGCCGCGGCGATCGCCTTCGACTCCGTGAAGTTCAGCAGCGGGCCGAGGAGCGCCACTCGCGGCGTGCCCCGGAGCTGCGCGAGCGTCTCGTCGGGGCCGAACGCCAGGTACTCACCCGGCAGCGCCTCGAGTTTCGCCCGCAGCAGACGGCGGAGACGGGTCTCGTACTCCGCGCTACGGCTAATCAGGAGGTAACGAGTCACTCGAAGATGTTGTCCCTCGTGACCTCGCGCGAACCGTCCTCGTCCGCGTCCTCGGGCTCGAGCGTGAGCCAGATGCCGGAGCTGTCGTTGTAGTCCTGCAGCTCAGCCGCCCAGACCAGCTGCTCGATCTGCGACGTGTTCGCGGCGAACGTGATCATCAGCACGTCGGAGGTCGTGACCTCCTCCTCGGCGTTGGTGGTCACGAGCGTTCCGGCCTGCACGCGGGTCACGAGCATCTTGTGGAACGTGAACTTCGACGTCGTGCCTGCCACGTCCTCGTCGGGGGTGGAGGTCTCGGTCGAACCGCTCCCCTCGCTGCTGCCCGCGCGGATGTCCTTGTCGACGGTGATGACGACACCCACGGTCGCGCCGGGCCGCACCGCGCCGCCGACGGCTCGTGCCACCTCGACCGGAAGCGTGACCTCCTGGAACCCCTCGGGCAGTGCCACGTCGCCCTGTGCGGCGAGCTCAGCCGGCGTCGAGAATCGGGCCTCGAGCAACTGCTCGCCGGGGAGGAGCTCGGCGTTCGTGACCAGGCCGGCGAGGTCGTCCAGGCTCGTCACGATATCGGGCTGGATCGCGATCTGCGGGAGCTCGTCGACCTCGATGTAGTCGGAGATCAACTCGCCGGGGGTCCCGGAGGGGATCTCCTCGATCACGACGTAGACCTGGGCGAACTCTGCCCCCTCGGCCGCACGCTGGTCCGCACTCTGCACGTACATCCAGAGGAGGTACCCGCCGATCGCCGCAAGTAGTACGGCGATCACTGCGCCGATGATCCTGATTCTCATGTCACGCTTTCTGCCGACGTCGGGTCGTCGGCGGGTCTTCGTTCCCTACGGGGCCTGCAGTCGATCAGTCGATGAGTCGCACCACGGTGAGTCCGGTGTCCACGCCGTCGCCGAGTTCGAACGCATCCCCCACGCTCACGTAGTTCATGAAGAAGCCCTGAAGGCCGCGGCAGTTGCCGGTGCACGACGGTGCGAGGGGGTCGGTGTAGGTGTTCTGTCCGCTGAACTTGAAGCCGGTCAGCTTGAAGGCCGCGAAGGTCGCGATATGGAACTGCCCGTTCTGGCCGGTTCCCATGATCTCGTCGTACACGGGAATGAGGATGGTCGTGCCGAGCAGCGGGACGATGTCATCCTCGACATCGCAGCCCGAACTCGCGATGCTGTTGCCCGGATCGCTGCCGACCCAGGGGTCGGTCACGTCCACGGTCGCCCAGCACGGTGTCGACGTGTCCAGCCATCCGAATCCGCCAGCGAGGAAGATGTTCTCGCACTCCATGCGGTCGACCGTGTCGTACTGCACGAGGATTCGCGTGGGGTTCTCCACGCCCTCCTGCGGGGGCGAGAGCGCGAACTCGCACTGTCCGATCGCAAGGGGGATCACCGAACCCTGCACCGGAGTGCCCCACTCGGCCGTCGCGTCGGCGTAGACCGTGCTCGAGGGGATGCCGATCATCTGGGCGAGCGGGTGACGCAGCATCGCGCCGTCGTCGGTCAGCGTCTCGGTCGTCACGGTCACGGTGTTCGCCGAGAGGTTGATCACCGGATTCAGCGCCGTCGCGAGCGCGTCGTCGGCGTTCGAGGTGGCGTAGGTCGATGCGACGCCACCGGCAGGGCCGGCACACGTGGTCTCGTCGATCGCGCACTCGGCCGCGACGCTCAGTGCGGCGGCATCCGCGCCGTTCTGGAGCTGTGCCTTCTCGGCGTACAGCGCGCCGACGTCGACGGCGATGGCGCCGGCGCCCATCAGCGGCACGAGCATGAGCCCCACCAGTACCGCGCTCGCGCCTCGCTCGCGCTTCGGGAACGTCCAATTGCCGAACACCATCAGCCTCCGCATCGCATCGCGCCGGTCGCCGACACCGCGATCGGTGCCGGGAAGAGGTTCGTGAGCAGGCTCGCCGTGTAGTCGATCGACACCTGCACCTGGGCACCGGGGTTCGTATCGCACGAGGACGGGGTGATCGTGATCTGCCCGGCGGCGAGCGCCGGGTTGAGCGACGGCGCGGCGCTGATCGCCGCGCTCCGTGCCACGCTGGCGTCGTCCTCGATCGCCATGACCCGTGCGGCCTCCCTGGCCGCGCCGCTGAGCGAGATCTGCACGTTGTAGAGGTGCGAGACCTCGACGATGCCGAGCACGAGCAGGATCAGGACCGGGAAGACGAGCGCGAACTCGACAGCACCGGCACCCCGTTCGCGTCGGTTGCGCAGCATGTTCCCTCTCCCAGAGTCGTCGGGCCGTGTCGTCGGGCCATCTCGGCCCCGCCGAGTCAGTCGCGTGGCGGTACTCGCGCGGTGCCGCTCGCGAGCCGGTCTCGCCAACCGACTTGGAGACCTGCGATGTCGCAGGTCTCCAAGTCGGAATGTCGCAGTTTCGAGTCGGGCGTTCGCCCTCGACTACAGCTCGGCGGCGACGTCGTTGAACAGGCCGTTGAGCGCAGCGGCGAGCACGCCGAGACCGACGATGATGCCGAGCGCCACGATGGCGATGATGAGGCCGTACTCGGCCGCGTTGCCCTTCTCGTCCTCGCGGATCGAGTTGGCGATGGACTGGAGGGTGACGAAGAACTTCAGCATGTTCGGTGCTTCCTATGAGTCGGTCAGTAGGGTCGCCGCCCGTCCCGCGAGCGACGAGATGAACATTACGGGCGCATGGAGTCTTGCGACACACCCCACTAGGGGGGGCAACGCCGGCTAGGGGATCTCGCCTGCGGCGTCGACGAAGAAGTTGTTCAGCGCCACCGCGAGCACGCCGAGGCCGACGATGATGCCGAGGGCCACGATCCCCAGGATGAGGGCGTACTCGGCGGCGTTGCCGCGCTCGCCGTCGCGGATGGACGACGCCAGGGTCTGGAGGGTGGCGAAGAGTCGGAGCATGGGTACCTCGCGGATCGAACGGAGACGGCCGCCGGCCGACGGAGACTCCGTCCACGGTACTGAGCGCGCCCCCGCGAGCGATGCCCCCACATCGGGGGTGCCGGTGGGATGCGCAGTGGTCAGCCGGCGAGGATCGACGGCACGCACAAGGCCAGGACTGCCCCGACCACCATCGCCGGCCCGAACGGGATGTGCCCGCGCAGGGTGACCCGCCGCGCGGCGAGGGCGACCACGGCGAACACCCCGCCGACGAAGATGCCGAGGAAGAGCCCCAGGATCCAGAGCGCCCAGCCGAGGTAGCCCACCACGAGGCCCACCACGAAGGCGAGCTTCACGTCGCCCATGCCCATGCCGTTCGGGGCGATCACCGCGATGATCAGGTAGAACGCGAACATCGCGATGCCCCCGACCAGCGCCCAGAGGAGCGACCACCACGAGGCGGTGGCGACGCCGGCCACGAGCAGGAGCGTGCCGACGATGACCAGCGACGGGCCGAGCATGCGGTTCGGGAGGCGCTGCTCGGCGAGGTCTACGAGCGACATGGCGATGCCGGTCCCGGCGAACGCGAGCGCGGCCGGGAGCAGCCAGGAGACGCCGAGCGACCAGGTGAGCGCGGCGAACGCGGCGGCCGTCGCGAGCGCGGCGACCGGGCGGAACCAGCGCGGCGCCGCGGGCGGCGCGGGCGCGGCAGGCGCGGGCGCGGCGTCACCGGGCTCGGGCCCTGCAGGCTCGGACCCGGCCGACTCGGCGGCATCCGCTCCCCCGGTCAGGTTGCGCGACGCCCACGGGGCGAGCAGCCACCAGCCGAGGGCCGCGCCGGCCAGCGCCGCGACCGCGATCAGGGGGACGACGGACGCGGCGGGCATGACGTGCAGCGTAGCGCCATGGGCGCCGGGCCCGCGCTACGCGGTGAGCTGGCCCAGCGAGATGTCGACCATCTCGTCGCGCGGCACGACCTTGATGCGGGTGCGGCCCTCGGCAGCGCCGAGCGCGAGCTCGTGCTGGTCGAGGCGGTGCCAGCCCGCGAGGTCGGTATAGCGCACGCCGCGCTCGTCGAGCAGGTCGACGACCGACTGCTCGTCGGGCGAGGCGGGCGACCACCAGTTGCCCACGTCGTTGATGAGGTGGCGGATCGTCTCCATGGCATCCGACTTGGTGTGGCCGATGAGGCCGACCGGGCCGCGCTTGATCCAGCCCGTGGCGTAGACGCCGTACATGCGGCCCGACTCGCCGGTCTCGGCGTCGTGGCGCAGCACCTGGCCCTCGTGGTTCGGGATGACGCCGTAGTCGTGGTCGAACGGGATGCCCGGCAGCTCGGAGCCGAAGTAGCCGATGGCGCGGTACACGGCCTGCACCGGCACCTCGCGGATCTCGCCGGTGCCGACCACGCCGCCCTCGCCGTCGGACTTCGTGCGCTCGTAGCGGAACGCGCCGACCCGGCCGGTGCCGTCGTCGACGACCTCGAGCGGCTTGGCGAAGAAGTGCAGGTGCAGGCGGCGCGACGCCTGGCCGGTCTCGCGCTGGCGCCACTGGTTCAGCACCTTGTCGATCACGAAGACCTGCTTGTTGCCGGCGACCGCCGCGCGGGCCGCGTCGTCGTAGTCGAAGTCCTCGTCGTAGACGATCATGTCGACGTCGTTCAGCTCGCCGAGCTCGCGCAGCTCGAGCGGGGTGAACTTCACCGAGGTCGGGCCGCGACGGCCGAAGACGTGCACGTCGGTGACCGGCGAGGACTTGAGGCCCTCGTAGACGTTCGCGGGGATCTCGGTGGGCAGCAGGTCGTCGGCGTGCTTCGCGAGGATGCGCGAGACGTCGAGCGCCACGTTGCCGTTGCCGATCACGGCGACCGACTGCGCCTCGAGCGGCCACTCGCGCGGGTAGTCGGGGTGCCCGTCGTACCAGCTCACGAAGTCGGCCGCGCCGTACGAGCCCTCGAGCTCGATGCCGGGGATGCGCAGCGAGGCATCCTGCACCGCACCGGTCGCGAAGATCACGGCGTTGTAGTGGCGCTTCAGGTCCTCGAGCGTGATGTCCTCGCCGAAGCGCACGTTGCCGAAGATGCGGATGTCACCGCGGTCGAGCACGTCCCGCAGCGCGGTGATGATGCCCTTGATGCGCGGGTGGTCGGGCGCGACGCCGTAGCGCACCAGGCCGTATGGCGCGGGCAGGTGATCGAACAGGTCGATCGAGACGTCGAAGTTCCGCTCCGACTTCAGGAGGATGTCGGCGGCGTAGATGCCGGCGGGGCCTGCTCCGACGATGGCCAGGCGCAACTTGCTGCGAGTCAACTCGTTCTCTCCACGATGGTGTCGGCGAACTTGGTCAGCGCCTTCTTGACGCTGCCCGCCGGCAGCGGCTCGATCGCCTCGACGGCCCAGCGCGCCCAGCGCTGCGCCTCGTCGATCGTCTCCTGCGTGACGGGGTGTTCGCCCAGTTCGGCGATGGTCAGTTCCGCGCGGGCGAGCACCGACGAGTCGGCGTCCAGCGCGTCGGCCGACGCGGGTGCGCCGACCACGTCGAGCTCGATGCGCTCGAGCAGGGAGGCCGCTGCGGCGTCGGTCGCCGCGAGGCGACGCAGCTTCAGCAGCGGCAGGGTCACGACGCCGGCGCGCAGGTCGGTGCCCGGCACCTTGCCCGTGTCGTCGCCGGTCGGGGCGAGGTCGATGACGTCGTCGACGAGCTGGAAGGCGATGCCGATGCGCTCGCCGAAGTCGACGACGGGCTGCTCGAGAGTCGGGTCGGCACCCGAGAACGAGATGCCCGCGCGCGCCGCGGCGGCGATGAGCGCGCCGGTCTTGTCGGCGAGCACCTGGATGTAGTGCTCGATCTCGTCCTCGCCCTCGGCAGGGCCGACGGTCTCGTGCATCTGGCCGAGCACGAGGCGCTCGAACGTGGCGGCCTGCAGCTTCAGCGCGCGGTCGCCGAGCTGGGCCATGAGCTGGCTGGCGCGGGCGAAGAGGAGGTCGCCGGTGAGGATCGCGACCGAGTTGCCCCACACGTTCTGCGCGGTGGGCACGCCGCGGCGCTTGTCGGCCTCGTCCATGACGTCGTCGTGGTAGAGCGAGGCGAGGTGGGTGAGCTCGATGGCCTGCGCGGCGGTGAGCACGTCGTCGGTGGTGCCCTGGCCGAGCCGCGCGATGAGCAGCGTGAGCAGCGGGCGCACGCGCTTGCCGCCGGCCTCGAGGAGGTACCGGCCGGCGACGTCGGCGATCGGGTCGGCGAAGCGCGCCTCGCGCTCGAGACCCGCTTCGACCCGCTCCAGCCCCTCGTCGATCGCGCGAGCCATCGCGCGGTCTTCGCTGGTGCTGAAGATCCGTTCGCTGATCCCGAGACTCGACGCCAGTTTCGAGCCGCGTCGCGGCACCTGCACGCTCGGATTCACCCCCTCAGCCTACCGATCGCCGGGTGCGCGAACCGCCATGCGGGCTGTGAGCGGATGCTACGCAGCCGGAACCCACCCGCGGTGCAGCGCCACCACGCCCTCCGTGAGGTTGCGCCACTGCACGCGCTCGTAGCCCGCCTCGCGCAGCCATCCGGCAAGCACGCGCTGCGTCGGCCAGTTCGCGATCGACTCGTTGAGGTACTCGTAGGCGTCGTCGTTCGAGCTCGTGAGGCGCACCAGCGCGGGCATCACGGTGCGCTGGTAGAGGCCGTACGCCGCACGCATGAGCTTCGCCGGCGGGTGCGAGAACTCGCACACGACGAGGCGGCCGCCGGGGCGCGTGACGCGACGGAACTCTGCCAGCGCCGCCTTGGGGTCGACGATGTTGCGCAGGCCGAACGAGATGGTCACCGCGTCGAACTCCCCGTCGCGGAACGGCAGGTTCGTGGCATCCGCCTCGACGAACGAGAGGTTCGGATGCCGCCACTGCCGGTGCATCCCCACGTCGATCATGCCCGGGGAGAAGTCGGCGGCAACGACGCTCGCACCCGTGCGCGCGATGCTCGCGCTCGAGGTGCCCGTGCCGGCGGCCACGTCGAGGACCTTCTGACCGGGCCGCGGGTCGATCGCCCGGGTCGTCGCGATGCGCCAGAGCGGCGCGTTGCCGAGCGAGAGCAGGTCGTTGGTGAGGTCGTACCGCTCCGCGACCTGGTCGAACATGGCCGACACCTGCTCGGGCCGCTTGGAGAGGTCTGCACGCATCACCTCCCCAGCCTATTGCGGTTCGGATGCCTCGCAGCTTTCGTTCGGGCGAAACTCAGGAACGGCCGGAATGCACGGGACGTGGCATGCGTTCGCATGGAGTGAGGCCGCCGGCCTCGGGGCGCGCCCAGCGGCGCCGCCCTTCCACGATCCCCCTGGTGGAAGGAACACGCATGAAGGCCATCTGGAACGGCGTCGTGCTCGCCGAGTCGGACGACACCGTGATCGTCGACGGCAACCACTACTTCCCGCGCGACTCGATCAACGACGAGTACTTCAGCGAGAGCGCCAACCACACCGTCTGCCACTGGAAGGGCACGGCCGACTACTTCCACGTCAGCGTCGACGGGTCGAACAACCCCGACGCGGCATGGACGTACCCCGAGCCGCTGCCGAAGGCCTCGCACCTCGCCGGGCACGTGGCCTTCTGGCGCGGCGTGCAGGTCGTCCCGAGCTGACGATCACTCGGTGATCGGCGCATGACGGGCGATCGGATGCCCCGAGCGGCACGCACTCGGAGCGCACCCCCAGATCCGCGTCGTAGGCTGGTTCCGTGACGTTCACGGGCCCCATCGCGACGGCGGGTGCGGCGCACCCGACGGCACGCACGCGGCTCCACGTCGAGACACGAGGCGTCGTCGACCCGGGTGCGCTGCTCCCGCTCGCCGACGCGACCTCGCCGCTCGCCTGGCTGCGCGAGGGCGAGGGCATCGTGGGCATCGGCGAGGCACTGCGGCTCGAGTTCCGCGGGCCTTCCCGGTTCGCGGATGCGGCCGACGCATGGCGTTCGATCGCTGACCTCGCGGAGGTCGCCGACGCCGTCGACGTGCCCGGCTCGGGGCTCGTCGCGTTCGCGTCGTTCGCGTTCGCCGACGACTCCGCGTCGCCCAGCGCCCTGGTGGTGCCGGCCATCGTCGCCGGCCGGCGCGGCGGGCGGGCGTGGATCACCCGCATCCGCCCCATCGACGGCGGCGCGGCTTCGCTGCCGCCGCTGCCCCACCCCACCGCCTTCGGCGCGCCCTGGCGCGTGAAGCTGCGCGATGGCGCGCTGCCGCCGTCGGAGTACGAGGCGGCCGTCGCCGAGGCCGTGGGCCGCATCGAGGGCGGCGAGTTCGAGAAGGTCGTGCTCGCGCGGGAGCTGCGGGGGCGGATGCCGCGTGGCGCCGACGTGCGCAGACTGGTGTCGCGACTGTCGACGGAGTACCCCGAGACCTGGACGTTCGCCGTCGACGGACTCGTCGGCGCGAGCCCCGAGACGCTCGTGCGCGTCGACCGCGGCGGCGTGAGCGCGCGCGTGCTCGCGGGCACCGCGTCGCGCGGCGTCGACACGGACGGCGACCACGACGCCGAGCTGCGACTCGCGACCTCGACCAAGGACCGCGACGAGCACGCGTTCGCCGTGCGCAGCGCGATCGAGACGCTGCGGCCGCACACGTCGCGGCTCGAGGCATCCGCCGAGCCCTTCACCGTGCGCCTGCCCAACCTCTGGCACCTCGCGACCGACCTCGACGGCACCCTCGGCGACGGATCGACGTCGCTCGACCTCGTCGCCGCGATGCACCCGACCGCCGCGGTGGCCGGCTCGCCGACGGACGTGGCGACGGCCGCGATCGCCGACCTCGAGCGGTTCGACCGAGGCCGATACGCGGGGCCTGTCGGCTGGATCGGCGCCGACGGCGACGGTGAGTGGGCGATCGCGCTCCGCTGCGCGCAGATCGGCCCGGGCGGCACGGTGCGCGCCCACGCGGGCGCCGGCATCGTGCGCGACTCGGTGCCGGGCGAGGAGCTCGCCGAGTCGACGATCAAGTTCCAGGCGATCGTCGACGCGATCGGCTGACGCGCGCCCCCGCGCGCCGCGACACACTGCGCAACTCACGAGACCGAGCGCACCGAGTACGAACGGCGGAAACCCGCGAGGAGTTTCCGCCGTTTGCGTACTCGGTGGCTGACCGAAGCGACTGAGCGCGGGTCAGAGGGCGCCGAGCACGTACGCGGCGTAGACGGCCTGGCCCTGTGCTGTGGGGTGCAGGAACGTGAACGGGTCGCCCGGGTTCGCCCCGAGCCACGGCTCGGCGTCGCCGACCTGGTGGCCGAAGAACGCGTAGGCGACGCTCGTGAAGGCGACGTTCGCCCCGAGGCCGGCAGCGGCCGTGGCGCCGGCCGCGATCTGCTCGTCGAGCGCGAGCGTCGCGAGGTTCACGGTCTGGGCCGACGGGTTCAACTCGGGTACGAACGGAATCGGGTAGTCGGTGACGACGATCCGAGCTCGCGGAGCACGTTCCGCTATCGCGAGCAGGAGGTCGGTCAGGTCCGAGGCGATCGCGCCGGAACCGAGGACCTGCGACGCCTCCAACAGTGCTGCCGTACATGCGTCGGAGAACGGGTCTGGCGTGCACGCCGCGTAGACCTCGTCGATGCCGAGGTCGTTCGCCCCGACCGTGATCGTCACGAGCGTCGTGCCCTTGTTGACCTGCGAGAGCTGCGTGTCCATCACGTCCTCGATGGTCGCGCCCGAGCAGGCCGCCAGGCGCAGCAGGTTGACCTTGGGATCGGCCTCCTGCGCGTCGAGCAGGTACGGGTAGGCGGCAGTGCTACGGAGGCACCCGTCGAGCGGGAACCCAGCGCCTTGGCCGGCCGCGTACGAGTCGCCGAGGGCGACGAGCTTCTCGACGGGCGGCGGACTCGGCGGAGCCGCCATGGCCGGCGCTGCCGCGCCGAAGAGGAGTGCCGCGGCCGCGAGGACGGCCGTGACGGCGGAGACTGCAGGACGACGAGAGTGCGACAGCAGTGTCATGCCTCGAAAGCTACTCTTCCTCACCTTCATGCGCTCCCCCCGTTCGGGGGCCATTCGGAGGACGGAGTCCGCAGGTCAGCGGGCGCACCGAGTACGCGAAGTGCGGGAACGCGAAGCGGATTTCCGCAGTTTGCGCACTCGGTGGGCGGGCTGAAGGCGGGTTCAGCGGGCGAGGGGGACCTCGATGAGCACCGGGCCGGGGCGCGTCGCGGTGAGGGCGGCGTCGAGCGCGCCGGCGGTGTCGGCGTGCGCGTACTCCCAGCCGTAGGCGCGCGCGAGCGCGGCGAGGTCGACGGCGTGCGGGGTGAACTGCACGCGATCGAACGCGGCCGGGTCCGCGGTGCCGGCGACTTCGAGGGCGTCGAAGATCGATCCGCCGCCGTCGTTGCCGACGATGACCTGGAGACGGGGCATCCGCTCGCCCGAACCGGCGAGGAGCGAGCCGGCGTCGTGCAACAGCGTGACGTCGCCGATGAGCGCCCTCGTGGTGCCGTGGGCGGGCGCATCCGCGGCCTCGTCGGCGACGCCCGGAGGCGGGAACTGGCTCGCGATCGCGACGCCGAGCGCGGTGGCGACGGTGCCGTCGATGCCCGAGAGCCCGCGGTTGGCGTGCACGGTGACACGGCGGCCGGCCACTGCGCGGTCGGCGTCGCGCACGAGGCGCGAGGCACCGAACACCAGCCGGTCGTGCGGCCAGGTCGCGCTCCAGACCGCCTCGACGAGGCTGCGCCGGGTCACGGGCTCGCGCATCGCGTCGACGCTCGCCTGCACGTAGGCGCGGCGCGCATCGAGCTCGGCGAGGTCGAGATCATGGTCGTGCGGGGTGGGCTCGGCCGAGGGCACGTACGACTCGGACGGCGCCGGCTCCAGCATCCGCCTGCTCGTGAAGACCCAGCGGCCGACCCACGCGCGCTCCTCGGCGCCCGGCCGACGCGGCTCGACCCGCACGGCGCGGTGGAAGCGGTCGACGCCGTGCCCGGGGTTGTACCACTCGATGCCCGACGGGGCCACGACGATCGCCTCGACGCCGTCGCGCGCGACCAGCGCGGGCACCTCGCGGCTGAGGGTCGGGTGTCCGAAGACCACCACGCGCTCGATCGCACCCGCGAACACGACATCGCGCAGCAGCTCGCGGTACGCGACCACGAGGTTCGGGCCGAAGTGCGCGCCGCTCACGACCTCGGCGAACAGCGGCCAACCGCCGTCGCGCGCGAACTGCTCCGCCTCGGGGCCGGCGCCCGCACCGGCGACCACGACCGTGCGGGGGCCGTGCGCGATCAGGGCGCCGTGCGGCCCGACGGCGGCCGACGCGTGCGGTGCGACGGCGATCACGGATGCCGCGGAGCCACCGCCGGCCGGGGCTGCGGCGTCCGACGTGCGGGCCCCCGACAGGGGCTCGCGCATGGCGAGGTTCACGTGCACCGGCCCGGGCCCGGGGTCGGGCACGAACGCGCCGTCGGCATCGAGCCCCAGGGACGCGGCGACCGCGTCGCGGGCGATCGCCTGGGCGGCATCCGTCTCGCCCACCAGCCCCTCGGGCGCCGCGACATCGTGCTCGAGCCGCACGGCCCCGGCGAAGATGCCGGGCTGCACGGTGGTCTGGTTCGCGCGCACCCGCTGCAGTTCTTCAGGGCGGTCCGCCGTCACGACGACGAGCGGCACGCCGGAGTGGTGCGCCTCGAGCACGGCCGGGTGCAGGTTCGCGACGGCGGTGCCCGACGTCGTGATCACGGCGGCGGGGCGGCCCGACTCGCGCGCGAGGCCGACGGCGAGGAAGCCGGCGCCGCGCTCGTCGATGCGCACGTGGAGGCGCACGAGGCCGCGCTGCTCGAGCTCGGCCGCGGCGAGCGCCAGCGCCTGCGAACGCGAACCCGGGCTCACGACGAGATCGGTGACGCCGGCGGCGACCAGGCCCTCGAGGAGGGCGTGCGCGACGTCGCTCGCCGGACTCGGCGCGGGCGACGCGTCAGGCATTCGGGCGGCTGCTCGGGGGCGTGTCGCCGTCGTCGTCGCGGCGGCGCTCGGAGTGCTCGGGGTGATCCGGGTGGTCGGTCGGGAGATCGGGCTGGTCGGTGCGATCGTCGAGGTCGGCGAGCTCCTCCTCCAGCCGGCGGATGCGCTCCTCCTGGGCCGCGTCGCGATCGAGCCCGCGCAGGAAGTCGGCGTCGTCGTCGGGGGCGACGGTGCGCTGCGCGCGGCGCGGCGGGCGACCCTTGCGGCCGCGGCCCACCAGGAACCAGAGCACGCCGCCGATGACGGGGACGAGGAGGATCACGAGGATCCACCACACGCGGCCGATGCCGCGGATCCGCGAGCGGTCGAACATCGCGCAGTCGACGATCGCATACACCGTGAAGATGACGACGACGATGCCGAGTCCGAACAGCAGGCGGGCCATGCCACACAGTCTAGGTGTCCGCGCTGCGGGCGGGCTGGGAGCCGCGGTTTCGGTGGAGGGGGTTGCCAGCTCCGGCCCGACATGGTGCGATTCGCCCTGTGCACGGCGCCCAGCGAGCGCGCAGACAGGGCGACCTACACTTGTGGGCGTGCGATCCGTCCCGAACTGGGTGACCTACACGGCCCTGCGTCTCCTGGCGTTCGCCGTTCCGCTCACCGTGCTGCTCATCGCCGGAGTGAACCCGTGGATCTCGTCGCTCGTCGCGGCGCTGTTCGGGCTGAGCGTCTCGGTGATCTTCCTGCGGCGCCCGCGCGACACCATGTCGGAGCAGATCTACGCGGCCCGCCACCGCGAGACGCCGGTCGTGCACGAGGACGACGCCGCCGAGGACGCCGCCGTGGACGCCGCGGAATCCGCCGGCTCCGACGCGTCCGGCCGCCCGGAGGCATCCGCCCCGCAGCGGTCGACGGACGCCGAGCGCTAGCTAGAGCGCGAACGCGAGACCGAGCCCGACTCCGTAGAGGAGTGAGGTCGCGCTCGCGAGCTGCAGCGCGATGATCAGCTCGCGCGAGGTGCGCGCCGTCGACACGATGAGCACCGCGGGCAGCGCCGCGAGCAGGGCGAAGAACACGAGCCATGCCGGCGGGTAGAAGAGCGCGAGGAACGCGACCGCCAGGAACGGCACGAGCAGGAACACCGCGAACAGCACCCGGCCGAACACCTTGCCGACGAGCACCGCGAGCGTGCGCTTGCCGGCCGCGCGGTCGGGGCCGACGTCGCGCAGGTTGTTCGCCATGAGCACCGCGCACGCGATCAGGCCGAGGCCCGCGCCGGTCACCCACGCCTCGAGGTTGACCGTGAGCGCCTGCACGTAGGCCGAGCCGGCCGTCGCCACGACGCCGAAGAAGACGAAGACGAACAACTCGCCGAGCCCGTAGTAGCCGTACGGGTGCTTCCCGCCGGTGTAGAACCACGCGGCGACGATCGCGACCGCGCCGACGGCGAGCAGCCACCACTGCTGCGTGAGCACGACGAGCACGAGGCCGGCGACGGCGGCGACGCCGAAGCTCGCGAGGGCGGCGATGAGCACCTGGCGGGGCTTCGCGAGACCCGATCCGGTGAGGCGCGCCGGCCCGACCCGGTGCGCGTCGGTGCCCCGCACGCCGTCGGAGTAGTCGTTGGCGTAGTTCACGCCGACCTGCAGCGCGAGCGCGACGATCAGCGCGAGCACGGCACGAATCGGATGCCACGGGCCGTCCGCGATCGCGACGATGCCGGCACCCGTGCCGGCCACGACCGGCGAGATCGCGAGCGGCAGGGTGCGCAGCCGCGCGCCGGCGACCCAGTCGCTGAACGTGGCCCGGCGCTGCGGGGGCGCGGGCCGGTTCGTGCTGCCCGACTTCGCGGGGTTGCCGGATCGACCGTAGGTCTTCGGGCGCTTGGACGGCTGGGGGGAATCGGGGGTCGGGCGTGCCACGCGACCATGCTAGTTCGCCGGGGGCGGCGAGCCCGTGGGCGGGCAGGGAGCCTCCGATGCGTCGGCCATGAGCGCGGCGAGCGCGCGCTTCGCGACTGCTGCGGGCTACGCCTCGGCGGCGAGTGCGGCGAGAGCTCGCCGGTCGGGCTTGCCGCTGTCGAGGAGCGGGAGTTCGTCGACCACGATGAGGCGCGCGGGACGGGCTGCGGCGCCGGCGACGGATGCCACATGGGCGGCGAGCCGCTCGAGCGCATCCGTGGCGCGGGCCGGGCCGGTCGCCGGGGCGACGACCGCGGGGGCCGCGCCCCACTCGGCGTGCGGCGCGGCGACGACGACGGCGTGCGCGAAGCCGTCGAGCGCGCGGACGGTGCGCTCGACCTCGCCGAGCGCGACCTTCACGCCGCCGGAGACGATCACGTCGTCGGCGCGACCGCGGATGCGGAGCGTGCCGTCGTCGGCGAGGTCGCCGAGGTCGCCCGTGCGGTACCAGCGCGTGCCATCGGCGTCGGTGGCGAAGGCGGCGTCGGTGCGGGCGGTGTCGACGGGGATGAGCAGCGGTTCGTCGCCCGGGCGGGTGGGGGCCTCCGGGAAGTCCAGGTAGCCCTCCGCGAGGCTCGGGGCGGCGAGCTCGACCTGGCCGTCGACGATGCGGAGGCGCACGCCGGGCAGCGGACGGCCGTCGTAGACGCAGCCGCCCGCGGTCTCGCTGGAGCCGTAGGTGCGGGTCACGCGTGCGCCCATCGCAGCGGCGCGCTCGACGAGGCCGGGCGGGGCGGCCTGGCCGCCGAGCAGCACCCGGTCGAAGCGCGCGAGCGCCTCGCGCACGCCCCGGTCGTGCTCGGCGGCCTCGAGCACGCGCGCCAGTTGCACCGGCACGAGCGAGGTGTACGCGCGGTCGTGGCTGCGGCGGAGCGGGGCGGCGGCGGCCGCGAACGCGACCGGGTCGAAGCGCTCGCCCGGCACGTCGAGGGGTTCGGTGCCCGCGGCGAGCGCGCGCACGATGACCTGCAGCCCGGCGATGTAGTGGCCGGGCAACGCGAGCACCCAGCGTCCGGCCCCGCCGAGCGCCTCGTGCGTCGCGTCCGCGCTCGCGAGCAGCGCCTCGGACGAGAGCGCCACCCGCTTGGGCGCCTCGGTCGACCCGCTGGTCTCGACGACGACGGCGACCCGGTCGTCGACCTCGCCGACGACGTCGCCGGGCGCCAGGAGCCGGCCGCCCGGCATCCGATGCCCCGGTGGCACCGGGAAGACCGCGGCCCCTCCCCCGTGGAGCGCCGCACGCGCGGCCTCGACGAGCCCGTCGACGTCGTCGGCGGCGACCGTGACGAGCGGGCGGGTCATGGTCGAGCCTGCGACGCGCGGGCTCCGCGGCGCGCGCAGCTCAGGGGCATCCGCCTCAGAACTGCCACGGGAACGGCGCCCAGTCGGGATCGCGCTTCTCGAGGAACGAGTCGCGCCCCTCGACCGCCTCGTCGGTGCCGTAGGCGAGGCGCGTGGCCTCGCCCGCGAACACCTGCTGGCCGACCAATCCGTCGTCGACGGCGTTGAACGCGAACTTCAGCATGCGGATCGCCGTGGGCGACTTCGTGAGGATCGTGCGCGCCATCGACACGGCCTCGCGCTCGAGGTCGGCGTGCGGCACGACCCGGTTGACCGAGCCCATCTCGTGGGCGCGCTGAGCCGAGTACTCCTCCGCGAGGAAGAACACCTCGCGCGCGAACTTCTGGCCGATCTGACGGGCGAAGTAGGCCGAGCCGTAGCCGGCGTCGAAGCTGCCGACATCGGCATCGGTCTGCTTGAACCTCCCGTGCTCGGCGGATGCCACGGTCAGGTCGCACACCACGTGCAGCGAGTGCCCGCCGCCGGCCGCCCAGCCCGGCACGACCGCGATGACGACCTTCGGCATGAAGCGGATCAGGCGCTGCACCTCGAGGATGTGGAGCCGGCCGCTCCGGGCCGCGTCGATGCCGGAGGCCTCCTCGCCGTCGGCGTACCGGTAGCCGTCGCGGCCCCGGATGCGCTGGTCGCCGCCGGAGCAGAACGCCCAGCCGCCGTCGCGCGGGCTCGGACCGTTGCCGGTGAGCAGCACGACGCCGACACGCGGGTTCGTGCGGGCATCCTCGAGGGCCGCGTACAGCTCGTCGACCGTGTGCGGACGGAACGCGTTGCGCACCTCGGGGCGGTCGAACGCGACCCGGGCGATGCGGCCGTCGAGCGAGTGGTGGTACGTGATGTCGGTGAAGGCTGCGCCGCCGGTGACGGATGCCGCGGCATCCGCCCATTCACCCGCATCGAAGAGTTCGGAGACCTGCTCGACCATGGCTCCAGCCTAGTTCCGGGCGGCTCGGCGGGCGCGGTGGCAGACTCGGGGCATGAGCGCCGACGTCCTGCCGCCACTGCACGACCTGCTCGACACCGCCCGGGTGGTGGCGCTGCCGCTGGTGACCCGATTCCGCGGCATCACGGTGCGCGAGGCGCTGCTGCTCGAGGGGCCGGAGGGCTGGACCGAGTTCGCGCCGTTCGCGGAGTACGACGACGAGGAGGCATCCGCCTGGCTCGCCGCCGCGATCGACTTCGGGTGGCGGCAGGCGCCGCCGGTGCTCCGCGACCGCATCCCGGTCAACGCCACGGTGCCGGCCGTCGACGCCGACGAGGTGCCGGCCGTGCTCGCGCGGTTCCCGGGGTGCCGCACCGCGAAGGTGAAGGTCGCCGCGGGCGACCAGGTGCTCGCGCAGGACGTCGCGCGGGTGCGCGCGGTGCGCGAGGCGCTCGGGCCCGAGGGGCGCGTGCGGCTGGACGCGAACGGCGGCTGGAACATCGACGAGGCCGAGCACGCGATCCACGCGCTGGCCGAGTTCGACCTCGAGTACGTCGAGCAGCCGTGCCCGAGCGTGGACGAGCTGGCCGAGATCCGGCGGCGGACGAAGTACATGGGTATCCCGATCGCGGCCGACGAGAGCGTGCGGCGTGCCGACGACCCGCTCGCGGTCGCGGAGGCCGGAGCCGCGGACCTGCTCGTCGTGAAGGCGGCGCCGCTCGGTGGCATCCGGCGCGCGCTCGACGTGGTCGGGCGCGCCGGCCTGCCGGTCGTGGTGTCGAGCGCCCTCGACACGAGCGTCGGGCTCGCGATGGGCGCGCACCTCGCGGCATCCGTGCCCCGGCTCGACTACGACTGCGGGCTCGGCACGGCCTCGCTGCTGGCGGCGGATGTCACGGGGCATCCGCTCGCGCCCGAGCAGGGGTCGATCCCGGTGCGGCGGGTCGAGGCGGATGCCGCGCTGCTCGAGCGTCACGCCGCCGAGCCCGACCGCACCGCCTGGTGGATCGCGCGCCTCGAGCGCTGCCACGCGCTGCTCGCCGCCCGCGCGTCCTGACCGCCGGGAGACCCGTCACGTCACGCGTGGGTGGGAGACCCGTCAAGAAGCTGCGTTCACAGGTGCGAGAGTGCAGGTTCTTGACGGGTCTCGCCGGGGTGCACGGGCGTGCGAGGGGGGTCAGGCGCGGGCGCGGTTCCGGGGGCGGAGGCGCGGGGCCGCGAGCAGGGCGAGGCCGGCGAGCAGGGCCGCGGCGAGCAGCGCGGCGAGCGCGAGCTGGGTACCGGTGAGGCCGAGCGAACCCGTCACCGTGAGCGGCGTGACCGCCTCGGCGCCCGACTGCACGCCGATCAGGCGCACGTGGTGCGCGCCCTGCTCGGTCTCGGCGGGCACGGTGACCGCGAACGCGACCGTGCCGGACGCGTCGGCCGTCGCCGCCTGCAGCAGGGTGGGCGTCGACTCGAGCCAGACCTGCACGAGCTCGCCCGGCTCGAAGCCCGAGCCGGCCACCGTCAGCGTCTCGCCCGTGACGACCGCGGCGCCGCCCACGCGGATGTCCGCCCCCTGGACGGCACCGACGGCGTTGCCGCCGCCGTTCCCGGCGGAGGCGCCGGGGCCGATCGGCTGCTGGGCCTCGACGAGCACCGCCGCGGTGCGCGCCGGGATCGTCAGCGTGCCGGTCTTGGCCTTGAACTTCGTCTCGAGCACGACCTCGTCGGCGCCGTCGCGCAGCGCCTTGGCGAGCTTGAACGCGCGGCCCTCGAGCCCCTCGACCTGCTCGGTGATCGGCTCGGGCGAGGCGTTGAAGACGACCAGCGCGCCCTTCGCGGACGGGTCGACGTCGGCACCGACGAGGTCGTCGATGAGCATCACGATGAGGCCCGGCGTGGCATCCGCCCCGCTGTTCGGGAACGAGACCTTCTGCTCGATGAGCTCGGCCGAGCCCAGGCGCAGCAGGTCGACCGACGAGCGCACGCGCAGCAGGTCGAGGGCGGATGCCTCCGCTGCCGCGATGTCGTCTGCGGCGGGCTTCAGCGCCGGGTCGGCGAGCAGCCCCTCCATGACCTCCCAGTGGTCGGCGTTGTCGGCCTCCATGGGCAGGCCCGAGCCGAAGGTCGACTCCTGGCCGGTCCAGTCGATGCGGTTGAACCAGTCGCCCGAGTTGTAGCTGTTGCGGTCGAGCGACTTCGAGCGCAGCAGCTCGGTGCCGGCGTGCCAGAACGACGGGCTCTGCGAGTACGCCACGGTCGCGAGCGACAGGGTGTTCATGCGGATGCGGTCGGCCATCGAGGTCTCCTGCGCGAGCTTCAGCACGCCGAGGTCGAACAGCGTCTCGTTGTCGTGCGCGTCGACGTAGTTGATGACCTCCTCGGGGTGCTCGGCGTAGCCGGCCGGCGACCCGTTGTAGTCGACCTCGGCGCCGGTCTTCAGCACGCCGTCGGAGCCGACGAGCTCGAAGTCGCCGAGGTTGCCGGCGAGGCCGACCTTCACGAGGTCGGTCTGCTGGCCGAGGTCGCGGATGCCGTCGCGCACGGGCAGGCCGTTCGGCTCCCCCGCGAGCCCCGTGCCGAAGCCCTGCTCGTACTTCGAGTCGCCCGCGACCGGGCTGCCGCCGTGCACGCCGTCGCGCAGGCGGTCGTTGAACGTCGCGATGCCCGTGCCGCCGAGCTGGCCCTGCGAGGCCTGCTCGAACCGCGCGTTGTCGGCCACCTCGCCGAAGTTCCAGCCCTCGCCGTAGAGGAACACCGACTCGCCGTCGACGCCGTCCTCGGCGAGCGTGAGCTCGTCGAGCGCCGCGCGCACCGCCAGCATGTTCTCCTTCGAGTGGTGGCCCATGAGGTCGAAGCGGAAGCCGTCGACCTTGTACTCGGTGGTCCAGAGCACGATCGAGTCGACCATGAGCTTCTGGGCGACCTCGTGCTCGGTGGCCACGTTCTGGCAGCAGGTCGAGGTCTCTACCGCGCCCGCCGCGTTCAGGCGGTGGTAGTAGCCGGGCACGAGCCGGTCGAGCACCGACTTCTCGCCCTGCCCCGAGGCCGCCGTGTGGTTGTAGACCTCGTCGAGCACGACCTGCAGGCCGGTGGCGTGCAGCGCGCCGACCATCTCGCGGAACTCCGCCACCCGCGCGCCGCCCTCGGGGTCGACCGCGTAGGAGCCCTCGGGCGCCTGGAAGTGGTACGGGTCGTAGCCCCAGTTGAAGCCGTCGAGGTCGCGGATCGCCTCGATGCACGCCTGCTGCTCGGGCGAGGCCGGTCCGAACGACTCGAGGTCGCAGTCGGGGGTCGCCTGCTGGTCGCGGCGCTCCTCGATGGTCGCGATGTCGAACGTCGGCAGCAGGTGCACCGTGTTGATGCCGGCCGCCGCGAGCTCGCGCAGCTGCGCGGTGCCCGCACTGTTGCGGGTGAAGGCACGGTAGGTGCCGCGCTCGTCCTCGGGCACGGTCTCGTCGGTGATCGAGAAGTCGCGCACGTGCAGCTCGGTGATCGCGCGGTCGACCTGGCGCTCCACGACCGGCGCGGGCGTGGTGGCCCACAGCTCGGGCGCGAGCGCCGGGTCGTCGAGGTCGACGACCACGGTGCGGGCCGAGTTCACGGTGAGCGCGACCGAGTAGGGGTCGGTCACCGAGTTCTGCTCGATCGCCCCGGTGGTCGGCTGGTACACGTCGACGAGCCAGCGGTACTCGCTGCCGACGGCGATGGGGTCACCCGTCGCCGACCACACGCCGGTCGCGTCGTCGAAGGCCGCCTCGACGATCGCCGGGTCACCGGCGCTGCCGGCGTCCCACACCTGGGCCGAGACCTGCTGCGCCGTCGGCGCCCACACCGAGAGGGTCACGTCGTCGCCCGAGACCACGGCACCGAGCGGGGCGGATGCCACGGAGTCGGCGTAGAGGTCGTCGAGCACGCCCGGCAGCTGCACGCCCGTGAAGGCGCTGAGGGCATCGCCGTCGCGCTGGGCGACCTGGAGCTGCTCGGTCACGAGTGACGCGACCGCGTCACGATCGAGCCCGACCGGCCGCAGGGCCAGGTGGCTCGCGAGGTGCGGGAAGGCCGCGGCGAGCTCGTCGCCGATGCCGGCGGGGTCGAGCTCGAGCACGACCGGCTCGCCGCCGCCCGTGACGGCGCCGCCGTCGACCGCGAGCGCGGCGTCGGCCGCGTGCTCGAGGGTCCAGGCCAGGTCGGCCGCGTCCGCGCCGCCGAGCAGCGACGGCGGCCACGCGAGCGTGTCGGCGTCGAGCCAGTAGGCGCGCTCGGCGCCGACGCCCTGCAGCGGCGGGTCCTCGACGACGATCTCGAGCACGTGCGTGGCGAGCGTGTAGCGGAAGACCACGAGCTTGCCGGTCGTGGCGCTGAACTCGATGTTCGGTCCGTTCTGCACGCCCCCGGCGCCGTAGTTCAGGTCCCAGCTGAGGCCGTGCGCGACCTTGACCTGGTAGTTGCCGGTCGGCAGCTGGTCGGTCGAGAACTCGTACACGCCGTCCTTGTCGCCGTCCTGCGCGAACGTCACCATGCAGTCGGGCCGCCAGTCGCCCGGGCAGCCGAGCGCGGCCTGCAGGTCGCCCGGCAGCGTCACGATCGGGCCCTCGGCGGTCGACGAGAACACGTTCGTGCGCGGGTCGAAGTAGAACGTCACCGGCCCGCCCTCGGTCGTGTAGACCACGTTCGGTCCGTTCTGCTCGCCGTTCGCCCCGTAGTTGAGGTCCCAGCCGCCGTTGATGGCGACCTTGTACTGCCAGGTGCCGGCGGGGATCTCGAACGTGCCCTCATAGACGCCGTCGGCGCGCTCGGTCAGCGCGGCGATCTCGCAGCCCGGCTGCCAGTCGCCCGGGCAGCCCATCTCGGAGTTGTGGTCGCCGGGGATGGTGACGAGGTCGATGCCGGTCTCCGGCTCCTCCTCGACGACGAGGGAGACGGCGTTGCCGACCGACGCGTAGGTCGAGGCGGCCGCGCGGTTGCCCGCGGCATCCGTCGACACCGCGCGGTACTCGACGAGCGTGCCGTTCGCGAGCCCGTCGGTGTCGTGGAACACGCGGGGCGTCGTGTCCTCGGCGGTGCCGAGCGCGGTCCACTCGTCGGAGCCGGCGACGCGCCAGGCGAAGCTCGTCTCCTGCCAGACGTCGGCGACGGTCGCCGCGACCGGCGTGCTGCCCGTGACGCCGGCGCCCGCCGACGGCACGTCGACCGAGATCGCCGCGGCCGCCTCTGGTGCGCTGACCTGACGGTCGGCCACCCACACGACCGCCCCGAGGGCGGGCACGGTGACGGATGCCACGCCGGCGGCGTCCGCCGTCACGGCCGCGCCGTCGCCGTAGAGCACCGAGAACTCGCCCGACCCGGTGAGCGTCGGGATCTCGACGGACTGGTCGGTGCCCGCGTTGTTCACGGCGACCAGGTACTCGACCTTGTCGTCGCGGGCGACGCGGCTGAAGGCGTAGACGCCCTGGCCGTCGGCGACGTAGCGCTCGATCTGCGCGCCCTGATCGAGCGCGGGGTGCGCGTCGCGCAGCGCCGCGAGCGCGGCGATGTGCGCGTAGAGCGGGGCATCCGTGTCGTACCGGTCGACGCTGCCGGCGGTCTCGCCGGTCACGAGCGGCTGGTTCGCGTACTCGTCGACCTGCGTCGCGAAGAGCGTCTGGCGCGCGTCCTTGTCGCCGCCCGTGCCCGCGAAGCCCTGCTCGTCGCCGTAGTAGACGACCGGCTGGCCGCGAGTGAGGAACATGAGCTCGTGCGCGAGCTCGTCGCGCTCGAGCGCGGCACCGGTCGACGCGAGGAACGAACCGACGCGGCCCATGTCGTGGTTGCCGAGGAAGGTCGGCAGCGCGGTCGACGAGGTGTCGGGCGTCGTGTACCGGTCGTCTCCCGCGAACAGCGACTGCAGGTTGCCCGCCGAGTTGCCGGCGGCGAAGCTCACGGCCTGCTGCTGGAACGTGAAGTCGAGCACCGAGTTCATGTCGGTGTCGCGGAGGTACGGGGCGAGCTTCGCCGGGTCGGCGTCGTAGACCTCGCCGAACATGAAGAAGTCGGGCTTGCCGGCCGCGTGCGCGTAGTCGAGCACCTCGGTGGTCCAGGTCTCCCAGAACTCGAAGTTCACGTGCTTGGCGGTGTCGATGCGGAAGCCGTCGATGCCGAGGTCGACCCAGTCCTGGTACACCTCGACGAAGCCGTTCACGACGGTCGGGTCCTCGGTCATCAGGTCGTCGAGGCCGACGAAGTCGCCGAACGTGACCGACTCGCCCTCCCACGTCGAGTCGCCGCGGTTGTGGTAGACCGTCGGGTCGTTGAGCCACGCCGGCACCTTGACGTCGGCCTCAGCGGGCGCGATCACCGGGGTGTACGGGAAGCTCGTGGCCGCGTCGAGGTCGGGGAAGTCCGGGCTGCCGGCGATGGCGCTCGGGTCGAACTCGGCGCCCGAGGCATCCGTGTAGGGGCTCGTGGCCTTGTCGATGTAGGAGTACTCGCCCTCCGCGTACGAGATCACGTCGGCCGTGTGGTTCGTGATGATGTCGAAGTAGATCTTGATGCCGCGGGCGTGCGCCTCGTCGATGAGCGCCTCGAGCTCGGCGTTCGTGCCGAGGTGCGGGTCGATCTGCGTGAAGTCGGTGATCCAGTACCCGTGGTAACCGGCGCTCGCGTTCGTACCCTCGCCCTGCACCGGCTTGTTCTTGAAGCTCGGCGTGAACCAGATCGCGGTCGTGCCGAGGCCCTCGATGTAGTCGAGCTGATCACGGATGCCCTGGATGTCGCCGCCGTGGTAGAAGCCCTTGTCGGTCGGGTCGAAGCCGTGGTCGAGGCGGTCGCCCGCGATGCCGGCCGTGTCGTTGCCCGCGTCGCCGTTCGCGAAGCGGTCGGTCATGACGAAGTAGAAGTTCTCGGCGCTGCCCGGCTGGCGCGCGGGAGCGGCGACCAGCGCGGCATCCGTCGCCTCGTCGTAGCCGGCGCGGGTGCTCAGCAGCTCGAGGCCGACGCGCTGCTGGTTGTCGTCGAAGAGGATGCGCACGTCGGTGGCGCCAGCGACGGTGAGCGGGATGTTGTCGCCGCCGCCGTTCAGGCCCCACGACGCGTCCCAGTTGTCGTTCGCCGCGACCTTGTACTCCCAGGTGCCGGCCGGCACCGTGAACTCGGCCGCGTAGACGCCCGGGGTGTCGGTGGCGAGCAGTTCGGTCGCGTCGCACTCGGGCTGCCAGTCGCCCGGGCAGCCGAGCTCGTCCTGCAGCGAGCCGACGACCGCGAAGGTGTCGCCCTCGGCGGAGTTCGCGGCGGCCAGGGGAAGGACGGTGAGCACGGATGCCGCGAGGGCCCCCGTGATGCCAGCGGCGAACCATCTGCGCGCGAGCGCCCGTTGCGTCATCTTCGACTCCCGATTCCTGGCACTGCGACGTGCCGAACGACATTGAGCAGGACGCTAGCGCGGTCGCGCGGGTTAATGCAAGCGCTTCCACTCACTCCGCTCGGCGCTGACACGATTCACCGCGCACGCCCGGGATGATCGCGCTCCCAAGCTGAGGATGACTCGCAAGCGCTTGCGCTCTCGCTCGGCCCGGGCCGCCTGTGAGCAGTCGTCGCGGGCCCTGCGCAGGGCCGCTACGCTGGCTCGCGTCGAGAGGAGCCTCCGTGCGCAATCCGTCCCCGCTGCTGCCCGCGTTCGCCGCGGTCGCGCTGCTGCTCGCCGGATGCTCCGGCGGCGGTGCGGATGCGACGGACGACGACGTCTCGGCCACGGTCGACGGGAGCGGGGCTACCGCGACCGCCGATGCGGGCGACGGCGACGCGGACGCGTCGGGCGACGACACCGGCACCGGCGGCGACTGCCTCGTCGGCGACTGGGTGCTCGCCGTGTCGGACATGCAGGCGTACTACGACGTCGTGGGCTCGGCCAGCGGCATGGAGATGACCCTGGACGGCACCACCGGCCTCAGCCTCACCGCCGACACCTTCGAGTACACGCCCGACATGATGCTCACGCTCGACTTCGAGGGGACCTCCGCGGTGGCGGTCCTCGGCGGCAGCCTGAGCGGCGAGTACACGACCGCCGACGGCGTCATCACCACGACGAGCGAGGTGTTCGACTTCGAGGCCGAAGTGACGGTCGACGGCACCCCGGTCGGCGATTCGTCTATGGCCAACGAGCTGCTCGCGGGGTCACCGGTCAGCGACGCGCCCTACGACTGCTCGGGCGCCACACCCGTGATCATGTTCGACACGGGCGTCGGCGAGCGCGTGCCGGTGACGCTGCAGCCCGCGGGCTGAGGTCTGCCCGGGGCATCCGCTCACCCGGAACCGAACGCGAGACCCGTCAATGGACTGCGTTCAGCGGCGCGAGAGCGCAGCTTTTCGACGGGTCTGGGAATCTACGAGGGTCAGAGGCCCGAGTAGGCGTGCAGGCCCTTGAAGAACAGGTTCACGACGGTGAAGTTGAACAGCACCGCGGAGAAGCCGATGATCGCGAGCCACGCCGAGCGCGAGCCGCGCCAGCCGCGCGTCGCGCGCGCGTGGATGTACCCGGCGTAGACCACCCAGATGATGAAGGTCCACACCTCCTTGGTGTCCCAGCCCCAGTAGCGGCCCCATGCGGCCTCGGCCCAGATCGCGCCCGCCATGAGCGTGAAGGTCCAGAGGATGAACCCGATGATGTTCACCCGGTACGCCAGGCGCTCGAGCTGGTCGGAGTTCGGCAGCGTCGCGAGGAACGACAGCTTCGCGGCCTTCGCGGTCTCCACCGCGGCCTCGCGGCGCGACTGCAGCAGCTGCACGAGCGACAGCGCGAAGCCCAGGGCGAAGAACCCGACGGCGGCCGTCGCGACGAACACGTGGATGATGAGCCACGCCGACTGCAGCGCTGGCGGCAGCGGCACGACGCTCACGTAGAAGTTGACGGATGCCACGCCGAGCGAGACGAGCACCAGGCCCACGATGAACGTGCCGAGGAACCGCAGGTCGAACTTCGAGAACAGCAGCACGCCGAGGTAGACAGTGACGATCACGAGCGTGCCGGTCATGGCGAACTCGTACATGTTGGCCCACGGCACGCGCTCGGCGGCGATGCCGCGCAGCACGGTCGCCGCGAGGTGCAGCGCCCAGCCGATGACGGTCAGCGCCACGGCGGCCCGCAGCGAGGGCGAGCGGCCGTAGTCGACGGATGCCACTGAGCCGGCGGAGTCCCCGGCGCCGGTCGTGGGCGCCTCGCCTGCGCCCGCCCCGCCCGTTCCGGCAGTGCTCGCGCCCCCGGCGAGCGCGCGCTCGCGGCGCTGCGCGGCCGGCACCGCCTCGGCACCGGCGCTCGCGGAACCCGCCGCGGCCGAGCGGCGCGCGAGGTCGAGCGCGTACGCGATGAACGCGAGCGCGTAGACGGCCATGGCCGAGTAGAGGGAGAGCACGGAGTACTGGTCGAGCGTCACGGCAACCACCTTACGTCGGCGAGCCTGCGCGTATGGTGTCGAGGGTGAGGCGCGCAGCATCCGTGGTCGTGGGGGCGCTCGTCGCCCTGCTCATCCTGATCGTGCTCGCGTTCGCGGTGCTCAGGGTCCTGACCGACGTGCCGCTGCTCGCCGCGGGCGAGCCCGCTCCCCCGGGCAGCATCGGCGAGGCCTACGTCGCGCAGCCGGTGCTCGCCTACGCCCACATCGTGCCGGGCGTGCTCTACCTGCTGCTCGCCCCCTTCCAGCTCTCGGCCCGGTTCCGCGACCGGCACCGCCTCGCCCACCGCCGCATGGGGCGCGTGGCACTCGCGCTCGGTGTCGTCAGCGGCGTGTTCGGGCTGGCGTTCGGCGTGCCGTTCGCCTTCGGCGGGCCGTGGGAGTCGCTCGCCGCCGCGGTCTTCGGCGCGTGGTTCCTGGTGGCGCTGCTGCTCGCGTACCGGGCGATCCGGCGCGGCGACGTGCGCACGCACCGGCGCTTCATGATCCGCGCGTTCGCGGTCGGGGTCGGCGTCGGCACGATCCGGATCTGGATCGGGGTCTTCGAGGCGACGGGCGTGCTCACCGGCGAGGCGGCGTTCGCGCCGGCCTTCTGGCTCGGCTTCGGCCTCCACGTGCTGGTGGGCGAGCTGTGGCTGCTCGCGTGGCCGGATCCACCCGTTCGCGCTACGCGCGCGCGGTAGCGCCGAGCGCGCGGGCGTGCCGGTCGGCCAGCTCGGCCACGGCGTCCGCGAGGCCGGGGTCGTCGCCGCGGGCGAGGCCGGCGTACTCGAGGCGCACGGTGCCGGCGGTCGCGTCGCCGTCGGCGCCGCGTGGCTCACCGGCATCCGTCGCCTTGACCCAGACCCGGCGGCGCGGGATGAACAGCGACGTCATGAGACCCGCGAGCGCGAGCAGCGCGAAGACCAGCACCCAGCCCTGGGTCGGGTCGTGGTGGATGTCGAACGACGCGAAGCGCAGCACGCTCTGCGACGTGTCGCCCTCGGCGGTGCCGGCGGGCGAGGCGTCGACGAACTCGACGGAGCCGAGGCCGTTCGGCAGCTCGGCCGTCTCGCCCGGGGCGAGGTCGATCGAGTCGACACCCGTGTCGCCGCCGGTGAGCTGGGTCATGTCGTCGGTGTCGAGCGCGTAGACCGACGTGGGCACGCCGTCGTCGATGCCGAGGTCGCCCGCGTAGACGTTGAGCGTGAGCACCGGGAAGAAGAGGTCGGGGTAGGTCGAGGTGAACGCGCCAGTGGTCAGCACGTCCTGCGTCGGGTAGAAGAAGCCGATCATGCCGAGCTGCTCGTCGAGCCCGTCGGGCACCTTGATCACGCCGAGCGAGGTGAGGTTCGCGTCCTGCGGGAGGAACGGCACCGCATCGGTGAAGACGACCGCGCCGGAGGGGTCGCGCACGGTGATCGTGGGCGCGTAGCCGTTGCCGAGCAGGTAGATGTCGGTGCCGTGGGCGCGCAGCGGCGCGTTCACCTTGACGACGCCCGGCTCGGGCTCGCCCTCGCGCGCCTGCACCGTGACCGACGCCGTGAAGTCGACGGGTTGGCCGAGCGCGTCGACGTTCTCGGTCTCGTACACGGCCTCGAGGTCGTCGAGCGCCAGGCGGTACGGGTCGAGCGTGGTGTCGTCGAAGAAGCGGCCCGGATTGAACGAGTCGTACGAGGCGAGCGTGTTCACGAACGACTGCCCCTCGACCAGCACGCGCTGCCCGGCGAAGCCGTAGCCGCCGCCGACGGCGACCGTCACGAGGATCCCGACGAGCGCCGAGTGGAACACCAGGTTGCCCGTCTCACGCAGGTACCCGCGCTCGGCCGACACGGATGCCACGGCCCCGGCGTCGTACCGCTCGACCCGGTAGCCCGACTGGCGCAGCATCCGCTCGGCCGCGTCGACCGCGTCGGCCGGGGTGCCGGTCGCCTGCCGCTCGGTGAAGCCGACCAGCCGCGACAGGCGCGCCGGGGTCTTCGGCGGGCGGGCGCGCAGCGCGTCGAGGTGGTGCTTGGTGCGCGGGATGACGCAGCCGATGAGCGACGTGAACAGCAGCAGGTAGATCGCCGAGAACCAGACCGACGAGTAGACGTCGAACATCTGGAACGAATCGAGCACCGGCGCGAGGTCGGGGTTGTCGGCGAAGTACTGCGTGACGCCGTTCGGGTCGCTCGAGCGCTGCGGCACGAGCGAGCCCGGCACCGCGGCGATCGCGAGCAGCAGGAGCAGCAGCAGGGCCGTGCGCATGCTCGTGATCTGCCGCCAGGCGAAGCGCAGCCAGCCGGCCGGGCCCAGGCGGGGCTGGGTGACGGATGCCCCGGGGCGGGGCGCGGGCTGGTCGACGTGGTCGCTCGGGCGGGCCACGTCGGGGGCGTCTGCCGTGGCGGGCGCGCCGGTGCGGCCGTCGGCGCCGTCAGATGGGGAGGTCATAGCTCGTGATCACCGCCTGCAGGTCGTACATCCACGCGTTCCACACGCCCGTGACCATGAGGAGCCCGATCACGATGAGCAGCGCCCCTCCGATGATGTTGATGAGCCGGATGTGGCGGCGCAGGAAGGCCAGCGACCCGGTGACCCAGCCGAAGCCGAGCGCGACGAGCAGGAACGGGATGCCGAGGCCGATGCAGTACGCCAGCCCGAGCAGCGCGCCGCGGCCGACCGACGCCGAGTCGGCGCTGAGCGTGAGCACGACCGCGAGGGTCGGGCCGATGCACGGGGTCCAGCCGAGGCCGAACACGATGCCGAGCAGCGGTGCACCGGCGAGCCCGGTCGCGGGCCGCCACGACGGGCGCAGCGTGCGCTGCAGGAACGTGAATTGGCCGATGAACACGAGCCCCATCGCGATGAGCACGACCCCCGCCACGCGGATGATCACGTCGGACCAGACCTTCAGCCACACCCCGAAGGCGCCGGCGACGGCGTTGAAGAGCAGGAACACGAGCGTGAATCCGGCGATGAACAGCAGCACGCCGAGCACCAGCCGCCGCCGGTTGGCGCGCTCGGCCGAGGCATCCGCCGACGCGTCGGCGAAGCCGCCGACGTAGCCCAGGTAGCCCGGCACCAGCGGCAGCACGCACGGCGAGAGGAAGGAGACGAGCCCGGCCGCGACCGCGATCGGGATGGCGACCAGCAGCTGGCCGTTCAGCACGACCTCGCCGATGCCGCCCACGTCAGGCGCCCTCGTCGAGCACGTCGTTCACGATCGTCTGCAGGTTCGAGCGGTTGAGCTGGCCGAGGATGCGCGCGGCCACGCGCCCCTCGGCGTCGAGCACGAGCGTCGTGGGCACTGCGTTGGGCGGCACGTCGCCCGCGAACGCGAGCTGCACCGCGCCGTCGTTCGCGTCGACGATCGACGGGTAGGTGATGCCGTAGTCGGACTCGAAGCTCGCCGCGGTCGGCGCCTGGTCGCGCACGTTCACGCCGAGCACGCTCGCGCCCGCGCCCGCGAACTCCTCGCTCACGGCCTGCAGGTCGGGCGCCTCGGCGCGGCACGGGGCGCAGCCGGCGTACCAGAAGTTGACGATCAGCACCTCGCCCGCGTAGTCGGCGGACGACACCTGCTCGCCCTCGATCGACTCCCCCGCGAACGCGATCGGCTCGCCGCGGTCGGCGGGCGCGATCTCCGAGATGGTGCCGTCGCCGGCGATGTAGTTCTTGCCGCTGCCGTCGCGGTACTGGTCGGCGAGCGGATCGGACCCGCAGCCGGCGAGCACGACGACGGATGCCGCGGCCAGCGCCACGGCGGCGAGACGGCGCATCACACCGCCCCCACGTCGGTCGCGGCGACGGCCAGCGGTGCGGCCGGGTCGCGGTAGCCGACCTCGACGAATCGGCCGTCCCGGCGCTCGAACGTGGTGATGCTCGACAGCGCGCAACGGCGCCGGCGCGGGTCGTGCGAGAGCCGGCGGCCAGTGACGCGCCGGTGCGCCATCCAGATCGGGAGCTGGTGGGAGACGAAGATCACGTCGCCGGACTCGGCCGCATCGGCGGCATCCGCCATGGCCTGCAGCATGCGGTCGGCGATCGAGCCGAACGGCTCGCCCCAGCTCGGCTCCCACGGGTTCACCAGCAGCGGCCAGTTGCGCACGTCGCGCAGGGCCCCGCCGGAGCCGGTCATGCGCTTGCCCTCGAACCGGTTGGTCGGCTCGATCACGCGCTCCTCGAGCACCGGCTCGAGTCCGAACGCCGCCGAGATGGGCTCGGCCGACTGCTGCGTGCGCTGCAGCGGCGAGGAGTAGAGCGCGGCGATGGTGCGCCCGCGGGCGCGGAGGTCGTCGGCGGCGGCCTGCGCCATCTGGCGTCCGAGCGAGGAGAGCCCGTAGCCGGGGAGGCGACCGTACAGCACGCCCTGCGGGTTGAAGACCTCGCCGTGGCGCACGAGATGGATCTGGTCGGCCGGCACGGCATCCAGTCTAGGCAGCGCGAATCCATGAGAATGCCGAGAACGTCGGGGCGACCCGCCCGGGGATCGCGCACAGGTGCGCGCGGGTAGGATGGTCGGCCGTGAGCACACGCACCCTCGTCACGAACCTCGCCGCCCTCGAGGACGGCCCCGTCAGCGTCTCCGGATGGGTCGAGACCGTCCGCGACCAGAAGAAGGTGCAGTTCGTCATCCTGCGCGACGAGTCCGGCGCGGTGCAGCTCGTGAACCCCGCCGTGCGGGAGCTCGCGGAGGACGCCGGGCCCGAGGCATCCGCCCGCCTGGCCATCACCGAGCAGATCTCGGCGCTCGCCCACGGCTCCTTCATCACCGTGACCGGCGACCTGAAGCACGACGAGCGCGTGAAGCTCGGCGGGCTCGAGGTGAAGATCGGCACGCTCGAGGTCGTCACCGAGGCGCTGCCCGAGACGCCGATCGCCGCCGACTCGAGCCTCGACAAGCGCCTCGACTGGCGCTTCCTCGACCTGCGCAACCCGAAGCAGGCCCTCATCTTCAAGGTCCAGACGACGCTGCTGCACGCGTGGCGCACGTACTGGGTGGAGCGCGGGTTCATCGAGATCCAGACCCCGAAGCTCATGGCGTCGGCCTCGGAGTCGCGCGCCGAGCTGTTCGAGATCGAGTACTTCGAGGGCAAGGCGTACCTCGCGCAGAGCCCGCAGTTCTTCAAGCAGATGGCCCAGGTCGCCGGCTTCGGCAAGGTGTTCGAGGTCGGCCCGGCCTTCCGCGCCGACCCGTCGTTCACCTCGCGCCACGCGACCGAGTTCACCTCGGTCGACGCCGAGATGAGCTGGATCGACTCGCACGAGGACGTCATGGCGATGCACGAGGAGCTCCTCGTCGCGGGCTTCACGGCGGTCAAGGAGCGCCACGGCGCCGAGATCGAGGAGCTGTTCGGCGTCGAGGTCACCGTGCCCGCCACGCCGTTCCCGCGCATCCCGCTGGCGCGCGCCAAGGAGATCGTCGCCGAGCGCGGCTACGTCGTGCCCCGCGAGGACGAGGACATGGACCCCGAGGGCGAGCGCCAGATCGCGGCGTACGTGCGCGAGGAGTTCGGCCACGAGTTCGTCTTCCTCACCGACTACGCCTCGAACATCCGGCCGTTCTACCACATGCGCCACGAGGGCGACCCGTCGCTCACGAACAGCTACGACCTGCTCTTCAACGGCGTCGAGATCTCGACCGGCGCGCAGCGCGAGCACCGCGTCGACGTGCTCGTCGCGCAAGCGAAGGAGAAGGGCCTGGAGCCCGAGGAGCTCGAGTTCTACCTCGACTTCTTCCGCTACGGCGCTCCCGCGCACGGTGGATTCGGCATGGGCCTCGCGCGCGTGCTGATGCTCATGCTGCACGAGGCGTCGATCCGCGAGGTCACCTACCTGTTCCGCGGCCCCACGCGCCTGCTGCCGTAGCCGCTAGGCTTCCCGCGGGAGCGAACCTGCGGGGAGGGCGCGCATGGCCGAGGAGCGACCTGGCGACGGAGCGGCCGAGGCGGACGTGCCCGACGGCGCGGCCGGAGCGCGCACGAGCGGCGCCGGCGACGCCGCCACGGCAGCCGACGTGCCCGACGGCACCGGGAGGTCCGACCCGAAGCTGCTGCTGAAGCTCTCGATCCCCGCGATCGTCATCGGCATCGGCTCGGCGCTCGTGCTGGCGGGCCTCGACCTCGTCTCGGAGTGGGTGGACGAGTTCCTCTGGGACGTCGTGCCGGGCTGGGCGGGCGTCTCGGGCGATGCCCCGCTCTGGATCATCGGCGTGCTCACCCTCGCCGGCCTGCTGACCGGACTGATCGTGCGGTTCATGCCGGGCCACGGCGGGGAGGACCCGGCGACCGAGTCGCTCTTCCCCTCACCGATGGCGATGTCCGCCGTTCCGGGAGTCGCCCTCGCCGCGATCATCACGCTGTCGATGGGCGTGAGCCTCGGACCCGAGGGGCCCACCCTCGCCATCAACATCGCCCTCGCCGCGTGGGTCGGCAGGCGGTTCCTCCCGCAGCTGCCCATCGGCCCGCTCACCGTGATCGTCGTCTCCGGTACCGTGGGCGCGCTGTTCGGGTCGCCCGTCGGCGCCGCCCTGCTGGTGACGAGCGTCGCGATCGCGGTGCCGTCGAAGCGGCCGCTGTGGGATCGCATGTTCGCGCCGCTGATGGCCGCGGCCGCGGGCTCGATCACAATGCACTTCCTCGGCGCGTACAGCCTCTCGGCCGGATCGCCCGAGTACGCGGCACCGGCCGCGATCGACTTCCTCTGGGGCGTGCTGGTGCTGCTCGCCGCGATCGCGGCGGGACTCGCACTCGTCTACGGGATGAAGCCGTTGCACCGGGTGTTCCACGCGATGCGGAACCCGATCATCCCGCTCACGATCGGCGGACTGATCCTCGGGCTGCTCGGCGCGATCGGCGGGCCGATCACCCTGTTCAAGGGTCTCGACGAGCTGCAGGAGCTGACGAAGGAGGCCGCCGACTACGACGCCTGGCAACTCGCCGGGATCGTCGGCATCAAGATCGTCGCGCTGCTCATCGCCGCGGCGGCCGGATTCCGCGGCGGCCGGATCTTCCCGACCATCTTCATCGGCGGCGCCATCGGCATCCTCGCCGTGGCGATCGTGCCCGCCATCCCGGTCCCGGTCGCGATGGCCGCGGCCGTGCTCGGCGTCTGCCTCGTGGTCGTGCGCGACGGCTGGCTGTCCCTGTTCATCGCGATCGTGGTCGTCGGCGACATCGCCCTGCTGCCCATGCTGTGCGTGCTGATCCTCCCCGGCTGGCTGCTCGTCGCCCGGCTGCCCGAGATGCGCGTCGAGGAGGAACCCGCCGGCTGAGCGGCATCCGCCCGACCCGCCATCGACACGGCGCAACCGCTCGGGCAGAGTAGCGAGGGTGGAACTCCTCCTCGTCTTCGCCGTCGTGCTGCTCGTCGCGATCCTCATCTCCGGGCTCGCGCACCGCACGGTGCTGTCGACGACGGTGCTGTTCCTCGTGGCGGGGTTCCTGGTCGGCGACGGCATGCTGGGCTTCGTCCACTTCGGCGCGGACGACCCCACGGTCGAGATCATCTCGTCGCTCGCGCTGTTCGTCGTGCTCTTCACCGACGGACAGCAGGTCGGCATCCGCCAGCTGCGCGAGGCCTGGCGCCTGCCCGGCCGGGCGCTGCTGCTCGGGATGCCGCTGACGTTCGTGATCTCGGCCCTGCTCGGCGTCTGGCTGGTCGGCCTCGACTGGACCCAGGCGCTGCTCGTCGCCGCCGTGCTCGCACCCACCGACCCCGTGTTCGCGTCGGCGATCGTGGGCCGCGGCGAGATCCCGTACCGGGTGCGCCACCTGCTCGGCGTGGAGTCGGGCCTCAACGACGGACTCGCCCTGCCGGTCGTGCTCTTCCTCATCGCCGCGGCGGGCGGGCCGGACGCCGAGCCGCTCCAGCTGATCGAGGAGCTCTCCCTCGGCATCGTCGTCGGCATCGTCGTGCCCCTGGTCGTCAGCTGGCTGGTCCGCCGGCGGATGTTCTCGCGCACGCCGCTCTACGCCTCGCTCACCCCGGTCGCGGTGGGCCTGCTCGTGCTCGGCATCTGCGAGCTCACCCACGCGAACCTGTACCTCGCGGCCTTCGCGGCGGGCATCACCATCGCCAGCGCGGCGCCGGAGATGCGCGAGGCGTACCAGGAGTTCGGCGAGCAGTTCTCCGAACTCATCAAGCTGCTCGCCGTGCTGCTGTTCGGCGCGCTCATCTCGCCGATGTTCCTCGCCGAGGTGCCGCTGGGCGGCTACGTGTTCGCGATCCTGCTGCTCGTCGTGGCGCGTCCGGTGGCCGTCGAGGTCTCGCTCCTCGGCAGCGGCATGCCGTGGCAGGAACGGCTCACCGCGGCCTGGTTCGGGCCCAAGGGCTTCGCCTCGGTGCTCTACGGGATCCTCGTGCTGCAGTCCGGCGCGCCCGCGGCGGACGAGATGTTCCACATCATCGTGGTGGCGATCGTCATCTCGATCGTCGCGCACTCGTCGACGGACGTGCCGATCGCGGGATACTTCGCCCGGCGCTATCGCGAGCGGCTCGACACGACCCCCGCGGATCCGCACGATGACGGGGCGGAACCGCCCGGGGATCCGGATTCCGACACCGCGACGCGTTCCTAGACGCGGCGGTGCGAACAGCGCTACGGTCGGGAGTGGGCGGGGGGCCCCACCTCCGCGGCTGACTCGAAAGGTTCGTCCATGGACTTCTGGGCATCGTTCTGGAACATCATCTGGCTGTCGTTCGTGATCTTCATCTGGATCGCGTACCTGATGGTCCTGTTCACCATCCTGGTGGACCTCTTCCGCGACCACGAGCTCAACGGCTGGTGGAAGGCGCTCTGGATCGTCTGCCTCATCTTCGTGCCGCTCATCACGGCGCTGGTGTACCTGATCGCGCGCGGGCCGAACATGGCCAAGCGCCAGGCCGCGCAGGTGCGGGCGGCGCAGGAGGCGCAGGAGAGCTACATCCGGCAGGTCGCGACGCCGACCAGCGCCGCCGACGAGATCGCCAAGGCGAAGGCGCTCCACGAGGCGGGCACCATCTCCGACGCGGAGTTCGCGCTCCTCAAGGAGAAGGCGCTGAAGCCCGAGACGAACAACGTCGCCTGATCGCACGAGCGAACACGGGGGCGGTGCCGGTGTCGGCACCGCCCCCGTCGTCGTTCGCGGGAGCGGCTACGCGTGCTCGAGCAGCGCGGACTTCAGGCGCACGGGGTCGACCCGCCAGTGCGCGTGCTCCTCGCCGTCGATGAGCAGCACCGGGATGAGCTCGGCGTAGCGCTCGCGCATCCGCTCGTCGTCGAGGATCGAGGCCTCCTCGTAGGCGACCCGCGGGCCGTCCGGCAGCGCGGCGAGCTCGTCGCGCACCGCCAGCACCACGTCGCGCGCGTCGTCGCAGAGGTGGCAGCCGGGCTTGCCCAGCAGGGTGATGCGGATGCCCGGGTCGGGCGCGTCGGTGCTCATGGCATCCACTCTAGGTTCCCTGCGGGCACCGGATCCCCTCCGGACAGCACGACGCCGGACAGCACGAAGCCCCGGGCCGTACGGCTCGGGGCTCGGGCACAGCAGCCTGGCGCGACTACTTCTTGTTGCGACGCTGGTGGCGCGTCTTGCGAAGGAGCTTGCGGTGCTTCTTCTTCGCCATGCGCTTGCGGCGCTTCTTGATCACAGAACCCACGGAATACCTCACAGAACGTCTCGGGGTCGGCCGGGCGTGCCTCGGCCTGACGGCGATATGCCTCGGTGTAGTGTAGCCGATTCCGCTGGTCGCGGCGCTCAGGCGGTGTGGGCGACCCCGCCGCGCACCGCGTCGGCGATCGCCGACTCGGGCACGCGGAACGAGCGCCCGAACCGGATCGCGGGCAGCTCCCCCGCATGCACCAGCCGGTATACGGTCATCTTCGACACGCGCATGATCGCGGCGACCTCCGCCACGGTGAGGAACCGCACGTCCGACAGGTCATCCGCCATCGCCGATCGCCTCCGTCAGGGCTTGAGCTTCTGGGTCGCACCCTTGACCGCGGTGCTCGCGCGCTGCGTCGTGGAGCGCACCTGGTGCGCGGTCTCGGCATACGCCTTGCCGAGCTTCTCGGCGAACGCGCGCTGCTCGTGCTTGAGCGTCTGCAACGCGAGCTCGGTGACGCGCTCCGCGTCGTTGCCGGCGAGGAACGGGTAGAGCCAGTCCTCGATGTGCTCGAGCGGCTCTGCGACGAGGTGGTAGTAGCGGTGCTGCCCCTCCTCGCGCACCTGCGCGAGACCGGCCTCCCGCAGCACCTTGAGATGCTTCGAGACCGTCGGCTGGCTGAGGCCGAGCGCAGCGACGATGTCGGAGACGCTCAGCTCCCCGACGCCGTCACCCGCGATCTCGGCCCGTTCGCGCAGCACACCGAGAATCTCTCGCCTGGTCGAATCCGCCACCACGTCGAAGATGTCCGCCATGGGTCAAGGCTAGTCATTCCCGTTCAGGAGTACCATGACTCTCCGGTACGGCCGCGGGGGTGCGGTCGCGACGCGGAACCGCGGAGGGATACGGATGCGGACGGATGTCGGCGAGCGCAGGACGCCGATGGCACGCGCGCGCAGCTTCGCCTCCGGCCTCGCCGAGAGCTCGCCCGCCCGCTTCGCGATCCTCATCTTCACGGGCCTCATCCTCGTGCTCACCGCGGTGCTCGCCCTGCCGATCTCCGCCGCCGACCGCTCGGCGACCCCGCTCGCCGACGCGCTCTTCACGGCGGTGAGCGCGATCTGCGTGACCGGGCTCGTCACGGTCGACATGGCCACGCACTGGTCGACGTTCGGCAACGTGGCGATCCTGATCGGCCTGCAGGTCGGCGGCATCGGCGTGCTCACGCTGGCATCCATCCTCGGCCTCGTCGTCTCACGCCGGCTCGGCCTGCGCCAGAAGCTCATCGCCGCGAGCGACACGAACCCCATGCGCACCCATGCGGGCCCCGTCGCGGAGAGCCAGGCGGTGCGCCTCGGCGAGATCGGCGGCCTGCTCACGACCGTCGCGGTGAGCGTGCTGGCCATCGAGCTCGTCCTGACGATCCTGATCGTGCCGCACCTGCTGATCCTGGGCTGGGAGCCGTGGCCGGCGATCTGGAAGGGCTTCTACTTCGCGGCATCCGCCTTCACCAACACCGGGTTCGTGCCGACCGTCGAGGGCATGGCGCCCTTCGCCGAGGACGTGTGGATGCTCACCGTCATCGGCCTCGGCGTGTTCGTCGGGAGCCTCGGCTTCCCCGTCATCTTCGCCCTCGCCCGCAAGGTGCGCTTCGGCGCCCGTTTCTCGGTGCACGTGAAGCTGACGCTCGTCGCAACCCTCGGGCTGCTCGTGGTCGGCGCGCTGTTCATCGCCACACTGGAATGGAACCACCAGCCGACGCTCGGGTCGCAGGAGCCGTGGTTCCGTCCGATCACCGCGACGTTCCTGTCGATGATGACGAGATCCGGCGGATTCTCGACCGTCGACGTCTCGCAGATGAACGGGTCGACCCTGCTCGGCATGGACATGCTCATGTTCGTCGGCGGCGGCTCGGCGTCGACCGCCGGCGGCATCAAGGTCACGACCCTCGCGGTGCTGTTCCTCGCGGCGTTCGCCGAGGCCCGCGGCGACCAGTCGATGAACGTGTTCGAGCGCCGGATCCCGAACGACGTGCTCCGCCTCGCGGTGAGCGTCGTGCTCTGGGGCGCGACCATCGTCGCGACCGCGGCGATCGCGATCCTGCACATCACGAAGGAACCGCTCGACGTCGTGCTCTTCGACACGATCTCGGCGTTCGCGACCTGCGGGCTCAGCACCGACCTGCCCGGACGATCACCCGATTCGGTGAAGTACATCCTGTCGGCGACGATGTGGGCGGGGCGCGTTGGTACAGTGACGCTGGCTGCGGCCCTCGCCGCGTCCCAGCGCAGGCAGTTGTTCAAGCGGCCGGAAGAGAGGCCCATCGTTGGTTGATCGCATCAGACACGACGCCCCGGTGCTCGTGATCGGCCTCGGCCGGTTCGGCGCCGCCACCGCGGGCCAGCTCGACCGCCTCGGCCGCGAGGTGCTCGCCATCGACGCGAGCGAGTCGCTCGTGCAGAAGTGGTCGGAGCGCGTCACGCACGCCGTCGTCGCCGACGCGAAGTCGATCGATGCGCTCCGCCAGATCGGCGCCCAGGACTTCTCGATCGCGGTCTGCGCGGTCGGATCGTCGGTCGAGGCATCCGTGCTCATCACCGCCAACCTGGTGGACCTGAAGATCCCCCAGATCTGGGCGAAGGCGATCAGCCAGTCGCACGGCAAGATCCTGGAGCGCATCGGCGCGAACCACGTCATCTACCCCGAGGCCGAGGCCGGCGAGCGCACGGCGCACCTGGTCAGCGGCCGGATGCTCGACTTCATCGAGTTCGACGACGACTTCGCGCTGGTGAAGATGTACCCCCCGCGCCCGATCCGCGGCAAGAACCTCACCGAGTCGGGCGTGCGCACCAAGCACAACGTGACGGTCGTCGGCGTGAAGAGCCCGGGCAAGCCCTTCACCTACGCGACCGAGCAGACCGTGGTGTCGAACCACGACCTCATCATCGTCTCGGGCACCGAGGGCGACATCGAGAAGTTCGCCTCGCTCGAGTAGCGGCGCGGCCCGGATCGCCGGGCGACGGCTCAGGCCCCGGCGGCCATCTCCCGGGCGCGCGCGAGCGCCGCGTCGGTGGCGCGGTCGAACACGTCCTGCAGCCCGGATGCCTCGAGCACGGCGATCGCGCGCTCGGTCGTGCCGTTCGGGCTGGTGACGCGGCGGCGCAGCTCGGCGGGCGGGTCGTCGGATGCCGCGAGCAGCTCGCTCGCGCCCCGGAACGTGCCCTCGACCATGAGCGACGCCTGCTCGGCGGTGAAGCCCTTGGCGACGGCCGTCGCAGTGAGCTGCTCGATCAGGTAGAAGACGTACGCGGGCCCTGAGCCCGAGATGGTCGAGAGGGCGTCGAGCTGCGACTCGGGCACCACGAGCACGCGGCCGACGGTCTCGAAGAGCGCGACCGCGACCGCGAGGTCGTCGTCGGTCGAGCGGGTTCCGGCCGAGAGGCCGGTCACGGCGCGGCCGACCACGGCAGGCGTGTTCGGCATCGAGCGGATCACGTGCACGTGCTCGGGGAGGTGCCGCTCGAACGTCCGGATCGTGACGCCGGCGGCGACGCTCACCACGAGCGTGCCGGGCTCGAGCGCATCGGCGATCTCGTCGAGCAGGTCGGGCACCATGGCCGGCTTGACGGCGACGACCACGATGCGCGCGCCGGCGACGGCCGCGCGATTGGCACCAGCATCCGTCTCGGTGGCGAACGCGGTGACCGTCTCGTGCACTTCCAGCTCTGCCGCGCGGGCCGCGCTGCGGTTCGTCGCGCGCACGCCCCCCTCGACCTCGACGCCGGGCTGCAGCAGGCCGGCGAGGACGGCGCGGGCCATCGAGCCGGCCCCCAGGAACGCGATTGTGGGCAGAACGACGGAGGTGGTCACCGCTCCATCCTAGGATTGCCACATGAGCACGTCCGGCGGCACCCGAGCCATCCTCGCGGCCTTCCTCGCGAACCTCGGCATCGCGATCACGAAGTTCATCGCGTGGATCTTCTCCGGCTCGTCGTCGATGCTCGCCGAGGGCGTGCACTCGCTCGCCGACGCCGGCAACCAGCTGCTGCTCATCTGGGGCGGACGGCAGGCCAGGCGCAAGGCCGACCAGGAGCATCCGTTCGGCTACGGCCGCGAGCGGTACGTGTACGCCTTCGTGGTCGCGATCATCCTGTTCTCGGTCGGCGGCGTGTTCTCGATCTACGAGGGCATCGAGAAGCTCGCCGACCCGCACCCGCTCGAGGTGTGGTGGCTGCCGCTGCTCGTGCTCGCGATCGCGATGGTGCTCGAGGGCTTCTCGCTGCGCACCGCCATCGTCGAGTCGAACAAGACGCGTGGCGATCGCTCGTGGTTCCAGTTCGTGCGCCGCGCGAAGGCGCCCGAGCTGCCCGTGGTGCTGCTCGAGGACGTCGCGGCACTGATCGGCCTCGTGCTCGCGTTCATCGGCGTGGGCCTCACCGTGCTGACCGGCAACGGCGTCTGGGACGCCGTCGGCACCCTCGCCATCGGCACGCTGCTGATCGTCGTGGCGATCGTGCTCGGCATCGAGACGAAGAGCCTGCTCGTGGGCGAGGGCGCCAACCCGCGCGACCTCGAGGCGATCGAGGCCGCGGTGCTCGAAGGCGACGAGGTCGAGCGCATCATCCACATGAAGACGCTCTACCTCGGCCCCGAGGAGCTCATGGTCGCCGCGAAGATCGCCTTCCGCGCCGATCAGCGCCTGCTCGAGGTGGCCGCCGCGACGAACGCGATCGAGAAGCGCGTGCGCGAGGCGGTGCCGGTGGCGCGGGTCATCTACTTCGAGCCCGACGTCTGGATCGATCCGGCCGCGCTTCCGGCGACCGACGTGATCGTCATCAAGGGCCTGGACTGAGCGACATGCGCACGGTGCTCGTCGTGCGCCACGACACCGCGATCGGGCTCGGCAACCTCGGCCCGGTGCTCGAGCGACGGGGCTATCGCATCGAGTTCGCGGACGCCCCGACGGGCGCGGTCGCCGGCGTCGACCCGCTCGCGCACGACCTCGTGCTCGTGCTCGGCGGGGACGAGTCGGCGTACGCGCTCGACGCCTACCCGTACCTCGCCGACGAGGTCGCGCTGCTGCAGGCCCGGGTCGCCGCCGAGGCGCCCGTGCTCGGCGTGTGCCTCGGCGCGCAGCTGCTCGCGCAGGCCATGGGCGGCCGCGCCTACCGCGGCCCGGCGAAGGAGGTGGGCTGGCTCGAGGTGCGGCCCACCGCGGCCGGCGCGCACTCCCCCGTGCGCCACGTCGCGGGGGTGCCGGTGGTGCAGTGGCACGGCGACACGTTCGACCTGCCGGAGGGGGTCACGCGGCTCGCGGGCTCGCCGCAGTACCCGAACCAGGCCTTCGGCCGCGGCGACTGGCTGCTCGCGGTGCAGTTCCACCCCGAGGTGACCGAGGAGATCCACGAGGACTGGCTCGCGCTCTGGGGCGACGAGCTTCCCGGGTACGGGCTCAGCGTCACGCAGCTGCGCGCCGAACGTGCCGAGTACGGCGAGCGGATGCAGCGGGCATCCGCCGCCCTGCTCGAGGACTACCTCGACCGGATCGAGGCGCGCGCACGTCCGTCCGCGGCCTGACCCGCGAGGCTCAACGCCCGGGGCGGCGGTCGGGGTCGTCGAAGAAGTCGCGGAGCATTCGACCGGACTCGTCCTCGAGCACGCCCGCGAACACCTCGACGCGGTGGTTGAGGCGCCGGTCGCGCAGCACGTCGTAGAGCGAGCCGGCCGCCCCGGCCTTGTCGTCCCAGGCGCCGAACACGACCGTGGGCACGCGCGCGGCCACGATCGCGCCGGCGCACATCACGCACGGCTCGAGCGTCACGACCAGCGTGCAGCCGGTCAGGTGCCGGTCGCCGGTCGCCGCGGCCGCACGGCGCAGGGCGAGCACCTCGGCGTGGGCGGTGGGGTCGCCGGTCGCCTCGCGCTCGTTGCGCGCGGTCGCGATCACGCTGCCCTCGCCGTCGACCACGATCGCGCCGACGGGCACGTCGCCGGAGGCCGCGGGGGCGGACGCGGCCTCGTCGAGGGCGAGGCGCATCCAGGCCTCGTGGTGCGCATCGTGGGGCATCCGCTCCCCCTTCGTGGTCCCCGGCCGTCCGGTCCGGTTCCGAGCCTATCCGCGCCGTGCGCCGGGGACGCGCCGCGCCCTAGACTGGCGACCATGCGAGTCCACGTCGCCGACCACCCGCTCATCACCCACAAGCTCACGGTGCTCCGCGATCAGGACACGCCGTCGCCCGTGTTCCGCTCGCTGGTCTCGGAGCTGATGACGCTCCTCGCCTACGAGGGCACGCGCAACGTGCGCGTCGAGCCGGTCGACATCGTGACCCCGGTCGCCCCGACGACGGGCGTGCGCATCGCCGAGCCGAGGCCGCTCATCGTGCCGATCCTGCGCGCAGGGCTCGGCATGCTCGAGGGGATGACGACGCTGCTGCCGAGCGCCGAGGTCGGCTTCCTCGGCATGGCCCGCGACGAGGAGACGCTCGAGCCGACGACCTACGCCGAGCGGCTGCCCGACGACCTCACCGACCGGCAGTGCTTCGTGCTCGACCCGATGCTCGCCACCGGCGGATCGCTCATCGCCGCGATCGACTACCTGCTGGCGCGCGGAGCGGAGGACGTGACCGCGGTGTGCATCCTCGCCGCCCCGGAGGGCCTGCGTGCGGTCGAGGAGGCCATGGCCGACCGCGACGTCACGGTCGTGGTGGGCGCGGTCGACGACCACCTGAACGAGCACGGCTTCATCGTGCCCGGCCTGGGCGACGCCGGCGACCGGCTGTACGGCACCGTCTGACCGCCGCGCCCGGGTCGCCGCGGCCCCGCCGGCCGGTCGCACGGTCTGCGCCGGCGGCCGCTTCTGACGAAGGTTCTTCGGCCTCGCGGCGCCTGTGCCGGAAACGATCGCGGAAACTTTTCTGAATCCGCCTCTCGTCGAATCTTCTTCATCCGGGCCGGTCAGCGCGAGCAGTCCGCCGACGATCCGCGTCGGCGGCCGCATCCGCTGCGCAGTCCCACTCCACAGACCCGGCGTCATGAATTGACACACTCCCCCATGCCCGCTTTACTTGCCCGCATGACCGACACCACGCGCACCCCGACCTCCTTCGAGGCGATCGGGCACGCCGGCATGATGATGGCCGGCCGCGCGAGCATGTGTTGTCGAATGTGCCGCTGACCCCAGGGTCCACGTCGAGCACGCAGCGCCGAGATCCCGGCCGACGCCTGCTCCCGGACACGCCCGACCGGCACGTCCGCCTCCGCCCCGCATCCGGGGCCCGCGCAATCCCGACCCGCTCCAGCGCACCGCACCGCGCCGGGTCGCCCCGCATCATCACGAAGGATCGACCGATGTCTCTCGCCCAGCTCTCCACTCCCGCTCCCACCGTCGCCCCCGCCGTCCGCCCGGCGGTCGCCCTCGCCGATCGACGCGAGGCCGCCCAGGCGGCGCCCGCCGCATCGGCCCCGTCCGCACCGCGCATCCGCGCCGTCCCCGAGGGCTCCGAGGCGCGCGGCTTCGTCTTCTACGTGGGCATCGACGAGGCCAAGGCCGAGGCCGACGGCACCAGCCTGCACGAGATCGTCGCCGAGCTGCGCCGCCTGACCGCCCAGCTCGCACCGTCGGCGGAGACGTACGCCGCCGTCGCCCTCGCCCCCGAGGGCGCGGGCGGTCGCGACGTCGACGTCGTGCGCCTCGCACTCCAGGAGCCGACCGCGCTCGCGCAGCAGCACGCCGACGAGGCCGACGCCGACCGCCACCCCGACGGCGTGATCATCGACATCTCCCGCAAGCGCGTGCTGCTCGACGGCGAGCCCGCAGGCCTCACCTACAAGGAGTTCGAGCTGCTGCAGTACCTCGTGCTGCGCGAGGGCCGCACCATCGACCGCCACGAGCTCATCGACGGGCTCTGGGGCGACGCCGACGACGCCCCGAACGAGCGCACGATCGACGTGCACGTGCGGCGCCTGCGCTCCAAGCTCGCCCACTACGAGGACATCGTGCGCACCGTTCGCGGCGCCGGCTACCGGTTCGACCGCCACGCCGACGTCTCGATCCGGCAGGCCTCGACGCCCAGCCCCGACGTGTTCTGATCCCGTTCGTTCACGTGCCGCGTCACCGGGCATGCGAACGGGCGGAACGGGTTCGGGTCCCGTTCCGCCCGCGTGATCGCGAGTCGTCGTCCGGTCAGACCTCGCCCGTGATCTCGTAGACCTCCGCCGTCGGGTGGCCGGCGCGCTCGTGCACGCGCATCACGGCCTCCTTCGACGGACCGGTCGACAGGCACCACACCTTGCCGCTCGCAGAGTCGATCCAGGCGTGCGCGAAGTGCACGCCCTCCGCCGCCTCGATCGCCAGATCGGCGTCGTGCGCCTCCGAAAGCTGCTCCGTCGTCACGCCGACGAATCCCTCGTGTACGTCCATGAACTGTGCCATCGCACGCTCCCTTCCTCCGGCATCCCACGATGTCCGCGTGACTCCCACCATGGCCGCTGCGCAACCACGTGCCATCGGCCATCCGACCGATCATGTGTCGGCGCCCTCCGAGCGGGGTCGGCCGATCCGTACACTGGCCGCATGCCGCCCGAGACGAGTCGCCGCCGATGAGTGGGCCGTCGCGGGTCTGCCCGGTGCTCGTCGGCAGGGCCGACCTCCTCGCGCTCGCCGAGCGGCGCATCGCGGAGTCGCGCGAACGGGGGCACGTGCTCCTGCTCGCGGGCGAGGCGGGCATCGGCAAGACGCGACTGCTCGGCGAGGTTACCGATCGCCTGCCCGAGGGCACCGCGCTGCACGCCGCGGGCGCCTACCCGCGCGACGCCGAGGCGGCGGGCGGACTGCTGCTCGCGCTCGCCGATGCGCTGACGCGCTCCGAGTCGGGCGACGCCCCCGAGCACGGCCGTCGCCTGCGCGAGCTGCTCGCCGGCAGCGCCGATGCCGAGCGGTCGGATGCCGCGCGCCATCGCCGCATCCTCGTCGGCGACCTCGCGGGCACCTGTCTCGACCTCCTCGCCGCGGGTCCGACCGTGCTCGCCATCGAGGACCTGCACTGGGCCGACGACCTCAGCCTCGACGTGCTCGAGCGCGTCGCCGACGGGGTGCCGTCAGGCGGCCTGCTGGTCGCGACCTATCGCAGCGACGAGCTGTACCCGAGGTCGAGCCTGCGTGGGTGGCGGGCCCGCCTGGTCTCGCGGCGCGCGGCCGAGGAGGCGCGACTCGGCCGCCTCGACGCCGGCGGCACGCGAGCGATGATCGAGTCGATCACGGGGCGGACCGCCCCCACCGACACCGTCCGGCGACTGCACGCGCGCGGCGACGGGATCCCGCTGCACGTCGAGGAGCTGCTCGCCGCGACCGACGAGCGCGACGGCGACGCGGCCGTGCCGGACACGGTCGCGGACGCGGTGCTCGTGCGGGCGGAGCGGCTCGGGGCGGTCGCACGAGAGCTGATCGCCGCGGCGGCCGTCATCGGGCGGTCGTTCGACCTCGACCTCCTCGCCGCGGTCGCGTCGCACGACCCCGATGCGGTGGACGAGGGCATGACCGAGCTCGCTGCCGCCCAGCTCGTGGTGCCGGGCGGCGACGGCCGCCGGTTCGACTTCCGGCACGCACTCATCCGAGACGCGATCCACGGGGCGATCCCACCGCTGCACCGGCGTCGCCTGCACGCGGCGGTCGCGCGCGCGGCCCTCGTCGCGGGCTTCGGCGACGCATTCGTCTCCGATCAGTTCGAGCAGGCCGGGCTGGCGGCGGAGGCGCACCGGCACGCGCTCGCCGCCGCGCTCGACGCGGTCCGGGTGTCGGCCCACCGCGAGGCGGTCGACCTGTACCGGCGGGCCGAGCGGACGATGCCCTCGGCCACGCCCGCCCCGCTCCGGGCCGACCTGCGCGCGCGGCTCGCGAACGAGCTCGCCGCGATCGACGACAGCCGGGCGGCGGCCGACAAGTTCCAGGCGGCGATCGCGCTGCACCGCGAGAGTGGCGACGAGGTGGCCGCCGCACGGCTCGTTCCCGCGCTCATGGCGTCGCGGCACCTGCTGGGCGACGACCTGGCCGCCCGGTGCCTGCTCGCCGAGACCGCGCTCGAGCGCCTCGACGGGCGCGACGACGTCCCCGACGCGGTGGTGGCGGGCCTCCTCGCGGCGCTTGCAGCGGCCACCATGCTCAGTCGCCTGCTCGACACCTCGATCGGGTACGCCGAGCGGGCGCGCGCCCTGGTGCCCGCGGGCGAGGCACCCGCGCTGCGCCGCCACATCGACACCACGCTCGCGAGCGACTACCTCTTCGCCGGGCGCTCGGCGGAGGGCTGGTCCATGCTCGAGGGCGCGGTCGCCGAGGCCGCCGGCGCGGGCCAGGAGGCCGAGGCGTCGCGCGGCTACCGGATGGTGGGCTCCAGCGGTTCGGTGCTCGTGGAGTACGACCATGCGACCGAGTGGATCGCGCGTGGCATGGAGTACACCGCGCGGGTCGAGAGCTGGAACGACCACCACTACCTCGCGGCGCACGCCGCGCACGTGCGCTGGGCCACGGGCGACTGGGCGGCGGCGGACGACCTCGCACGGCGCGTGCTCGCGGACGGCCAGGGCGGCATCACGACGCGCATCACCCTCCTGCACGTGCTCGGCTACCTCGAGCTCGGGCGTGCCCGCTTCGACGCCGCACGCGCGCACCTCGAGGAGGCCCGCGAGCTCGGCGAGCGCATGGCCGAACTGCAGCGACTCTCGCCCGCGCTCTGGGGGCTCGCCGAGGTCGCGGCGCACGAGGGTCGTCACGACGACGCGGTCGCCCTCACCGGCGAGGGCCTCGACGCCTCGCTCGCGGTCGAGGACGCCGCCTACCTCTTCCCGCACGTGCTCACCGGCGTGCGCGCCCGGGTCGCGCTGCGGCAGCTGGACGACGCCCGCGCGTTCCTCGACGCCGCCGGTCCGCCGGTGCGCCGCCGTGGCATCCCCGGCACGCTGCCCGTGCTCGACCACGCCGAGGGCGTGCTGCTGCTCGCCGAGGGACGCACGGGACAGGCCCGCGAGGCGCTCGAACGCGCGGCCACGGCGTGGCGCGGCCGCGGCCGGGCCTGGGAGGGCGTGCAGGCCCTCGTCGACCTGGCGGGTGCCTGCGCGCGCACTCGCCGCCCGTCGGAGACGGCCGCCCACGCGGCATCCGCTCTGGAGTGGGCTCGCGAGATCGGGAGTCCGCTGCTCGAGCGGCGTGCGGCCGACGCCGCGACGGATGCTCCGGACGGCGCGATCGGCCCGCTCAGCGCGCGCGAGGTCGACGTCGCCCGGCTCGTCGGCGAGGGCGCGACGAACCGCGAGATCGCGCGTCGGCTGGTCATCTCGCCGAGCACGGTCTCGACGCACGTCGAGCACATCCTCGCCAAGCTGGGCATGGCCCGGCGCACCGAGGTCGCCGCCTGGATCGCTGCGCAGAGCGTCGGTGCAGTCGATGCTCCGGCCGTTGCCCGCCCGCCGGAGCGCGCGTAGGGTGACCGCATGCTGACCGTCGGGACCGTCGTGCTCGGGGTCGACGACCTGCAGCGCGCGATGACGTTCTGGTGCGCCGCGCTCGACTACGTGCCCCGCCACGAGCCGCGGCCGGACTGGGTGATCCTCGATCCACGAGCGGGTACCGACGCGGGCACGTCCATCGCCCTCTCGCAGGACCGCTCGCGCGTGAGCCTGCCGCCCCGCATGCATCTCGACCTCTACGCCGACGACCAGCAGGCGGAGATCGACCGCCTCGTGGGTCTCGGCGCGCGGCACATCGACTGGGACCGCTACCCGCCCGGCGCCGACTGGATCGTGCTCGAGGACACCGAGGGCAACCGCTTCGACGTGATCGACACCAGCGGGGCATGACCGGGTCGGTCGAGGTGCCGCCGGTCGCCGAGACCGCACTCGTCGCCAGGCTGCGTGCGGCCGGGTGCGTGTTCGCCGAGGAGGAGGCCGCGTTGCTGGTCGAGGCGGCGACGGATGCCGGTGAGCTGGAGCAGCTCGTGCGGCGACGCCTCGACGGCGAGCCGCTCGAGCCCCTCCTCGGGTGGGCGGAGTTCCGCGGGCGGCGCATGGCCGTCGGGCCGGGCGTGTTCGTACCGCGGCGGCGGTCGGAGTTCCTTGCCCAGCTCGCAGTCGCAGCGTGCCGCGGAGTCGAGGGGCGCCCGGCCGTGCTCGTCGAGCTGTGCTGCGGGGTCGCGGCGATCGCCGCGGCAGTGGCCGCGGAGCTGCAGGACGCGGGGGTCGCGGTACGCGTGCACGCCGCGGACGTCGACCCGGTCGCGGCCGGCTACGCACGGCGCAACCTCGCCGAGTTCGACGGGTTCGTCGGCGTCGGCGACCTGGACGCCCCGCTGCCGCGCGAGCTGCTCGGGCGCGTCGACTGCCTGGTCGCGAACGCGCCCTACGTGCCGACCGACGAGGTCGCCCATATGCCGCGCGAGGCGCGAGACGCCGAGCCGCTGGTCGCGCTGGACGGCGGGCCGGACGGGCTCGCGCTGCACCGCCGCATCGCCGCCGCGGCGCCGCGCTGGCTGACGCCTGGCGGGGTCGCGGTCATCGAGACGAGCGAGCGCCAGGCGGAGGCATCCGTCGCCCTGCTCGTGGCAGCCGGGCTCGACGCGCATGCGGAGCGCTCCGAGACCCACGGTGCCGTGGCTGCGGTGGGGCGGATGCCCGCGGCCTGACGCCCGGTGCGACCCCGCTCAGCGCGAGCGGTGGTCGACGAAGGCCGCCCGCGGCGCGCGGCGCGGCTTGCCGGGGACCCCGGCTGCGCCCAGCAGGCGCACGACGCGCTGGCGGTGGCCGCGCCACGGCTCGAGCGCCTCGAGCATCTCGTCATCGGTCATGTCGCGGCCGAACATGGCGTGCCCGACGTAGTTCGACAGGTGGTAGTCGCCGACCGACAGCGCGTCGGGGTCGCCGAACGCGCGCTGGGCGATCTCGGCCGCGGTCCACTCGCCGATCCCGGGCACGTGACGCAGGCGCGCGAGGGCGTCGTCGGGTGCCATCGCCGCGGCCTCCTCGAGGCGGTCGGCGTAGCGGGCGGCCACCACGATCGTGCGGGAGCGCGCGGGGTCGACGCCCGCGCGGTGCCACTCCCACGACGGGATGCGCGCCCACTGCTCGGGCGACGGCACGACCCGCATCCGGCGCGGCGTCGGGCCGGGCGCGACCGCGCCGAAGCGGCGCAGCAGGTGCCGCCACGACGCGTGCGCCTGGGCCGAGATGACCCGCTGCTCGAGCACCGCGGGCACGAGCGCCTCGAAGACGCGCCCGGTGCGGGGCATCCGGAGGCCCGGGTTGCGGCGGTGCGCCTCGGTGACGAGCGGGGTGATCGGGTCGAAGCCGGTCGGGTCGTCGGCGCCGCCCGCGAGGTCGGGGGCGGATGCCACGGCCTCGCGCGCTCCCGGACCCCACGCGTCGCAGCGCAGCGCGTCGCCCCGCCGCGTCACCCGCAGGGTCGCGGCGCCGTCCGACATGAGCGTCGTGCGCCACACGGCGCCCGCGTCGTCGACGAGCTGCGTCGGGTCGCCCGGTCGGCGCCGGAGCGGCGACAGCGTCGCCACGACATCGGTCGGATGCCGTGGGATCCAGCTCACCGTCGCATCCGCTCGCACCCCTCCAGTGTGCACCCGACCCCTGCCACTCTCCTCACCGCGCCGGTGTGCCCTCGCGTCTCCGGACGGGCTCGCACCGGCGGACCGATCACCCTCCCCAGATCGACCGGAACGGTTCGATCGCATGTCTCCGAGGTGCGAGGATGTCTCGGACCGTCGGAAGGAGGGCGAGCGTGCCATCCTCCGGGGTGTTCCGGCCCGAACGCGGCGTGATCGCGATGAACCTGGTCGCGAGCCTCGTGATCGTCGGATTCGGAGTGCTGCTGATCTGGCTCGCCGCGGACAGCCGGAGCGCGTGGCTCCTCGCGGTGTCCCTGCCGCTCATCCCGATCGGCGCATGGATCGCCGCTCGCTGCCTGGTCATGCGGATCACGTTCGACGCCACGGGACTCCACATCGTCGGATTCGTGCGCAGTCGCCGCATCCCTCGAACCGCCGTGCTCTTCGTGGAGCAGGGCGACCTGGAGCTGCCGATGATCCAGTGGTCGATGCCGGGTGCCGTCGACCGGTGGAGCATCCTCACCCCGCTGATGCTCAACCCGAGTCCGTTCCTGCCCGCGTCGATGTACAGCCGCAGGCACCGCTTCCTCGCGCAACTCCGACGCTGGGCACCGGACACGGACGCCGGCGACGTCCGGCCCGGAGCATGGTCCCGCATGCTGGACGCGCTCGCCTCGGCGGTCATGGCGATCGCACGTTCGCCGTTGCTCCGCGTCGCGTGCGCGATCGCAGCGATCGCGGTCGCCGTGGGCGCGTACTGGCTGGGCGTGGCGACCATGACGACTGTGCTGCAGACCTCGTACGAACCTCGTCCGCGCGGCTGGTTCGCGCCGCTCGGGCTCTCCGCGCTCGCGGCGGAGGCCTCCTACTGGCTCCTGCCGCTCCGGACACGCCGACCGCGCACGTGGCACATCGCTCTCGCAGCACTGATGTCGCCGCTCGCCGTGCTGACGCTCACGGCGCTCTTCGCCTGACGCGGAGTGCGCGCATCGCGGCGGATCGGTCGCCCGTCGCGCTGCCACGTCTCGGACCGTGCGCCGAAGCCCGGCCTACTCGGCGCGTCGACCGGACGACTCGGCTCGCTCCCGAGCGCGACGACGGGATCCGCTGACCAGCATCGCGAGGGCGGGCAGCACCGAGATCAGGCCGACGAACCAGGCGAAGAGGTCTCCCGAGACGACCCCCATCACGATGAACCCGGCCGCGACGACCACGAAGACCGACCCGGCGACGATGAGCGAGCGCGACGACCAGTCCTCGGGGAACATGTCACCGCGTGCGCGCGGCTCCGGGCGACAGCCGTGCAGGTGTGGAGAATGCGGTCGCGGATCGGGGCGGCACGAGGCCGTCGCGCCGGGCGTCCGTGGCCTCTGCGAGACTGTGGTCGTGACCGACCGCCTCATGCTCCTGGACACCGCGTCGCTGTACTTCCGGGCCTTCTACGGGCTGCCCGACACGCTGCGGGCGCCGGACGGCACGCCCGTGAACGCCGTGCGCGGGCTGCTCGAGTTCATCGCGAAGCTCGTCGGCGACTTCGAGCCGACGCACCTCGTGGCGTGCTGGGACGACGACTGGCGGCCGCAGTGGCGAGTCGAGCTGATCCCGAGCTACAAGGCGCACCGCGTCGCCGAGGTCGTCGAGACCGGCGCCTCGGTCGAGGAGGTGCCCGACCCGCTCGAGGTGCAGGTGCCGGTGATCCGCGAGGTGCTGGCCGCGCTCGGGGTGCCGGTCGTGGGCGCGCCCGACCACGAGGCCGACGACGTGATCGGCAGCCTCGCGACGCAGGCGGAGATGCCCGTCGACGTGGTGACCGGCGACCGCGACCTGTTCCAGCTCGTCGACGACGCGCAGGCCGTGCGGGTCGTCTACACGGCGCGCGGCATGAGCCGGCTCGAGGTGCTCACCGCGGCATCCGTCGTGGAGAAGTACCGCGTGCTGCCCGAGCAGTACGCCGACTTCGCGGCGCTGCGCGGCGACACCTCCGACGGGCTGCCGGGGGTCGCGGGCATCGGCGAGAAGACCGCGGCGAGCCTGCTGGGCGAGTTCGGCGACCTCGACGGGGTTCGAGCGGCGGCGACGGATGCCTCCTCGACGATGTCCGCCCGGTTGCGCGCGAAGCTCGGCGAGGCATCCGACTACCTCGACGTGGCCCCGAGGGTCGTCGAGGTCGTGCGCGACCTGTCGCTCGGGCTCGATCTCGACGACGCGCGGATCACCGCGCCCGACGCCGACGCGACCGAGGCGCTCGGCGAGCGCTGGGGCCTGGGCGCAGCGATGCCCCGTGCAGCCGCCGCGTTGGAAGCGGCCGCACGGGGCTGATCGCGCAGGTGGCTACGCCGCCGCGGTGGCGTCGCCGGCGTAGGCCGAGCGGAGTGCGGCGCCGAGGTCGGCGTCGACGTTCGTCCAGTAGACGAAGAACCGCTCGCGGATGTCGTCGACCGTGATGGCCTGCGCCTGGCCGCTCAGCGTCTCGAGGAACCGCGCCTTGGCGTCGGCGTCGAAGACGTCGCGGTAGAGCGAGCCGGGCTGGCCGAAGTCGTCGTCCTCGGCGTGCAGGGTCGCGGCGGTGCGCACGAGCGCGCCGTCGGACTCCCACGAGCCGGCACGGGCGAGCTCGGGGTCGGCCACGGGGCCACCGAACGAGTTCGGCGCGTAGTTCGGCGCGGTGGCCGGCGGGAAGTGGTGGCGCTGCGCACCGTCACGCGTGTACGAGTTCACCTCGGCGGCGTGCGCCGAGTTCACCGGGATCTGCTGGTAGTTCGTGCCGACGCGGTAGCGCTGCGCGTCGGGGTACGAGAACACGCGGGCCATGAGCATCTTATCGGGGCTGATGTCGATGCCCGGCACGAGGTTGGCCGGCGAGAACGCGGCCTGCTCGATCTCGGCGAAGAAGTTCTCCGGGTTGCGGTTCAGCTCGAGGCGGCCCACCGGGATCAGCGGGTAGTCCTCGTGCGGCCAGATCTTCGTGAGGTCGAACGGGTTGAACCGGTAGTCCTTCGCGTCGTCGTAGGGCATGACCTGCACCTTGACGTCCCACGACGGGAACTCCTCGCGCTCGATCGCCTCGTAGAGGTCGCGGCGGTAGTGGTCGGCGTCGGCACCGGCGATGGCCTCGGCCTCGGCGTTGTCGAGGCGCTCCACGCCCTGGTTGGAGTGGAAGTGGTACTTCACCCAGAAGCGCTCGCCGGCGGCGTTGATCCACTGGTAGGTGTGCGAGCCGTAGCCCTGCAGGTGGCGCCACGACTTCGGCAGGCCGCGGTCGCCCATGAGGTAGGTGACCTGGTGGGCCGACTCGGGCGAGAGGGTCCAGAAGTCCCACTGCATGTCGGCGTCGCGCAGGCCCGAGCCCGGGAGGCGCTTCTGCGAGTGGATGAAGTCGGGGAACTTGATGGCGTCGCGGATGAAGAACACCGGGGTGTTGTTGCCGACGATGTCGTAGTTGCCCTCGGTCGTGTAGAACTTCACCGAGAACCCGCGCACGTCGCGCCAGGTGTCGGGCGAGCCCTGCTCGCCGGCGACGGACGAGAAGCGCAGCAGCGTCTCCGACTCGGCACCCGGCTGGAACACCGCGGCGGTCGTGTACTGCGAGACGTCACCGGTCGCGACGAAGGTGCCGAACGCGCCGCCGCCCTTGGCGTGCACGATTCGCTCCGGGATGCGCTCGCGGTTGAACTGCGCGAGCTTCTCGACCAGGTACCGGTCGTGCAGCGCGGTCGTGCCGTCGTTGCCGACGGTGAGCGAGTGCTCGTCGCTCGGGACCGGCGCGCCGGTCTGGGTGGTGGTCGGCTTCGTGCTCATGGCTCCTCCATTGTTCGGTCGTCCATGTTCCGGCCGCGGCGCGGCCGGACGTCGATGGCTACGGGCGAGGCTCGCCCGCGGCATCCGCGAGGCACTGGGAGCAGGTGCCCCAGAAGGTGACCTCGGCGGACTCGATCTGGTACCCCTCGCTCGACGACGGCGTGAGGCAGGGCGGCGCCCCGATCACGCAGTCGACGTCGGTCACCCGGCCGCAGTCGCGGCAGACGAGGTGGTGGTGGTTGTCGCCGATGCGGCGCTCGTACAGCGCGGCGGAGCCCGCGGGCACGATACGGCGGATCAGCTGCGCCTCGGTCAGGTCGGTGAGGATGTTGTGCACCGACTGGATCGAGGTGGTCGGCACGCGCGTCGCGACGTACGGCAGCAGCCGGTCGGCGTCGACGTGCGGCATGGCGGCGAGTCCGTCGAGCACCGCGACGCGGCCCG